>NZ_LN614830.1:425000-1065625 GCF_000953635.1 Legionella micdadei
CCCAGACCGTCGGCTAAGGTCCCAAAGTTATGGTTAAGTGGGAAACGATGTGGGAAGGCACAGACAGCCAGGAGGTTGGCTTAGAAGCAGCCACCCTTTAAAGAAAGCGTAATAGCTCACTGGTCGAGTCGGCCTGCGCGGAAGATGTAACGGGGCTAAAACCATACACCGAAGCTGCGGATGTGCACTAAGTGCACGTGGTAGGGGAGCGTTCTGTAGGCTGAAGAAGGTTCACTGAGAGGTGGGCTGGAGGTATCAGAAGTGCGAATGCTGACATGAGTAACGATAAAGTGGGTGAAAAACCCACTCGCCGGAAGTCTAAGGTTTCCTGCACGACGTTAATCGGAGCAGGGTGAGTCGGCCCCTAAGGTGAGGCAGAAATGCGTAGCTGATGGGAACCAGGTTAATATTCCTGGACTTTTTGTAAGTGGTGAAGCGGGGACGAAGAAGGCTAGGTGAGCCGGGCGATGGTTGTCCTGGTACTTGCATGTAGGCTGAGGGGTTAGGCAAATCCGGCCCCTTGTTAAGGCTGAGGTGCGAAGTGGTTCTGACACTACGGTGTGCGGAGAAGTCATTGATGCCAAGCTTCCAGGAAAAGCCGCTAGCCATAACTTACAGAGAACCGTACCGCAAACCGACACAGGTGGACAAGTAGAGAATACTAAGGCGCTTGAGAGAACTCGGGTGAAGGAACTAGGCAAAATGGTACCGTAACTTCGGGAGAAGGTACGCCCTTTTTGGTGAATTGACATGCTTAATGAGCTGAAGAGGGCCGCAGAGACCAGGTGGCTGCGACTGTTTATTAAAAACACAGCACTCTGCAAATTCGTAAGAAGACGTATAGGGTGTGACGCCTGCCCGGTGCCGGAAGGTTAATTGATGGGGTTATCTTCGGAGAAGCTCTTGATCGAAGCCCCGGTAAACGGCGGCCGTAACTATAACGGTCCTAAGGTAGCGAAATTCCTTGTCGGGTAAGTTCCGACCTGCACGAATGGCGTAACGATGGCCACACTGTCTCCACCCGAGACTCAGTGAAATTGAAATCGCTGTGAAGATGCAGTGTACCCGCGGCTAGACGGAAAGACCCCGTGAACCTTTACTATAGTTTTGCACTGGACTTTGATGATGACTGTGTAGGATAGGTGGGAGGCTATGAAGTGCGGACGCCAGTTCGCATGGAGCCGCCGTTGAAATACCACCCTGTTATTATTGAGGTTCTAACTTGGGCCAGTAATCCTGGCTGAGGACAGTGTATGATGGGTAGTTTGACTGGGGCGGTCTCCTCCCAAAGAGTAACGGAGGAGCACAAAGGTACCCTCGGTACGGTCGGACATCGTACCAAGAGTGTAAAGGCAAAAGGGTGCTTGACTGCGAGAGTGACGGCTCGAGCAGGAACGAAAGTTGGTCTTAGTGATCCGGTGGTTCTGAATGGAAGGGCCATCGCTCAACGGATAAAAGGTACTCCGGGGATAACAGGCTGATACCGCCCAAGAGTTCATATCGACGGCGGTGTTTGGCACCTCGATGTCGGCTCATCACATCCTGGGGCTGAAGCAGGTCCCAAGGGTATGGCTGTTCGCCATTTAAAGTGGTACGCGAGCTGGGTTTAGAACGTCGTGAGACAGTTCGGTCCCTATCTGCCGTGGGCGTAGGAAAATTGAGAGGAGCTGCTCCTAGTACGAGAGGACCGGAGTGGACGAACCTCTGGTGTACCGGTTGTGACGCCAGTTGCATTGCCGGGTAGCTAAGTTCGGACGGGATAACCGCTGAAAGCATCTAAGCGGGAAGCCTCCCTCAAGATGAGTTTTCCCATGAAGCCCGTTGAAGACTACGACGTTGATAGGCGAGGTGTGGAAGCACAGTAATGTGTGTAGCTAACTCGTACTAATTGGCTGATTGTCTTGACCATATAACCTGAACTGCCTTTAGGTTATGAGTGAAGAAGCAAGGCAATATTGAATGACAGGGCAATGTAAATTGCTCAGACAAATGAATACAGAGTTTGTGTTAACCTCTATCCACTTTACCAAGCTGATTGGTTAATAGCCCAATCGGTAAACCAGGTTTCCTGGCGACTATAGCGGTTTGGAACCACCTGATCCCATCTCGAACTCAGAAGTGAAACATACCTGCGCCAATGATAGTGTGGGGCTTCCCCATGTGAAAGTAGGTCATCGCCAGGGTTTTATTCCATCTCATCCCGAGTACCGCATGGGACCTCCTGATTAATAGCAATGGCTTTGTCAGAGAGAGTCGAGTACAAGCATGCTCGGGACGATATAAAAAAAGAGATACAATGAGTTAGTGCTTGCTCAAAGACTCCAGTAGACAATTAGTAAAGCACAAATGAGTAAATAGAATTTGCTGGCGTAGCTCAGTTGGTAGAGCAACTGACTTGTAATCAGTAGGTCCCGGGTTCGATTCCTGGTGCCAGCACCATCTAGATGCTAGTCCATCACTAAGCTATTGACTTTAAGCATACCATGAAAGAAAATGGCGTTCTTTTGGGAGGGGTTCCCGAGCGGTCAAAGGGATCAGACTGTAAATCTGACGGCTCTGCCTTCGAAGGTTCGAATCCTTCCCCCTCCACCAGTACTATGCATAAGATGTAGTTACATAAGCGGGTGTAGTTCAATGGTAGAACTTCAGCCTTCCAAGCTGATAGCGTGGGTTCGATTCCCATCACCCGCTCCAAGTTTGTATAGAAACGGACTGTGGAAATATGGGATGACGGTCTTAGGTTAAGGCCCACATAGCTCAGGTGGTAGAGCACTTCCTTGGTAAGGAAGAGGTCGTTGGTTCGAGTCCAGTTGTGGGCACCATACAGTTAGCAACTTTTGAAATGGGGGAAACTTCCGATGGCAAAGGAGAAATTTGAGCGAAAGAAGCCACACGTTAATGTGGGCACGATTGGTCACGTGGATCATGGGAAGACGACGTTAACAGCCGCGATTACGACGATAATGGCGAAGAAGTACGGTGGTATAGCGAAAGCTTATGATCAGATTGATGCTGCGCCAGAAGAAAGAGAGCGCGGGATTACGATATCGACAGCTCACGTTGAGTATGAATCAGCGAATCGTCACTATGCACACGTTGATTGCCCAGGCCATGCGGATTACGTAAAGAACATGATCACTGGTGCGGCTCAGATGGACGGAGCGATATTAGTAGTATCAGCAGCGGATGGCCCAATGCCTCAAACGAGAGAGCACATACTCTTATCCCGGCAAGTAGGTGTTCCCTATATAGTAGTGTTCTTAAACAAAGCTGACATGGTGGATGATGCGGAGTTATTAGAATTAGTTGAAATGGAAGTACGCGATTTGTTGAGCAGCTATGAATTTCCAGGAGATGAGATCCCGATTGTAGTTGGTTCAGCATTAAAAGCATTGGAAGGCGATACGAGTGATATAGGTGTACCAGCGATTGAGAAGTTAGTTGAGACGATGGATTCTTATATACCTGAGCCGGTAAGAAACATCGATAAAAGTTTCTTGTTACCGATCGAAGACGTGTTCTCAATATCTGGACGAGGAACAGTAGTAACAGGACGTATCGAAAGCGGGATCATCAAAGTTGGTGAGGAAGTCGAGATTGTTGGTATACGTGACACTCAAAAGACGACATGCACAGGCGTTGAAATGTTCCGTAAATTACTTGACGAAGGTCGAGCTGGAGACAACGTTGGTATATTGCTACGTGGTACGAAGCGGGATGAAGTTGAACGCGGACAAGTATTAGCTAAGCCGGGAAGCATTAAACCGCATACTAAATTTGAAGCTGAAGTGTATGTGTTGTCAAAAGATGAAGGTGGACGTCATACCCCATTCTTTAACGGATATCGGCCTCAATTTTACTTCAGGACCACAGACGTAACTGGTTCTTGTGATTTACCTGAGGGTATAGAAATGGTAATGCCAGGTGATAACGTCAAGCTGATTGTTAGCTTACACTCACCGATTGCTATGGACGAAGGTTTGCGTTTTGCAATCCGCGAAGGTGGCCGCACCGTTGGTGCTGGTGTTGTAGCTAAGATCATTGAGTAATTGATCAAAAGGTGTGGAGTTCATCGCTTCACACCAAAGTATGTTAGGCCAGTAGCTCAATTGGCAGAGCGGCGGTCTCCAAAACCGCAGGTTGGGGGTTCGATTCCCTCCTGGCCTGCCAACTACTAGATAATTATGAAGAATTCAAATAATTCCAAAATGAACTTTAAAGATATCTCACTGTGGATTGGTATAGCACTAGTCACAGTTTTAGCTTTTTTGGGAACTTACTACTATAATTTCACAGGCCCTATTAAAGCTCTTATCTGGATAGGTTGGTTTGTTTTAACTGCACTACAAGGTTTTTTTACTACTCAAGGAAGACAAGTTTTTGAGTTTGCAAAGGAAGCGAAAATTGAATTGCAAAAGGTTGTCTGGCCGACGCGCCAGGAAACTATTCAAACCACATCGATTGTGATGGCTATGGTCGCGATCACCGGATTTATTCTCTGGGGAATTGACTCAGGAATGATGTGGATAATCGCTAAATTAACACGTTTGGGTTGATATTACGGTGGAAGAACAGAAAACTAAACAATGGTACGTTGTTCATGCATATTCAGGCTATGAAAACTTCGTTATGCGTGAAATTAAGTCACGTTCGGAGCACCAACACTTAGAGCACAAAATTGGTGAGGTAGTTGTTCCATCTGAAGAAGTTGTTGAAATGCGTGCTGGACAGAAAAGAAAAAGCACCAGGAAATTCTTTCCTGGATATGTGCTTGTGAACATGGTGATGGATGACGAAACATGGCACATGATACGAGCAATCCCGCGGGTGCTTGGTTTTATTGGTGGCACAAGCCAAACACCTACGCCAATTTCTGATAAAGAAGCACGAGCGATCCTACAACGCGTTGAAGATGGAGTTACTAAACCCAAACCCAAAATCCTGTTTGAACCGGGCGAAGTGGTTCGTGTTAAGGATGGTCCGTTTATTGACTTCAATGGTGTTGTAGAAGAAGTAAATTACGAAAAGAATAGACTTAGAGTGGCAGTGCTCATATTCGGCCGCTCAACTCCTGTTGAACTCGAGTTTAGTCAAGTAGAAAAAACTTAATGTTTTTGTTTGTGTGTAACCCAGGGGAGCTTAAGTAATCCTTGTGCACATCTTTACGATATGCCAAATGGTGAAAGAGCGATATAACCCATAAGGAGTAATTATGGCTAAAAAAGTAGAAGCATACATAAAGCTACAAATTCCAGCTGGAAAAGCTAATCCAAGTCCACCTGTGGGGCCTGCATTGGGTCAGCGTGGTGTAAATATTATGGAGTTTTGTAAAGCTTTTAACGCTGCAACTCAAAATTTAGAACCAGGCTTAGCTACACCAGTTGTTATAACTGTGTATTCTGACCGCAGCTTCACGTTTATTACTAAAACACCTCCGGCTTCTGTGTTGCTTAAAAAGGCAGCAGGCATCCAAAGTGGCAGCGGTAATCCTAACACTAAGAAAGTGGCTAAACTGAACCGAGCTCAGCTTGAAGAAATTGCCAAAATTAAAGAACCCGATCTTACAGCAGCCGATATGGCAGCAGCAGTTCGTACAATCGCAGGAACTGCACGGAGTATGGGTATCGATGTTGAAGGTTTGGAGTAAGGGGTTACTATGGCTAAGTTAAGCAAAAAACAACAGAAAATTCGTGAAAAGATTAAGCCCAATCACTTGTACAGTGCTACAGAAGCGATTGCTATCCTAAAAGAATTTGCTAGTAGTAAGTTTAAGGAAAGTATTGATATAAGCGTTAATTTAGGCGTAGATCCACGTAAATCTGATCAGGTAGTTCGAACTTCTACTAACCTGCCTAAGGGAACAGGAAAAACTGTTCGCGTCGCGGTTTTCGCACAAGGTGAGAATGCAACTAAGGCAAAAAATGCGGGTGCAGATATCGTTGGTTTTGAAGATCTTGCTGAACAAATCAAAGCAGGTGAGATGAACTTCGATGTTGTAATTGCTACTCCCGATGCGATGCGTATAGTGGGTCAACTAGGTCAGATTTTGGGGCCGCGAGGCTTAATGCCTAACCCTAAAGTAGGCACTGTAACAACAAATGTTGAAGCAGCAATATCGGATGCCAAATCAGGCCAAGTTCGATATAGAACAGATAAAAACGGTATTATTCACTGCTCAGTTGGTAAGATCGATTTTTCAGCTGAAGATCTAATTGAAAATATTACTGCATTAATGATAGATCTGAAGAAAGCAAAACCAGCTTCCGCCAAGGGTGTTTATTTCAAGAAAATATCACTTTCATCCACAATGGGGCCTGGATTGCCTATTGATATTGCTACAATACCTGTGTAATATATATCGCCCTTTAAATCGCTTTCACGGCATAGACTTGGTTCGATGCCGTCGAAGACCGCAGGTGCTTAAAAGCTTAATACCCTGCGCAGACGGTGAACCGGCTCCGGGATCTCTCAGAGGCGGCACCATAACTGTCAAATCCCTAGGATTTGCACAACTAAGGAGGTCAGTAACGTGACGTTAACTTTAGCTGCAAAAAAAGCCGTTGTTGAAGAAGTAACTGCGGTTGCTTCTAAGGCTATTTCGGCAGTCGTTGCTGATTATCGTGGCTTAACGGTAAATCAAATGACTCAGCTACGCAGTGCTGCACGCAAATCAGGTGTGTACTTAAGAGTAGTGCCAAATACGCTTACCCGTAGGGCATTCGAAGGCACTGACTTTGCCTGCTTAAGCGATAAGCTTGTTGGTCCTTTATTCATTGCTCTATCAATGGATGCTCCCAGCGATGCGGCAAGGATGTTAAAGGAATATGTTAAGACATTTGATAAGCTTGAAATCAAAGCATTAGCCGTTGGTGGAAAAACTTACGAAGCGAATCAGCTCGAAGCGATCGCCAGCTTGCCAACTCGTGATGAAGCATTGGCTAAATTGATGTTTGTGATGAAAGCGCCCATTGAGAAATTTGTTCGTACTCTTGCGGAACCTCATGCCAAATTGGTCAGAACGGTTGCTGCAATTAAGGACAAAAAGTAACAGACGCCGCATAATCTTAATTTTAATTTTTAATCTAGGAGCTAGAAATGGCTGTATCTAAAAATGAGATCCTCGAGACGATTGCTAACATGACTGTGATGGAAGTGGTAGAACTAATCGAAGCGATGGAAGAAAAATTCAACGTATCAGCTGCTGCCGCCGCTGTCGCTGTAGCTGCACCTGCAGCTGGTGGCGCTGCCGCTGCTGCAGAAGAAAAAACTGAATTCGATGTAGTAATGACAAGCTTTGGTTCTAACAAAGTAGGCGTTATTAAGGCAATTCGCGAAATTACAGGTTTAGGCTTGAAAGAAGCTAAAGACTTGGTCGAAGGTGCTCCAGCAACTGTAAAAGAAGGTGTATCTAAAGACGAAGCCGCTGAAATGAAGAAGAAACTTGAAGAAGCCGGCGCTGCTGTCGAAGTTAAGTAATACTGTTGTTGTGTATATAAAGACCCAGCTCATGGTTACATGGCTGGGTTTGTGTGTTTGATGTCATCAATAAATTTACAGAGGAATCACCATGGCAATTGCAGAAGCTAAACCTCATCAATACTCGCATGCTGAGAAAAAACGATTTCGCAAAAGCTTTGGTAAGCAAGCTGATATAATGGAGATCCCTAATCTGCTTGAAATCCAGCTAAAATCATACCGAGATTTTTTACAAACTGATTCAAAAGAGGGCGAGCAACAAAAGACTGGCTTACATGCAGCTTTTTCGTCCGTGTTTCCAATCGAAAGTTTCTCTGGCAATGCTAGGCTTGAATATGTCAGTTATAAGCTAGGCGAGCCTGCTTTTGATGTCCGTGAGTGCAAATTACGCGGTTTAACTTATTCTGCACCTCTGCGTGTCAAAATTAGACTAGTCGTTTTTGATAAAGACGCTGCTGGTGAACCCAAACCAATTAAAGACATTCGTGAGCAAGATGTGTTCATGGGTGAAATCCCACTGATGACTGATGTGGGTACCTTTGTTATTAATGGTACCGAGCGCGTTGTTGTATCACAATTACACCGTTCTCCTGGCGTTATATTTGAGCATGATCGAGGAAAGACACATTCTTCCGGAAAACTCCTTTATTCTGCACGTATCATACCTTATCGTGGTTCATGGCTTGATTTCGAATTTGATCCTAAAGACTGTGTGTTTGTTCGTATTGATCGCAGACGTAAGCTTCCAGTCAGCATCCTATTGCGTGCGCTGGGCTATGAAACAGAAGATATTCTTTCTGAATTTTTTGAAACAACGACTTGCCAATTAAGAAATGGTGAGTTCCACATTAATCTCATCCCATCCAGGTTACGTGGCGAAATCGCCTCTTTTGATATTATTGCCCCCGAAACTGGGGAACTTATCGTTGAACAAGGACGAAGAATAACTGCTCGCCACATCAAATTAATGGAAAAGAGCAACATGCAAGATCTAGTTGTTCCGCATGATTATTTAGTTGGCAAGATATTGGCAAAACATGTTGTCAATACCGAAACTGGCGAAGTCCTTGCGCAAGCAAATGACGAGGTAACTGCAGAGTTGCTTGATCAGCTGGCTGAGCATGGCATTCTAAGTTTTGATATGATTTATACCAATGATCTGGATCACGGATCATATATCTCCGACACAGTAAAAATCGACCCAACAACAAGCCAGCTAGAAGCATTGGTGGAAATTTACCGTATGATGCGCCCTGGAGAACCACCTACTAAGGAAGCAGCGGAAGCATTATTTAAAAATCTATTTTTTGCCGAAGATCGTTATGATCTGTCAGCTGTTGGAAGAATGAAATTTAATCGCCGGGTTGGACGTAAAGAGGATACCGGTCCAGGCACGTTAACGAAAGAAGATATTCTTGCTGTTATCAAGACCCTAATTGATATCCGTAATGGAATTGGAATGGTTGATGACATCGACCATTTAGGTAATCGCCGTGTTCGATCAGTTGGTGAAATGGCTGAAAACCAGTTTCGAGTCGGATTAGTCAGGGTTGAGCGCGCTGTTAAGGAACGTTTAAGTCTAGTAGAGTCCGAAAACTTGATGCCTCAAGATCTAATAAACGCTAAACCAGTTTCAGCTGCAGTGAAAGAGTTTTTCGGGTCCAGTCAGCTATCACAATTCATGGACCAAGTTAACCCACTATCCGGCGTCACTCACAAACGGCGCGTTTCTGCACTGGGCCCAGGCGGTTTAACTCGAGAGCGAGCGGGTTTTGAAGTGCGTGACGTGCATACTACCCATTATGGCCGTGTATGTCCTATTGAAACTCCTGAAGGGCCAAACATTGGGTTGATAAACTCACTATCTGTCTACGCGAGAACCAATGAATATGGATTCATTGAGACACCTTGTAGGAAAGTGATTGATGGTCGGGTAACGGATGATATCGAATATCTATCAGCCATTGAAGAAGTTGATCAGTATATCGCTCAGTCTAATGTGGCTGTTGATGAAAATGGCAAAATTCTTGCTGATCTTGTTCCGTGCCGACATCAAAACGAGTTTTCGCTCACTACGCCAGACAAGATTAACTATATGGACGTATCGCCGAAGCAGATTGTCTCTGTTGCGGCATCTCTCATTCCATTCTTAGAGCATGATGATGCTAACCGTGCGTTGATGGGTTCAAACATGCAACGTCAAGCAGTGCCTACTTTGCGATCTGAAAAGCCTTTAGTTGGAACAGGTATGGAGCGAACTGTAGCTTCCGATTCTGGGGTTTCTGTCGTGGCAAGGCGAGGTGGTGTCATTGATCTAGTAGATGCTTCTCGTATTGTTGTTCGCGTGAACGATGATGAGACAACAGCCGGGGAAACTGGGGTTGATATCTATAACCTAACAAAATACTTCCGCTCGAACCAAGATACGTGTATCAACCAAAGGCCAATAGTTTCCAAAGGAGATCGCATCCAGCGTGGCGACATTCTTGCGGATGGTCCTTGTACAGACATGGGAGAATTAGCGTTAGGTCAAAACCTACTCGTTGCATTCATGCCTTGGAATGGTTACAACTTTGAGGATTCTATTCTTATCTCTGAACGAATTGTGCAGGAAGATAGATTCACTACCATCCACATTGAAGAGCTGACTTGTATCGCAAGGGACACAAAACTAGGTACAGAGGAAATAACTGCGGATATCCCCAATGTTGGCGAAGCAGCTTTAGCAAATTTAGATGAATCAGGTGTTGTTTATATCGGTGCTGAAGTAAGCGCTGGTGACATTCTGGTTGGTAAAGTTACACCAAAGGGAGAAACACAGCTTACACCAGAAGAGAAATTGTTGAGAGCAATTTTCGGTGAGAAAGCATCAGATGTTAAAGATTCGTCTTTACGTGTGCCTTCAGGAATGAATGGTACGGTCATCGATGTGCAAGTGTTTACTCGTGATGGATTAGAGAAGGATGAACGAGCTAAGAGTATTGAGGAAGAACATCTTGCACGTGTACGAAAGGACTTAATTGATGAACGCCGTATTCGTGAGGAAGATATTTACCATCGTCTACATAATCTTCTCTTAAATAAAGCAGCAACAGGTGGCCCTAACAATATTAAGCCTGGTTCCAAGATTACTGCTGAATATTTAGAAAAGGTAAATAGAGAGAAATGGTTCGATATCCATGTAGATGACGATCAGGTAAGCCAGCAGGTGGAGCAGTTGTCCAAGCAATTAGAGCTGATGGGCAAGGAAATGGAGAAACGCTTTAATGATAGTCGTAAGAAGATCATTCAAGGTGACGATCTAGCGCCTGGTGTATTGAAAATCGTTAAGGTTTACCTTGCTGTCAAGCGCAGAATTCAACCTGGCGATAAAATGGCAGGTCGGCATGGAAACAAGGGGGTAATTTCAATTGTTGTGCCGGTTGAAGATATGCCTTATATGGAAGATGGTACGGCAGTTGACATAGTACTAAACCCACTTGGTGTACCTTCACGGATGAATATCGGACAAGTGTTGGAAACACATCTTGGTTTAGCTGCAAAAGGATTAGGTCAACGGATAACCGATCTTCTTGACAATCAGCGCCAAGTAACAGAAATAAGAGAATTTCTGAAAAAGATCTATAATCATGACGATCAAGAGCGGGTAAATCTGGATACTCTTGATGACGAAGAACTGCTAGTTTTAGCTAATAATCTGCGGGACGGGGTTCCAATGGCAACTCCAGTCTTTGATGGTGCTAGCGAAGCAGAAATTAAGTCCATGTTAGAGTTAGCTGGCATGAGATCTGATGGTAAGACCACACTATATGACGGCCGAACTGGTAAACAATTCGATAATCCGGTAACTGTAGGGTATATGTATATGCTCAAACTTAACCATTTGGTTGACGATAAGATGCATGCACGCTCTACTGGTTCCTACAGTTTGGTTACTCAACAACCACTTGGCGGTAAGGCGCAGTTTGGTGGTCAACGCTTCGGGGAAATGGAAGTGTGGGCTCTCGAAGCTTATGGTGCTGCCTATACGTTGCAAGAAATGTTAACCGTTAAATCAGATGATGTCGGAGGACGAACAAAGATATATAAAAATATCGTTGATGGAGATCATCGTATGGATCCGGGTATGCCAGAGTCTTTCAATGTATTGTTGAAGGAGATAAGGGCATTAGGTATTGATATCGAACTGGAACATGACTAAACGTTCATCGATTAATTTTCTGACTAATTTTTTGGAGGCATAGACTTGGCTAATCTAAGCAACGACCCAATGAGAAAAGCGCCTATAATGAGTGATTTGCTGGGTATCCTCAAGCAGCAAGGCCAGAGTGAAGAATTTGATGCGATTAAGATCGCACTTGCTTCACCTGATTTAATTCGATCATGGTCCTATGGCGAAGTTAAAAAGCCAGAAACCATTAACTACCGTACATTTAAACCCGAGCGTGATGGTTTATTTTGTGCTAAAACTTTTGGTCCAATTAAGGATTATGAGTGCCTATGTGGCAAATATAAGCGGCTCAAACACCGCGGTGTTATTTGTGAGAAATGCGGTGTAGAGTTAGCATTGGCAAAAGTACGACGTGAACGTATGGGGCACATTGAGCTTGCTAGCCCTGTTGCTCACATATGGTTCTTGAAATCGCTTCCTTCCCGTATAGGTCTATTGCTCGATATGACATTACGCGATATAGAACGCATACTCTACTTTGAGGCTTTTGTAGTAGTAGATCCGGGTATGACTGAGTTGGAGCGTGGGCAACTGCTCAACGACGAGGCTTACCTTGATGCCATGGAGCAGTACGGTGATGAGTTTGATGCCCGTATGGGAGCTGAGGCAATCCGTGATCTTTTGCGTCAAATTGAACTTGAGGAAGAAATCAAATCATTGCGCGAAGAGTTACCTACAACTAATTCTGAAACCAAAATTAAAAAAATCACTAAGCGACTAAAGTTGTTAGAAGCATTTTACGAATCTGGAAACAAACCTGAATGGATGATCATGGATGTGTTGCCTGTTCTTCCTCCTGATTTACGCCCATTAGTTCCTCTTGACGGTGGACGCTTTGCTACTTCTGACTTAAATGATCTTTACCGTCGTGTGATCAACCGCAATAATCGATTAAAGAGACTGCTTGATCTAAATGCACCCGATATCATTGTGCGAAACGAAAAGCGTATGCTGCAAGAATCCGTTGACGCACTGCTCGATAATGGTCGCCGAGGTCGGGCAATAACCGGAACGAATAAGCGTCCCCTCAAATCATTGGCTGACATGATTAAAGGGAAGCAAGGTAGGTTCAGGCAAAATCTGCTAGGTAAACGTGTAGATTATTCAGGGCGCTCAGTTATCGTTGTGGGACCCACCTTGCGGTTACATCAATGCGGTTTGCCCAAGAAAATGGCGCTTGAACTATTTAAACCCTTTATATTTAGTAAATTGGAGTTTAGAGGGCTTGCCACAACAATTAAAGCAGCTAAAAAAATGGTTGAACGGGAAGATCCAGTAGTTTGGGATATTCTCGATGATGTTATTCGCGAGCACCCTATTCTTCTCAACCGCGCCCCTACTCTTCACAGACTAGGTATACAAGCCTTCGAGCCAGTACTTATTGAAGGCAAGGCGATCCAGCTGCATCCTTTGGTCTGTACAGCCTACAATGCTGACTTCGATGGAGACCAAATGGCGGTGCACGTGCCATTAACGCTAGAGGCTCAGTTGGAAGCACGTTCGCTCATGATGTCAACAAACAACATACTATCTCCTGCGAGCGGTGAACCAATAATTGTACCTAGCCAAGACGTAGTGCTCGGTCTCTATTATCTAACTCGTGAGCGGATTAATGCACTTGGCGAAGGAAAAATATTTGCCAGCCCACAAGAGGCACAAAATTTTTATGAAGCAGGCTATGTGGATATCCATGCAAAAGTAAAAATTCGGATGCCAAAAGAGGGTAGCGAAATTGGACAGGGATATGAATTAGTTGAAACGACTGTTGGACGCGCAATACTTTCGGATATTTTGCCCGAAGGAATGCCATTTGCGCTAATTAATAGAGCAATGACCAAAAAAGCGATTTCAAAAGTTCTTGATACCTGTTATCGAAAGTTCGGTTTAAAAGAAACCGTTATTTTTGCCGACCAACTCATGTATACAGGGTTTAAATATGCTACTCGGGCTGGTGCATCTATTGGTATTGAAGATATGGAAATACCTGATGACAAGGCAGCGATTATTGAGCAAGCTGATAATGAAGTACGAGAAATTGAAGCACAATACCGATCAGGTCTCGTAACGAATGGCGAACGCTACAATAAAGTTATCGATATTTGGTCGCGCACTAATGAAATGGTTGCAAAATCGATGATGAGCAAGATTGCGACTGAGGAAGTTACCGATCGCAGCGGTAATGTATCTCGTCAAGAATCATTTAACCCAATTTTCATGATGGCGGACTCTGGGGCGCGGGGTTCTGCAGCTCAAATCAGGCAGCTGGCAGGAATGCGGGGATTGATGGCAGCTCCTGATGGCTCCATTATTGAAACGCCAATTACAGCAAATTTCCGAGAAGGGCTTAATGTATTCCAATACTTTATTTCGACACACGGTGCACGTAAAGGTCTTGCGGATACTGCCTTAAAAACTGCAAACTCAGGATACTTAACTCGCCGTTTGGTCGACGTTGCGCAGGATGTTGTTATTACAGAGGATGATTGTGGTACTGAAAACGGTATATTGATGCAACCTCTAATTGAAGGTGGGGATATTGTAGAACCTCTGCATGAGCGTGTTCTTGGACGCGTAGTTGCAAAAGACGTATACATTCCAAATCAAGACGATCCGATCGTTAATGCAGGCACATTGCTCGATGAAGATTGGGTAGAAAAATTGGAAAAATTTGGTGTCGACCAGGTACTGGTTCGATCACCGATCACTTGTGAAACACGTTTTGGTCTTTGTGCAAAATGCTATGGACGAGATCTCGCCCGGGGTCATTTAGTAAACACTGGGGAAGCAGTTGGTATCATTGCTGCGCAGTCAATCGGTGAGCCAGGTACTCAGCTAACGATGCGTACCTTCCATATTGGTGGTGCTGCATCAAGAGCAACAGCGGCAAATAACATCCAAATTAAAAACAAGGGTGTTATCCGATTACATAACATCAAAACTGTAACGCATGAAAACAACAATCTAGTTGCCGTCTCACGTTCAGGTGAAGTATCCATTGTTGACGATTTTGGCCGTGAACGAGAGCGGTATAAGTTGCCCTACGGTGCTGTGCTCACTGTCCATGATAATCAACCTGTGGAAGCTGGGCAGATTATTGCTACTTGGGATCCTCATACCCACCCAGTAATTTCAGAGGTGAGCGGTAAATTGAAGTTTGTCGACCTCATTGAAGGTTTAACAATGAACCGACAAACTGATGAACTCACAGGCCTTAGCAACATTGTTGTTACTGACGCCAAACAGCGTAGCTCTGCAGGCAGAGATATGCGCCCGATGGTAAAACTGGTGTCTGATGATGGTGAGGACATCTACCTAGCCGGGACGAACGTTCCAGCGCAATACTATTTGCCGGTGGACGCGATCATTAATTTTGAAGACGGAAGTGCTGTAGGGGTAGGAGATGTTATTGCGCGTATACCTCAAGAGCGTTCTAAGACACGTGATATTACTGGGGGTCTGCCTAGAGTGGCTGACCTATTCGAAGCAAGAAAGCCTAAAGATGCTGCTGTAATGGCAGAAGTTTCAGGCTTAATCAACTTCGGTAAGGAAACAAAAGGTAAAAGACGCCTGATAATTACTGCTTCTGAGAATCAGGCCCATGAGGAGTTAATTCCAAAATGGCGCCATATTTCAGTCTTCGAAGGTGAACATGTGGAACGCGGTGAGGTTATTGCAGATGGCCCATTGAATCCGCATGATATTTTGCGGTTGCTCGGAGTCGGTGCATTAGCAAATTACATCGTTAATGAAGTACAAGACGTATATCGCTTACAAGGTGTGAAAATCAATGATAAACACATCGAAGTTATTGTCCGTCAAATGCTACGTAAACGCGTGATTACATTTGCTGGTGATTCGAAGTTCCTCGCCGGGGAACAAATCGAAGAAAGCATGATGTTGCAAGAAAATGATAAATTAATTGCCGAAGGTAAGCAGCCTGCACAAGGCACGCCTATTCTTCTAGGTATTACTAAAGCTTCTCTAGCAACGGAATCATTCATTTCTGCGGCATCATTCCAAGAAACAACTCGCGTGCTGACTGAAGCAGCAGTTAGCGGTAAAGTTGATGAGTTGAGAGGTCTAAAGGAAAACGTGATGGTAGGTCGCTTAATCCCAGCAGGAACAGGATACGCTTATCATCAGGGCAGAAAGTCAAAACGTGCAAAAGCCACAGGGACAGAGCCAAGTGCGCATACGGTTACAGCCAGTGATGTGGAGCATGCATTAAGTGAAGCTCTTAATGCAGAAGACAACCATGATCATTGATATGATTCTGAACACCAACAGGTTTGAACTTGACAAACCTGTTGGACCTATATAGAATCCGGCCTCCTTATGCATTCGAAATTAAATACTAGTGAAAGTTCGGAGTTAAGAATAAATGGCTACTATTAATCAGTTAGTAAGAAAGCCTCGTGTGGACGCAAAGAAAAAATCTAACGTCCCAGCATTAGAATCATGCCCCCAAAGACGAGGTGTTTGTACCCGCGTGTACACTACAACACCTAAAAAGCCTAACTCAGCTATGCGTAAGGTTGCCCGTGTGCGTCTAACAAATGGCTTTGAGGTCACTTCTTATATTGGCGGTGAAGGCCATAATCTACAGGAGCACTCTGTTGTATTGATACGCGGCGGTCGTGTTAAAGATTTACCTGGTGTTCGTTATCATACCGTACGAGGAAGTTTAGATACTTCTGGAGTGAATGATCGTAAACAAGGTCGCTCCAAGTACGGTACAAAGAAACCTAAAGACAAGAAATAATTGATTGTAGGAAATTGAAATGCCAAGAAGAAGAGAAGTCCCCAAACGCGAGATACTGCCTGATCCAAAGCATCACAGTGAATTGCTTGCAAAATTTATTAATGTGTTGATGGTCAGTGGAAAAAAATCAACAGCTGAAAAAATTGTTTACGGCGCATTAGACCTTTTGAATGAACGTATTAAAAAATCAAAGAAAGGCGATGAAGAGTCAGGTGAGCAAGGGGGCACAGGCACTGCCGGTTCTGCCTTGCGCTATTTTGAACAAGCGCTAGACAATGTTCGTCCTAGTGTTGAAGTACGTTCAAGAAGGGTTGGTGGTGCAACATACCAAGTTCCAGTCGAAGTAAGAACTGATCGTAGCATTGCACTGGGTATGCGTTGGATAGTACAGGCTGCACGTTCTCGCGGTGAGAAAGGGATGATGTTGCGTCTGGCAGGGGAACTGACGGATGCGTTCGAAAGCAAAGGTTCCGCCGTTAAAAAACGTGAAGATACACATAAAATGGCAAAAGCTAACCAAGCGTTTGCACATTTTAGATGGAATTAATTGAGAGAGGTTAGTCGTGTCTACTCCATTAGAACTATACAGAAATATCGGCATTGCTGCACACGTTGATGCCGGAAAAACAACAACCACCGAGCGCGTTCTATTCTATACAGGTGTGTCGCACAAGATTGGCGAGGTGCATGACGGTGCTGCAACGATGGACTGGATGGTTCAAGAACAGGAGCGTGGTATTACAATTACCTCCGCAGCGACCACATGCTTCTGGGCCGGAATGGATAAAAACTTCCCATTGCATCGCATTAATATTATCGATACCCCTGGTCACGTCGACTTCATGATCGAAGTAGAGCGTTCGTTACGTGTTTTGGATGGTGCAATTGTGGTCTTCGATTCTGTATCAGGCGTAGAGCCCCAATCAGAAACAGTATGGCGGCAATCAGACAAATACGGCGTACCAAGGATTGTGTTTGTTAATAAAATGGACAGAATGGGCGCAAACTTCTTGCGCGTTGTTACCCAAATTAAGCAGCGGCTTGGTTCAAATCCTGTTGTTCTCCAATTGCCAATTGGTGCAGAAGAAAATTTCAAAGGGGTGATTGATCTCATCAAGATGAAAGCAATTCATTGGGATGAAGATTCAAAAGGGATGACTTTCAACTATGGGGAAGTTCCTGCTGACATGAAAGAGCTCTGTGAAGAATATAGAGCGCTGATTATTGAAGCCGCAGCTGAAGCGTCTGAAGAATTAATGGAAAAATACTTAGAAGGTGAAGAATTTTCCGAAGAAGAAATTAAGAAAGCTTTACGTAAGCGCACAGTGAATAACGAAATTGTGCCTGTGTTCTGCGGTTCCGCCTTTAAAAACAAAGGGGTGCAAGCAGTGCTTGATGGAGTGATTGAGTACTTGCCTTCGCCTCTCGATATTCCAGCAATTCGAGGTGTTGATGAAGATGGTAATGAGATTCATCGTAAAACATCTTATGATGAACCGTTCTCTGCGTTAGCGTTTAAAATCGCTACTGATCCCTTCGTTGGCACATTAACTTACTTCCGTGCTTATTCGGGTGTTTTGAAAAGTGGTGACACCGTATACAACCCTGTGAAGGGGAAGAAAGAGAGAATCGGCCGTTTATTACAAATGCACGCAAATTCTCGCGAAGAAATTAAAGAAGTTAAAGCTGGGGATATTGCAGCCGCCGTAGGCTTAAAAACAGTAACTACAGGTGATACACTTTGCGATGCAAATCATGTTGTTACTCTTGAGCGCATGGATTTCCCAGATCCAGTAATTGCCGTTGCAGTTGAACCAAAGACAAAGGCAGACCAAGAAAAAATGTCTATTGCACTGGGCAAATTGGCGCAAGAAGACCCCTCTTTCCGTGTTCATACTGATGAAGAATCAGGTCAAACAATCATTCAAGGTATGGGTGAGCTACACTTGGAAATTATTGTTGACCGTATGAAGCGCGAATTTAACGTTGAAGCGAATGTGGGTAAACCACAGGTGGCTTATCGTGAAACGTTAAAGCAAATTGTAGAACAAGAAGGTAAATTTGTTCGTCAATCAGGTGGACGTGGCCAATATGGTCATGTTTGGCTGAAAATTGAACCTCAGGAGCCAGGTGCTGGTTATGAGTTCATTAATGCGATCGTTGGTGGTGTAATCCCTAAAGAATACATCCCTGCGGTTGATAAAGGTATACAAGAGCAGATGCAAAATGGTGTTATCGCTGGTTATCCAGTAGTTGATGTCAAGGTAACGTTGTTTGATGGATCCTTCCATGAAGTAGATTCTAGCGAAATGGCATTCAAGATTGCTGGTTCACTGGGCTTTAAGCAAGGTGCTCTTAAGGCAAAACCCGTGCTGCTTGAACCAATTATGAGCGTTGAGGTTGTTACCCCTGAAGATTATATGGGTGATGTAATGGGCGATCTCAATCGTAGAAGAGGTTTAGTTCAAGGCATGGAAGATTCTCCTGCTGGTAAGATCGTTCGCGCAGAAGTACCTCTCGCGGAGATGTTTGGCTATGCAACTGATTTACGTTCAGCAACGCAAGGCCGAGCTACTTACTCAATGGAGTTTGCTAAATATGCAGAGGCACCAACAAACATTGCTGAAGCAATCATTAAGAAACAATAAAAGTTGATGAGGTTATAGAAATGGCGAAGGAAAAATTTGAACGAAAGAAGCCACACGTTAATGTGGGCACGATTGGTCACGTGGATCATGGGAAGACGACGTTAACAGCCGCGATTACGACGATAATGGCGAAGAAGTACGGTGGTATAGCGAAAGCTTATGATCAGATTGATGCTGCGCCAGAAGAAAGAGAGCGCGGGATTACGATATCGACAGCTCACGTTGAGTATGAATCAGCGAATCGTCACTATGCACACGTTGATTGCCCAGGCCATGCGGATTACGTAAAGAACATGATCACTGGTGCGGCTCAGATGGACGGAGCGATATTAGTAGTATCAGCAGCGGATGGCCCAATGCCTCAAACGAGAGAGCACATACTTTTATCCCGCCAGGTAGGTGTTCCCTATATAGTTGTGTTTTTAAACAAAGCTGACATGGTGGATGATGCGGAGTTATTAGAATTAGTTGAAATGGAAGTACGCGACTTGTTGAGCAGCTATGAATTTCCAGGAGATGAGATCCCGATTGTAGTTGGTTCAGCATTAAAAGCATTGGAAGGCGATACGAGTGATATAGGTGTACCAGCGATTGAGAAGTTAGTTGAGACGATGGATTCTTATATACCTGAGCCGGTAAGAAACATCGATAAAAGTTTCTTGTTACCGATCGAAGACGTGTTCTCAATATCTGGACGAGGAACAGTAGTAACAGGACGTATCGAAAGCGGGATCATCAAAGTTGGTGAGGAAGTCGAGATTGTTGGTATACGTGACACTCAAAAGACGACATGCACAGGCGTTGAAATGTTCCGTAAATTACTTGACGAAGGTCGAGCTGGAGACAACGTTGGTATATTGCTACGTGGTACGAAGCGGGATGAAGTTGAACGCGGACAAGTATTAGCTAAGCCGGGAAGCATTAAACCGCATACTAAATTTGAAGCTGAAGTGTATGTGTTGTCAAAAGATGAAGGTGGACGTCATACCCCATTCTTTAACGGATATCGGCCTCAATTTTACTTCAGGACCACAGACGTAACTGGTTCTTGTGATTTACCTGAAGGTATAGAAATGGTAATGCCAGGTGATAACGTCAAGCTGATTGTTAGCTTACACTCACCGATTGCTATGGACGAAGGTTTGCGTTTTGCAATCCGCGAAGGTGGCCGCACCGTTGGTGCTGGTGTTGTAGCTAAGATCATTGAGTAATAAAAATGAGCAGCAATCAAAACATTAAAATACGTCTTAAATCTTTTGACCATAGGTTAATTGATTCATCAACTCGTGAGATTGTCGAGACAGCAAAACGTACGGGCGCCCAAATAAGGGGCCCAATACCTTTGCCTATTCGCAAAGAAAAATTCACTGTATTGATCTCTCCGCATGTTAATAAAGATGCTCGCGATCAATATGAGTTGCGTACCCATAAACGCCTAGTTGTTATAGTGCACCCTACCGAAAAGACAGTGGATGCGCTGATGAAGCTAGATTTGGCTGCTGGGGTAGACGTGCAGATTAGCCTTGATGACGAATAGTCATCTATAGGTAAAGGTTATTAACGAGGTGTTAAAATGACGATTGGGTTATTAGGCCGTAAAATCGGCATGACACGTGTATTTACCGAGGAAGGAATTTCTATACCAGTATCAGTTATAGAAGTCTTGCCTAACCGCGTGTCTCAAATCAAAACCATGGATGCTGACGGTTATCTTGCGATTCAACTTGCTGGTGGTACAAAAAAGTCTAGCCATGTGAATAAACCTTTGACTGGCCACTTTGCTAAGGCACAAATTGATGCAGGAGACATGCTTTGCGAATTTCGTGTGGACTCTATTGAAGAGTATAGCGCTGGTCAAGTTATATCGATTGCTGATGTTTTTAATGAAGGTCAATTGGTAGACGTTGCAGCTAACTCTAAAGGTAAGGGGTTTGCTGGTACTGTCAAGCGGTACAATTTCCGCACACAGGATGCGACTCATGGAAACTCAAGGTCGCATCGTGTTGTAGGCTCCATTGGACAAAACCAAACTCCAGGCCGTGTTTTTAAAGGTAAGAAAATGGCCGGACATATGGGAAATGTTCGTTGTACTACACAAAATCTTGAGCTAGTTCGAGTTGATAAAGAGCGTAATTTGCTTTTAGTAAAGGGAGCCATTCCTGGTTGCCC
Organism: Legionella micdadei; assembly: GCF_000953635.1. Taxonomy (NCBI): domain Bacteria; kingdom Pseudomonadati; phylum Pseudomonadota; class Gammaproteobacteria; order Legionellales; family Legionellaceae; genus Legionella; species Legionella micdadei. The sequence continues at coordinate 446,287 of NZ_LN614830.1, forward strand.
TGGTGCTAGAGTTGAAGTAAGGCCCGCTGTTAAGAAAAGAGTAAGGGGCGAATAATGGAACTTATAACAGTAGATACTAACGCAAAGTTAAATGTAAATGATGAAGTGTTTGGCTATAACTACAATGAGGGTTTAATACACCAAGCTGTAGTTACTTTTATGAATAACGCACGAAGTGGTAATAGCGCACAAAAAACCCGCTCCGAGGTTCGTGGAGGCGGTAAGAAGCCATGGCGTCAGAAGGGAACTGGAAGAGCCAGAGCAGGTACTATCAGAAGCCCATTATGGCGGTCTGGTGGGGTGACATTTGCGTCAAAGAGACGAGATTATAGCCAAAAAATTAATAAAAAAATGTACAAACGTGCATTGCGTAGTATAATTTCCGAACTTCACCGCACAGGCAATCTAATTGTAGTCAGTGATTTTCAATGTCAATCGCATAAATCGAAAGATTTCATTGCTAAAATGAAAGAACTTGATTTGCAGAGTGCGTTAATAGTAATGCATGAAGTAGGAGAGCAAGAATATCTGGCTTCTCGCAACTTAATCCAATTTGATATCTGTGATGTAAGTTGTCTAGATCCTGTTAGTTTGTTGCGTTTTGAAAAAGTGCTTATCACTGAAGAAGCAATTAAAAATTTAGAGGAGCAGTTGCAATGAACGCTGAACGCCTATTGATGATATTACGCGAGCCGCATACCTCTGAAAAGTCAACAGTGATGGCTGATAAGTTTAAGCAATTTACTTTTAAAGTATTAAGCTCAGCCACAAAACAAGAGATTAAATCGGCTGTAGAGCAAATGTTTAATGTCAAAGTCAGAAGTGTGTCTGTTGTAAATGTTAAGGGCAAAAGTAAGCGTTTCAGACAGCTGAATGGTAAGCGGTCTGATTGGAAGAAGGCTTTTGTCTCTTTGCAAGAAAATTATGACATCGACTTTACCGTGACAGAATAAGGCAGATTAAGATGGCATTATTAAAATCTAAACCAACATCACCAGGCAAGCGTGGTGAGATAAAAGTTGTCCACCATCACATTCACAAGGGACAGCCTCATGCTGCACTTGTAGAGAAATTAAATAAAACCGGTGGAAGGAACAATCAAGGCCGAATTACAGTGCGTCATATTGGTGGCGGTGTTCGTGCCAAGTATCGGCTAATCGACTTCAAACGAAATAAAGATGGGATTGAAGCTAAGGTCGAGCGTATTGAATATGATCCTAACCGCTCCGCTTTGATTGCATTAATTGTTTACAAAGACGGAGAACGGCGTTACATTATTGCACCTTCTGGTTTAACTGCTGGTGATACAGTAGTAAGTGGCGAAGATTCTCCAATAAGTGTTGGGAATTGTCTTCCTTTGCGTAATATACCAGTTGGAACTACAATCCACTGCGTTGAAATGAAGCCAGGCAAAGGTGCACAACTTTTAAGAAGTGCTGGTTGTAGCGGCCAAATTGTTGCTAAAGAAGGTATTTATGCAACATTAAAATTACGCTCTGGTGAAATGCGTAAAGTATTAACTGCATGTAGGGCGGTTATTGGCGAAGTAAGTAATAGTGAACACAGCCTGCGTGCTCTTGGAAAGGCTGGTGCTAAACGTTGGCGAGGTATTAGACCTACAGTTCGTGGTGTAGCCATGAACCCAGTAGACCATCCACACGGTGGTGGTGAAGGGCGAACTTCAGGTGGACGTCATCCTGTTACTCCTTGGGGCATACCAACAAAAGGGTATAAAACTAGAAGTAACAAACGTACTGATCGTTTTATTGTCAGAAGTCGTAAGAAAAAGTAATTAGCTAAGAGGATATCAAGGTGGCACGTTCTATTAGAAAGGGTCCTTTCGTCGACCATCACTTATTAAAGAAAGTCGAAACGGCGATTGAATCTAAGTCAAAGAAACCAATTAAAACCTGGTCCAGGCGCTCAACAATTGTTCCAGAGATGATCGATCTCACAATTGCAGTTCACAATGGCAAAGATCATGTTCCAGTTTATATCACTGATAATATGGTTGGCCATAAACTGGGCGAGTTTGCCATGACTCGTACATTCAAAGGCCATTCTGGAGACAGAAAAGCCAAAGGTAAGTAAGAGGGGCAATGATGGAAGTTACAGCAAAATTAAGAAATGCACCACTGTCTGCCCAAAAGGGTAGATTAGTTGCCGATATGATTCGTAAGATGGATGTTTCTAGAGCAATCGATGTTCTGAAATTTACCCCTAAAAAGGGCGCGCAATTAATGTTGAAGGTTTTAGAGTCTGCTATTGCGAATGCAGAAAACAACAATGGCGCCGATATCGATGAATTAAAGGTTGGTGTGGTTTGTGTTGATGAGGCAGCAACTTTAAAAAGAATTAGTCCTAGAGCTAAAGGACGTGCAAATCGTATATGTAAACGCACTTGCCACATCACAATTACAGTGTCTGACGAGGAATAGCAATGGGACAAAAAGTTAACCCAATAGGTATACGATTAGGTATAACACAAGATTGGAATTCAAAATGGTATGCCAGTAAAAATTACGGGCAGCTATTGAATCAGGATATCAATCTGCGAAAAATGCTAAAGAAAAAACTTATGGCTGCTGCGGTAAGCAAGATCAGAATTGAAAGACCAGCAAATAATGCTGTAGTTACAATTCACACTGCACGTCCTGGAGTTATTATTGGCAAAAAAGGTGGCGGTATAGAGGCTCTAAGAGCAGAGATTGCCGAAAAGCTCGGTGTGCCAGTGCATTTAAATATCGAAGAAGTGCGTAAACCTGAGTTAGATTCCACTTTAGTAGCTGAAGGTATTGCACAACAGTTAGAACAGCGCGTCATGTTCCGTCGTGCAATGAAACGAGCAGTTACATCAGCGATGAAAGCTGGTGCTAAAGGAATTAAAATTTGCGTGAGTGGACGTTTAGGCGGTGCAGAAATCGCTCGAAGCGAATGGTACCGAGAAGGAAGAGTTCCTTTGCATACTTTCCGTGCGGATGTTGATTATGGTACTGCTGAAGCAAAAACCACCTATGGAATCATAGGAGTCAAAGTCTGGATTTTCAAAGGTGAAGTCCTTCCGCAGAAGAACCGCAATGTTGAAAGCGGTAAGTAAGTGAGGAATTAAATCATGTTACAGCCAAAACGTACGAAATACCGTAAACAAATGAAAGGGCGAAACCGTGGTTTAGCCCAAAAAGGATCTACAGTTTGTTTCGGTGAATTTGGTATGAAAGCCCTCGAAAGAGGTCGACTGACAGCTCGTCAAATTGAAGCAGCAAGACGGGCAATGACAAGACATATTAAGAGAGGCGGAAAGATCTGGATCAGAGTTTTCCCTGATAAACCGATAACACAAAAACCTCTCGAAGTTCGACAAGGTAAAGGTAAGGGTAGCGTTGAATACTGGGTTGCACAAATCCAACCAGGAAAGGTATTGTTTGAAATGGAAGGCGTTACCAGAGAATTAGCAATGGAAGCATTTAATCTTGCTAAGGCAAAGTTACCTTTCAAGGTTATGTTTGAAGAGCGCAAGGTGATGTGATGAATGATTATGTTAAAGAGTTAAGAAGCTTTACTCATCAGCAACTGGATGAAGAGTTACTCTCGCTGCGAAAAAAGCAATTCAATTTACGAATGAAGAAGGCAAATGGCACTCTTGATAAAACACATCAAGTTGCTCAAGTTAGGAAAGCTATTGCTCAAGTTAAAACAATTATGTCTGAGAAGGTAGGAAAGAGCGATGACTAATAGCAGCGAAACAAACGGTAGAACACTTGTAGGTAAAGTGGTCAGTGATAAAATGCAAAAAACTATCGTCGTCATGGTTGAGCGCACTGTTAGGCATCCAAAATATGGAAAGATCTTGAAGCGTAAAACCAAGCTTCAAGCTCATGATGAGAATCAAGTTTGTAAAATTGGGAATATCGTTAAGATACGTGAATCTCGACCGATCTCGAAAATGAAAAGCTGGGTTTTAGTTGAAGTGATTTCCTAAGATTCCTAAATGATTACTTTTAAAATTCCGAGAGGGCTGATATAATCAGCAGCCTTTTTCTGGTCGAATTTAGAGCTGGAGAATAGAATGATACAAATGCAGACAGTGCTCGATGTTGCAGATAACAGCGGAGCACGCAAAGTGATGTGTATCAAGGTACTTGGCGGGTCGCATAGACGTTATGCCCGCGTTGGTGATGTTATCAAAGTAAGCATTAAGGATGCGATACCACGTAGCAAAGTAAAAAAAGGCGCTGTAATGAAGGCTGTAGTGGTTAGAACAAGCCAGGGCGTACGTCGAGATGACGGGTCTCTCATCCGCTTTGATGGTAATGCTGCTGTGCTTTTGAACAACCAAAACGAACCTATTGGTACGCGTATTTTTGGGCCAGTAACTCGTGAGCTAAGAGAGCGGTTTATGAAAATCATTTCTCTGGCAGCTGAAGTATTGTGAGAAGGATTAGTTATGAAGCGCATAAGATCAGGTGATACCGTCGTTGTCATCGCCGGTAAAAGCAAAGGCCATGTTGGTAAAGTAACACGTGTTTTAGGTAAAAGAGTTGTTGTTGAAGGTGCAAATCTTATCAAGAAGCATGTGAAACCTAATCCGCAACTTGACCAAAGAGGTGGAATCATCACACGAGAAGCTCCACTAGATGCTTCTAACATTGCTATTTACAATCCGGTATCCAAAAAGGCGGATAGAGTTGGATTTAAATTTCTTGAGAAAGACGGTAAAAAGCACAAGGTTAGATACTTTAAATCAAATAATGAAGTCATTGACTTTGTCTAATTAGGTGACGGAAATGGCAAGACTTAAAGAGTTTTACAAAAAAGAAGTAGTCGACATGATGATGAAGAAATTCGGCTACAAGAGTGTTATGGAAGTACCCAAAATTCTAAAAATCACTTTGAACATGGGTGTTGGTGAGGCTGTAGGTGATAAAAAGGTCATGAATCATGCTCTTGAGGATATGACGTTGATATCAGGCCAAAAGCCCGTTGTTACTAAAGCAAAGAAATCAATTGCAGGCTTCAAAATTCGTGAGGGCTGGCCAATTGGGTGTAAAGTGACTTTAAGACGCGAACGTATGTATGAATTCTTAGACAGGCTTATAACTATTGCTTTGCCTCGAGTTCGAGATTTTCGTGGACTTAGTCCTAAGTCATTTGATGGTACCGGAAATTATAGTATGGGTATCCATGAGCAACTCGTTTTTCCAGAAATCGATTTTGATAAAACTGATGGAATTCGAGGCTTGGATATTTGTATAACGACAAGTGCAAAGACAAACGAGGAAGCAAAAGCTTTGCTAGAGGCATTTAATCTGCCTTTGAAAGACAGAGATAAACACTAGAAGGGTAAAATATTGTGGCTAAAAAATCGATGATCGCTCGTGAACGTAAGCGCACAAAATTGGTCGCGAAGTATAAAGAGCGAAGAAATGAATTAAAAGCTTTGATTAAGTCGTCCCAGGACTTTGATGTAATTATGGAAGCCCAAGCCAAATTAGCTAAGCTGCCTTTAAACTCAAACCCTGTGCGCCATTGTACACGCTGTCAACAATGTGGTCGCCCGCATGCCGTTTATCGTAAATTTGGACTTTGCAGGATTTGCCTAAGACAGCAACTGATGACAGGTAATGTCACAGGCGGTCGTAAATCCAGCTGGTAAATTTTATTCTACGGAGAATACTGTGAGTATGCATGATCCTGTAGCTGATATGTTGACGAGAATCCGCAACGGTCAGCAAGCTAAACATCGAACTGTTACCCTTAACTCATCCAAACTAAAAGAGGAAATTGCAAGGGTGCTAAAAGAAGAAGGCTATATATCAGACTATGATGTGGAGTCTTCAGAGAATAATCTTAAATCAATTACAATACATTTAAAGTATTACCATGGCAAACCCGTAATCGATCGAATTTTGCGTATAAGCCGTCCTGGTTTAAGAGTATATAAATCATCAAAAGAACTTACTCCAGTTCCAGGCTTTGGCGTAGCTATAGTATCAACCTCAAAAGGTGTAATGACGCATATAGCCGCAAAACGAAATGGTCTTGGTGGCGAAGTTCTTTGCGAAGTGGCCTAATACTTAAGAGGAATAAAATGTCTAGAGTAGCAAAAGCCCCAATACACTTGCCAGCCAATGTTGAGCTGACTGTAGGAAAAGATACTTTAACAGTGAAGGGACCAAAAGGCTCTTTGGTTCAGTCTTACAATAAGCATGTAGAGATTAGTAAGTGTAAAGAAGATAATAACAAAATTCTCTTTAAACCAGCTTCTAATGATCCAAATGCTTGGGCGCAAGCAGGAACTGTACGTGCCTTAGTTAATAATATGGTGAAGGGCGTGACCAATGGTTTTGAACTGACTTTAGAATTAGTTGGCGTTGGTTATCGTGCCCAAGCAGGCAATAAGGCTGTAACCTTATCACTAGGTTATTCACACCCTATTGAATATCGATTGCCTCAGGGTGTGACTGTAGAAACACCAAACAATACGACAATTATAATCCGAGGTATTGATAAACAGCTTTTAGGCCAAGTTGCTTCTGAGATCCGTGCTTTTAGACCGCCTGAACCATATAAGGGTAAGGGGATCAAGTATGCAGGCGAAGTAATTGCTCGTAAAGAAGCCAAAAAGAAATAAGGTGTAAATCATGAATAAACGTAATGCCCGAATTCGACGTGGTTTAAAAGCTAAAGCTATCCTGCGTCATTCAACTAGACCGAGGCTAGTTGTACACAGAAGCAGTGAACATATCTACTCTCAAATTGTTGTTCGTGGAGAAAGAGGTGATATTGTTATTGTTGCTTCATCTACTCTTGATAAAGAGCTCAGATCTTCCCTAGCAAAAACAAAAGTTGAGCAGGCTCAACAAGTCGGTAAATTACTTGGAGAAAGAGCTAAGGCCAAGGATATTATTGACGTATCTTTTGATCGTGCGGGATATAAATACCACGGCCGAGTAAAAGCTCTAGCTACTGGGGCACGTGAAGCTGGGCTGAATTTTTAAGGAACGGTTATGGCATTTGATGAATCTACAAAAACTGAAGGTTACCAAGAAAAGCTTGTATCTGTAACCCGTACAGCTAAAGTCGTTAAAGGTGGTCGAGTTTTTGGTTTTGCGGTATTAGTGGTTATCGGTGATGGCAAAGGAAAGGTTGGCTACGGCCGAGGCAAGGCACGTGAAGTCCCAATTGCCATACAAAAAGCAATGGAGCAAGCCAGAAAAAATATGACTTACATCCCTTTAGCTGGCAAAACAATCCATCACGAGATTACCTGGTCTTATGGGGCATCAAAAGTATTTATGAAACCAGCCAGTGAAGGTACTGGTATTATTGCTGGTGGTGCAATGCGTGCAGTATTAGAAGTGCTCGGTGTGCAAAATATTCTTGCTAAGAGTATTGGATCTACAAACCCAAGCAATATTGTTCGCGCCACAATTGGAGCACTGACTAATATTGGTACTCCTGATTATGTAGCTGCAAAGCGCGGCAAATCAGTTGAAGAAATAATGGCGGATTAGCAATGAGTAAAAAATTAAAAATTACTTTGGTGAAAAGTACAATTGGCCGAAAGCCTAAGCATGTCCAAATTGCAAAACAACTTGGTTTAGGTAAGTTGAATTCAAGTGTTGTTCATCAAGATAACCCTGCTATTAGAGGATTGGTCAATTCAATTTACTATATGGTACAAGTTGAGGAGTGCGCAAAATGAATTTAAATACGCTATCTCCAGACCCAGGATCTAGACAAAGTAAAAAACGCCTTGGTAGAGGTATTGGTTCTGGTCTAGGTAAAACATCTGGTAAAGGACATAAAGGTCAAAAGGCTCGCGCTGGTGGCTTCCACAAAATCAATTTTGAGGGCGGTCAAATGCCTATACAGCGCCGTTTACCAAAAATGGGATTTAAATCTCGAGTCGGTAGAACGATTGACCAAATTACGTTAGATGAATTGTCTGGCCTACAAGCAGAATCGATTGATCTAGAAGTGTTAAAAGCTTCAGGATTAGTAAATAATGCGATACGTGAAGTCAAGGTCATTCTTTCCGGTGAAATTAACGTACCAGTTAAACTTAAAGGCATTCGCGTCACTAAGGGTGCGCGCTCTGCAATTGAGAAAGCTGGCGGTAGCATTGAAGAGTGACTATGAATAACCAAAGGCAATTATCCGGCCAATCTAAAAGTGGATTGGCTGAGCTTAAATCAAGATTACTGTTTGTTGTTCTAGGAATATTAATTTATAGGTTAGGTGCACACATTCCAGTGCCTGGACTTGACCCACAAAAATTAGCTAATTTTTTTGGTGAACAACAAAATACAATTTTTGGTTTATTTAATATGTTTTCTGGTGGTGCATTGTCACGGGTAACTGTTTTTGCCATCGGAATAATGCCTTATATTTCTGCGTCTATCATCATTCAATTGTTTTCTGTTGTATCGCCAAAGCTTGAACAACTGAAAAAGGAAGGCGAGTCGGGCAGACGAAAAATAAATCAGTATACACGCTATTTAACACTTGTTTTAGCAATATTCCAGTCACTTGGTATGGCAAGGTGGTTGGCTGGCCAACAAATTGCACTGCATGCTGATGTGTTTTTCTATTTTACTGCAGTTGTTACCTTAGTTACTGGAACAATGTTTCTCATGTGGCTTGGAGAACAAATTACTGAGAAGGGAGTAGGCAACGGAATCTCATTAATTATTTTCTCTGGAATCGTGTCCAGTATGCCGAATGCAATTGCTTCGGTGCTACAACAAGTAAGGGAAGGTCAGATGCAGGCCCTAACCTTAATATTAATTGCTGTAATCGTTGTTGTTGTAACTGGGTTCGTAGTCTTTATGGAAAGAGCGCAACGGCGTATAAGAGTTAATTATGCGCAACGAACTCACGGGCGTAAGGTTTATGCAGCACAAACAAGTCATTTACCCCTGAAAATAAATATGTCTGGAGTAATTCCACCTATTTTTGCTTCCAGCATAATTTTATTGCCGGCAACTTTAGCTCAGTTCTTTGGCAGAGGAAAGGGAATGGATTGGCTTGCAGATATTGGAATGGCCTTGTCCCCGGGACAACCTCTTTATCTCATCGTTTATGCTGCAGCCATTTTGTTTTTTGCATTCTTTTATGCAGCATTAGTATTTAATCCAAAGGATACTGCGGATAACTTGAAAAAATCTGGTGCGTATATACCTGGGATTAGACCCGGCGAACAGACTACCCGATATATTGATTCGGTTATGACTCGTTTGACTTTGGTTGGTGCAATCTATCTCGTATTAGTTTGCTTGTTGCCACAAATTTTGATGTATACCTGGCACGTGCCTTTTTATTTTGGCGGAACTTCACTGCTAATCATAGTAGTTGTGATTATGGATTTTGTAGCACAAGTGCAAGCCCATCTCATGACTCAGCAGTATGATTCATTGATGAAAAAAGCCAATTTCAAAGGAACTAAACTGCCTGGTCTTTTATGATTAGTATTGGAGTTATTAATGAAAGTTAGAGCATCAGTAAAGCGACTTTGTCGAAACTGCAAAATTATTAATCGCAACGGTATTATCCGCGTTATATGTAAGGATGCACGGCATAAACAAAAGCAAGGTTAAACCTTGCTTGATTTTGGTTCATTATAATAGTATTCTTCTGTCCCTTTGTGACAGAACAAAATAACGTTCGGAGAAATTAATGGCTCGTATTGCAGGTGTTAACATACCGGATCACAAACATATCGTGATTGCATTAACGTCTATTTATGGAATTGGTAAGACAACTTCCATAAATCTATGCAAAACAGTTGGCATAGACCCGTCAACTAAAGTTTCCCAGCTATCTGAAGAACAGTTGGAATCTTTAAGGACAGAAATTGCTAAAATGACAGTTGAGGGTGATCTGCGCCGCGTAGTTACAATGAATATAAAGCGATTGATGGATCTTGGCTGTTATCGCGGTCTTAGACATCGTCGTGGGTTGCCACTGAGAGGACAACGTACGAAAACCAATGCCCGTACTCGTAAAGGTCGACGCAAAGGTAGTAACTAATTTATATGTAGGAAATTGAGATGGCTATATCTAAGTCAAAGCAGCAAAAAACAAGAAAGAAGGTAAAACGTGTTGTCTCAGATGGGATTGTTCACGTACACGCATCGTTTAACAATACTATTGTGACCTTTACAGATCGTCAGGGTAACGCACTTTGCTGGGCAACTGCAGGTGGTTCAGGATTCCGTGGATCTCGAAAGAGCACACCTTATGCCGCGCAAATTGCTACCGAAAGAGCATCAGCAGTGGCTAAAGAGTATGGTATGAAATCAGTTGCTGTTTTTGTGCATGGTCCTGGACCAGGACGCGAATCTTCCATTCGCGAATTGATATCACAGGATTTTAAGATTGTTGAAATAACCGATGTGACTGGCATACCTCACAATGGTTGTAAGCCACCTAAAAAACGTCGTGTATAAGATTCAGGAGTTTATTAATGGCTAGATACCTTGGTCCAAAATGTAAATTATCGCGCAGAGAAGCTACGGACCTCTATTTAAAAAGTGGCGTGCGTGATTATAAATCTAAATGTAAGGCTGAAAAACAACCTGGTCAACATGGCGATAAGCGCCCACGATTGAGCGATTATGGTATTCAATTGCGTGAAAAGCAGAAAATTCGAAGACTTTACGGCGTCTTGGAAAAGCAATTTAGCAATTACTATAAAAAAGCTGCAAGGCAAAAGGGTTCTACAGGTGAGAATTTGATGATTCTACTTGAAAAACGGCTTGATAATGTTGTCTACCGAATGGGATTTGCTTGTACACGTGCTGAGGCTAGACAATTGGTCGTTCACAAAGCTATTCTGGTTAATGATCAAGTAGTTAATATACCTTCTTTTTTAGTTAAACCTGGCGATGTTATTTCTGTTCGTCAAAGGGCAAAGGGGCAAGGTAGAGTTCAAGCTGCAATAGCTCTTTCAGAACAGCGCGCCCCCTGTGATTGGTTAACCGTTGATTCAAGTTCTTTAAAGGGCACCTTTACATCTGTGCCAACACTAAATGACTTATCAGCTTTATATAACGTCAATTTAGTTGTAGAACTTTACTCTAAGTAAGCTCGGAGAAATAGCCGAATGTATACTGAAATAAATGAAATGCTTACCCCGTCTGTACTCAAAGTACATTCTGAGTCACCATATCACTCGCGTATTGTTCTTGAACCATTAGAGCGCGGTTATGGTCACACTCTCGGCAATGCATTGAGACGAATACTTTTGTCGTCTATGCCGGGTTGTGCTATTACAGAAGTAGCAATTGATGGTGTTCTGCATGAGTACAGCACTATCGAAGGTGTACAGGAGGATGTTGTTGATATTCTCTTAAACCTCAAGCAAGTTGCCATTAAATTAACTACTGGTCGGGAGGCAATTCTAACCCTGAGTAAAGAGGGGCCTTGCCAAGTCACTGCTGGTGATATTCAGTTGACTCATGGCCAGGAAATTGTTAATCCTGAACTGGTTATTGCAACTCTCAATGAAAACGGAAAGTTAAACATGACTTTAAAAGTTGAACGAGGAGTTGGCTTTCATTCAACAGATTCGTTTATCCGTTCCTATGAAGATGAGATAGAGTATAAGTCAGTTGGCAAATTAAAAATTGATAATACTTTTTCACCTGTGAAAAAGGTTGCTTATTTTGTTGATAGTGCTCGCGTTGAAAATCGTACTGACCTAGATAAGCTTACTATTGATTTACAGACAAACGGAACCTTAGATCCAGAGGAAGCAATTCGTATCTCTGCTTCTATTCTTCAGCGCCAATTGCATGCGTTTGTTGACATGAAGTTTGAAGAATCTCGTACCGATAATAAAGAACGAGTCGATTTCGATCCTATTCTATTGAGGCCTGTAGATGATTTAGAACTAACCGTTCGTTCAGCAAATTGTTTGAAAGCCGAAAATATTTACTATATCGGCGATTTAGTTCAAAAAACAGAAAACGAATTGTTAAAGACACCAAATTTAGGTAAAAAATCATTAACCGAGATCAAAGATGTATTGGCTTCACGTTCTTTGTCTTTGGGGATGAAGCTTGAGAATTGGCCGCCAGCTAATCTTGGCGAGTAATATTAGGAGTTTTAATCATGCGTCATCGTAATACCGGCCGAAAATTGAGCCGTACAAGCAGCCATCGCAAGGCAATGTTTTCAAACATGTGCTCTTCCCTCATTGAGCACGAGTTGATCAAAACAACTCTACCCAAAGCGAAAGAGCTACGTCGTTATATTGAGCCTTTGATCACCGTCAGCAAATCTGATTCAGTTGCTTCACGACGATACGTGTTCGACAGATTGCGCTCAAAAAGTGCCGTGGGCAAATTGTTTACTGTTTTAGGCCCTCGTTACAATGAGCGTCCAGGTGGATATGTCAGAGTTTTAAAATGTGGCTATCGCGCTGGTGATAATGCCCCGATGGCAATTATTGAACTTGTAGATAGGCCGGTGGCAGAGGAGAATTCTGCCGAAGAGTAGCTATAATAGAGTTTATCGCTCTTTAGTAAGGTGGTTAATCTACATGTGCTTCTCTTCTCGACGTTTACAAGCTTTATTTCTTATTATTCCCGCCTAAGCGGGAATTTTTTTATTCGCTTATTCAATGACGCAACATAAAATATAGTGACTCTCACGTGCTTCTTTAAATCATGATACGTTTTTCTGCGCGCTCGATATCCTCCTTAATTAGTTCATTTCTTTTGCTTTTGACGACAATTTCTTATGCTCAAGACAATCTGTCATTTAAGCTTTTTATTTCCAATAACACTGCCAAAATGCAAATGAGAGAGGCTTACACTCGATTAACCAGCTCCCTACAAGAAAAATTGAAAAATGGAATTATCGATGTCTTACAAAAAAATCAAGTTGAACAAGGTAAATTTAAAACTATTCTTGGTGTGTATCAAATGAGAAATACACAAGCAGTAACAGCAGATAATGGTGTGCTTTTTTCTGGCCATATGTTGGGCGAGAAGATGATTTTTGCTTTGTCCAAGTATTTAGCAAAAAAATTTAATCAAGAAAGCATCGCAATATTTATCCGGGCGGATGAGGCTCCCATAGGGGATACCATCTTGGTTTTTGCGCTTCCGCCAACGATTACTGAAGCCGTTAGTCTAATTCAAAAAAAGTTGCCTTCTACTTACGGTAAGGCTTTTTCTATCCACTTAAGCAATACGCATACTGGTTTTGCTTCAACAAGGGTAACTGCAGTTGAATGGCTAGGCCAGAAAACTGATGTGGGTCTGATTAGAAAAGCTTTTCCCAAGGATACTGTCATCCCACGTCATGGAAAAGCCTTTTTAGCCTATCAAGATGGTTCAAAAAGTAGATTATAGCAACTGACTTAACATGGCAGTTGCTGCTTATCGATAATGCGTTAGTCGGAAATAACCACTTGGGGACATTAAAACGGAATATCATCATCCAATTCATCAAAAGCGTCTTGTGGTGAAAGAGCTGCTTGTGGTTTACGGGAATTTGGTTGGTGTTGTGTTTGAGGTGAAGAAGGCATATCTTCATAATTAACGGAACCACCAGTTTTGCTGTCCAGCATTTGGATATCAGACGCAACAATTTCAGTTGTATAACGATCTTGCCCCTGTTGATCTTGCCATTTACGAGTACGCAGACTGCCTTCAACATACAATTTTGAACCTTTGCGGATGTATTCGCCGGCAATTTCGCCTAACCGATTGAAACAGACCACACGATGCCATTCAGTACGCTCTTGTTTTTCTCCAGTTTGCTTATCCTTCCATGTTTCACTAGTAGCTACTGATAAGGTGGTTACCGCGTTGCCATTCGGCATATATCTTACATCTGGGTCAACGCCGACATTTCCTACCAAGATAACTTTATTGATCCCACGAGCCATTTTTATTCTCCTGCGTGCGAAAGTTAGAGCAGGATTATAACGAGGGTGGGGTGACAATTCTATATCTTGACCTTAATCCAACAGTAATTTCGTAAGGTTAGTACAACCTAAGTAGATTGATCGGTTTCTTGTAAAATTTGTTCAGCACTACCAGGTTGATAATTAGCTTTATCGATTCGTACATAAATGACCTTTTCTTCTTCGGCAATAAAAACATCTTTGATTCCAACTAGGGCTTTTAATTGTTTGATTAAAGCTGTTTCATTTTTTATTGCCGAAGGGTAGCTTAAAATTAAAGTGGAGAGGTAAGCCTCGGGTTTCATAAAGAAAGCAATGACAAGCCATATTAGACTAATTACCGCATTACATAAGAAGACACCCCTGTTTCCGGTATATTGATATAACAAGCCTGCTGTTAAGCCACCCATAAAGATGCCTAAAAATTGACTACTGGAATAAACCCCCATGGCAGTGCCTTTTGTAGTTGGTCCGGCTTGTTTTGAAACAAGAGAGGGAAGGATCGCTTCGAGAACATTAAATGCAACGAAATACAAAAACATCAAACCACAAAATAATAACCAATATTGATTAGCTAAGACGAGGGATAGTTGGGCAAGGCTAGTTATTAAAACAGACAATATAAAAATCAATTTCATCTGCTGTTTTTTTTCTGCTAAAAGAATAAACGGCAACATTAGCAGGAAAGAGAAAAGCATTAGTGGAAGGTAAAAATACCATTGCTCGGTTAGATTTCCTTGCTTAATTTGTTGCTGCAAGAGCATAGGGATCACATAGAATGTGGCGGTTAAAATAAAGTGCTGGAAGAAAATGCCGAAGTTTAAACGCTGTAGGTGTTTATTAAGAATAACGGTTATAAAAAGAGAAGATTTAACTTCACTATCAATGTGAAAACACTCTTTTTGTGGAGTAGGGATTACTGCATGCACAAAAAAAAGGCCGAGTAGAGCTAAGGCAGTGGTTAAATAAAAAATACCAGCTAAACCGTAATGGCTTGTCAGTGCTGGGCTAACTACCATGGCTAGGCTAAAAGATAAGCCAATAGTCATACCAATTACTGCCATGGCTTTCGTGCGCTGCTCATCGGGGGTAAGATCAGCAAGCAATGCAATTAAGACACTGCCGATAGCTCCCATTCCTTGTAATGTTCGTGCAAGAATCATCGTATAAATAGAGTGACTCAATGCGCCGATTAAGCTGCCAAAAATAAAAAAGAGTAAACCTATAGTTAGTATTGGTTTTCTGCCAAAGCGATCGGACAGTATACCCATGGGCATCTGCAAAATACCTTGGCTTAGACCATAACTTCCTAAGGCTAAGCCAATAAGAGTAGGTGTTGCTCCCTGAAGATGAGTTGCAAAAACAGTAAATACAGGGATTAACATGAATAATCCCAGCATACGGAAGGAGAAAATGGCAGCGATCGGCAAGACGCTATTTAACCAAGGATGCTTCATCAACAGTGTTATGTCTTTGTACGGTTTGCAAATGGTACAAAGTTAGTAGCTTTGATACAAGGATATATGCATTTTTCATGATAGTTCTTACTACAAAGCGAAGCGATTTAGTTTATAGCCAGGGCGTTGATTCTATTAATTTAGAGTTTGACACTTGATCAGCAAGTTAATTGACAGAGTCCACAATTCACTGTAGTTTGAGGCATTTTTAATCGAGAGGATAATTGCATGGCTTCGCAGTTTGCTAATAAAGTTGCCCTGATTACTGGCGGGGCGCGTGGAATCGGAAAGGCAACGGCACTCAAATTCGCGCAATGTGGAGCTGATATAGCCATTGTTTATTACAACAGTTCTGATGAAGCGCAAGCATTGATAGATGAAATACAAAGATTAGGCAGCAAAGCGGTGGCAATTCAAGCTAATGTTGCTGATCAGCAATCGGTTAAAGAAATGTATGGAGTCTTTCGCGAACATTTTAACCATTTAGATTTTCTAATTAGTAATGCTGCCAGCGGGGTATTAAAACCAGCCTTAAAAATGTCGACTAAACACTGGCGCTGGTGTATGGAAACAAATGCTTTGGCATTAAATCATTTAGTTTCCGAAGGATTAACACTGATGAATCGGGGCGGACGAGTGATCGCGTTATCGAGCTTAGGCGCACATAGAGCGATTCCTAACTATGGTTTTATCGGTGCTTCAAAAGCAGCATTAGAAGCTTTAGTGCGTTCGTTGAGCCTTGAATTGGCAGAGTACGGTATAACAGTCAACACGGTCTCTGCTGGGGTTGTGGACACGGATGCTTTAAAACACTTTCCTAATCGAGAGCAATTACTCGATGAGTACCAGGGGCATTCCCTCGCAGCTCGCCCATTATCAACACAAGATGTAGCCAACGCCGTTTATTTATTGTGTTTACCCGAAGCAGAAATGATCAACGCGCATACCTTATTTGTTGATGCAGGTTATAGCCGAGTGGGATGAAAACGTAGCAATTGTCTTGAGTTTGGATCAAGACAGTTGCTCAAGAGTTGATTTTGATTATTTTTGAATTTCAGCAATTAATAACGACAACAATTCTGAGAGCATGATTTGGCATGCTTTTGCTTTTTCAATGTCATAAGTAAAAGGAAAAGATTCAGCCATGTAATTAAGCTGAGTAAATTCCAATTGGATTGCCTCGATGTTTTCAACAGGATTACCATAATGCCGCGTAATGTATCCGCCTTTAAAGCGTCCATTAAGGGCAGTGGAATAAGCCGTATTTTGGCAATAAGCAGCCACTTTATCAACCAAGGCTTTATTGGCTGATTGGCCATCTGCCGTACCCAGATTAATGCTGGGTAGGATGCCTTCAAATAATGTGGGAACTTGTGAACGGATTGAATGAGCGTCAAATAGGATAACACGGCCCTTAGTTTTCAACTCATGAATTAGGGATCGCAGTTTATTATGATAAGGAAGCCAATACCTAGTGATGCGATTTTGTATTTCCTCTTCAGTTGGCTCCATCCCCTTTTGGTAAATGGGATTGCCGTCAAATAAAGTTGTTGGGCATAAAGCTGTAGTGAATTTCCCTGGATAGAGTGATTGCCCAGTAGGCGGGCGGTTAAGATCGATGACATAGCGAGAGTGAGTCGCTACTAAGACATGAATGCCCATTTCCTTTGCGAAACTATAAAGCGCCTCTAAATGCCAATCTGTATCAGGAAGTTGTTTAGCAGGTGCACGAAAACGTTGCAATAGATCGTTTGGTACATAAGTGCCTGTGTGAGGGATGCTCAATATAACAGGCACGGTTCCTGGTATATATTTGTATAATTCCATCTAAATTTACCTGTGTAAATAAGTTTTTATTGTGTTCGTATAAGCTTTTAATACCTCATCTTCTGCAATATGCCTGAAATTTTTTACTACATGCTGGCCTCCAGCAATAACATGACGGACAGGATTAGCGTTACCGGCAAATATCATTGCATCTAAAATCAAGCTGTTTGATTTAAATAAAAGTGAAGGATTTTGGGTGTCGAGGATAATGAAATCGGCGCGGTTGCCAATTTCGATACTGCCTGCAGGGCGCCCTAATGCTCGGGTTCCGCCAAGAAGGGCTTGTTGATATAGCACTGTGCCCACAGAAGGTTCGGTGGGTGTTTTTGTAATGGCGCGTTCGTGATGGATCAGACGCTGACCATATTCAAGCATGCGAAGCTCATCAACAATACTCACCGAGATGTTGCTGTCAGTGCCAATTCCCCATTTGCCTTTTTCCCGAATATACTCTGGCAAATTGAATAAACCATCCCCAAGATTCGCCTCTGTTATCGGACAAAGACCAGCAACGGCACCGCTATGCGCTAGGCGTTGAGTTTCATGCGCTGTCATATGTGTGGCATGAACAAGGCACCAATGTGAATTAATGTCCACATGATTCAATAACCATTCTACCGGGCGCTGCCCACTCCACTGTAGGCAATCAGTGACCTCTTTTGTTTGTTCTGCGATGTGAATATGAATAGGGCTTTGGGGCGCAATGTGTTTCATAGCAGCAGTGGCATGTTGCAACATGTCTGGTGTGACGGCACGTAGCGAATGATGAGCTAAGCCAATGATGACTTGGGGTTCATCTTTATACGCTTTCACGAGCGAAGAAATAATATCGAGGATTTGCGTTTCATTATTAATGAACCGCTTTTGATTCACCGTGGGTTTTTGCCCCCCAAATCCACTGTAACTGTAGAGTACAGGCAAAAGAGTAATTGCAATGCCAACTTCCTGGGCTGCAGAAATGATATGATGCGATGTTAAGCAACGCTCCTGATAAGGCGTGCCGTTTGGTTGATGGTGGATGTAATGAAATTCGCCAACAGTTGTAAATCCGGCTTTAAGCATCTCTATGTAAACCTGAGCTGCAATTGCTTGCAAATCTTCAGGGGTAAGCTTTTCAAGAAACCGGTACATGGTTTCTCGCCAAGTCCAAAAGCTCTCCTTTTCCGCGGTTGCTCGCTCTGCGAGTCCTGCCATTGCACGTTGGAACGCATGGGAATGAAGATTCAGCATCCCTGGTAGCATGGCGCCTTCAAAATGGATGGCATTGTTGGGGGGGGGGTTACAGGAAACGTCAGTGATGTACCCAGCTTTGTCTACCGCAATAAGTACATTGTCAGCCCAGCCAGTGGGTAAAAGTGCGCTGTTGGCAAAATAACTGCAATGCGGATGCAAGGAAACTTCCTTTCGACGTTATCATTATAGTTATCATAAACATAGAGGCAGCTATTATCTACCTAAATTTTTTGAGAGACTGATGTCAACAAAATAGCAAGACAATTTGGAATAATGAATTAGCTTTCGCCAATTCGCTTAAATTCTTGCTCTCCAAAAATCGCAGACGGATAAGTGTAGTACTTAAATTCGAGTAAATTGTTGCTAGGGTCTTTAAGAAAAAAAGATTGATGCTCAATCTTGGAGTTAGGAAAGCGCGTTTTTAACGGAATTTCAAATTGCACTTGTTTATCAATTAGGCGTTCTACAAACGCTTCAAATTCAGTTTTTTCAAGAAAAATCAAACCAAAATGACGAGGATAAATGCCTTGTTGTATCGGTAACGGCTCATTGATTTTGTGTGCCACAATTTGATGATTGCCTAGTTGAATAATTAAAGCGTGCTCTGATTCACGACCTAGGTTACAGCCTAACAGCTCTAAATAAAAGTGTTTAGCTAGGTCAAAATCATGAATTGGAAAAGCTAAGTGAAAGAGTGTATTCATTTTATATAATCATTTAGATGAGTGGGTCTATAATCTGATTTTACTATATATATGGGCAAGTAGCTGCAATGCTCTTACAGAGGTTGGGCTTGTTGTAGTGTGTTAATGAAATCTGCCGCCATCGTCTCCAAATCGGGTCCTAAATGAAGTGATAATGGCCATTTAAAAAGCATTATCGTCAGCACATTTCGATGTTCAGCTAAGTTTAAATCCCTACTTCCGGATTTATTTGGGATCATTTGCTGGTGGGGATTATATTTACTTGTTAAATGGCGCTTAATCTTAGTAATTAATGCAGAATGATGAAAGCTATCAAGTAGACAGAAAGTTAATCCTACTTCAGCAACAACATCCGGTTTGGTCCTCTTTAAAATGAGGTCCATATGCTGCTCGAAATACTGATAGATCCATTTAAATTGTTTATAGGCTATGCGTTTTTGGTAGTAATCGCTTGCAGCAAAAATAATATGCGTCATGCCATAAATTTTATCTTCAAACGCCTTGTCGGAAAGATATGGATCTTTATTATCTGCAAAGATCGTTTTAAAACGATGGATGTATTTTTTTCGAAGATCAATTAATTTAAGCCGATTAAGCAGGAAAACAAAATTAGCCACTTGAGCAGGAGACGTTTTTATTACTGAGGGGCTTAAGAGGAAGGAACTCAAAGGCCGAAGATTTTCCTTAATTTGAAGAATTGCAATTTTTGCATGAGGGTATAACGGCGAGTTTAAAATATTTAATTGTTGTGCGTGATCAAGAATGAGTAAGATTTTAAGTAGATTATCCATTTCTGGAAATTGAGCGAGTAATGCTTTTCGATTTTTAGTTTTTGAAAGATTTTTATTCTCTAAGGGCAGATTAATCGTATTTGCATTAGAAACAGTACGCATAGAATCTGGTGTGGTTTTTAATAATTGGTGAAGCTGCATGCTTTCAATAAATTGAAAGCTGATAATGGGATACAAGTACTCTTTTTTTCCAGTGATCCGGTATAAACGTACAGCATAATGCGATTGGATGATAGGTTTTAGTCTAAAGAGATTGCTGTCGAATTTTTGTTGTATCTTGTCGGCTATATCCGCGGTTGACGCCTTTGATAACAGGCTAAGCAAACATAAGAGTAAAATCGCGTGGAGTTTTAAGATTTTTAAAACCGTCATAGACCCCTGTTCATAAGGATATTCCATCCTAAAAGGGCGAACTTTAGCATCTATCGTCAAAATTGCAACAATTTATTTTCTTTACGGAAGAACTTGAATTGAGGGATAAGATGCTATGAAACTGACAAAGTTGGATTTTTTTATTACAATACAACCATTTTGAAGGGTTGGGAGGCAAAAAATGATTATCGCTGTTTTTTCCATAGGTCAATTTATATCCTCTGATGTTAAAAAATTGAAGGAAGGTTTTACTGAATATTTTGCTAGTCGGAATCCGGACATAACAGGTGAAAAGGTTTGGAACTGGATGATTGCCAACCTAAACCCCTTAAGGGTGGCTGATATTACTCTTGAACAATTTTGTGAAAACCTAAACCAGCATTTTAAAACCGAAATTAGCTTTGCCGATTTTCAGAGAATTTTTAATTCCATGGCAGAGGTTAATGAAGAATCACTGAAGCGGATTGCTGAATTTCAAGCATTACTAGAGGCAAACAAGGATATCCAAATTTTGTTAGTTTCGCATACTAATTATTCTCATTTAAACTATATCCTTGAACAAATTGGCCATCGGTTACCACATTTTGGAGTAATAAGTACTAAGAATGACTGGCCTGAGAAGGCTCAAATTCTGTTTGTGCCTTCGATGTCTTCCAAATGCCCTGATCATCCAGGTACCTTAGCGTACGCTTTAGCAAAACTTGAAGTCCATCCGGAAACCACTTTAATTTCTTTCTTAAATTCAATTCAACAATTTGAAGGGCACCCGAATTTTCAATATATCAGTGCGGGAGCCACTTTAAATCCACAAATGATATTCTCCCAGCTGAAAGGGGTGCAGGAAAAAGTTAGTCGGCAAGAAGAAAAGCCGGTAGAGCAGGAAACAACTAGCTTAGTTTGTTAGAAATATACCGTCTGGGTAGAATAAAATAGGGAGCTTTTTAGTGCACTAAGAAGCTCCTTCTTCTTCATTAGACCTGGTTTTGAAATACGCTCATCGATAAAATCAAACAACATTCTTTAAGCTCACCAAGCACAATGGCCAAAGTCCGTAAGATTATCCATATTGATATGGATTGTTTTTATGCCGCGATAGAAATTCGTGATAACCCCACTTTGGTTAACAAACCTGTGGCTGTTGGCGGCGCTTCGGATAGACGGGGTGTTTTGTGCACCTGCAATTACATTGCCCGACAATATGGAGTTCGCTCAGCAATGCCGACAGTCATAGCCAGGCGTCTTTGTCCCGATCTTTTGGTCTTACCGGTTAATATGGCTAAATACCGGCAAGTCTCCCAAGTGATTAATGCCATTTTTAAAGAGTTTACCGATTTAGTTGAACCGTTATCATTAGATGAAGCGTTTCTTGATGTAACCGATTGTACCCAATACCGAGGAAGTGCCACATGGATAGCGGAGGCAATTCGTTTGAAAATTTGGCAAGCTGAGGAATTAACGGCTTCGGCGGGGGTGGCGCCTAACAAATTTTTAGCAAAAATAGCGAGTGCTTGGAAAAAGCCTAATGGGCTATTTGTGATTCGCCCTGAGGATGTTACGTTATTTGTGAATCAATTGCCTGTAGCAGAACTCTTTGGTGTAGGAAAAGTCACTGCTGCGAAACTGCGTAATATGAATATAATGACATGTGCTGATTTATTGGAAATTCCTTTACGCGAATTAATCCAACATTTTGGTAAGTTAGGACAGCATCTTTATAATCAATGTCGAGGTATTGATGATCGCCCTGTCCAACCCAATCGAGTACGTAAATCCCTAAGTGTTGAGATCACGTTGAGTGAAGATATAAGTGATTCAGCACAAGCAAGGGAGATTATCGATGGCCTATACAGAAAATTGTTGAAACGAATTAACGATTTAGCTTGCGATTTTTTAATAAAAAACCAGTACATTAAAATCAAGTTTGATGATTTTCAATTAATGACAGCTGAAATCAAAAATAATCAAGCCGATTTGCAGGCATTTTATGATTTATTTAATAAGATTTATAAGGAACAAAAGGCAATACGTTTAATCGGTTTAGGTGTTCATTTCCATTTAGATGAAAAATACAATGGATTTATCCAACAATCACTCTTTTAATTTGCCGTTCTATTGATTTAAACGCTCCCCCTTACTTTTGCAAGATGGCCATAGCTGCCTATTAAAACTTTGTGATATACTCTGAAGTTTTGTGAACTAGGTCAGCTTTGAGGATAAATAAACATGAATGTAGATAGCGTTTACCCAAAAATAAGGGAAATTATCGCTGATGTGTTGGTTATTGATGAAGAAGAAGTCTCTTTGAACAGCCGATTGATTGGTGATTTGGGTGCCGAGTCCATTGATTTTCTTGATTTGGTTTTCCAATTAGAAAAAGAATTTAGTATCAAAATTCCGCGCGGTCAATTAGAGAAAAATGCACGAGGTGATTTAGCGGAAGACGAATTTGAAAAAGGCGGTGTATTGACAGCGAAGGGGTTACAAGCACTTAAAAACTATCTGAGCGAAGTTCCTGCGGAATACTTCAAATCAAATATGAAAGTGAGTGAAATCCCAATGCTGTTTACTGTGGAAACCTTTTGCAAGCTGGTTGTTACGGCTGCTAATGAACAAAAAACTTGTGAAACTGTTGCCTAATGCGATTCTTATTTGTTGACCAAATATTGCAATTATCACCTGGCGAAATTGTCCGGGGGATAAAACACATCACGCGCGATGACACCTACCTTTGCCATGATGGGAAGGGACAGCTTTGCTTCATTCCTTCCCTGGTAGGCGAAACGTTAGGTCAGCTGGCCGCTTGGAATGTGATGTACACTAATGATTTCACATTAAGGCCTGTGGCGGGAGTTGTCTCGAGCGCACGCTTGCACCGTCCCGCTTATGTGGGGGAAACCTTATTACTAGAGTCTGTTATCGAATCCCTCGACTCGAGAGCCGTACAATACCATAGTATTGCTTACGTAGGTGATGAGGTAGTGTTCACCATCGATGGCGCTTTAGGCCCATTGTTACCCATGGCTAATTTTATCGATGAACAGATTGTCCGGAGACAATTTGCTGAAATAAATCGGCCTGGTGATTGGCCCAAACGCCAGGTATTTACACCTAATTCAGGATTGGCTCCAGCTGAAGTTGTTTTGCCTGGTTCAATGATGGTGTTTGACCGCGTACTTGATTCTGAACCGGGTGTAAGTCTAACTGCTGAAAAATGTATCACTCGAGCAGCCCCTTATTTCAATGATCATTTCCCCAATAATCCTGTTCTACCAATGACTGTTTTATTGGAGTGTAAACTTAATTTGGCGTGTGAATTTGTAGCCAGGTCATCTTTTAGCCAATGCTATCAAGTCAGTGAATTACGTAAAATTAAAATGAATGAATTTGTTCAGCCAGGGAGCGTGCTAATTACCCATCTTAAAGTGAAAGAGCAAAGTGAACAGCAACTAATTTTGCATTATCGCAGCGAAGTGGATGGCAAACGGGTATGCGTTTTAGACCTGGTGATGACGGCAAAAGGTAATTAATAATTATGAAAAACAGACGAGTCGCAGTGACAGGCTTGGGCGTCGTTTCTCCTTTAGGTAATGATGTACAGTCTACCTGGTACAATTTGTTAGAAGGCAAGTCCGGAATTGGAAAGATAAGTCATTTCGATGCAAGTGCTTTTCCAACGTACATCGCGGCAGAAGTTAAGGGGTTTCAACCTAATCCTGCTGCCATTGCAGGCAAGCACAACCGTTTCTCCATGCAGTTTACCCAGTATGCCTTGGAGGCAGCTCATCAAGCATTCCTTGATGCCGGGATAAAACCAACGAAACAAGATGCTTCGCGTTGGGGAGTGGTCACAGGTAGCGGTATGATGACAGCGGAGTTTTCCTATTTGCAACGATTTCAAAAAACATGTGCTGCAGAAGGAAAACCGGATTGGAAACGACTTCAAGACAGCACTCGTCAATTTTATAGCTTAGTCGATTTCGGAAAGACAACCTCTAACTCGGGGTTATCCTTATTGATACAACAATTTGGAATCGAAGGTTATGCTTCCTCTGTCCATACTGCTTGTGCATCAGGGGGACAAGCGTTAGGTTTGGCGATGCAAGTTATCCGTCGTGGTGAAGCTGATTTCATGTTGGCAGGTGGTTTTGATTCAATGATTAATCCTCTGGGGGTATCCAGCTTTTGCCTCCTTGGCGCATTGTCTTCCTATAATGAAACGCCAGAAACAGCCAGCCGCCCCTTTGATGCAACGCGCAATGGTTTTGTTTTAGGAGAGGGTGCTGCCTTCTTAATTCTTGAAGAATGGTCAAAAGCGAAAGCGCGAGGCGCGAGAATCTATGCTGAATTAGCAGGCGAAGGTAATTCGCTAAGTTCATACCGCATTACCGATTCGCATCCTAATGGCGACGGAGCAATTCAAGCCATTGAACGCGCGCTTAAAGATGCTGGCGTCAAGCCGAGTGATGTTGATTATATTAACGCTCATGGCACATCGACTAAGATGAATGATCTAAGCGAAACCAACGCTGTAAAAGCGGTGTTTGGCACTCATACTCAGCGATTGCCGATTAGTTCCACTAAGAGCCAGACAGGACATCTCATCGCAGCTGCAGGTGCGCTGGAAGCCGTAATATCCGTGTTGTCTATTCACTATGCCCAAATTCCTAGAACAGCAAATTTAACCACGCCTGATCCAGAGTGTGATCTAGATTATGTAGTCGATGGCCCCCGTGAAAAATCGTTAGGGGTGGTTCTATCGAATTCTTTTGGTTTTGGTGGATCAAATAGCTGCCTGCTATTTAAGCATCCTGAGTTTGATGGAGTGATTAAATGATGAACTCCAACCGAGTTTTTATTACTGGCCTGAGTGCGTTGACACCTTGCGGAGAGAATGCTGAGCAAACATGGCAGGCAATACTCGCTGGTCAGAGCGGTATCGCTGAGGTAACTCAATGGGATTTATCCTCTTGGACTCATCGGCTAGGAGGGGAACTTAAACATTTTCAACCAGCAAAAATGTTGCCCGATCGTAAACTGATGAAAGTTATTTCTCGTCAAGATGTACTAGGGATTAATGCCGCGATGCAGGCTGTACAGCATAGTGAACTACTACGCTATCGAGAAACCTTAGAAAATCCTGAAGAGTTTAACGAACAAACCGCGGTCTATGTTGGCTCACCGGGTAATAAGTATTTTCAACAAGAAGATTTTTTACCACTCCTCGCGAAAACTGACAATGACATGCAAGCTTTTGCACAGCAGTTATTTGATGAAGTACACCCAATGTGGTTATTACGCATCTTACCGAATAACGTGTTAGCTTATACCGGGATCAGTTATAGCTTTAAAGGCCCGAATCACAATATCACTAATCATGCTATTGGGGGTATGCAGGCTATTCTTGAAGCTTACCAAGCGCTGAAGCATGGGCAAGCTGAGCGAGCTGTAGTTGTGGCTTATGATGTGTTGGAGCCACAAGCTCTCTTTTATTATGAAAAGATTGGAGTTATCAGCCCCCGCCATTTGAAACCTTTTGATATAGAGCGAGATGGGACAATTATAGCTGATGGTGCGGCAGCGTTCGTTTTGGAAACTGAGACGAGTGCACGTGCACGATCGGCAGTTTGCTACGGTGAAATTGTCGCCGGAATGGCCGCAAGCGAGGCTTCAGGTTTATTTTCAATTGAGGCAGAAGGCCAACATTTGGCCAATTTACTATCAAGAACGCTGGAAGAACAAGCCATTAATCCTGCAGAAATCGGTTTGCTTGTTGCCCATGGGAATGGGAACCACAAATCCGATGACAGTGAAGCGCAGGCTATTCAGGCTGTTTTTGGAAATAAGGTTCCGGTCACTGCCTTAAAATGGTCATATGGCCATACCATTTCTGCTTCTGGTATTTTGGATGCTGTTATGGCAACTCATGCAATTCGCGATAATTGCATTCCTGGGATAATGAATTTTGTGAAGCCAGCGCCCCTGTGTGAGGGATTGAATATTAGTGCCGAACATAGGCAATTGGGGACGAGTAAAACCGCAATGATAATTAATCGTGGTTTTGCAAGTATGAATGCTTGTTTGGTGATTAAAGCTTGTGACTGACTTATCGAATAAAATAGCTAATCTACCCATTTCTTTAGTAGGCCGGTTTTTATACCGTTACCTTCCTTATCGACGTGCTGTCGTAAAGGCAAACATCGAGCAGGTTTTTGGTACACAGCTGAACGAAGGAGAAAAAACACGCCTCGCAAAAGCATTTTATTCTCACTTAGCCGCTTCGATCAAAGAAGCGATACATCTTCGATTTATGAGTGAAAAAAAACTACGCGAGCAAGTGGAGGTACGTGGTTACGAACGGCTATTGGCCATTGTTGCTGAAAAACGTGGTGTGTTAATCCTTACAGGCCATTTTGGTAATTGGGAATTTGCACCCATTGGTGGAATTATGAATTTTAAAGAATTTCAAGGACAATTCCACTTTATTCGCCGCACACTGCGTTACAAGTTCATTGAGAAAATCTTGTTTAAACGCTATTACCAAGCTGGGCTTAATGTTATTCCTAAGAAAAATTCCCTACAGCAAGTTTGCGACGCTCTAGAGCAAAATCATGCTGTGGTTTTTGTTTTAGATCAACATGCCTCCCTCGCTAATCGGGATGGCATAGCTGCTGAATTTTTTGGTAAAAAAGCGGGGACTTATCGAAGTTTAGCAAGCTTTGCCCGCCACACAGGGGTACCTGTTGTGCCGGCAGCAGGATACCGATTGCCTAACGGAAAGCACGTTCTCGAGTTTTATGAACCAATTCCTTGGCAAGAATATGCGAGTGCCCAAGAATCCATTTATCGTAATACCCTAAGCTATAATCAAGCCTTAGAACAAATTATTCTAGCTCATCCCGAGCAATGGTTGTGGTTACACAAGCGCTGGAAATTAAAAGAGCTGTAACAGTAATTGAGCCTTGGGATTCTCCAAAAGTATCACGCAATCCGTAAGTGCCTTGGCGTATGTGGGCTCATTTTGAAAAGTGGAAGTATTTGCATACTTATTTCCGATTATTACCAGGCACTAGGTATCGCAAAAACCGAAAACTCTCCGCCAAGATGCTTAAGACTTCTTTGCGGGGAAGCTGGGATTAAATGGGGCGCTTATCCTCGTGAATAGATAAGTGATTAGCCCCTTCTATTATTAGGCAAATACTGCGGTCGAAGTTAGTCTTTTTTCTGAAAGAGGATCAGCTTTTCCAGATTTTTCTTTCCCGAAAAGCCCCAAACTTTCGAGCTGCCGACTTGTATTGTGAGTAAGATCAGATTGTTCGGTTTCAGTGTGGTATCGCAATTCCAACAGCTTGTTTCGCAAATAAATCGCTGCGTTTTCTTGGTTAGTCGAGATTGCTTTATTGAGAGCAAATCTTATCATTTTAGGCTTTGGTTTGTTTTCTGATAATTCATACAAGTACGAAAGAATAATAGGTTGGCGCCATTGAACTGCCATGGGTATAGCCAGATCTAAATTTCTTTGAGGAATAGGGGAAAAAGCCTGGCAAATGCTTTTTACTATGTCTAATTCTCCGCTTTTAATGGCTTCTTGCAGAAGTCTTGTAAGAACTCTTGGATGCGGCTTATTAGTTTTTAAGTTGCAAAAAAGTTCCACAATTGGCGAGTTCTTCGATTTAATTGCCCAGAGCAACAAAGGGAAAATAGCATTTTGTACTGGCTGGGAACTTGATAGATTACAAAGATAACCGATGATTTCTAGTTTTCCCGATTTTGTAGCTGCCGATAAGGCACTTACCAAAGCATCTTGTCGAGTCCGAGTATCTTTAATCGAGCTCAGCAAATGCTTTACAACAGGCAAATGGCCATAGGTTGCGGCTTCTTGTATGGCGCCATTGATGATTTCTGGTTTATTCAATGTATAACCTGGCAAATTACCGAGGCAGACGATCATGTTCAAAAGGCCCATCATGGCTGCTTTTTTAAAGTTTCGCTCAACCACAAGATGCCCTGGTTTAACTGTGTTTAAATTTCCAAGACACTTGAGGCTATCTTCATCATTGTTTAACACAGCTTGACTAAATGCTTTATCGATTTGCAATTGATGGGGCGCGTTTTGGGGTAATTCAGAAAAATAAATGAGGATAGTTAGATGCTTGTGTTTAAGGGCTAGGTTAAAGAGTTTTTCAATAAGGTTTTTATTAGGTACAGGTGAAGTTAGAGTACAGAGACATTCGACAACCGCTAACTGGTTGTTTTCAACGGCAGTTTCTAATAGCTGTGCGTGAGCTTTACCACTCAGTGGCGGATACATTTCAGTGTCGCAAAGTTGCTCTACAATATCTACCTTCCCATGCCGCGCAGCTAAAATGAGCGTGTTGGCGATTGTAGAATTCCGAACTTTCTCAGGAAAATGCCGACAGAGGTGGGAGACTGTTAACCAGTGTCCGTTTGCGGCTGAAAGATGAACAGCATCATTATAGCTGTCCTTATCGGGTTCTCGGTTGTCTACAAGCAAATTAAGAAGCATATTATTGCCATGTTCAGCTGCTTTTACAAAAAGCGATGTGCCGCCATAGGCTTTGGTCATCCAATCCATGCAATTGATAGGTTCGCCCTGCAATTTGGTGATTATTTTGTCTTTTATATCTTCGTCTTCAATTGCTGCCAAAATTTCAATAAGCACGCGCTCTTGAATACTTGTTTCTCCGCGTTCAGGTTCTGGTAGTGACAGGGCTTCAATAAATGTATCAAGATCGAAATGCCGACCAAGGCTTTTATAGGCGGCTTTCGCAATAAGGGCATATAACGAATACTTATCGATTACTTCAGAATCCGATTGAGGATCGAGAATATGCAAGAGGTTCAATTTTCTGTTGACGTCGAACCAAACATCCTCAATGGAATTATAGCAAGTAGTATCTAACTGACTTTGGGTGTTTGCTTCTATGCAATCTTGAAGTTGAGAATGCAACACTTTACAACGATAACTAAGGCGAGGGATGTATTCCGGATGCCTTTTTAGCTGCCGTATAATCTCATCATCTTCGATGAGGTTGGACTGTTGCGAAAGAAGAAAATCAATAAGCCTTTCAAAGACCGAGTTAGCCGCATCATGTTTATTGATTATTAATAGCTTTAATAATTGGAGCAGCTGCATCGTTGTATCAAAATCACTGGAATTAGTAGAAATAATTTGCTCGACATAATTTTCGATGTTCATCCCACTGATTTTAGTAACAAGGGAGGGTTTGTAACTTAACAGGTGGAGAATAGCGCCTTGGTGGAGAGAAACTAATTGCTCGGCAGTTGAATCTTCGATTAGCGTGGCCAGTGTCTTAGTTAGCTTTGGGTCTTGTGCTTTGCTAATGAGATTGATCAGTATCGGTAATTGTTCTGTGATGACACCAGGCTGATTTAAATGCCCTTTTAGTAATATGAACCAGTCTGTATTTTCAGTGCGGGCAACCCAACTTATCGCTGCAATTAAAAAAGATTGATCAAATAACTGGCACAAGGAACCAAAATTAAAGGCCGTGGGAGAGAATTTACAGAGAGCAGGTTTAGCTTCCACATATTCGAGTTCTTCCTCTTCGAATACTAAAGAGCCGTCCAGAGCATAATTGCAGAAACCACGTTCGCCACAACTGGTTTTTTTTGCTTGTTGGACTAAATTTTGCGCCTCAGGAAATTCCTCTAATAGACTGTATAAATGGCTAACAGCGCTATCAGGGGAACTGAGATCATAAAGGTTATAGCGCATGAAATCATGTAAGAGATGAGTCTCTATAATCTGATTGCTGGGTACTTTACGCTGAATAAGCCAGAGTATTAAGGCAGCATATTTTTCTGTATCAGCAATTTTCTCTTTGAATAAGGCAATAAGGCCTAAAGGATCTTTTTGATCTTTTAATGCATCAGTTAAAGTCTCTAGGTAGGCTCTAACTGAAGGGAGTGCTTGCTCTTTTCGGATCGTTTTCTCAGCAATTGAGTTAATTTCATAGTATTCAGCAAACAACTCTTTGTTCTGATGATAAAATTTTAAAGTGTCAACCGGGTTTTCCTTTAATAAGTTATTGAACAAAAAGACAGTCTTTTCGTTATGATTTGCGGGACGTGCATCCTTAGGAAGTGCCAATAAATAGTGTAACGCCATCAAAAATGAAGTAGCTTCTCCAGTTTCTTTTAGGGCGGGCCTGCAAAGATCAATAAGTGTGAGTAGGTTATTATTTTTCTCAAGTTCATTTAGTTTCTGAGGGGCTAGGAAGGACGAACTAAACCTTGCGATTCTTGCTTCAGCAATTAAACGTCGGTTGAGTTCATGAATAGCCGAATATTCTTGTTCTAAATCCCTATAAGTGATCTTTTTATTCCAAAAATGGACAATCTTGTCACTATTTATCCACTGCAATATTATTTGAAATTGCATAGTTGTCCTTACATGAGATTCAGATTGATTCCATTATAAAGCGCTCACCAGAAAATAACAAAATACTTTTTGTACGAAGGGTAGATTTTTAAAACCATAAGATCATTTACTAGTCTATACTTAAAAAAAGTGTCATTTCCGCTAAGAATTAAAAGGTTGAAATGGCGGCAAAATACTACTCGACTATCTTTTCGTAATAAAAATTTTAAATTAGGGAAAGAGGCATGGGTTAACTGTGCATAGTAATTAGGGAGATGAAATATGCTTGTACTTCTCTAAAAAAATAAAATTAGGGATAGGAAAGAATAAAAATTAAACAAACTATGAAAAATTAACCATTATGCAAAAATTAGGACATTTTATGGTAAAATCGAAATTCACGTTTTTTAAAAACGCCGATCCTTCCTCGTTAGCAGAATTAATCACAAATATTGCAAATAATAAATCTCTTGTTCAGGAATTAATTCAAAAGATAACCGTTTTCAGGAATTCATTTGATGAAGAATTAAGGCAATCACCAAAGAATCATGATGAGATATTGGCTGCCCTTAATAGGAGCGAACGTTGCTTAGAAACCTTGAAAAAGATGGACGCGGATCAGCCGATTACAGCTGAAGAGCAACGATTGCTACTGGACTATATTAAACCAATGCACTTATCTGGAGCTAAAGTTATCGAAGAAATACCCGAGGATAGGCCAGAATCAGCGACACCAGGGTAATGGTCGAAGAAAACGCTATTTAGCAAAAAATTGAAAGTAATAGTTATAGAGTCTAACATAAGTCCCATTCGATTCATATTTTGTCAATAATTGGTTAATTTGTGCAATTTTATCTGCATTATTAAAGGAGGTTGCAATTCCTATCCCATAACCGAGATCAAAAGGTTGATGCAATACGCGAACTAACCCGGGATATTGATGCTCTATGTATAATGCAGTGTAATAATTGACAAAAGCAGCATCAACTTGATTGTTTTTTACAGCCAGCAA
Organism: Legionella micdadei; assembly: GCF_000953635.1. Lineage (NCBI taxonomy): Bacteria > Pseudomonadati > Pseudomonadota > Gammaproteobacteria > Legionellales > Legionellaceae > Legionella > Legionella micdadei. Next base: position 478,006 of record NZ_LN614830.1, read on the forward strand.
CAAATCCCCATAGATAGCATAAGTTAAAATTTGAATCGGAATGGGAAAGTTTTGCGCAAGATAGGGTCCATATACTCGTCCTTGCAAAGTAGCGACCCGTTTGTTTTGCAAATCATTTATCGTCTTAACGGGAGATTGAGAAAGTACGACGAAACCTGCTTTACTCGGCAAATAAGGTTGACTAAACAAATAAAGCAACTTACGTTCAGGGGTAATTATCAGACCACCGATGAGAAAATCCACCTGATTCTGATCGAGAGCCGGGAATATTTTATCATTTTGTAGTGGGATAAATTCACATTGCCAATTCAAATCCAAGCAAATCTTTTTCATCAATTCAACATCGAAACCCTCCACCATGTAGTGCTCTATATTGACAGAAAAAGGGGGGGCAAACATGGGGGTCCCAATTCTCACGGTGGCATTAAGTAGTGAAGAGAAAAAAAAGCAAAACAACAAAATAATAATGCGGATATACCTTCTCTTCATAATGTGGTATCCGTTGATTCTCCTGTCATCTAAGTATATAAGAGAAACTCCAAAATACCATTTTGGTCGATTGCTTTCTCCTCTGGAAAGGGTTGGAGATTCGCTATAGGAGTAGGTTATTATTCATCTTTAAAGCTTTCAGAGCAAAAAATCAAGTAAGGGATCGGATGTCAGAAAGGACTGTTGGCAAGAGTCAACAGTCCTTGGAGGTTTGGATTATGTTAATAATGATGCTTGTTTAAGTAAGGCTAACATTGCTGTTTTGTTCACAAAACCAGCGGAAGTTAATTGATCCAGTTGTTGTCCATGAGTGTCAAAAAATAGCATTGTTGGAGTTCCGTAAATACCAAACTTCTTTTTTATGTTAGCTACTTCCTGACTATTTTCACTAATGTTCACTTTCACATTAACTAGGTTCTTCATCGCATCGATAATCTCTGGTTGATTGAAGACCTTGGTATCCATATCCTGACAATCACTGCACCAGCTAGCAGAAAACTCTAAAAAAACCGGTCTATTTTCCTTTCTGGCGCGAGCTAATTCCTGTGTAATCGCTTGCAGAGTATTGACTTCAAGAAATGGTGCATGAGTTTTACTTGCTGTCGCTGGGTTTGATTGTATACGTGGAGAGAAAGTATTGTAAGAGAAGATACTGCCAAAGATTAAAATTACCATTCCTATTATTTGGAAAAAGCGGGCAGATTTGCCCTTTGCAGACCTTGGCATAATTAAAGCAATGCCTGAAGTGAGCAATAGAGCACCCCATAATAATTGGGTAATGCTAGCAGGCAATACTCGGCCTAACATCCAAATGGCGATAGCAAGCATTACAATGCCAAAAAGCTGCTTTATCCTAATCATCCATGCCCCAGTTTTGGGTAATAGTGATCCATATCCTGCTGCAACCAGAATGAGGGGGGCTCCCATCCCGAGCGCCATAATAAACAGGATTAGCCCACCATTAAGTGCTTGTCCGCTTTGGCCGATGTAGGTAAGTACGCCAATCAATGGCGCGGTGACGCAAGGCGAAACAATGAGCGTAGAGATCACTCCCATCAAACCAGTCGAGAAAAAATTATGCTTATTTGATCGTTGGCTGAAGTGATTTAAACGGGCACTCATTTGAGTGGGGAGTCGCAGTTCGAACAGGCCAAACATTGATAAAGCCATTAGCAAGAATACTAGGCTAAAACTAACGATTACTGTTGGGCGTTGCATGAGTGTTTGCACTGTTGAACCCATAAAACCTGCGAGCATACCAGCTGCAGCATAGGTGAGCGCCATACCCAACACATAACTTAATGATAATTTGATCGCTTTAGGAGTTGATAGCGAATCTTGCCCAACAATGATGCCTGATAAAATAGGTACCATGGGTAACACACAAGGTGTGAATGCCAGTAAGATCCCGAAGACAAAAAAGGCACCTAAATACACAAAAGCATTATTCTGTTGAATAAAATTCATAATCATGTCTGGATTTGCATTATCAAACCCTAAAGAAAAAGACCAGACAGCATGCGACATGAGCATTAATCCCAAGACGCCAAAAAAACGCGCTAAGTTTTTCATTCTAAACTCTCATAAAATCAGTTTATTGATGGCCGATAAGAGTGCTCAACTCTTCTATAAGAAATGATTAAGAACAGCACAATTATCGGTTAATACACAATATTTGTTCTTATTTTGAGGGGAATTGGAGGTTTGAAAGGTTGAAATATCGGCGAATTTGAAAAGAATTGAATAAGCACGAAGAAAAGTGCTCCTGCAATGATAAATAAATAGGGAGCAGCATCTAACTCATTTTCAGCCAGTGTATAGAAAGCTGATAATTGACAGTAGCTCGCTGTAGTTGTTCTACTCGAGCAATCGCTGGTTGTAGTTGAGTAATGCGCTGAATGAAGGCTATTGTTATCAACAAATGGGCAGAATGGTTTTAAAGTTAGTAAAACCAGACAGAGAATGATCAGGCAGCTGAGAAATGTTGCTCTAAGTTTCATCAAATCATGATAACAGCTGAAAAAAAAACTGTAAATATTTGTACCTATTTCTAATCCAAACCTTCTCAATTTAGATGGTAGGGTCCTCAATATACTAGAATAGTATTTATGATTAAGGAAATCGTTGCTCCCAAAGAATTTAATAACGGGTCTTCTGCCGCATTACGTGAAATGGGGAGGGGAAGAAAGTTATTGTCTTTTAATTTACTTTTTATCTTTGCATTTATTTTTATAATTTTTTTCTATTTTTTTTCATATAAACAAATCGATAGGCTTATCTCAGCGAACTCCTGGGTCATTCATTCTTATGAAGTTATTCAAGCAACAGATAATGCCCTCTATTTCATTATTGATGCTGAGACACAGCAGCGAGGATATTTCATTACTGGAAATAAGCAGTTTTTAATTGACAGAAATAACTCATTAGTCTCTTTAAGAAATACTTTAAAGAAATTAGAAAAACTGATTCAGGATAACCCGTTACAAATGGAAAAAGTAAAGGAGTTTGCCGCATTGATAGAAAGGCGGATTGATTTGTTAACTCAATTGCAGCAAACGAAAGAAAATAACTTAGCAAACACGCAAAGAAGTCTGGGGCTCATTGAGTTTGGGCAGGCTATGTCAAATCGCATTCGCTCTTTGGCAGAAGAAATTAGAACAGTAGAGCTAACCCTATTGACTGAAAGAAATCATGCCGTTTTGACAAGCACAAAAACCGAAGATGTTATTTTAGTAATAGGAAATTTAACTAGCTTAGTATTTTTAATCATTGCATTTATTCTTTTTAATCGCGAATTGAAAAGACGTATCCATTCTGAGGAAAAAGAGAGGGATACTGAATCTCGCTTACTCAGCATCATTGAAAGTGAGCACGATATGGTTGCTGCTGTTGATACCGAATACCGGTTTATCGTGTTTAACGATACTTATCAAATTGAATTCAAAAGACTTTTTGGAATATTAATTAGACCAGGAATGTCTGTGCATGACGCATTGGTAAATGTGCCTGAAATCAGAGAAAAGTTCCTCAGCATTTGGAAAGTGTCATTGGAGGGGAAAGGGTACACCGAAAATATGGAATTTACCCATGAACAAGAGAAAAATATTTACGAAATTACTTCCAGCGCTGTAATAAACAATAAAAGCCAAATAATAGGGGCCGTGCAGATCATCCGCAATATAACTAAACGGATCCAAGAGCAAACCAAGCTGCAGGACTACAGTGAAAAACTGAATCAGGGTATGAACGAGTTACAGAATAAAAATCAACAAATCACACTGCTAGTTGAGATGAGTGATAATTTGTTAGCTTGCGCCTCTCAAGAGGAGTTAAGCACTGTGGTTGAACAATATTGTCAAAGGATGCTAAGTTTTTCGAGCGGGTTCTTATATGCTATGCATCCATCAAAAAATTTTTTGGAGGTGATGGTAAAATGGGGGGAGCCGAGCGAGCAAGATAGAGTATTTTACCCCGATCAGTGTTGGGCTATTCGTCGCGGAAGATTGCAGTATGTTAGTCATTCTCATTTGGAATTACTTTGTAACCACATTAAAAATAAAAAAAATAATACTGCTTATGTATGTATTCCTTTAATGGCACAAAATGACATCTATGGTTTGCTTTTTATGGAAATGCAAGCGGAACAAGAAAAGCAATTCGTTGAAAGCACTAGGCTTATCGTGAATGCTTTTTCTGAGCTCACCGCTTTGGCTTTGGCGAATGTAAGATTGCGGGAAAATTTGCGTTATCAATCCATCCGTGATCCATTGACTTCACTTTATAATCGACGTTATTTAGAAGATTTCCTCCAGAAACAAATCCACCAAGCCGAGCGTGCGAAAACAAATCTTGTGGTTTTGCTCTTGGATTTAGACCACTTCAAGAAAATAAATGATACTTATGGCCATGATGCTGGCGATATTGTTTTAAAAGAGCTAGGCCGATTGTTGCAGAGTGATATCCGCATGGGAGATATTGCATCTCGCTATGGGGGAGAAGAGTTCATTATTGTATTTTACGATACGCCTCTTAATGTGGCAAAAAAAAGAGCTGAACAGATCAGGCGTGCGGTTTCCTTGTTACCCATAAAATATGGTGCGCAAGAAGTTGGTCCGATAACAATATCGATTGGTGTTTCAATTTACCCACAACATGGTACGAACTCTGCCAGCTTAATCGAAGCGGCAGATAAGGCACTTTATATGGCTAAAAACTCGGGTAGAAACAGGGTTGTTGTCTTTGGGGAAAAGGAGATTTCCCATATTCCTAATCCAAATAAGAAAAGTGAAGGTTAATCACTTCTGCCAAAAATACGGCGAAAAAAGGATAAGCAATGAAAATATCTCTAGCCGTCCAGCAAGCATTGCAAATATCATGACCCATTTACTGGGCTGATTAAGATGAGCGCAAGTTTCGTGAATATTCCCTATTCCAGCGCCCGAATTCGATAAAGAGGCCGTACTAGCCGAAAATGATGTGACAAAATCATTTCCTAGTGCCATAAAAAGCAGGACCAAGATAAAAAAGAGAGCGATGAATACTGACAAAAAACCCCACATTGATTGCAGAATGGGTTCAGCTAAACTGTGATTGCCAAATTTTATGGGGATAATTGCATTTGGATGAATAAGGCGAACTATTTCACGCTTGCTTTGTTTATAAATCAATAAAGCACGGATGACTTTAAGTCCACCGCTGGTCGAACCAGCACATCCTCCAATGAGTGCCAACAGGGTAATAAGCAAGGGGATGTAGGTGGGCCACTGGCTAAATTGGGCAGAAATAAACCCTGTCGTAGTCGCCATGGAGATGACATTAAATAAAGACTTAATGAAGGCATGGTGATTTGCCCTAAAAAAGCCATAGACCACAAGGCTTATACCAACGAGAACGGTAGCGCTAATTAAGAAAAAGATATAGTTGCGGAACTCTTCATCATGCCAGTAATGACTTAAACTTTTTTTCTGGAAAGCGACGAAATGCAGTGCAAAATTGGTTCCGCCAAGTAACATGAAAAAGCAAGCAATTAATTCGATGACGTCACTCTCATAATGAGCAAAGCTGTTATCATGCATAGAGAATCCCCCAGTTGAAACGGTGGCAAAACTCTCTCCTAAAGCATCAAACCAATCCATCCCTGCTATCCAGTAACAGAACATGCAGGTTATGGTTAAAAGCAGGTAGATATACCACATGGCTTTGGCAGTATGGGCGATGCGTGGTGTTAGTTTGGAATCCTTCATTGGACCCGGGGTTTCAGCTCTAAAAAGTTGCATTCCCCCAACACCAAGCATGGGCAAAATGGCTACTGCTAAAACAACAATACCCATACCCCCTAAAAACTGTAGCTGTTGGCGATAAAATAAAATAGCCTGAGGCAAACCTTGTAAATGTTCGATGACACTCGCCCCAGTTGTAGTCAAGCCTGATACTGTCTCAAAGAAGGCATCTGTCATCCCTTGATTTTGATGATGCAGCACAAAAATAAAAGGCAAAGATGCGAACAAACAGAGCACGAACCAAAAAAGGACAACGATAATGAAACCCTCACGAATCTTAAGTTCATGATGTTGAGTACGGCAACATAGCCATAACAGAAAACCAGTGCAGAAGGTACAGATGAATGCGACAACGAAGGGTAGCCAGAAGTTTTCCCGAAAGATAAAATTAATGATTAAAGGGGTGAGCATGCTTAGGCTAAACATCATTAACAGGAGGCCTAAAAGACGAAGAATGGTTTTAATTTGCATTCATTGATTCCCCTGAGAAACCTCTAAGACATAAAAGTCAGATTCACTTGGAACAGCGATTCTACTTGGCGAACATAACGTTTTTTTAATAGTAGAAGTATAATATGGTCGCCTGATGCAAGAATTAAATTAGGATTCGGCATGAGAACCTGCTCTTCGCGAGTTAGCGCTGCTATAGAACAACTGGGAGGTAACTCAATTTCTGATAGTTTGCGGCCAACCACTTGTGAAGTCAACTCATCGCCATGGGTGATTAATTCAATTGCTTCCGCTTCATTATCTTGCAGCCGATAAACCTTAACCATGTTGCCGCGTCTTAATTTGGCAAGGATACTGCCAATTGTAATTAATTGGGGCGAAATCGCATGATCAATGGGGCTGTCTTCAATTAATTCCACATAGGCATTGCGATTAACCAGCGCAATGGCATAACGTGCGCCTAATCGTTTTGCCTGTAAGCTAGACATGATATTGGCTTCGTCATCATTAGTGACTGCACAAAACACATCGGTGAACTCGATATTTTCATTGACTAGAAGATCGCGGTCGGCAATATCCCCCTGTAAAACGGTACCTTTATGGAGATGGGAGGCAAGGTGGCTAGCCCTCATCAAATTGCGATCGATGATTTTCACGCGGTATTGATTTTCTAAAGATAGAGCCAGTCCAGAACCGATATGCCCGCCTCCTGCAATCATAATGCGATGATTGGGATGAGTGTAACGCCCTAAGGCTATCAGCACCTGTTGGGTTGCTGCAGGAGAAGCGGCAAACACTACTTCATCGCCAACTGCAATTTGGCAATCGTCCCGGGGTTCTATTGCTTCTTTATTGCGGAAAACGGCGACTACTTTGGCTTCAATGGGATACAAATGTTGATAAAGCTCGACAATAGTCTTCCCTACCATGACTTCATTTGGTGAGGGTTTCACGGTACTTAATAAAACCTGTCCTTCAGCAAATTCTAAGACCTGAGCAGCTCCTGGGTAGTGAATCAAGTTTTCAATGTGTTCAGTGACCAGTTTTTCAGGACTGATACATACATCCACAGGGACATGATCATTACGAAACAATTGCGGGTAATCATAATAGTTTTGGGAGCGAATTCGGGCGATTTTTGTTGGTGTACGAAACAAGCTGTAGGCAATTTGACAACCCATCATGTTAATTTCGTCGCTGTTAGTGACAGCAATTAACATATCGGCTTGTTCGATACCTGCTTCAATTAAAACATTAGGGTGTGAACCCGATCCCTGAACGGTTTGAATATCAAGGCGATGCTGTAATTCGCGTAAGCGCTCTTCATTTAAATCCACTAAGGTAATATCGTTATCTTCCCGCGCTAGATTACGGGCAAGTGTAGCCCCGACTTGGCCTGCGCCTAAAATAACTATTCGCATGGCATTAGTACTCCTTCATACACGAAGGCGGCGGATCCGGTTAATGAGATGGAGCTTTTGGTATCTGGCCAATCCACAATTAACTCTCCGCCAGGTAACTCAATATGGATTTGTTCCGCCAAATGGTGATAGAGGCGGCCAACCGCCGCTGCTGCTAAGGCACCGCTGCCACAAGCCTTGGTTTCGCCGCAGCCCCGTTCGTAAACCCGTAAGCGAATATGATTTTTATCGACGATCTGCATGAAACCGGCATTAGTTTGCTCGGGGAATAGTGGATGCTCGCTGATCTCTTTTCCTAATGTTGCAACAGGTGCTTTAGTAATGTCCTCAACAATACTCACAGCATGAGGATTTCCGACATTAATCGCATGAATTTGACAACTTGAACCGTCATCAAAAGGGAGTGAATAAAGAACGGCCTGATGATTGGCTAATAAGGGGATGTCTTCTGGTTTAAGTTTAGGTTGTCCAAAATCAACAGTGATAGCGCCATTTTCATTGAGAGTAAGCTGCATCCTTGTGGTGCAAGTTGCAACTGAAATTGTTTTTTTAGTGGTCAAGCCATAATGGTGAACAAAGCGGGCAAGGCATCGAGCGCCATTACCGCATTGTCCAACTTCTTGGCCATCAGCGTTGAAAATACGGTAAAAGAAATCGATTTCAGGATCGTTGCTTGCTTCGACTAATAGGCATTGATCAAATCCCACACCGGTATCACGCCGAGCAAGCGCACTAATCTCGCTTGGAGTGAAATTGATTTGCTGGTGTATTGCATCGATCACCATGAAATCATTCCCTATCCCATGCATTTTTGTAAATCGAATTGTCATTTAGTATCTCATCGCTTTTGGCAGTTTCGTTTGTTGTGACTTCTTGTTTTCGGGTAGATAGAGCGGTCCCTTTTGCCCGCAAGCAGCTAAAAGGCCTACTGATAGACAACATGTAATAACTATAAAAGCAAATAAGCGCATAATAAATTGAACTTATCAATTAGCGATAAATCGCATTATATCTTATTAACAAAGGCTCATCGAAGAGATCTCTTGCTGTCCCTCCTCGATTTCTTCCATTCTTTTTTGTACCTCTAATTCTTCAATTTTCCTAAATACAGCAATGGAGCGGTGCATTGTTCCTGTAACTCGTTGATATGAGCGTGGGTTAATTTCTATTTTTTCTGCAAAATTAAGTCCGTTAGGTGATTGCCAGTTTAGCTCAAAAATAAGTAGGTCAGGAATGTCGCTTTGGCTTTCGGTGCTGTAATAGGGCGTAACTGTGACAGCTATTTCGCTGATTCGATCTTCTTTAACCTGATTTAACATCTTCTCAGCAATGAAATTTTCAACTACTTCCAAGATATTGTAATTTGCAGCTGCAGTTGCAGGGATGAGATTTTCTTTATGGTGATCTCCACCTAAAAAATAAGCAACCATGTGCGACCAATGATAATCATGACCATTAACAGTAATGTATTCTTCATTACTGCAACCATCGGCTTTAAAAACTTCAATACAAGAAATGCCAGTTAATTTTTTCTGACTGATAATCCTTTTTTTACCTTGCCTGTCCTCAATTTTTTCTAAAGTGATGGTGAATTCGATTGGAGAAGGCCGATCAAATAAATAAGATTTGAATTTACTTCGAAGTTTCGTCCTATCCGCCATGCTTATATCGATTTTGCCACGAGGTTTCGGCCCATCTGGTGTGACGGGTTTGAAAAAGGTACCAAGTCGTTTAGAAAGGAATGGACGTATTTTGTTCGTTTTATTCGGGGTTAAATAAACTTGCGGATACCCGCGCTCTGGTGTTGCTGGAGCAGGTTCAGGAATAATACGAACGCCTGTTTTTCGAATAGGTGAATGCAATTGTGTATTACCGGCAAAAAGGAAAGAATTCTCACCGCTATCTTTTCTACGTCTTTTAAGTGGACGTTGGTGTTGTTGGTGCGAATCAAAAATCGGTTTTGCAGAACGGGATAATGGTTTTCGAGCCAATTCTGCATGGAGTTTATCGATATCGGTTTTGGTGATTTCACTAAAAACAAGGAGCAAGGTAGTAGAGGTAAGCCGCTTCACCCCCAATTTCTCCACAGCAACACTGGCTTGAAGCCAGTGATCGTCCTCTAAGCGTAGTTTTTTTAAATTAGGAATAACTTTGAGGGCACGTCGTTTAAAAAGAGCTGTTTTTTCTAACATTGAATCAAAAGCCTAGTCATACAAAGCGGAAGAGACTAAGCTTAGCACAGGCTTACTAAAAATAGTTAGGATAATTTCCCTGTTGCGTCCCAAACTGGCCCTAAGTTTTTGCCATGACCTTGCCTTAATCAAACGCTTTGAGGATAATTTGAGTTTTTTTGGAGATATGGGTTGAACGTTTATATAAAGAAACCACAGCAGCAAGCCCATTCTTGCATAATTTGGATGCATGGTTTAGGTGCTGACGCCTCTGATATGGCTGGTCTTGCAGAACAATTGCGATTAGATGACTTAAGTTTGCGTCATGTTTTTCTCGATGCGCCAATACGTCCGGTAACACTCAATAACGGCATGGCTATGCGAGCTTGGTATGATATTATGGGTATGAAATTAACTGATAGGGAAGACAGCGAAGGGATTCAACAATCTGCGAAGTTTATCCATGAAGTCATTGACAGCCAAATTAAGGATGGGTTTAGTTCGGAACAAATTTATCTGGCTGGGTTTTCCCAAGGTGGTGCGATGGCTTTATACACCGCGTTACATATGCCGACAGCGCTTGCTGGTGTGATTGCGTTATCCGCCTATTTGCCTCTCGCCGATAAATGCAGAACAGATCTGACTAAAACAACTCCCATATTTATGGCTGGCGGGCAGTATGATCCAATAGTTTTGCCGATCTGGACAAAACAAACTGCTGAATGGCTAAGTGCGGCGGGTTATCAGGTGAGTATGCATAATTATCTTATGGAGCATTCTGTTTGTGCTGAAGAAATCAATGATCTCTCTCATTGGCTTGTTGCCCAGGAAAAGGGAGAACGTTAATGACCATAGTTAAAAAATCAAGGGTGGTTCCTTTTACTTGCGAGCAAATGTTTGGCTTAGTCAATGATGTTGAGCGTTATGCCGAATTTTTACCCTACTGTGCCCAAAGTTTGGTGCATCATCGTGACGAAGACGAAGTACAAGCCACGTTGGTAATAGCTGCAGCCGGAATGAGTCGATCGTTTACCACGCGCAATCGTTTACAGACCAATAAAATGATAGAAATTCGTTTAGTAGACGGCCCGTTTAGCCACCTGGAAGGCTTTTGGCGCTTCGATGAGGATCCTGAAGGTTGCAAAGTCTCTTTTGATTTGGAATTCGAATTCGCTGGGCGTATGTTTTCCATGCTTTTAGGCCCTATTTTTGAGCAAGTCACTGATAAAATGGTCGATGCTTTTTGTGATCGGGCTGAGGCGGTATATGGTAAAGGTTGAGCTTGTTTATATAGCCGCCGATCAAACATTAGTGCATCATTCTCTCGTTTTAGAGACCGGTGCTACTGTCGCTGCTGCCTTAACCGAATCCGGTATTTTGCGGGAATATCCGGAGGTAGAAAATTTACCTCTCGGTATCTTTTCAAAGAAAGTTTCCTTAGACACTGTACTAAAGTCAGGTGATCGAATTGAAGTATACAGGCCACTTACGCTCGATCCCAAGGAGAGAAGACGCCAGCGAGCAAAAAAGAGTGAGCGTTGACAATTCTGCTGCCTAGGGAATTGTCAACACGACCTTAGGGTAAATCTAGATTTTCACTAAAGCGTAGAAAAGGTTGCTAAATGATCAACTACACAGCCACTTATACCGATAAATATCAACTGACAATGGCTCAAGTTTATTTTCTAAAAGGACAAAAAAATCATGTCGCGATGTTTGATTATTTCTTTCGTAAACTTCCCTTTGGCGGAGGTTATGCTATTTTTGCCGGGCTTGAGGACTTACTAGGGATATTAGAAAATTTTTCATTTAATCAGTCAGATATCGCCTATTTGCACACGCAGGGTTTCCATTCTGATTTTCTTAATTACCTCGAAAATTTTAAATTTAAGGGTACTGTTTACGCATCGCAGGAAGGTGATCTGGTGTTCCCTACTTGTCCTGTTGTCACTGTAGAAGCGGATATCATTGAGGCACAATTAGTAGAGACGATACTGTTAAATGTATTAAATTTTCAAACGCTTATTGCGACTAAAGCTAGCCGGATGCGGCATGTGGCAGGGCAACGTGAGTTGATAGACTTTGGTTTACGCAGGGCACAAGGTCCCGGTGGGTATTATGCAAGTCGGGCAGCTATCATTGGTGGTTTTAATAGCACAAGCAACGTGTGTTGTGGACGCGATTATCATACCCCTATATCCGGGACGATGGCTCACTCTTTTGTGCAAAGTTATGATGATGAACTCTCTGCTTTTCGTGATTTTGCTGAATGTTGGGCAGATAATTGTGTCTTGCTCGTGGATACTTACAGTACGCTGGAGTCGGGTGTCCCTAACGCCATTATCATTGGGAAAGAAATGGAAGCGCGAGGGCAAAAACTTAAGGGGATCCGCTTAGATAGCGGTGATTTAGCCTACTTAGCAAAAAGAGCACGAGATATGTTAGATGAAGCAGGATTAGACTATGTCAAAATTACTGCTTCCAATCAGCTCAATGAAGAAGTGATAAAAAGCCTTCTGGAACAAGAGGCGCCCATAGATTCTTTTGGAGTGGGCACCAATTTAGTTATTGGCGCCCCTGATGCCGCCTTAGATGGCGTATATAAGCTGGCTTTTGCCAACCATAAGCCCCGTATTAAACTTTCTGAGACACTCTCTAAAATTACTTTGCCCTACAAAAAACAAACTTACCGTGTTTTAGAAGCTGATGGTATTTTTTTAGGCGCTGATGTAATTGCGCTTGCTGAGGAAGAGGATTTAGACATGATGTTCCATCCTTTTGAGGAGGCGAAGTCATTCTCCCTAAAAAATTATAAAAAAGAACCGTTGTTGCATAAGGTTATGGAAAAAGGGAAGCGTTTATTTGCAGTGAAAACGCTAAACGAAATTGCTGAGTATAGTCAACAGCGTTTAGCCCTCCTACCCGATGAATATAAGCGTTTGATTAATCCCCACAACTACAAAGTGGGTTTAAGTTATAAGCTCAAACTTCAACGCGAACAACTAATTCAAAAAATGAAGGCGTAAGGACAATGAGGACCTTAATCATCATTGATCTTCAGAATGATTTTATGCCAGGGGGGGCGTTAGCTGTCCCAAATGGCGATTTAATTGTTCCGGTCATTAATAATTTGCTGACGAATTTTGATTTAATCATAGCAACTCAGGACTGGCATCCGGCCAATCACAAAACTTTCGCTTCTCAGCATGCGGGCAAAAAACCTTTTGAAAAAATCATGCTCCACGGGGTTGAGCAAACACTTTGGCCAGACCATTGTGTACAAGGAACAGTTGGTGCTGAATTTCATCCCCAACTAGAAACTAGACCGATAGAAGCTATTTTTCGCAAAGGTACAGATAGGGAAAATGACAGCTATAGCGGATTTTATGACAATCAGCATAAAAAAAGCACAGGATTGGCAGGTTTTTTACGCGAAAAAGGGGCGAAAAATCTTTATTTTTGTGGACTATGTGCCGATATTTGTGTGTATTATACACTCAAAGATGCGATAACCGAGGGATTTACGAGTTGGTTGATCGAAGATGCTACTCAGCCGTTAGACCAATCTAAATTCCAAGTGATAAAAAACGAGTTATTGCAACAAGGGGTTGGGGTTATAAAAAGCGTTGAGTTTTAATGCGCCTAGTCTACAAAAGAATTCCAAAAAATTTGAACAAATTTGCGCGCGTTAGTGGATAGTGCTCCCGCGGGTCAAAATAGCTTACCTTAGTGGAATAATTTAATGCGATTAAAACCACCACTATAGCTTGACAGCTATAGTTTGGTGCACTCAGCCCGGCCTCTCTCCGTTAAACCACCATTACAAGCAAGCGCCTAAAAAGGGCGCTTTAGAGGCTGGCAATGATGGTCTAAGGCTTATGTTCAATGCGTATCAACGTATTGTGTGAGAAATATAAGCTTAAATTCTGTACCATCAGGGATCCGTTTCCTTTCCGTAAAGTATAAGCGTAATCCCAGCGATCATTATTGAAAGTGGGACTTAGCAGACTTGTCCCCATTAAAATTGCCACATCATTTTTACTCATACCCGTTTTTAAGCGTTCTATTTTTGATTGTGGTAATAAATTGCCTTGCTCAACAACGCGCCGAGAAAAATCATAGGATGCACAGTGGCTAAGAGATAATGCTAAAGTGATAGTACCCAGAATTGTAACGATACGCATTTTTTTGCCTGCCATGAAAAATTTCGCCATAATACCATGTCATCCAGAGAAAGACACCCTCCAAGGTGTGGTATCTAGCTAGAAAGGAGCGCTTGTGGAAGAGAGTCAGCAATTAAAAGATGCAGGATTGAAGATTACCATGCCGCGGGTAAAAATATTACAAATTTTAGAGCAATCTCCGCAGCATCATTTAAGTGCAGAAGGGGTTTATAAAGCTTTATTAGATATGGGTGAAGATGTTGGGTTAGCCACTGTATACCGTGTTTTGACTCAGTTCGAAGCAGCGGGCCTGGTTACTCGTCATAATTTTGAAGGCGGGCATTCTGTATTTGAGCTAAGTCAAGGCGAGCATCACGATCATCTCGTGTGTGTTAAGTGTGGTCGAGTTGAAGAATTCGTGGATAAGATCATTGAAGAGCGACAAAAAATGATTGCTGAAAATGCCCAATTCAAAATGACTGATCATGCCTTGAATATTTATGGCCTATGCCCAGATTGTCAAAAAACATAGGTTATGAATTATAATTAACTATACTCATGAGCCATTAGCAAGGATGTTAGGCATGTACGATGATTTACGCAAACCCTATCAGATAGGGGATTTACCGGCAGTGCGGTTAGGCGGAATTTTATTGAATGATCAGTTGGTTCCTGACGCACCTGTTAATTTAGTCGTAAAATCATTTAATCGCCATGGCTTAATTGCCGGAGCGACCGGTAGTGGTAAAACCAAAACCATGCAAGTGCTCAGCGAACAACTCTCTTTACTGGGGGTTCCTAGCTTGGTCATGGATATTAAAGGCGACATTTCGGGATTGGCGGAGGCGGGAGAGGCTAACCCCGTCTTGGAAGAACGTGCAAAATCTTTAGGTTTAACCTACAGCCCTCGCGCTTTCCCAGTTGAATTACTTAGTCTAAATGAGTCGGCTCAGGAAGGTATCCCTTTACGCTCAACAGTTGAAGCCTTTGGGCCTGTTTTGTTTTCTCGTATGCTTGATGTCAATGAAACCCAAGCTGGGGTCGTAACCATTCTTTTTGAATATGCCAAGCTTAATAAGATACCTTTAATTGATTTAGCCGATCTCAAAGCATTGTTGCAATTCGCTCAAAGTGATCAAGGTAAAGAAAAGATTGAAGCCAGCTTCGGCGGTGTATCTTCTGCCTCTGTTGGGACTATTGTTCGTAAGATTATTGAACTCGAATCTCAAGGTGCGGATCAGTTTTTCGGTGAACCGGCCTTTGATGTGATGGATTTAGTGAGGACGAATGCGCAGGGACTTGGGATTATTTCCATTCTTCGCTTGCTCGACATGCAAGATAAGCCGAAACTGTTTTCTACGTTTATGCTGAAATTGTTATCCGATGTGTATAGACAGATGCCTGAACTAGGTGATCCTCCTAAGCCTAAACTCGTATTATTTATTGATGAGGCACATTTAATATTTAGTAATGCGAGTAAAGCCTTATTAAGTTTGTTGGATACGATGGTTAAGTTGATTCGCTCTAAAGGTGTTGGCCTTATTTTTTGTACGCAAACGCCTAACGATATTCCAGATTCAGTATTAAGCCAGTTAGGATTAAAAATACAACATGCTTTACGCGCTTTTACTGCGAAAGATCGTAAGGCAATGAAGCTTGTTGCACAAAATTTCCCATCTTCTCAATATTATGATACAGAAGTACTTTTAACTTCACTTGGCATTGGAGAGGCTTTAGTTAGCGGGCTAGATGCTGAGGGGGAGCCCACGCCATTAGTTGAATGCCGGGTAAGGGCGCCCGAGTCGCGTATGGGAGTAATTAGCCCCCAGGAAATTGCTGCAGTAATAGCGACCTCTACTATAATGCCCCATTATGGTAAACGAGTAAAAGAAGCCTCTGCACAGCAAGTGTTGGGTGCGCAAACTGCTGAGGCAGTAAACAGCACGATCGAAACCCCTAAAAACAAAGCTAAGATGAATGATGAGACACTGGTGGAAAAAATCAGTAAAAGTACTTTGTTTAGGCAAATCGTACGCCAAATAATGCGTGATTTAACCCGAACGCTGCTGTCTGCATTAGGTTTAAGAGGACAAAATAAACAAAAAGATTCTAAGGAGAGAAAATGAGGGTAAATGATTTTTTAAAAAAAACAACATGTTCGGCTGCGGTGATTGGTTTGATTTGCTTGCTAACCAGTTTTGAATTGTCAGCGGCAGATAGCCAATCATCGGTTTCAACACCTAACCAAACGGTTAAGAATCCGGATGGTTCCTCTGTACAAACCTTTCCTAATGGCAGCAAAATAATAACTAACGCAGATGGCTCTTCTGTACAAACGAATGCTGACGGAACTAAAATCGTTAAAAACGCCGACGGTTCTTCTGTACAAACTAACCCTGATGGTACAGAAATTGTGAGGAATACAGATGGCTCGTCAGTACAGACAAACCCTGATGGTACAAAAGTCATCAAAAATGCGGATGGCTCTTCTGTAGAAACAAGGCCTGATGGCACAAAAATCGTTACCAACCCAGATGGCTCATCTGTACAGACCAATCCTGATGGTACCGAAGTCATTAAAAACGCAGATGGTTCGGTTATTAATGGTGCACACTAACCATATCCTTAGTCTCAAAGAACTTTACCCCACCTCTTCCCCCCAAGAAATAGGGGAAGGTTTCTAATGGGCGGATGGGCGCATAGATTGCTGATTCGGGGTTGGTTCAAGATAGCCTGATTTAATATTGAGAAAAGTATGAGTGGAAAATCTAAATGGAGTCAGCTTTGGCTTATCTTCCTCTTTGCAATAACATTGAATGCATTTGCTGATACTAACGATAGCCCTTGTAATGGATTTCTCTCGATTGTGAACCGGCCGACTATCGCTGATAGCCCTTGCACTGCACCCAATAAAAAACTAATCCTCGAATTCGGTTATCAATACCTGAATTTGCTTGGCGGAATTCAAGGCCAGAGTTACCCGTTCGCTGAGTTTCGTTATGGTCTACCGGCTAACAACGAGATTTTTGTTTTTTTGCCTACTTATGTTCATTTGTCGACAAAACCGAGCTCTGGATTCAGTGAGATGGCGGTTGGCTATAAGCATGAACTTTTTTATACCAGCCGAATGATTTTTACCTTAGATGGCTCTCTTATCCCTTCATCTGGTAGTAGAACTTTCGGCAGTAAAGGATGGGGCGGAGAAATTAATGGTATATTTAGTTTCAACCTGAGTGAACAATTTAGTTTTACCTCCCAGTTAGGATTTAGTAGTCAAACCCAATCTATTCTCGCAGGGGGTAAGCGTTTTACTAGCATAAATCCAGATGCTTTTTTCAGTTGGTATCCAGTAGACAGATTAGAAATTTATGCAGAAATTTATGGTCAGAGTAAAACAGCGCCAGACGAAGGCAGTGGCTTTAACGCTGCTGTGGGCATGATTTTCCTTTCTTTCAAAAATATGACGATTGATTTTGAGGGGGGGCAACGCATTAGAGGTTTTTTAGGTGATGTAGAAAATTATGTGGCGGCGGGAGCAGCAATTCAATTTTAAGTCATCGTCGGAAAATCCGATTGATTTAACCAAAACTATGCAGTAGTATGTCTCCAACCCTTGGAAAGGTAAATGGAAACTATGGAGTTTTATCATGAAGAATACAAGCAAGCATACCTCTAAAATAATGGGCACCCTCGGTTACCCCTCAAATCATCGCCAAAATCCCTATCCGTTTCCTACTAATAGCTAGCTTCCCTATAGCTTATACGCGCAAGTCAACGACACAAGGAAACGAAGATGGATGATTTTGTAAAATCAATGCCATTTGGCATAACCGCTGTTGCTGTGAACTCCCGATTTGAAAAATTCAAATTTCTTTTCCCTATTTCGATTCTTCTGGTTTTATGGAAGCGTTTAATTCACGTAAGGGAACTTTTTGGTTCAACGTGAATTAAGAGCAAGTTCATCCTCAAATGGAATAAGGATTGTTTATATGAAATGGGTTTTGTTTTGTTTATTGAATCTAATATCAGTAATGGCAATGGCTCTGCCTCCATGGGTTCAATTTCAGAATTTAACCCCATTTGAAAATACGGTGTATTTTGGTGAGCGAAAAGTCATTAAAATAAAAATGACTCATCGATTCTTGAAATACGCCCAGGAATGGTATCTGCCGCCTGGTATCCAGCTAATACTTGATGGCGGTGTGTGTCCTCCTTTAATTAGCGGGCCAATCTATTTTCCTTTCACTGGCGATTGCTATTTCAGTTTAATAATTTCTGGCGATAAACTTGGGCATAAGATCATCGGAAGCAATATGTACCACCTTGTTGGTGGTGAAGGTGGCTTATTCTGGGATGATTGGCCACTCATACCCTTCGTAGTGAATGTCATCCCACATTCTTTGTCAATGACAAATATTCCTATTCAGACAGGAACTGCGAACATCCCTTTTGCTTTGGATCTTAAAAAATTTGTTAACTACTATGGAGAAAATGTTCAGGCCGGAGTTCCGCCCCAAGCAGAATTAATCCCAGCTTCACAAGACGGATTATTTTTTGATCCGTCGAGTTTTGCTATTGTCGGTACGCCAACAAGAACTGGAACCTATGTGTTTAGTATCGGTGCAACCAATGCTTACGGCAGGGCAGCGCCTACTCAATTGATCATCAATGTAGGGGTTAATCCCAGTGATAAACCCGTGTTCAAAACACATAACTATATTCCCAGTGCCACTCCAGGTAAAGACTACCGATTGAATCTCGTTGAATTGCTGGAATCTAAGCACTTCCAACCAAATAGTCCCGTACGCTTTCGCATCGATCAAAATGAAGTGCACCCCAAGTGGCTTAAGGTTGATGGGGGAGGTAATAACTACCTTGTTGGCGTTCCTCAGCTTGAAGATGCAGGCAATGAATATGAAGTAACACTCATTGCTTCCACTAACACAGGAGGGGACTCTTGGCCATTAGAGGTTAGGATTCCTGTCGCCACTGATCCGAATAGTAAACCCTCGATTAAGCCCTTCTCACTCGAAAAATCGGTAGGAAATGAATTTTCCTATGATATGAGAAAACAAGTCATTGATCCGACAAATGATCCTAATCCTAAATTGGTTATCGATCATATTGAACCTCAAGCAGAATGGTTACAAATTTCTCCCATTGACCCAACCTTATTAACGGGTTCAGTTCCCTTGGATGTAACTGGGCAAAAATACCAGATTACTTTGCGCGTTAATACCCGGATTGGCGGCGATTCCTATCCAATTAAAGTGACGTTGAGTATTGCGGCGGATGAGGAAAGAAAACCCCGTTTTAAAGATGCCAATCCACAAATGCCAACCGTTTATCCAGGCCAGCCGTTTTATCATGATTTCGTGCTTAACCACGATATCTTTCCCGAATATGAAGATACTCCTTATGTTGTCGAATTTGCACAAACTCATGAAAAACCATGCTGGTTACGCATTGAAGACAATAAACTGATTGCAGATTTGGTACCTGATCTTGAAGAACAATTTCTGCAAATTTACCTAACAATCCAAAACGTTCCTGGAGGGAAGTCAGAAGTTATCCCTTTGTCGTTATTTGTGATGAATTAATTAGGAGAAGCTCAGGATGACACAAGTATTTACTAATGATGGCTTAGGAATAAGTGGTTCTTCGCTTGGACAATTGGGCAATTATGGACCGAAAGGTAAAGCAGAATTAGGCCAGGGCGGCGAGTCTGTTTACATGAATGCTGCAAATGGTAATTTGGTATTGCGTCAGTTGGACGGTTTTTTAGCAAGTCAAGGTTTAGGCTTTGAAGTCATCCAAAGTTATAACTCCCTCGGTGAGGGAGGGAAAAACTGGCAGTTCAACACGCAGAGCCATCTTTCTTTACAGGGAACAGCTAATTGCGAAGGCTCTGAGCTCACTCGCATTGACGCGGATGGGCATATTAGTCATTTTATTTTTAATATAAATAAAGGTCTTTATGTTGATAAGAAGGGCGGAACTGCGACCCTCAGTTTCAAAGAGAATCAATGGATTTATCGAGAAGGTGCCAGTGCTTGCTCTTACGAATACAACCTTGATGGCTATTTAACAAAACTTACTGATCGCGATGGTCACCAACTGCAATTTTTCTACCGTGAAGGGTTACTCAATTATATCGTTGATAACAGCAGTAACCAGTTCATTAAGTGGGCCTTTAATCAAGGCCTATTGCATGAACTCACGGTAACAAGTGATGGTATAACTGTGCATCATTTGCAGTATGACTATGATGAACAAAATCGCTTAAGCAAAGTGAGTCGGGATTTAACTGAGGGCAAAAGTTACTGGATAAGTTATCATTACGTAGGCGACTCAAATCGCATTTCGACTATACGTCAATCAGATGGCACTGCTTTGTTGATTGATTACGATGATAAAGGTCGGGTGAAAAAAATAGTTGATGGTGAGAATCGAACAACCACCTATGAATATCCTGACGGAAAGACACTGGCTACTAATGATAAAGGTGAAAAATGGGTCTATTTTTATGATAATCAGAACCGTTTAACCGGAATTGACGGTCCCGGAAGCAGCCATGTTCGTTACGCTTATGAGGGTAATTATTTAACCGACATTTATCAAGGTGATTTACATTGGTTGCTGAAATATAATGAAGCTGGCGATTGTGTAAGCATACAAGAACCATCGGGGCAAATCACTTCTCGAGTCTATGATAATGAACATCGCTTGTTAAGTGAAACCAGCTATACCTGTTTTGATGGCAATCATCATCCGGCCACTCCTAAGACCAATCATTTTGTCTATGATGAAAAGGGACATTTACGCTTTAAAATTGCGGGTGATGGCACCGTCTCTGAATACCGTTATAATCGAGATGGGCAATGCATTAGCAGTCGGGTTTATTTTCAAACAAATTACGATATAGCGCAATTAACCAATGAGCGAAATCTTAAATTAGAAGATCTGCTAAGTTGGGTCGGCACGCAAAAAGCCCAAGCAATCACACTCACGACCTATCATTATGATTGGCGAGGACTTTTAGATGAAGAAACTCATTATCAGACTATCAATGCTGAAGGTGAAGGGCAACAGGATGGGGCTGTAATCACTTATTTTCGGCATGATGCAACAGGAAGGCTTGTGGAAAAAACGGTTCCTGTGAATGGAAAATTAAGCACAACGAGCTACATCTACGATGATCTAGGACGCTTAATCCAGCGCACTGATAATCAAAACCATAGCCAGCGATTTGAGTATGATGATCTTCATCAACGAACCATCGAAACCGATGCAAATGGTTTACAAACCATTCGTACTTATGACAGCTCCGGACTCTTGCTAACCACTCAATATTTGGATGGTAGGCAAAAAGATTACGGCACAATTTATTACTCCTATGATAAAGCAGGCCTCTTACAATCCGAGACCAGTATGGATGGCAGCATCACCTATTACTTTTATGATGGTGAAGGACGGCTCCAAGCTAAATGCGATCCGGGTGGGTATTTAACCGAATATTGCTACGATAATAACGGACGCCTTATTCAAACAGTTCATTATAATGAAACAGTGAGCACAATTGATTGGCAGAAAAACATTCCTTTATGGTTCACCGTAAAGCCCCAAAAAAGTCCTAAAGACCGCGCGAGCCAAACAGTCTATAACCGCTATAACCAAGTTGCTTACCAAATTGATGCCGAAGGGGGCATTCTTGCTCTTGAGTATGATGCAACAGGCCGTGTAGTGACTAAGACGGCTTACGCCACGCGCTTAAATGGTTACAGTGGGCAAATTTTATCTTTCGACGAGATAAAACTTCAAGGCAGTAAAGAGGATCGTAGTATTCATTATTTTTATGACAGTGGAGGCCGTTTACTTGCTGAGGTCAATGGTGAAGGGGCAGCAACTGCTTTTCGTTACGATAAAGCAGGGCATTTAATAGAAACCATTCGCTACGCGAATCGCTTAAGCTTCCCACTTGATGCAGAGTGGAAAGCACCCAAAAGCACCTTTAAGGATATTCATAATCTCAGTCTTTACAACGCAGCTGGTTTAAAAGTTGTTGATATTGACCCTTTAGGATTTGCTATCACCTATAAGTACAATGAAAGGGGATTGCTTATTCAAAAACGTGGCTTTTCCACAGCATTAAGTAAGGAAGTATTAGCAAGCATCAATGAAAAGACATTTCTTAGCGCTCTTGCACTCAAAGAGAAATCGTCTGACCATGTCACGAGTTATCTTTACAATGATCTGGATCAATTAATTGAAGAGCGCTCGCAAAATGGTTTACTGACAAAATTTCGCTATGACGAAAAAGGCTTAATTCTTGAAAAAATAATTACCGATACCAAAACAGCTGAAATTCGCGGGCAGATTTTCCGCTATGATGCTATGGGTAGAGTGAGCCAACGTTTAGATGAGATTGGGGTTCAAGAATTACTAAAAGCGGCTGCGCCCACTCCAGAAGAATGTGAAGGAATCTGGCAACGGCATGGCCTTCATTACCGTTATGATTTAGCTGGGAGATTAATAAGTCTTACAAATGGACTGAATCAAACGACCCATTATTATTATAATGAAACTGGATTATTGAATTATGCGGTGAATGCTGAGGGCCGGGTGACCGAATATCAATATAATTCGTTTAACCAAATGGTCATGACGCGCCGTTACAGCAAGTTGCTGAAAGAAACAGCGATCTCGTCTGCCGATCTTGTGGATCGTGTAAGTGCTCTGCAAGATGCCGCAGTGGATGAAATCACTTATTATGAATACAACACATTAGGGCAATTAGTAAAAAAATTAACAGGTAGTAGGGCTCAGCAAACGACCCAATATAATGTTTTTGGTGAACTAGAAGAAACGCATGTAAGTATCAATTCCTCTCAGGAAGTAGTGACCCAGTACCATTATGATCGACGTGGATTGCTGCGTTATCAAGTGGATAATCTAGGGGGATTTAACCGCAAAACAGAAATTCAGTATGATGTTTTTGGGCGTATTGAAAAGACGATTGACGGTCGAGGAGGAGTAACGAGTTACAGCCTAAACCGCCGCGGCGAACGCGTTATGGTTGAAGATCAAGCAAGGTATAAAAAGCAATTCGCTTACGATGCATTTGGCCGTATTCTCTCAGAAACGAATAATGCTTATAGAGCGATTAATTTCTTTGTTTATGATGACCAAAATAATACTCTTACTCTCGAACACCCAGAACAAAAAACCAAAATAGTTACCCAATTCAATGCATTTGGTGACAAAATCACAGTTACCGATGCTAACGGCCAAGTGACACACTATGCCTTTGACGCGAAGGGACAATTACTGAGCGTGAGTGCCCCTGAAGGGGTTAGCAAGCACTACCTTTATGACGAAGCAGGTCATTTAGTTTGGCAAGACAGCAATGGACAAGCGATCCGCTACAGCTATGACGCGGAGGGGCGTGTCTTAAGTAAAACGGTCGCCCCAGACGGCTTAGCACTGACAACTCGGTATCGCTATGATGGTGTTGGGCGTCAGTTGGAAGTGATTGAAGCGAACGGCTTATGTAAACAATTTAGTTACGATAATTGCGGCAACCTGATTCAAACCCGCATCGATCCTAAAGGACTTAACCTCACAACGGATTTTTTTTACGATGATCGCGGATTGCTTCTTAGGCAAATTGAATTTAATCCGCAAGGTAAAAATAAAGTTACAGCCTACGAGTGGGATGCATTGGAAAGGCGTAAGGCAACCATTCTTGATCCAGAAAGTTTAAAGTTGACTACGCGCTATGAGTACGACGAGAATGATAATCTTATCAGTGAAACTGATGCGAACAATAACACGCGTCATTTTCTTTATGATGGGAAGAATCAGTGCCGTTTTCAAATCGATGCCCGCGGTACAGTGACTGAACATATCTATGATGCAAATGGCCACGAAGAAAAAACGATTGCCTATGCAAACCGCATCCCTGCATTGGATAAATACACAGAAGCGAATCTTCGTTTAGTACTAAAACCTTCAGAAAATGACCAATATCAATTCCGACTTTATGATTTTGCAGGGCGCGTTACTGTCTATTTCGATGCTTTAGGTTACGCGACTACCTATGCCTATGATGGTAATGGTAATTTGGTGCACATGACTCGATTTGCCAACCCCCAGTCATTGGATATGCTTAAAGCCGGAAATTTAGTTTTGCCTAAGAGTAAGAAAGAAAGAGATCGCCATCAGTATTTTGCCTACAATGGCCTAAACCAACTGATTTATCAACTTGACGAGAAAAATTATCTTACTCAATTTAGTTATAATTCTTCTGGGCAATTAATAGCCAAAGCCCGATTTGCGCAATGCCTAGCTCTTGAAGGAAAAGTTGTTTCGTCGGAAGTTATACGCGCAAACATTAAGTCCTCTTCCACAGATCAATACACTCTTTATGCTTATGACACTGCCGGCCGCTTAAGTCATGAATTAAGCGCTAACGGTATTGCTAGAGCTTATTTTTATGATGGAGCAGGTAATATCATTGCCAATTTACAGTATGCAGTACCTCTTGAGCATTCCACCTTAAGGGATGATTGGCAAAATCAGATCTTAACAAGTGGTCAGGATCGATTAACGCGTTTCGTCTACGATGCAGCAGGGAGGGAAGTATATCGGGTTAGCGCTGAAGGCCGTGTTTTGGAGAGGCGTTACGATGCTTTAGGCAATGTCATTAACGAAATCGTCCATCATGAACGGTTTGTTATATCAAGTGGAGTTAAAAGCGATTTGCGACAAATTTTAAAAGCTGATGAGCAAGCGATTATCACGTCCTTTACGTATGATGATGTTAGCCGTCTCGTCGCTAAAACAGATGCTAAACAACAAACCACGCGCTATCGCTATGATAACAATAGTAACTTGCTAGCTAAAAATGAGGCTAATTCAGCCGAATGGACATATGTTTATGACGAGGCGAATCAGCTCATTGAAACACACTCACCAAGTACGTTAATCATGAGCCTAGAGGCCGGGCAATGGTTAGCAAAAACTCGTTCCATCCTAACGCGAAATAGCTATGACAGTTTCGGCAATGTCATTTCAACAATTCGAGATGTGGGGGGGGAAAACCAAGTAACCCGTTATGTTTATGATAACAATAACCGCAAAATAAAAACGATCTATCCCGATGTGCTATTGAACATTGCCAGCAATAAAGCGA
This sequence comes from Legionella micdadei, assembly GCF_000953635.1. Classification (NCBI taxonomy): domain Bacteria; kingdom Pseudomonadati; phylum Pseudomonadota; class Gammaproteobacteria; order Legionellales; family Legionellaceae; genus Legionella; species Legionella micdadei. The sequence goes on from NZ_LN614830.1 coordinate 503,173, forward strand.
GCCCCGATCGTCAAGAACAAGCGCAAACATTAACCGAAGTGCAAGAATATAATGCTTTTGGTGAAATAGTTGCTAGTCAAGATAGGGCAGGCAACTGGCGTTATAATGCTTACGATAGTAAAGGACAATTATTGTATAGCTTGGATGCCAAAGGTGCATTAACAAGGTTTACTTATGATGCTTTTGGCAATGTAGTGTCGAGGACGCGTTATGCCAAAGCCTTGAGCTGGTCTAAAGACCTGGATTGCAGCAGTGATGCATTTGCCGAAGCTGCACTTCCAAGTGCCTCTGATCGCGAAGAGTTTTATCAATATGATTTAGATAACCGTTTAATCGAAAAATCCCAAAGTCCAACCCGCACTTACAATGCCGCGACGAATCATTATGATACTCTTAGGCCGACCACACGCACTAGCTATAATGCGTTTGGTGAAATCACTCAGGTTGCCATTAAGCGTAATGAAATCGATTGGGCAATAACAAACTACTATTACGACAAGGATGGCTTAAAACAAGCCTGCTTGGATGCAGAGCACTATCTGACCACTTACACGTACAATACTTCCGGCAAACTGACTGACGAAATTCAGTATGCAAATCGAGCAAATTCTTGGGATAAAAGCCAAGTTATTATTCCTGAGTTGAGTGTGAACGATCGTCATGTGGTTTTTACCTATGATGTATTAGGGCAATTAACCAGCAAGACATTAAAAAAAGTAAGTTGTCAGCGGCTCATTAATGGAAGCAATCGTTATGAAACGATCATCGCCGATGTAACAACTAATTATACTTATGATGCATTGGGAAATTTGACATCCATCACTGATGCTTTAGGTTATACCGCTTATTGTTATTACAATGCTCTAAATCAATTAATCGCTAAAGTAGGACCCGCGACATCAAAAGGCCGAGCTGCAACAAGTTATAGCTACGATGCTTTAGGGCAGCTCGTTGAGGTCACTCGTTTTGCTCATGGTGCTGCCTATGCCGACAAAGAACATTATGTATTGAACGGTGTTTCAGCTGAAGATGTTACTACGCATGCTATCTATGACAGCCAAGGGAGGCTGCTTACAGAAATTGATGGTTTAAATCACGCCATTCAATATAGCTATGATGCGAACGGTCAAAGGGTAAGAAGTTGGCAAGTCGTGTCGCAGGTTGATGGTTCGCATAGGTTGATTGATAAACGCTACGCCTATGATAAAGAAGGACATTTAGTACAAACTGCAACCTACAAAAATGATGGCCAGCCCATGACGGAAGATGCTGTTTATAATGCTTTTGGTGAAACGGTTGCCAAAGGAATAAACGGCAATTTAACTATTCATATCGAATATGACCATCTAGGTCGGGTTCGGCGCTCAAACACCCAAGGTTTTTATCAGATTTATGTATACGATTTAATTGACCATGTTACCCAAGTAGTGACTTCTACCAATGCCTATTCTGAAGAATATGATAACCATGGTGTGGATTTATCCAGCGACCGATTCAACGAAACCGAGCAATTTACTGAAGACCAGTGGCGTTTTAATTTGCAACGCCAAAATAATATCTATGATGGGCTTGGTCGTACTTTAAGCCAGCGTAAGGAATTTACTGTTCACGCAGAACAAATTGGACAAAAGGACCGTTTAGAAATCGTACAGCAGTCACAGCAAGTTGACCGGTGGGGTAATATCTTATCGCATATCAGTGCACGGGGGTTTGAAACACGGTATGAATACAATGCATTTGACCAAGTGATTAAGCAAGAGCTTCCAGAAACGGTTGCTTTTGATGAAAAGATGGTTGCACATTCACTTAAACCCACTCTTTATTATGCTTATGATGCATTAGGTCGTGCCATTGCAATGACTGATGCAAATGGACATATCGTAGGGAAAATTTTAGATGCCGAAGGGCGAATACGGGCTGAAATTGATGCGAAAGGGAAGATGCGATTTAAAGACTACAATCTTTTGGGGCAACTAGTCTCACTTCAAAATGAGTTAGGCGGTTTAACGACGTATGCTTACGATAAAGCGAACCGTTTAGTAAGTGTAAATTCTGCAAAAGGCAAGCAAACTTATGTTTATGATGAGACAGGTGAATTAATCGTCCAATCGAATGCGCTTGGGCAGTCTTTGTTATTTTGGTACGACAATCTAAATCACCAAATTGCTAAAAAAGACACCAGTGGCCGCATGACTTATGCAAAATATGATGATGCGGGTCATAAGACTTTCGAACAAGAGGCGAATAGCCTTAGTCAATCCTGGAGCTATGACACAAATGGCCGTTTGCGATCCCATACCGATTTAGGTGGACATATTACCGCCTACGAATACAATAAAAATGGACTTTTATTGGAAGAAACTTCGACAACCGGTAAAAGCATCAGCTACCGCTATCGAGGGAACGGTGAGCTTTTATCCTATTCCGATAACGCCTGCGAAGAGTCTGTCTTTTACTCCTATGACGCGGATGGCAACATAATCTCAAAAACAGCATCACGCCCTCTCGAAAAGCCAGATGGTTGGATACGTGAAACAGATGGGTATGCTTATGACACTAACGGGCGGTTAATTGCAGTCAGGCGCCACCGTCCTAATGACACTGATAATCGGTTCCCAGAGAAGGAGCATGCACTTTTAAATATTGATTATCACTATGATGCAGCTGGTAACATTCGCCATACTTCCGTGGAGGCAAATTATACGGGCTACCAAAAAGTGAGGCGGGATGATTATTACACATATGATGCGAATAACCGTATGTTGATTAATAAGGGCGGCTTCGTCAATGGTGGAATCATCGTCAGCGACTCGCAAAGCTCTTACCTGGATTATGATGATGCTGGGAATATTAAAAGTGCATGGAAATTTGAGAACGGGGCATTACAACAATACAATTACAAGTATAATAATTTAAATCAATTGGAGTCGATTAGTAAGAATGGCGGCTTATTAAAGACGATACAGTATGATGCGATAGGCCGAGTTGACGAAGAGCGCTTATATGATGTGTTTGCTCATGCTGCAAGCATCACTCGAATGATTTATGACAGGGATCTCCTTCAATATCAAACCACAAGTACTCTTGTCGCAGGCACTTGGCAAGAAACCGATAAGAATCAATATTATTACGATGCGGTCGGTAATTTAGTGGATATAGCGAACCAATTTTACCAAAACGGAGTGTGGTATCAGCGCTATCATCACTATACCTTTGAACATTGGGGTAGCTATTTGCAATCGATGGACATAGCCTCTTTGTCTATTAATAATGGTCAGCTCACTCAGGGTTTAAGCGTACGTCATTATGATGTAAATGGCCAACTTTCTAACGCGGTCGATATCCCGATAACAGGTAGTGGCGGCATACCCAGTAGTATTGATTACAAAATCAGTACGCTTGAAGGGATCCGTGGTAGAAAAGAAGGCAGTGGGCAAACGAATTATTTAACCGTGGCTGGCAAAACGATTGGCGATTTACGATTAGATAGTGATGGAACCCAGCACTTGAATGTCTATGGCGGCTTTAGTCCAACAGGCAGCCAACGGGCTGGTTCGTTTGCGGCTTATTTCGGGGATTTTGCTCCTGCCTTCATGAATAGTACTGCTGAGTTTTTGCAAAGGGAAGCGTTAGGTACTCAGAGCAACGAAATTCCAGTAAATACGCCTCAAGACAATATAGGAGCCTATACGGTACAGGCAGGAGATAATTTAGAGAGTATCGCACTCCAAATTTATGGTGATAGCAGTTTTTGGTATCTTATCGCAGACGCTAATGGTCTTACAGATAAGTTAGGGGGACTCCACAATGGCCAGAGGTTGGTCATTCCGCCAGTTGCGACAAGACAACATTTAAACAATGCAACCCATCGTGTCATCAGCAGTAGCGATTTAATTGGTGACACTTCCCCGACTGTTCCGATGTCTCCCCTATCTACTCCTGCACCGTTAATCCCGCATAGAAAATCACATTCATTGTTTAAGAAAATAGCAGTTGCCGCTGTAACTGTCATTGCTACGGTATTGGCTGCCGCTGCTTTTGCAACACTAGCAGGTGCGATAGGTGCAACCTTAAGCGAAGGGTTAAAAGGTCTTTTACATTTAGGTATGAAGGCATTAGCCGGCCAGGCAATGGGGATGGCAGGCTCTCTGGCAACAGGGTTTGCGGCTGGAGTCACAGGCAACCTCGCAGGCCAGGGATTAGCCAATATCCTAGGTTTACAAAAAGGGCTCAATTTAAAGGGGTCTTTAGTAACAGGCCTTTCTACTGCAGCATCTGCAGGAATTCTGAATGGTTTAAATTCAAGCGAAGCTTTCACAAGCCTCCTTGGGAAATTCGACAAGCTCTCCCCCTCAGGGTTTAGTGTCTCCTCAGCAGCGGAGATGATGGGAGAAGATGCAGTAAGCCAGGGCGTTAGCTTGGCACTGCAAAACCATCAACATTTTAGTTGGTCAGAATTAGGGGCAAAAGGAGTGTTTGGAGGAATTGCAGGGAGTAAGCAAGGGGAGAAGTTTAGCAAATCATTAAACAGGAATCTCGGTGAAGGTGCAGGAAGTGTTATCCATTCTGAGTTAAATGCATTAGCCACCGACGGGTTACAAAGTGCAATAAGTGGCGGCGGTTTTAATGCAACTCAAGTGCTAAGTGATAATCTGGGTTCAGCAATTGGCACCGGGTTGATTCGATCACAAATTGCCCAAACAAAACCCAGTCAACCGTCTCAATTGTTCCAGGAAATAGAAGAAGGGGAATACTGTCCCTTCCCTCAAGTGCCACCGGAAGAAATGTCGACCATTCCGGCAGGCACTTATGGGCAATCTAATCAAGATGAAACAGCAAGTCGCCAAGTGTATGAATCCATTAGTGAGAAAGCGAATGAATTATGGAATGATTATGGTGATACCCTGCTGACATACGGACCTAAATTGTTCGGGGTTTGGGGGGAAAAATCAGCAGGAGTAAGTACGGAGAGTGATTTATCAGTTGGTTTATCGACATTTGTAAAAGATTCATCAATAAACTGGATGCGGGAACTAAGTTCTACCATTTGGGAAAAAGGAAAAATAGGGAATAGGCTAACAGGCGTTGAACAAGTAGGAGAGGGGGTAATAGAAATGGCAGGTGCGGCAGCACTGGAAGGCAGCTCGGCAGGCCTATCAACCCCACTCAGCTACCTCCTTGGCATCCACGCTGCAGATAAAATCGCAACCGGCCTAAAAATGACAGCAACAGGAGAACTAGCCCAATCTCAAACGCTAACCGCCCTACAAAAAACCAATCTTACGGAGCAAAATATCACCCTCATAGACGATACTTTCTCAGCAGCGACAATTGTCGGTGGAGCAAAAAGGCTCGCATTTAAAGTTGGGAAATATGGCGAAAAAAGCTATTATAACTTCAACCAAACCTCAGTAATGGCAAGTCTTACCTCCTGGAGAGCAAGAAGAGGGGTAGAGTTTAGTAGCGTTATAGGGAGCGGGATGCTAGGTGGACTTTCAGGAGCTTACGGGGCTTTTGCTTCTGGGGGAAATAAATATGATGTTGGGGTTGGGGCTTTAGCGGGGGCGGTTATTTCGATGGGAGGAGAAATAAACCGTTTTAAAACAGTTTTAGGCAATCCTTATATAGCTTCTGGATTATCAAATCTCATTGGCCAATATGCTGCTCATCTACGAGATCCAGCAAATAACCATTACAGCCTATTCTCTTTTGGTTTTGTATTGTTGGGGGCAGGGGTTTCGAATGCAATCAGTAAACCTATAAGTGTGAGGGTTACAAAAACTATGATTGATTCCATGTTTAATGGATTTTTTAGTGGTATGGGCAGTAATATTGGTAAAGTTACGGGATGGTAATTATGATTTGGAAAGATACTCATTTAAGTAAAAAGCCTGCACTTCCAAGACCGGTTTATGTTGTTATTTCACCTATTCTTTTTATGATGGCCTATTGGGGTATCAATGATTTTGTTTTTAATATGAGCACAAGAGATGGGATTATTTCGGGAATAGTATCGGTTTTTTTAATCTTTTATGGTCTTTGCAATGCGTTTATGATTCTAAAAGGGGGTGAATATGTTGAGCGAATTGAAAAAAAAGAAGATTGTTTTATCCTAACCAATATTTTTAGGAAAAAAATTAATTTCATGGCTTCAGATATCAAGTCGGTTGAAGTTTCGAGGTTTTCAGTTATAGACAAATTTTTAACGGGATTTGCTAAACATATTCCAGGATTAGACTTAATTTTAAAGGACGGAAGTAAATATTACATCACTTCAGATATGGAGAATATTGAGTCATTAAAAGAGCACCTTCTTGAAAAAGAGAGCATTGCATATAAATAAACTTAACCTTTAGGAAAACTCTTCAAGTTTGCGGTTTTCCATTGTTCTAGCCTCAAAACCTACACTTCTTATGTTGTATGTAGTATCAATGGTTGATGATTTTTAAGAGACTCAAAGGTTTCTTCTAATTTTTGAAAACATTCGTCCCAAAAAACTATACTGCAAGAGCTGTCGAGAAGGCTTTGTGCTTGCTCAAGTTCTTCACCAGATTGAACAAAATTAATTATTTTATTATTTATAGGAATACTAGGGCTTTTTACTTCAATTAATTTCCCTTTTATTTTAGGGAAAGTTAGCCAACCAGCATAATTCCCTGATTTGTTGATTTTTAAATCGTAAGAAGGCTCAATTTGTACCTTATAATGTAATTCCTCGAGATGAACATTAAAAATAATTTCGTACATATTAGGTACTAATGCTCCTGGCGTTCTGGCCGCTGCTTCAAGAAAAATTAATTCTCCTGAATCTTCTTTTCGAAATATTTCTATGTGGAAAGCAGAGGAGAAGAAGCCAAGATTAATTAAAATGTTACGACTAAATTCTTCTAGGCTAGTAAGTAGTTTTTCATCCTTGACAGGTATGCTGCCCATAGGACTTCCTTTGGAAAACCTTGCCAGAGGATAAGCATATTTACCTGCCATAAAAAATCTAATTTCATTGTTATGGACGAGCATATCACAATGATACAAATCGCCTTCGATGTATTCATCTACCTCAAATTCATATGGCACAACTAAAATTTGTTCGACAGCTGATTTTAAAGTATTAAGATCTGTTATGTAATGCGTTCCAATGCTACTCACTAAATCGATAGGTTTGATAAACATTGGAAATCCAATTTTATTTATTAAATGCTGCAAGTATTTTGGGGGATTGTTTTTATATTCGGATTTATTAAATTGAATAAAATTAGGGGTTCTTATTTTTCCTTGAAGCTTATTCTTTGACACTATTTTGTTAACAAAAGGCAGAAGCTGCTCTGTTTTATTACCAGGAATACAATATTTTTCACGTAGTTGAGCACAAACGAGTTGAGTACTTTCTTCATTTGTTAATAGGTTAATATTTTTTCTGCCATACAAACGAATATATTTTAACAAAATGGGTTCTACTTCTTTAAAGCTAATCTGATGAAAATTTCTAGTAATCATGTGAATTTCGTCGAAGCAACTTCGGTTCTCATCAGATAAATTTTTTAAGGAATAATCACTGCCAATTAGAATAAATTTAGAATTATTTTGTTTTAGATTTAAAAAATTAGATTTTATTCCTATTACATTATATATAAAAATATAGACCTGCATTTATTCCCTCAAAGAGTGAATTTCCTCGAATTGACTAATATATCACATTTTCATTTGGCCTCATAATTTCCAGTTCGAACAAACTAAATATTTGTAACTTGAAATAATTACAGGTTAATTATTTAATGTTCACGGTGTTTTTCTAATTTCTAAACATGCGGAGCAAAAACAATACTTGGTGTTTACTATCTGCAAGTTTTAAAAAAAACAGCTATACTTATCGAACTAGTTAAAAAATTTAATATATTCAAGGACTATTTTAATATCATTAATGATGAACTCTCGTTTAAAGTTGAAGAATAAATCAGACATTATTGAACTGCTTTTCAATAGCATGCCTTTTTCTTACGTTTTTTGGAAAAACAAGCAAGGTGTCTACTTAGGAGCGAATACGAATCAAATTAAACTTTTTGGAAAGGCTGGAAAGGATTTTATTGGTAAAACTATTTTCCAGGTACTTAAAGATCCAGATTCGGCTAAGTTAATTGATGAGATTGATAATCGAATAATGCAAGATGGCATACCCGCTATTCTGGAGGAGCCAGTAGTTACTCCACAAGGAGAAAAAAAATTCTTCCTTTCGCAAAAACAACCTATTAGAGATCATAACAATGTAATAATAGGACTCCTTGGATTTTCCATAGATATAACCGAACGCAAAAAAATGGAAGAAGAGTTGCGTAAAGCCAAAGAATTAGCGGAAGCAGCCAATAAAGCAAAAACCGAGTTTTTAGAAAACATGCGTCATGATATTCGCACCCCGCTCTCTGGGATTGTTGGTTTTGCGGATATTATTAAAATGGAATCTAATAGTCTGCAAGTCAAAGAATACGCCGAAAATTTAGTTGCCTCGAGTCATGCTTTACTTAATTTACTGGACGAAGTGCTGGAGGCTATTAGGGTTAGTTCCGGGGAAATTCCTAAATTAAAGAAAAAATTTAATCTACAGAAAACATTGCAGCAAATTATCGAACTTAATCGCGCCAAAGCTGCCCAGAAAAGGCTTAAAATGACTTTCGATTATGATCCTCATATTCCTCGGTATTTAATTGGAGATAAGATACGTATTCATCGCATTGTTTTGGAGTTAGTTGCCAACGCACTAAATTTTACCGACAGCGGGTTTATTAAGTTGTTTGCATCACTTGCAAAACGCAACCACCGCGAAATCATTGTCCGGCTCATTGTGGAAGACTCAGGAATTGGCATCCCTAAAGACAAACAACAAGAAATATTTTTACAATTTAAGCGATTAACCCCTTCTTATCAGGGTATCTATAAAGGCGCAGGCCTTGGTCTTTCTGTGATTAAGCAATTTATAGACGAATTAAGTGGTGAAATTTATGTCGAAAGCGAGCCTGGAAAGGGTACCCGATTTACCTGTATTTTGCCGCTTCAAGAATCCCTCCTTGACGATGAATTCGGCGTTGATAGCGAAATGGAAAACGCCATCGATAAGCCCTATGAAACTACCTATGCCCAAGAAATAAAGCCTATTCAAAACGAATCGACAAAAAAACATCGTGTTTTGATTGTCGAGGATAATGCCATTGCTCAGACTGTAGCAAAATCCATTTTAGCCCAATTGGATTGCCAAGCCGATGTTGCCGAAAGTGGGAATAAAGCAATCGAAATGTGGAAAGCAAAGTCTTACGATTTGATTTTTATGGATATTGGTTTACCTGATTTAGACGGATATCAAGTAACCCATCTCATTCGTGTTCAAGAACTGGCAAAAAAATCCCATACACCCATTATTGCACTGACAGCCCATGCAGGGGAGGAAAATAAAAAACGCTGTATCGATGCTGGAATGAATGCGGTTCTCACTAAGCCATTGACTGCAAAGAGTTGCACTGACATCGTGGATGCCTTCATTCCGGGTAGACATCACAATAGAGTCCAACAAGAGTCTTCAGACTACCATTCTGATTTGCCGGAGCAAGCAGAGGATTTATTCAATCTTTCCCCCTTTCCACTCTTAGACATTGATGAAGGTGTTAGAACAACTGGGAGCGAGGATGCATTGGCCGAAATGTTGGTTTTTATGATGGATGAATCGCTGCCAAAAGATTTGTCTGAAATGAAGAAGGCGCACGAAATTGGCGATTGGGATAAAGCCCAGCAACTTGCCCATAAAATTAAGGGTGGGGCTGTTTATGTGGGAAATGTTAGAGTGAAAGTGGCTTGCCAATACCTTGAGCGCTATTGGAAAACGGGGCAGCGCGATTTACTAGAGAAGCTTTATCAGCAAATTTTGTGGGTGATTGAGGAAAGTCTACAGGAAATTTCTTATTGGCTAGAAAATCGTTAATGATCGAAGCTAAAAATGCAATTCTAAGCTTGGGTAGGTTGCCCTACGGATTAAATCAGTAGTTTGTTTTTTAAAGCAATGATTTTCTTAGTGGGTGGGAAGGACTATTTTTTATCCATTTTTCCAGAGCTTAATTAGATAACTCCTTAGAGTTTTTTGTAGTCTACAAAAAATTTTAGGGACGTTACCTAATGTAATTTTTATTTTTCATCTCTCGCATGTCCTGTGGGTGCAAAAATCAGACGATTCGTTATCTCACAACCGACCAGTTTAGGCACTATAACCCTAAGATTAAACTGAGAGATTTAGCTTCGGCGTAAAGCCCAAAGATCGTCCAAAGGGAAAATTTTTTACTCGGGTTGACAATTAAACTATAATTAGAGCACCTCGATAATTAAATTTAGTATGTCAACAATAAGAAAATTATGCCTATCTATCTGTCCAGAATGTCTTCTTTATATTGGCAAAATTTAAGCTCAACATGTAAGAATAATTTTGCATCTGCTTTTGGAAAAAAAACGAATTATTTTAGCTGCTCTTTACGAGGGGTGGGCGCATTATGAGAAAATACCATGCACCCAATAGCTTGTTACCTTTTTATCTTGCTGAGCAGGGTCGGACTAATAATTCGCAAAACAGATACAATTTATGTTTTTCTTATTACTTAACTAGTGAAAGCCAAGTTACTTTGTTAGTGGAGATGCTGCAAAAGTTAATTAAGTTGAAGGCGCACCTACGGCAAACATTTACCCTTGAGCATGATACGTTAGTTGCTCGTATCCACAATGAATTACCCGCAAACATTCATTATATTACCTCGAGCGCAGCCGAGCTTGATAATCTTGAAAGAACACTTGTAAACGAACCGCATGATTTCGCAAAACACTCAGCAATTCGACTCAGTATAATAAAGATAACCGACAGAAGCAGTTATCTGGCATTTTTTAATATTCATCACATCCTTATGGATGGACTTAGCCTTGATGGATTCATAAATGATTTAAATCAATTAATCGAAGGCAAAAGCGTAGCAAGTGAAAGTGCAGACGATTACATAGCAAAGGTAAAAAATGAGACGGCTTTGCAACAGGATATCAATAATCCTGAGTTAGATGCTTATCTTCAGGAAGTTTATGATATTGCTGATAATATGGAATATCAAATAACTCATAATAATTCGGAGCTTTGCTATTTTACCCGCGCGATGCCCCAAGATTTGCGTCAAAAGCTAATAAGTGCAAGCAAGGAGTATACCCTCAGTATTTTTAATTTATTGTTGTTAGCTTGGGGGGTGTTTATTTGTAAGTTAGGCAACCAAAAAAGCATCCTGATCAATTATCCAGTGAATATTCGCAATGATAAATCAATACCAGGTTGTTTTATCAACTTAAATGTTTTGCCATTGCGCCTTGCGCCAGAAGAATCCTATCTAACTTTAATCAAGCAACAAAGAGATAAACTTCCTTTTTATAGATTGCTTTCAAGGATTGAGCTGCGCAATAGACTACACTTTGCTCCTACTTCGAGTTTTGCAAGTTCGAATTTCGCAAAACCTGCGAATATTATCATTGATAACCAATCCTTCCCAGGCAAAAGCTACCCGCAAATTGCGAATGCAAATTTAAGCGTAAAGTATAAAGAAGAAGGAGATTTGTTCTTATTTAGTATGGATGTTTTGTCAGATTTGTTTCCGGATTATGTTTCATCTTCCCTTCTTCCACGTTTTTTTAATTACTGCAATAAATTATTGGATAATCCAACGGTAGCATTATCAACTATTGATTTAACTTTTGAACGGGAAAAAAAATTAATTCTGTCCGAATTTAATCAGACATTACAAGGCTTTCCTCAAGGAGAGACACTTATCGATCTTTTCGAAGCGCAAGTGGAAAGAACACCTGATAGGATCGCACTTGTTTTTGAAGGGATTAAGTTTACTTACGAAGAGCTTAATCAAAAAGCCAATCAGCTTGCCCATTACCTGGCCATCCAACATCAGGTCAAACCAGACGACATCATTGCGCTACTGCTGGAAAGAAATGAACACATGTTGATGGCTATCTTGGCAGTTTTAAAAACGGGTGGTGCTTATGTACCGCTTGATTTAAGTTACCCCTTCGAACGAATCGAATATATTCTTGACGATACAAAAGTTAAAATGGTGCTCACGAATGAAATTCACCGCGATAAATTAGCTCCCCTCATTAATTACCGTGATTATGAATATAAAGCAGGGACTATCCGGGTTGATATTATTGCAATCGACAGTTACGGAATTCAAAAAAAATTAAGTGAGCTTGATGTAACTAATGTCATTACTGCTGACACAAGTGCCAATCTTGCTTACGTCATATACACGAGCGGAACAACTGGCCAACCTAAAGGAGTAATGATTGAACATAAAAGTGTGATCAATACTCTCTATGCTTTGAATTGGGTTTATAAGAAGGATGACAATGCTGATAAGCCGTTAAAAATTACCGCTTTCACTAGTTATGCTTTTGATGTCTCCGTTTCAGAATTTTTTGTACCGCTTTTGCGTGGGGACGAATTGCATCTTTTGAGTAATACATTAAGAAGGGATATATTAGCAACAAGTAAATATATTAATGAGCATGAAATCAACTACGTTTATCTACCGCCTGTTTTACTGGCCAATTTACCCCGTATTAAATACCCTTCTTTACAAGCAATCATTTATGCAGGCGAGCCCTGTGATAGGGAAACAGCACATTATTGGTCAAATAAGGTCAAGCTATATAATTACTATGGACCTACTGAAGCATCTATTTATGCAACAGGCAAACAGATAGAAGTTGATGAGGTGAATTTAATTGGTAAACCTATCGCCAATACGACAGCCTATGTACTCAACCAAGAAAGACAACCGCTTCCAATTGGCATTGTAGGTGAGCTCTATATTGGTGGGCAGGGACTTGCAAAAGGCTACTTAAATAAACGCGAGTTAACCGCAGAACGCTTTATTGCAAATCCATTTCAGACTGAGGATGAAAAAATCCGAGGGGTCAATAGCCGCCTCTATAAGACTGGTGATTTGGTCCGCTGGCATCCAGACGGTAATTTAGAATACTTAGGACGTAATGATTTTCAAGTAAAAATAAGAGGGTATCGGATTGAACTAGGCGAAATTGAAAATGCGCTCCTCAGTTATCCTGATATCAGACAAGCTGTGGTGCTTGTAAAAAATTTTGCCGATACGGACGATGCGTCAGTTACTCACAACATTTTAGTTGCTTATTATGTTTCCCCTGAAAGAATAGACCAGCACAACCTTGATGCCCATCTTACCCTCTACTTACCGGATTATATGCATCCGAGTGCAATGGTGCATTTAACCCAATTACCGGTGACACCTAATGGCAAGTTAGATAGAAATGCGCTCCCTATGCCAGAGTTAACCCTAACCCAGAATTATATTGCACCAACTAACGATAAAGAAACTTTAGTTTGTGGCGCTTTTGCCAAGGTCCTGAGTTTGAGCAAAGTGGGAATTGATGATGATTTTTTTAAAATAGGGGGGAACTCTATAAGTGCTATTAGTCTTGTAGCTACCCTACAAGTCAATTTTAATATTAATGTAATGGACATTTTTAACCTAAAAACGCCCAAAAAAATTGCTAAGAACATCCCCTTTATTAAAGATAATTTGAAACATCATTTGGAAAAAATTCGCACTGATTACCTGGAAAAAGCGCACTGCGTATTAAATGAAGCACCATTTCAGAAAAAACTAGATCACTATTTTGAAAGCATTCAGCATTTAGAAATTACTTCTCTTAAAAATTCCGTAAGCCATGTGCTGCTTACTGGTGCTACGGGCTTTTTGGGGTGTAATTTACTTCATACCTTTTTAACCACAACTGATTACAGTGTTTTTTTGTTAGTCCGAGCTAATTCGGATCATGAGGCCTTTGAGCGGGTCAACAAGAAGTTTGAGTATTATTTTGACAGTAATTTACTCCATTTCCATAATAAACGCCTGTTTGTTTACGCAGGCGATATTGAGAAAAAAGATTTAGGGATTTCAAAGGAAACCTATCAAACACTAGTGACCCAAATTGATAGTATTATCCATTCAGCAGCACTCACCAAGCATTACGGCGAATACGACACATTTTATTTGGCGAATGTGCAAGCGACAAGTCATCTTTTAGAGCTTTGTAAGTTAACTCACTTAAAGCATTTTCATTATATTTCGACAACTTCAGTGCTAAACGAAGGCTATATTCCCAATTGTGACTATTATATTTTTACCGAAGATGATGAAGGTAACAATTTAGAAGATCGCACGAATATTTATGTCAAAACGAAGTATGAAGGGGAAAAAATTGTTATTAAGTACAGAAAACACGGGGTTATTGGCAATATATATCGTGTAGGCAATTTAGCCTTTATAGCGTCTAACCAGAAAGCACAAGAAAACAGTAATGAGAATGGTTTTTTTACTCGCCTTCGATGTTTAATTAATTTAAAGATGATTGCGCCTGAAATTGGTATTGAGGAAGTTTCGCCAGTTGATTCAACGGCACAGGCCATAGTAAAACTGTTTAATTGCACCGGATTTAATAATACTACCTTTCACGTTTTTAACCCGACTCCCTGTAATTTAAGTGAGATTCTTTCACAAGAGGATACCTTTAATGTTGAGCAAGTGGCTATCGATCAATTTATTACAAAGATTATCAAGCAGTTAGATAATCCGGATTATCACCAGACCATCGAGCTTTTTTTACTTCATCGACGTTGGTTAAATGAGCACCATGATTATTCAACGTCATTTCGAATACTACAAGATAAAACCCAAGCGATATTGAAAAAATTGGGGTTCGATTGGCCTAAACTTACACATGAGATAGTAATCAACTATTTGAAAAAGGAAATGCATCGTGCAAAGCAAGGCGAAAATTCTTGAACTCCTTAAGATAGTTGCCCCTATTCTTCCAGCCCCCATATATTGGGAAGATGTGAATAGTGTGCTTCTAGGAGGAAATGAGGCAGTATTTAATGCGACAGGAGCAATGTTGCCTGAGGCCTACGTGGGTAAAACGCTTTTTGAATTATATCCTGCCGATATGGCAGCCCATATTAAACAGCACAATGAAGAAGTGATGAGAACTGGGAAAATTCTTTCTCAAGAAGAAGCCATACGCGATATTTCAACAGGCGAATTAAAGTATTTTACTGCAATTAAAGCCCCGTTACGTGATGATGAAGGAAATATTATTGGTATTGTTGGCACCTCGATTGACATCACCGAACAAAAAAAATTACTTGATGATTTAAAACTTGCTAAGGAAATTGCCGAATCTGCTAACCAAGCTAAAACTGAATTTATAGCGAATATGAGCCATGACATTCGCACACCGCTCTCTGGCATCATCGGAATGTCACACTTTTTAGAAGAAAACACAGACGATCCAGAAGAGAAACAATACGCATTGTGGGTCAATCAAAGCGGGGAGCAATTACTAAAATTGCTCAATGGGGTCCTTGATGTCGTTTCTGCTGCTCATCTGTCTGAAGGTGATATTGTGGCTGAGAGCATTGATCTTCGCCAAAGCATAGAAGATATTGTCCGGTTAGAAAGACCGACCATCCATGCAAAACACCTTGAATTCAAAGTCGATATTGACGACAGCGTTCCACAATATATTATTTGCGATCGCTTTAAACTAAACCGCATTTTGCTTAATTTGGTTGGCAATGCGATAAAATTCACGCAAAAAGGATACATTGAGCTTGCGATAAAGCAAATTAGCCAATCTGGACGAACTGTTATCTTAAGATTCAGTGTCAGAGATACAGGTCCCGGTATTCCAAAGTCTTTGCAATCGAAAGTCTTTGAGCAATTTTATCGGATTAGTCCGTCCTATAAAGGTGATCATCATGGTCATGGGATTGGGCTTCATATTGCAGAGAAATATGTCGCTTTATTAGGCGGCCAAATCCAATTAGAAAGTGTTGAGGGGCAGGGCACAACGTTTTTTTTTACCCTACCTTTAACCATCGGCCAGGAGGAAAAGGCTGTTCCTTCCACCAGACTATCTCAAAAAATTAAGCAATCATCGTCTCGCCGAATTTCAAATCCCCACGACAAAAAAATTTCAACTTCTATTAATTCGAGTCCTTTGGCAACGCTCTTGTTAATCGAAGATAACGAAATTGCTTTAAGAATGATTGAGGTAACTGCAGAGAAAAGTGGTTGCCATTATGTTTCAACGAATAATGGCGAGGATGCCCTTCAATTAGCTAAATCGAAAAAATTTGATTTAATTATTACCGATATTGGTTTACCTGGTATATCTGGTAATGAATTAACACGCCAAATACGCAAATGGGAAGAATGTGAAGATAAAAAGCCAATCCCAATTATTGGTTTAACTGCGCACGGATTAACCGAAGCAGAAAATGAATCGCTAAAAGCAGGTATGAATCAAGTTATTTCCAAACCAATTAAGTTAACTGTCCTCCAATCTGTGCTTGCTCAATTCCTACCTCAAAAAGAGGGGCTATCTTCTTCAACAGAGGCTGAAAAACAATTTTTAGGATTGGATTTACCCGATACGAAGGAAGAGTTGTTTAAGCTCGATGGTTATCCTTTACTGGATGTGCAAGAAGGTATTTCTAACCTTGGCGAAGAGATTATTTTAAGGGATTTGCTTAACTCTATGATTTCAGAAGAAATACCTAAAACGATAACTCGCTTAGAGGAAGCCTATAAAGCACAGAATTGGGAATCAATTGAAAAATTGGCACATCATTTTAAAAGTGCTGCTCTTTATTGCGGGACTACTAGGTTAAAATACGCGTGTCAATATGTGGAGCGATATCGCAAAGCGGGGCATGAGGAATTATTAGATGAGCTTTACCATCAGCTCATAAACGTCATCCAGAAGACGAACCACCACATTCGCGAGTGGTTAAAGCCTATACTGTAGTTTTTCCTTTATATTCCCAATATTAATTGGCAAAAGTTTAGCAAGGATTAAAAAATGATGAAAAAGACATGGTTTATAACAGGTGCATCTCGTGGTATCGGGGCAGAAATAGTAAAAAAATCACTTGAGGCGGGTGATAATGTTGTCGCAACCGCGCGTGAGGCAAGTAAACTAATATCCCAATTTGGGAATTTACCTAACTTACTTTCACTAACACTTGATGTCACCATTGCAGCGCAAATAGATGTTGCTGTAGACGCTGCCATTAAAAAATTTGGCCATATTGATGTGCTTGTTAATAATGCAGGCTACGGTCATCTGGGCGTTTTTGAAGAGTCTACCCCCGAAGAAGTTCGCGCTGAATTCAATACTAATGTGTTTGGCCTCATGGATGTAACGAGATCAATTATACCCCTCATGCGTGAGCAACGCCGAGGACATATTTTGAATATTTCGTCAATTGCTGGACTTCGAGGAAATTTTGGAGGTGCGCTTTATAATTCCAGTAAATTTGCTGTTGAAGGATTTTCCCAATCTATTGCCGAGGAATTAGCCCCTTTTGGGATATATGTAACCGCCGTTTCCCCCGGATTTTTTAGGACTGATTTTCTTGATCAACGATCTGTTAAACACCTAAATCGCTCGATTAATGACTATGATCAGGTGATGAATGACTATCAAGCATTCATTAACAACCGCTCACATCAACAATTAGGCGACCCTAAAAAACTTGCAGATGTTATTCGCAAGTTGGTGGATGTTAAAAATCCTCCCGTGTCTTTTGTAGCAGGCTCCGATGCAGTTGAGTGGCTTGAAAACACGGTTGCGCAAAAAGAAGCAGAACTTAAAGACTGGAAAACGCTGTCATTAACGACTGATGGGGATTGGTAATTGCAATGTTATGAATAATGGATAAGCTCCTTTTTGGAGGCATCCATTAAGCAAGGTCAACCACTTTTTAGCAGCCTCAACAGAAAGAAGGAGTTTCTTTTTTTTGATAGTCTTACGGATGATACTCCATTAAATTGTGCCGTCTTTTCGAGCATAGCGAGGAATCTCCGAAAAATTAGTGCATTGACTACCATTAACTTTTAATTTTTAAACTCGTTGTTTTTTACAAGGGGATTAATGATATCAGAGGAAGATACGCCTGGACTTTTATGCTATTTCGATGCAAAAGATCATGCTCCCGAAAATATTGCGATGATTCGGTATATTACTTCAAAATACCAAAAAAGAAATTTAAAGACATGAGCATAAGGCATCTTCAGTAAAAAGCAGGCTGGACAGGCTCGAGTCTCGATATGATTTTAATGGCGGCATTTTAATGAGATCGTGTTACTTTGCAGGAGATTCCTCGCTGCGCCCGGAAAGGCGCCACATTTTTAATGGGATAGCCGTGAGATTGTCCAACAGATATGTTTATTAATTTGTGCAATAATATACAGTGTGATGTATACATAATTGTTTAATATTGGAAGAAATTTTTGGAGGGAACCAAAATGAGAATGAAAACGATTGTCCTCACATCCTTGGTCTTAAGCGCCTCAGTCGCTTTTGCGGATGTAACCACTCCACCTAAAGTGACTATTCAGCAAGCGCTGTCTGCAGCTGAAAAGGCAGGATATACCGATATTCGGAAAATTAAATACGAAGACGGTCAATGGGAAGTGAAGGGGTTAAACGCTCAAGGTAAGAAGTTTAAGATAAAAATTGATGCAACGACCGGAGCTCTCTCTGAGGAAGACAAAGACTAAATTAGAGCCAATTCCTCGCATCAGGAATACTGATGCGAGCCGTACAGGGACGTGAAAAAAATAAGAAATGAAACACGAATGCCTTAGTACTGTTTTTTATTTTTTGATATTACTTTTCTTATCAAGATTAATCCGCCACTTTTACAAAAAAGAGCCGCACACTTCCACCTCTGATGGCAGTATCGTTATGGCCATAGGTATTTTTTCATTCGATGCGTTGCAACAGCTTTCATTTTGCACCCATAAGTTTAGCCAGGTAGTTACCCTGGAATTATTAATTATTTGGCTATATTTAGCGAGTAGCTATATCAATCAATACCTGCAGGGGTCTTTCAACGTTACTATCAAATGTAAAGTAAGCCAATTTGGGATAGGAACATGGGTTGCCGGCTCGTCAATACTGGCTATGTTAATTTTCCGAGATTTTTCTTGTTACCACTTCGTAGCTTGGATGTGTGCTTTTTTGGCGTTTATTATTTGGTTAATTTACCTCATTCTTGCTGTTTCCAATCTATGGCTTATCGTAGTTCGACAATCCACAGTCCATATTGGAATTATTTTATTGGCCACAGTGAGTACGCAATCAATTGCTTTGTTAACTTATTTTTTGTTCGCAACTTCAATTGGGTTTTTTGCCTATCAAATGCTTATCGTCTTAGGTTATCTATTTTACCTCACGGGGCTTTTTATCATTGGAAGATATCTCCTTCAAATTCAATGGAAGCGCATTGTTTTAGGATGGAATAGCACAAATAGCATCATTCATGGCGCATTGTCCATTTCAGGATTAGCCGCGGCCACCACTGAGATAATGCCTGAAGAAATTATTATTGGTACATGGTTTTTAGCAACCGTCTTTCTTCTTCTTGTCGAAGGGATAAGTGTGATAAAAGGGCTTTATCGGCTTAGAATCGCTGGGTTCACTCAAGGGATACTGGTATACGATGTTTCTCAATGGGCACGTGTTTTTACTTTTGGAATGTATTATACGTTTAATCTTTCTCTCATAGGGCATCACGTGTATACAAATTGTTTTATTAAAGAAATTACCCATTACGGGCAATATGGCGTTGCGGTCATTTTATTATTTGAATTGGTTAATTATTTTAATCACGTTATGAAGGCTAGAGGGTAAATTGAATGATTTAAGCGTTACTTACATGTACTTCACGTACTAAAGACAACCATGCTTTTGCTGCTTCTGAAAGGAACGAATTTCTACGCCAAGTCATAGCCATATTCCATTGAAGTTCACTTTCGTTAAGTAAAAGCGTGTGAATTTGAGTATTATTTCTTTCAGTGGCAATCATTCGTGGCAAAAAAGTAACACCAAGTCCCGCTGAAACAAGTTCTAACATAAAATCAATCTGGCTGCTTTGGGCAACAATCTTGGGCTCGAAACCAGCTCGATGACATGCATCAAGTATAATTCGATGTAAGGCAAAACCACTGCCAAATAGGATGAAGGGTATATCCTTAAGCTCTGGTAAAGAAACTGAACTGTGCGTTGCTAATGGATGGCTAGCTATCAAGAGTCCGACTAAAGGTTCGGAACGGATCAATTGAAATTCAAATTCTTCAGAGATAGGTAATAAAGTCCCGGCAAAGTCTATCTCACCTGCGCGCAAACATTCTGCAAGCTTGTCACTTCCATGTTCAATAAGTTCCACCTCGATACCAGGATAGCGCTGATTATAGCGGGCAAAGAGAGGGGCAAATAAGATGCTGCTTCCTACCGGCGAAATACCTAGGCGCAAACGGCCTTGCTTCAAGCCTCGGATCTCGTCAAGCTCTTTGAGGAGGTCATCTCGTTCAGCAATCAGTTTGAGGCCTCTTCGGTAAACTATTTCACCGGCCGTGGTAGGTATATTATGCCGCTTAAATCGCTCAATTAAAGGAGTCCCTACTTCATCTTCAAGTTGTTTTATTGCTTTGCTTACTGTGGACTGGGTAGTAAATAAAACCTCTGCTGCTTTAGAAAAACTCCCTTGCCGTACTACCTCAATGAAAACTTTTAAGAGTTTAATTTCCATAATAATTCGATATTGGAATGATTTTTAGTCTATAAATTCATTTTATTCATAATAGCGAAAAGTGTAAACTTAAATGAAGGAAAAACGATCATAACGACCACATATATGACATTGAAATTTCAACAAAACGCGTTATTCCAAGTCGGCTTAGTCTGCTTATTTTGGCTAGTTTGCGAACTCGTCGCTAATTTTGCCGAACTTCCTTTCTCCGGCGGAATTCTTGGCCTAATGGTCGTTTTGTTTCTTCTAATGACAAAGCGCATCAAGCTAGACAATATAAAACGGGGTACGCAATTACTTCTTGGCGACATGTTGCTTTTTTTTATTCCATCCGTCCTTGGTATATTGAAGCATCGTGAGTTCCTTAGTCTGTTAGGGTTGAAGATTCTTTTTGTTATAGTGCTAAGTACAATTTCTGTGATGTTAGTCACTGCTGTGGTCGTTGACTATTGTTATCGTTGGAGAATGAAACATGCTCAGTGATATTCTGGTTGATCCCTGGCTACAAGCAATTTTCTGGTCGATCATCACGATAGGCATGTATTTTATTACCAAGCGGCTCTATCGTCGCTGGGGATTTTGGTGGCTAATGCCAATTGCTCTCGCACCAATCCTGGTTGGTAGCATCGTCCTTTTATTGCATGTAAGTTACTTCGATTATTTTCGTGGAACAAAATGGTTGGCGCTGTTACTAGGACCTGCGACTGTTGCTTTTGCAATCCCTATTTATGAGCAACGTGCGCTAATTCGCAAGTATTGGCCTGTGCTTATCATTGGTGTCATTGCAGGAAGTTTAACAGCGATATTATCAAGCTGGGTTTTAGCAACACTTCTGGGGCTTGATGAAAATTTACGCTTAAGCCTATTACCACGCTCTATAAGCACCCCCTTTGCAGTAGAAGTTTCACGCGGAATTGGGGGGAGTCCTGATTTAACCGCTATCTTTGTTATTATTACGGGGATCTTAGGCGCTGTAATTGGTGAGTTCATCCTAACCCGCTTGTCGTTTAATTCAGCACTAGCTAGAGGGGCATTTTTAGGGATTGGAGCACATTCAGCCGGGACTGCCCAGGCGCAGAAAATAGGATATACAGAAGGGGCTATTGCCAGTTTAGTTATGATTTTAGTAGGACTTTTAAATGTATTTCTCCTCCCATTCATTAGCCCGCTTTTCAAATAAACCCAAGATGATTCAGATAGAGCCGGTGTCCTTGTTTTTTATCAAGACACGGCAGGAAGGATGCCGCCTGTGCGAAGATGCACAATGTCGTTGGGTACCAACTCGTTAGCCGCGATTAATCGCCAATGTAAATCACGAAGTACTCGCGCTTTTAACGCAAGATGATGGCGTAATAAAGCAAGTACTTTATTAGCGCGCTCTTCCTGAAAAAAACTCAATGCGGAGTTAAATAGTGATAAGACAACAAAAAGGGCTAATCGATTAAGTTGTTTTTCTTTCAGTACTGCTTAATCACTGATAGCTTTTCAGTTCCATAATTGTCAATATTTTATCAGGCCACGATGCTTACACTCCGCAAGCATCCAACGTAATCCGGCAGTAATATCAGTATGGCTTAAAATACTGGTACTATCTTCAAAAAAACGGGCTTCACCCTCATAGCATCCAGTGATTGTGCCGTATTTATCATGCCAAAAATAGGTATAAATTAACTCAGTATAATTTGATGTAGACTCAGTGATTGCCCCTAACGGAACAAATTCTTTCTCGTGCGCATGAGCCCCCAGTTCCTCATTAAGCTCACGGATTATTGCTTGAATAGGCCGCTCTTGTCTTTCAATTTTGCCACCGAATTCACAAAGATAACCAGGATAAGCGCTCCAATCATGCCCTCGTTTTTGAAGCAAGATGCGATTATCTTTGGTTAATACAAGGCAGCCTACAAACTGCTTAGGATAATGGCTTTCATTGATGTCTGATTCCATGATTAATTTGACAATTGCAGACATAATATTGTTGTCCTAACTTGGATAATGTCTTTAAAAAGAACTAGAAATTCGATGCCCGGCTTTAACATTAACCTCTAATAAGGAGTACAGGAAAAGTTGCAAGCCGAATAACGCCTTCTGCCACACTCCCCATCAGCACATGACTTAATCCTTGACGTCCATGCGTCCCTATAACAACGATATCAGCTGACCATATTTCTGCTTCTTTTACAATTTTTTCATCAACTCGCCCTTCTGCTTCAACTAATAGTGTTTCGAACTTGATTTTTGAGCGCTGGGCAATTTCTTTCATAGAATTTAAAACTTTCTCACCATTGTTTTTATAAAATGTCATCTGTTCATTATAATCAAGATCGTCATGTATAAATGGTTTGTATACGTGGATAATCCGCAATTTTCCCTTTTGGTTTTCAGCAAGATGAAGGGCCTCATTTAAGGCTAAAACGGAAGTATGGCTATCATCCACTGCCACCATAATCTTTTTATAGGACATGAAATCTCCTTATAGTCCTGTGTCGTAATATAAAGAAGCTTAACATAAAGCAATATAGGGATTCCAAGAGGGCGCCGGAGAATAAGGCCATTTTTTTGTGGATAAGAAGCTAAACTTATAGAGTTAAATACAACTTGGCAAGGAAATATATTCGTGGATAAATATATCAATATATTAAATCGGATATTTCCCTTTTCTTACTTAGAGAAAGAAGAAAAAATAGAGCTTATCAGACATGCTAAATACACTATTTATCCAAAAAAATTTGTACTTTGTAAAGCAGGGTCAACTAAAAAGCTTAATTATCTATTTCTGTTACTTAAAGGCAGCGTATCCGTTATCTTAGATAATGTTACTATAGGTCACATCGAAGCGCCTGCTTATTTTGGCGAACGTGCAGTTTTTTTTCAGCAACCCCGTAAAGCGACAATTATGGCAGATAAAGGAGTGGAATGCTTGATCGTTGATAGTCAGTGTATCAAGAACTTAATTAACAGTAACTTCAATTTTTGCTACGCTTTCGCATCCTCTTTTCGCAACAAACACAATCTATTCGATAATTATGACCATTTTGTCAATTTGTTGAAGCAAAGAAAAATGGTTCACATTGAACAACTATTACCTGACTATAAACGGCTTTCCCCTGTTTTACATAAGTATTGCACGCAGGAAAAAATCGATTATTACGTACTTAGTTATGTGGTATCGAGGCTTCCGGAACAGTTATCTTCATTAAGCCAATTGATATTAGCATTAGATTTACCAACACAGTATAAGAAGATTCAGAATATCATTAAAATTGAGACCCCTGCAAAAGTTAAACGTAATTTTTATGAGCTTCTTCCGGGGCGAATATTTGCTGCATTACGCGATGAACACACTGATTATATTGATATTGTTACTAAGTTATGTGCCTATACCATCGAATCGAAAAAAATTGTTGCGCGCTTGATAAAAAAACCATCGGCTATCCAGTTATTAGCAAATTATTATTATGGCAGCGCAAAAGATAAAGAGCTAATCGACAGAAAAACAACGGAATTACCTTTTACTGTAAGTGAATTAGCACGATTACGAAGTATTTATAAAAATAATTTACTCAATAGACTTTATGAAATGGTTTCCCAAAATGGCAATATACAAGTGCAATTTATTGCCTCGGATATTCGTTATTATTCGGATATTACGGAGTTATGGATAGAACAAATTAGCAACTTACTGAATAAACATTTCTCCAATTACCTTATTGATGAAGGAATTGACATCCATATTATATCGAGTAATACCCATTCGGTTTTAAACTGCTTGTCTCCCTGGGTTCATAAACATGCAAGTGCAATCGTAGATCGAGACCAGTTTTCTGAATTAGAAAATACAACAGACCGGTTATACGCAGCTGTCCAAAAACTACTGGCTACCAATCCTGAAATGATAAAAGACCGGAGAAAGATTGAAAAAAGGTACGGTATTTTTCGACTCGATAATCCTGGTTTAACAAGTATCACAGTTAGTGTGATTGATTTGGGTAAATTATCGCGACACATCGATCCTTATCTACGCCAATTCTATTCTAAGAAAAAATCAATTTTATTTAATATTGATTATGCTTTTGGTAAACAGGCAGAACCCATTATTCGCAACCTTATACTATTATTCGGTAAAAAAATTAAAAGCTTATCTATCTTAGGTAAGGCAGGAAGTATTGTTGGAGAGCGTGGCGAATTAATGTTGCCAAATCGCTTTATTATTCAAGAAAATGATGTGGTTTATCCCATTACAACCGTTGATCTGAATGAGCAAGATTTCCGTGATCTCGGTTGGCAACGCAAAGTTCATTGTGGACCGATGTTGACTGTTTTAGGGACCTTAATGCAGAACTCCGAAATGTTATGGTTTTATCGCCATTTTTGGAAAGCAATTGGCGTAGAAATGGAAGGGGGTTATTTTTTGCAAGAAATAAGCCGAGCTAAAATACAAAATTTAATCGATCCTAATATTATTTTGCGTTTTGCATATTATATTTCCGATACCCCCCTAAATGAGGGAAAGACATTGGCCTGCAAATTGACATTGCAAGAAGGTTTGCCTGCTGTGTATTCGATAACACGTATAATATTAAAAAAAATCATAATGTAAGGGTAAAAAATTATTCAACTCATTGAATTGTAAAATTAACCAATGACCTAGAAGCGATTCTTTCAACTGTACCAGTTAACCAAAAATTACTCTAAATTATTAAATTCGATTAAAATACCTAACAAGCCTGCAGTCATATTTCAGGGGTAATCGTAATTTACTTAGTTACTAATCTCCCTTAGATATTTCATTGCTATGATTAATTTTTTGTCAGTCTGGATTGGATTGAACTAAACTTATCGAAAGTTGGTAATTTTTAGCTGGGGATGAGTAATATGAAACACGAAAAATTTATTCGGGGTTTGGCATGTTCATCCCAGGTCGATTTGACCTCGCATTGCTGACAGAACTTGTCACATACTCTTCTTAAAATGGCCTTGTTTGACTTACGAGGAGTATTAATATGACATTTAAGGAACCAAAATTAACCACTCTCGATAGCTTCCTTATTTCGGGGCTAAGTGTGAGGACAAAAAATAGCGAGGAATTCAATCAGAACACGGCTAAGTTACCTAAGCTTTGGGAGGAGTTTTCACTGGTAGCAAATCGATTAACGCACTTCACAAAAAATTCTGAGATTTTCGGTGTATACACGGATTACGAATCGGATGCCACAGACTACTATAAAGTAACGGTTGGAATGTCTACCGAAAAGAGTGTGCCTGAGTTCTCTACGGTTAAAATTCATCCAGGTAATTATTTGGTTTTTAGCGGGAAAGGGGTAATGCCTAAGACAGTGATAGAAACCTGGTTAAGAATTTGGACTTATTTTGAATCATGTACTGAGTACAAACGCAATTATATTTCTGATTTTGAGCACTATCGTGGGGATGAGGTTAATATTTATATTGGCGCTTCATATAATCCACTAAATTAGTTGGGCGATAATGTTCATCATTCAAGTAACGATCAATGACAGTGGGATGTAAAGATTGACAACTTTCCTTCTCAGGGTTTTTTATTCTCTGATCGATTTTACGATGATAGGGAGGGATAAGGCGATAAAAACCGGTTCTTGATTTACCACAAGGTTGCATAAAATTTGGTTTAATATCGAGAGGGTTAAGACCTAAACCGGCTGCCATCGCCTTATCTGCCATCCATTGAAGAGCAATATCGGATAAGCCCGTAGCGACATAGCCTCCGCCGACATCTGCGTGAACGCCGACAAACCAAACCTGCTCAAGGGTTTGGTGAGTATCTTTTCTATCTTTTTCCCATAATGCTGGTTGAAAATAAAGGCGTTGTTCATCGATGGCAACTGCGTGATAAGCGTATTCGACAATGGAACTAAGATGATAATCATGGAAGCTATGGCGTTTGGTAAAGATACCATTCAATAAGAGGGGATTTCCTAAACTACCGACAGTATCCCATACCCCAATGAATTTGATGGGGGTAATGTCTTCAACGGCATAAGTCCGACGGAAAAGGGTTGACTCAATCAAACGAGGGTGGGATGCCAGTGAACGCGAGCTATAAAGCTCGAAGCCCTGTTGAACTTGATCAATCGCATTAAGGCGAAGAATGCCGCAATTTCGGATCATCCCCGCTAATGTCCTTACTGTAAAAGCACCGCGGCTAAAGCCAAAAAAGAATAACTCATCGCCAATTTCATAATTGTGAATAAGATAGCGATAAGCATTCAACATGTTTTCTGATAAACCGTTTCCGGTTATTCCGTCAATGAGGCGCCTGAGTCGATTGCCATGGGTACCGATCCCAGTTTCGTAAAACATTAATTGCTTAATCCCTGCACTGACTTCTGATACAGCGCCAGCAATTTTAGTGACATTGGTTTTTACGGGTAACCCATTGATTTCATTATCTGGAACATCCCATGTTCCGTCACAGCAGATTACGATACGTTTCACGAAGCAATCCTTTAATAAGTACACTCACTATTATCCACAAAATTGCATGGAGAGAAATAGATTTTATCGGACAAAAGTGCAATATCATGCCACTATGGGTTAATGTGATACTGTGTTTCTGAGCAAATTATAGTCATCTTGAGTAAAGGTGCAGAAGGAAGATAATATTGACAATTGCTTATTAATTAAGCATAATGATCTCTTTTTGGGTTTTAATCATGCCAGCTATCAGCAATTTTGAACATTTTTTGTTGACAGAGGTTCGCCATACCTATAGCGGATATGCCATTAGAATGGGTATACCCGTTATCCCGCAAAAACAACGTGGGCAAATATGTAAGCTAAATGCTCTAAGCGTTGTTTTAAATTCCTTACATCACACTTATGGTGAGGTTCAACCTTTCCCCATAAGAAAAGATAAAGATCCCTTAAATTGGATGTCAATTCGCCAGCTTGCTAAAACTTATTATGGTTCAAAGGTCGGCGAAGTTTATAGTGCAAAAATTCTGGCTGCCATTGCTGCTGATTGTGGCTTTAAAGAGGTAACCATTTCTCATGCAGTTTATTTTGATGATTACGTAAAAATGGTTACTTCGACCATTGAGGCTGGTGAGCTCCCGATCCTTTTTTATGATATTGATGAAAATGGTGAGCCGGCGAAAATGAACAGTTTCCGTGAACATGCGACAGTCGTAGCAGGTTATTTCATAAATAAAAATGCAGAATTGTGTTTTATCGTCAGTCAATGGGGAAAATTTTATTGGGCAAAAGCTGAAGACATATTTGACTCGGCAAGCCAGTTGTCTCCTTGCAGGAAGCCTGAAGTATTTTATAAATATGGTGCAGAGTGGTATTGCATGAATGATATGAAATATTATCCTCCTGAGCTTTTTGCGAAGCCTCCTTCTGAGCGAAGGGCAGCATCTGCTTTGCCCGAAGTAGATGGCGGCTTAAAAAATAAGATTGTTATTGTTAGGAAACCACGGCCTGCTTACAACCATTCATTCTGGTCTCAAAGCTTGACTGCTTTAACGCCTCAGCATCCGATCGTTTATTCACGAAATATTTGGTCGAAAAAAATATTATTAGTGAAGATCAGGTTGTCGAAAGCGTCTCAAGCCCTATTATCTAGCCTGTGTTGGATAGAAAGTTAGGTTATAATCCTTTCTCTAAAAATTTTCGGGAGCGAGTTGTATGTCTACGCCCAATGTTGATTTTTCGTTTCGCAAAGTCGATAAAAAAGATTACGAACGGGTATGTGGTTGGTTAAAAAAAGATCACGTCAAGCCTTATTTTTACGATGAGGGTTTAGCAAATACACTTAACAATCTCCATTTGTTTGTGAACGGTAAAAATCACAATGGAAGATACAGTTTCGAGCACTGGATTGCTTCCCTACAAAATCAACCATTTGCTTTTTTGATGACCTCAACAATTGACGGTCCTTATGATGAACAGGATGATTATGATAAATGGTATGAGGAGGGTAAGGAAACAGTAAGTTTAGATCTGCTCATTGGGGAGGAAGCATTTCTAGGTCGAGGCTTAGCTGCAAAAATGATTCGTGCGTTTCTTTTAGACAAATTCTCGCATGCGGATAAAATTATCATTGATCCGGCTGAAGAAAATGCACGTGCTGTGCATGTTTACGAGAAAGCAGGGTTTAAAAAAGTTGAACGTTTTTTTCCAAAGATGGATCCCATTCCCCATTGGATGATGATTTTAGATATGCAGGCATTGTTAAAAGGGACTAATGCGTAGCATAAACTGCCATTCCACCTATTTTGTGCTCTCGAATATCGGTGAGTAGTTGTTCATAACCCTTATACATTTGTTGAAACAGAGTAAGATCGAAACGCTCGGCAATTGCTTCTCGCTTTGCATCAAAATGATGCAATAATTGGATATACCAATGTTCGAATTGTCTACTCAAGTCCAAACTGGCCTTAAATTTCCATCCTGCTTCTGCGAGTTGTTCTTTTAATTCGGGTAGGTAAATTGGGTTAAATCGTGAGGCGGTTTTTGACCAGGAGAAGGGGTTTGCGATTGCCGTAGTGTTAGGACGTGAATAATCAAAAATCATTAAGTTGCAACCTTTTTCTGCCATGCGTGAGAATTGGCGAAGCGCATTGACTTGCGACGCAAAACAGAAAAATGAACTGAAACAGTAAATCACATTAAACCTTTGTGACAAAAGCTGCTCCGATTGCAATACATTGCCATGGATGAAACAAATATCAGGGTAATGTTTCTTTGCATATTGGATGAGTTCACTATCGAGATCAATACCGGTAATCTCTCCCCAACCACGTTGATGTAAATAGTGAGCTGTACCGCCTAAACCACACCCTACATCCAAAAGCCGTTGCGATGGGTTTTTCTCAATCGGCGCCATGGCGAGTTGGATCGCTTCGACTTCCCCAGGATGTGCGAAATCACCGTGTCGAGCGAAAGAAAGTAATTGCTTGGTTTGACTCATATTTCCCTCTAAGCGAGTAAGAAGCGGGTATAACTTAAGCTAACATTTTTTACCCGCAAATTTAATACCTTTTCTATTGACAAGAGATATAACTGCAATGGCAGAATAGGCGTCGCAATCACTCCTTGTTAAGGAATAACATGTTAAGGATGACACCTTCTGTCGGAGCCCTTTCTTTATTGATAGCGACTCCTTGTTTTTCTGGTTTCTATGTTGGTGCAGCGGTTGGCCCTGAAGGGGCAAGTTTTAGTCAAAAGGTGCATGTTCAACGACCAGGGACATTTGATGCATTTAATGTCATCGACAGAAATC
Organism: Legionella micdadei; assembly: GCF_000953635.1. Classification (NCBI taxonomy): domain Bacteria; kingdom Pseudomonadati; phylum Pseudomonadota; class Gammaproteobacteria; order Legionellales; family Legionellaceae; genus Legionella; species Legionella micdadei. The sequence goes on from NZ_LN614830.1 coordinate 533,145, forward strand.
ATTATGCCGGTATTGGTTTATTCGGTACCCTTTTTGCGGGGTTGAGTTGGATTTACAAACAAATCTATCTGGCCGCGGAAGTCAATGGGACGATGAGTTCGGTTGAGTATAAACTGACCAACGATGAGTATGTCCATCAGAATTTTGCCAAAACCTCTTTTACGGTGAGGAATAGTGAAGGAGTCAGTGCGTTACCGGGATTTCTTCTTTCAGAAAACACTGTATTTTATGGGCGTATAGGCTATGCAAATGGCAGGATAAAGCTTGTTGAAGGGGGTGATCCTACGATCCATGGTGCGGCCACTAGAAAAAATGGCCTTCGCTGGGGGCTTGGAATTAGACATGCTTTTAATGAGCATTTTTCTTTTATGATGGATTTTAGCCAAATAACCTATAACAGCATCCATAGCATTGTTTTCGAGTCAAATGGCAATGTAACCAAAGCAACAAAAATCACGCCTAAGACAGCGCAGGTTGCGTTTGGCTTGATTTATCGCTTCGATAGACCGGGTAAAATGTATGTAAAATAAGCGTCTTGTTCGAAGGCGGCTCAGATGGCCCGGGTACTAGGCCCGGATTATCCCAGCATCAAAAACTCCTTAGTTTGAGGCCAGAATGTTTGTCTCAATCCAACTCTACAACATAATCTTTTGATCCAGCCAACTAAAGAGCAGTCTTTGTGTGGATTCAGGCGCTTCGTCTATACTTTGCAGACAGATAAAAGGAACATTTTTTTTCTTATCCGCGCGAGCCAAACGAGATTTGATTTTAGCGAGCGAATGACAGGCACCGTTAATGGTAACTACCTCTAAAGATGAATCAAAAATGACATTCTTCTTTTGAATTTCCAAGTGTTGAGCTAAAGAAATTGGCCAAAATTGTTTTTGATCGCGAAGACGATAGCTGATGTTTTCCGATAATTGTTGGGGATTTTCTTGAAAATAACTGGTAAAAATCTCTTTTTTAACAGGATAGGGTGAGTGGGGTAGATGAAAAAATTGTTTAGTGAAACCCGCTAATTGCGCACTTCTTTCCTGAACGGTTCGATGTAGATTGTTCGATCCCGCGTTTTGAGCCTCTCTGGCCAGTAAATAATTCCTGAGCTTATAGTGCCATTTTTGTTCTAGCTGAACTTTCCACCCTCCACGTAAGACAAGTTTGTTATCTCGAAAAAAATCTGTCGGAGAGACAGGACGAATCAGCGAGAAATCATCATTGAGATAAATAAATTGGTTTGAAATACCCTTAATGCGCCATAAGACTGTTTCGATGGATAAACTATTAAAGGTTGGTAGGTAATTCTCAAACTCGGAAAAAATCTCGCGATGGTCGATTAGTTTTATTTTTTCTGCGTGAGGGGTTCCTTGTAACTGTTTGATAATAGGGGGTGTTTGTTGGTCGGTGACAATGTAAATCGTATTGAGCCAAGGTGCAAAACGAAGTAAGGACATCACACAGTAAGTCAGCTCACCACGATCGTTAAATCGGGTTGGCGCAGCGCCTTCCGAACGCTTAATCCCTTGGCGTGAACAATAATTAGCTAGTTTTTCAGCATAGGCTTTGTCATTACCATCTACCCAAGTAATGATGGCATCTACCGCTTGTTTCATGGCAATTAAAAAATGTAAAAAAGAGTAAAAATGTAGAGTATAGCGCTCATTGCCGTCAATTAATACTAGTTGCTAATTAAAGAACCTGATGAAATTGTTTCGCGTCTAGAGATGTTTTGGTGTAAGTAATTAAACTATTTAAAGTGCGGGTCAGTGTGTCGCATAGGGAAACTAAGGATTCCTTCTCAGCGATTAAAATTTGATTAGATTCTACTTCGATACCTGCATAATCACTATCGAGAAAAATTTTCCTGAGTGCACTAGTAAATCCATCACTTATTCCTCGGTAGGGGTAGTTCATGCGCACCCTTAAACCAGAATTATGTTGTTTCAGTAGATGTTGCCAATGCTTGGCTAACCGCTTTTCATTGTTGCGCTTCGGATCATAGAGTAAACCAACATCTGCATTGCGGATGAGATTATTTAACTCGGGTGTAAAGCTATGTACGGATAAATGTAAAACTAATTTTCCTTGTTGAACGTGGTTTTTTATTGTTTGCTCCACTTGTTGGCGAAAAGGCAAGTAATATTGCTGGATTATCCGATTCTTTTCTTCTTTGGGTAATAAGGCGGTAATTTCCGAAAAGCAGTTACGATGGTGGAGGCTGCGATTGCAATCAATCAATAGGCGTGTAGCCTGAGCTTGTATAAAATCGCACTTAAAGTGCTGACTAAAAGAAAGAGCAATCGTTTGAGCCCCAAAATCGCTACCACGATGGGTTGCCAACAATTCCTGGTGTTGGGCGAAAAGAGCTTGATACGGTTTAGGTACGATATTAACGGCATGTTCGCAACTAATAACGAGCGCAATTTCTTTCATAAAGGGTTAAACAATTGATTGGTTAAGAGGCAATGACCCAGTTGGCGATACACCCGTTTCAAATTGGTTTTACTGTGATCATTACCGCAAGCTCGTAAAATTCGCTCACTTAAGTTTCCATGCTTTAAAATATATTCAAGACACAGTTGGCTTGTTTGATCTAAATCAGAGCTAACGCGCTCAATAAGCTGAGACCAGATTTCATGAATACTCATTTTTCGCTTAGGTAGTTGCCACTGGCCGCATAATTCTGAATCATCCACACTAAAAGCAAGTCCTTCTTTAACCGCTTGATCATAGACATTGCGCAAACGCATAGTATCGCAAGGGCTATTTAAATAATAATCCGAATTGGCCAACCAATTTTTTAAAATTGCATGAATAGCAAGTGCAATTGCAATATCGGATTGCACGCATTCTTGAGAGTCAAGAATACGAATCTCAATCGCCTTATAATTAAATTTGGGGATTGCCGCACGGGAGTTAAGCCACTCATACTGCAAGGTTTTTTCAGGATCAAATGGGCTGATATCTTTGTACATAGGCGCTAAGATCGTTTGTTGATATTCTGATTCAGAAGAGACGAATTCAGGAATAATCTCTCCGCTGATCGAAGGGATGCGTTGTTGATTCTTACCGTAAAAATGTAAGCGGGAATCCTTTAAACCGGTTTTTTGGCCGTCAAGAAAAGGTGTGCTTGCAGCTATAGCGGGAAGCAAAGGTAAAATTAAGCGAATTGAATTATGTAATTGGCGAAATTCTTCATCATTAGCAAAAGGTAGGTTGACATGCATGCTTTGTAAATTGGCCCAACCGTGGCCCTGGCAATTAAAAATCGAATCGTACTGGCGGTAGATTGCCATATTACCATGAGGCCAACGCTTCGTTTCAGTTAAGGGATCCATCCATGGATGCGCACCAGTCGGAAGCAGTTGCAGATTGCATTGGGTTAATAACGGTTGTAATTTAAGAATGGCTTGTTGAAATTGCTGCGTAAGTGGGGCAGAAGCAGGTTTAGGTCCATTGTTTTTTAATTCTAAGACATGCATCACTAATTCATTACTTACAGCGATATCGCCCAACTCGACTTCATTGACTTGTTCCCCAGCCAAGCTTCGAAGAATGACATCACTTTTGGGTTGTACGTTTAGATGCTCAGGGTCGACAAGCATGTATTCAATTTCGAGACCGATAACAGAGAAAAGCGAATAATTAGACATAACCATGTTTCCTACGGATACGTTGCAAAAAGACATTCATAATTTGTTGGTATAGTGCTTCTCCTAGAAGCCTATCCTCAATGCCGCAATCGATGTTAGGGTTATCGTTTACCTCGATGACATAGTGTTTATCACCTTGACTTTTTATATCAACCCCGTACAAGCCATCGCCAATTAAGCGAGTGCATTTTAAGGCGGTTTTAATGATGGCGTCGGGGACTTCATTTAATGGAATTGTTTCATTTGGGCCTTCCACCTTCTCGCTTCTTGCATCCCAATTATAAATTTGCCAATGATTTTTAGCCATGTAATACCGACATGCGAAAATAGGCTTATTATCTAAAATACCGATACGCCAATCGTATTCAGTTGGGATAAATGGCTGTATTAACACTAAATCAGAGGTTTTAAAGAATTGGGCCAACGACTTTTGTAATGCTTTAGCATCATCCATTTTAATTACTCCGTGCGAGAAAGCACTATCAGGACGCTTAAGCACGCAAGGAAATTCAATTTCAGGAATCGTTTTATCATATTTGCTAATAAATTTAGTGTCAGGAGTCAATATTTGATGACTTCGCATGAGCTCGGCTAAATAAACCTTATTGCAGCATTTAACAATGGATTGCGGGTCATCAATCACCACAAGGTTTTCTTGTGCAGCGCGTCTTGCCATACGATATGTGTAATGATTCACGGATGTTGTGGCCCGAATAAATAGTGCATCATATTCGGCAATGCACTTACTGTCGCTTTTTTCAATAAAATCAATATTTAACCCCATGGATTCACCCACATTGGCAAATATCTCCAGGGCTTTCTTATTCGATGGTGCATTCGGTTCTGCTGGATCGATAAGAATCGCTAAATCATGAAAGCGCTGTTTTTTGCGCCATTGATGAAAACGCTTTTTCGAAAGATAAGATTCAGCTGCTTGTTGCATGAATTCTTGATGATGGTCAGGCACATCATTTGGAGAAAGGGTTTGCACGCCTTTGATTCGCCACTGTTTTTTCTTCTCAAAAGTGAAACGAAGTAGGGGCAAAGGAAATAGTCCATGGAGTTTTCGAGCTAGAGCAGCATGGCACTTGGCCATATTTTGGCCAAAATAAAGGCTGAATACAAATTCATCAGTCTTGATTTCATGCAAACTATGCTGAATTTCCTCATCAACATCTTGTGAAATAAATTTCGATAGGCTTGTACTTAAGACATCTTGGATGCTATCTACTGTAGGAATGACTTTATGGTCACGAGCATGGGCAAGTAAAGAGACGTAGTAGCCTATTGTTTGATGATTATACGAGCCGCAAAGATTAATGACTCGTACCGATTTGCTATGGTGATAATTGGCATCGGACAAATAATCCGAAGCTTGAACAATAGAAGCTAGAGGAGCCAAAAAGTTCCAACTAGACGGGTGGTCCGTAACAATTATAGTTTCCATTCAAAGCCCTTCGGTTGAATTATCAGTAAATTGGCATCGTATGTTAATACGCCAAGTAGAATCGAATTAATCAGACGATTAGAGTTCACTTTATAATAGTTATCATTTGAAATTGGATTTTCTCGGTGTGGATCAGCCACAACAATAAGTCTTTTTCTTTCATCATAACCACACAATACAACAAAATGACCGCAAGGTGTACCGCGGATATCATCGTAAATCGATTCGCCTTGTTTAGTGAAGCACTCACGTGAGCTGCGGTACAGATAAGTGGCACTCAGCCCAGTTAAAATAGGGATGTTTTTGAGAAAATATTTCTTTAATAGCTGCACACTAAGTGTTTGAAAACGGACATTTCCGCCTAAAGCTAAGTATTCTAGGTAAGCTTCGCTCGCTTGAATAATTGCTTTGTCAGATTTAAATTTCATCTGCGCGGTTAGTTTATTTGTTAAATTCTTTTGACAAGCGTCTCCCTGTTCGGAAGTAAACCAGGTCGGATCAAATACATCGAGGTTGTTGATATAAATAATTGCACTAAAGCCATTTTGCAGCGCATGCTTGCCTAACATAGGCGCTAAAGTCCCTCCGGAAAGGGAGCGTTCGACAGAGTTCACAACCTGTTTAAGATCGACATCCAAGCCATAATAACGGTATATAGCATGTAAGCTTGTTGGTCCACAGCTTTCATCGTCAGGTTGCGTATGAATAATCAAATCAATCATTGCTGCTTATTCTAGTTGGCAAAATGCAGGCTTCTCAGTTAACGTTAGACTTCGCTAGACGGTTTGTCAATTCCTCTTGTTAATAGCAAGCCAATTGACGCAAAGGAAGTTAATTAAAAGATAATAGCGATGTTTTAACCCGTTAGGATAATTTTTAGTGGTGTTATTACTGCAGCAAACAGGAAAATAAAAAAGAGAATATATAAAAATTGGTATTCACTGTGCTCAAGTTCGATTTCATTATTGCCTGAGAAAGTTGTTTTCTTCATTAATAAATAATTGAGTAAAACTAGTCCATAAAAATAAAATGAAGATGGAAGTAATCGAACAGCGAAATTTTGCATGTTTCCGGTGATAACATACCCTTGGGGTAGGTTGATGAGAAAAAGGCAGAATAACCATAACAACATCGTTTTGTTTGTCAAGGTTTTTTCTTGAACGGCGTTTGCCCAAATTAATGCTAAAGGGAAAACGAGAATTGGAAAATAATATAACCACCCAAATGGGCTTATGAGCAACATCATTGCTAAAGTCAGGCAAAAAGGTTGATGGTTAATCCTTTCTGTTTTGTAGGGATGAAGATTAAGAAAATACCAAATTAATAAAATGAAAAATAAAGCAGGAAAAGCAATTTCTAAATACGGTTTATTGTGGTAACCAAATAAGCGAAAAATGTAACCGTAAAGCGATGCATTCCAATTATCTCCATACCAAAATACACGTTTCAGCAGTAAAAAATATTGCGAATAAATTTCTACCCCATAAATAATCAATGGAATTAAACTAAATAGAAAAAAACTGATTGCCACAATTATAAAAGTATTCATGCGCCTCTGCTTAAAGAGGAAAAAAAACAATAAAGCAGGAAAAAATTTAAGTGCTACACAAAGTCCCCAACAAATGCCGGCAATAAAATGACGATTGGATAGAAAAAAATGATAACCAACAATCAATAAAAATAATAGGAAAGAACCAAATTGCGCTAAGACGGTATTAATCATTGTTGGGAAAAATGCTAAATACAAAGCAAATAAAATAACTCTGTATTTTTTAATAAATTTAATTGAAAAAGTATAATAAAACGCTATCCATGCGCCGATTAAACCAAGAGTAAAAGAGAGGGTAACCCAGATCAACAGCGCAGTATGATAACTAAAATAAGTTAGAGGACTAAAGATCCATAAAGCAGTAGGCGGATTTAAATTAGGGGTTAGTTTCTTAGCCAGTGGTAAAAAATTGCTGTATAGCGTCCCGTAGGGACTTTCATGATTTTTTAGTGATAGAAGTGCAGAATAAAATGAAGTGAAATCCTGTTTACTAGGATAATTTAATACGGTAAAAAAAAGCAAAGAATAAATGCTAATCAATAGCAAAGAGAAAGTGATTTTAAAATGGCGATTATTCATTTATCAAACTATTCCATTATCAAAATTGGACATTTATTTAATTAATGATGTTTGTTTTTCAACTTGTTTTAGCAACGTAGTCTCCTTTTGTGCAGGTAACGATAAATTGAGCAACAAGCTATTAAGCGGCACGATTAAACCAAATAAATAGAAAATAAGAATGGCTATAAAAGAGCGGCGTTTTTGCTCATCTTCCCAAAGGGTTTTAATGTTTAACTCATGGTTTCCCTGAATTTGCCGATTGCTTATTAGGAAATAAAGCAGAATGGTTAACCCATAAAAGCAAAATGAATATAAGCTAATACGTTCGGCAAAATGATGCATCTCTTTATTGAGGACATAAGCTTGAGGAAAATTAATGAGAAAAAAGCATGCCGTCCATAAAATGAAAGGCAGAGGGGAAGACTTTTTTTTATTGAAAACGGTAGCGAAAGTGACGGACAAAGGAAAAATTAATATCGAAAAATAATACAACCATCCAAACGGGCTTAACAATAACATCATTACCAATGTCAAGCAAAAAGGTTGATGGTTTACTCGATGAGCCCCGTCTTCTGTGGATGGTCCAAGTACTTTAAGATAGATAATCAGTAAAATGGAAGAGAGGGCTAAATGGAGTAATTCTATTGGAATCAAGTTGTGTGAATTCGAATGAGTATCAATAAGAAGACGAAACAGGAAACCATAAAGCGATGCATTCCAGCTATCACCAAACCAAAGTACGCGAGTTAACATGGAATGGTATTGGACATAAATTGTTGGGCCATAGAACAGGACAGGAATTAAACAAGCTATGAGAAAAGTCGCAAGCATCGTTATAAAAACTCGTCTGCGTCCTTGTTTTAAAACATAGAAGAACAATAAAGCTGGGAATAACTTTAAGGCAATAATAATTCCCCAGGCAATACCGGCTTGGTAGCAGCGATTTGTCAGATAAAAATGATAACCAAGCATAATGAGAAAAATTAGGATTGCACCAACTTGCGCTATCGACGTATCCATTAAAATGGGGAAAAAAGAAAAATAAAGGAGATAGAAATACAGCCAATATTTCTTCCACATCTCAGTCGAAAAGGCATAGTAAAAAACAATGCGGGCGGCTATTAACCCTAAGCCGAATGAAAGCATTGACCAAATAATCAATGCAGCCCGATAGCTAGTATGGGCTAGAGGACTAAAAAGCCAAATGAAAAAAGGGGGGTTTAAATTGACAGACATCACGAGTTGAATGGGATAGGGATTTTTGCCAGCAAGAAGCAACTTAGCAGAGGTATAGAAGGGTGTGAAATCAACAAGCCGCTGATAAGAAAAGATAAGGTAAAAAAGCAAAACATAGAGAAAGATAAGAAAAAAACAGGGAAAATTAGCGTAACTTGAATGCTTCTTCATTTTGTGTACTCTTCATGAGTAGGGTTAGCAAGTTATCCGTTGGTAAAAATTCGTAATAGACTCAGCTCCTGCCAGGAACGGCCCTATTTGGTAAATCTGCTAACTCGCTAAAACTTTAACGGATAATTCTAAAATAAAATCGGCAACTTCCTCCGGATTTTCTGGATAATGGGTAAATGCTTTAATTTTTAATGGGTTATTGATGCGTTGGCCTGTTTTTTCTGATTCTTCAATCATTGCTTTCACCTCTTTCCCCCCATCACAAATAAAATAGACGTCTGATTCAGGACGATGAAGGAATTGTGCTTGAAATGATTTAAAAACGAGAGATATTTTTAGTTTAAGCTGGTTGGCATAATAAAAGCCATGCAAGCCGCCCGCAAGATCCGCGCCTACAGCAAGGGCCCCGAAATACATGGAGTTAAGATGATTTTTACTGCGTCGGCCAAGGGGGAGTTTTACAATGACCCGTTTATCGTCGATGCTAATGAGCTTTGGCCGTAAATGGCCAATTAATGGGACTTTAAAGTGGCCAAAAGTCCAAAGAAACAATTTAAAACGGGTTAGTAGATTCATTAAGCATCCTTGCTTACCTGCAGTTTAGAGATGATTTTCTTAACGCCACGTACAGCATTGACTCGCTTTATAATGGCAACGATGGATTTATCCTGTTTCACCTTTCCAGACAAAGTTACTGTGCCATTCGTGGTGCTCGCATTAATTCCTACAAGCGGTATCGACTCATCATCGAAAACTTTAGCTTTTAACACAGCAGCCTCTACTTTGGCTGTAATATAAGTATCCGTGATCGCGGTATTCACTTGTTTAATCTCTAACTCATCCGCTTCAACCGCTTTTACTCCTTTGGTCACTTTAACAAGCTTTAGCGCATCAACGAAAGTTTGTTTATCTTTAACATTTCCTTTTAAAGTTACGATACCGTCTTTAGTGGATACTGAAATTTTTAACGGATTAAGATCGGGATTTTTAGTAAATTTGGCGGTAATTTTGGCAGTAATCACAGAATCACTGATTTGTTGTTCAAATTCTTTAAAGTTATTATCAGCGTGGGCTAAACCAACGCAGAAAAGCAATACTGAGCTGATAAAAAAATTTAAAAAGGGTCGCATAGCAAGCTTTAATTGATGAACATGAAAAGCAGTATAACATTTTTAGAATTTAGAGGCATAGGAAAAATGTTTTAACTATCTGCATAAAATTTAATTTTATATTTTACAATATGAGTCAATGTGGATATTATTCATGCAAAATTGTCTTTCTAGAGGTTTATCATGGATTTAATCATCCAGTTTAAAGTTTTTTCAACCCAAAAATTAAGGGTGGATTTTGAAAAGCAAAAGCAGATTCAGAGAGAAATTAAAGAGGCTTTAACTAAATACTATGAAGAGTATGAAGAAACTTATAATCAGATATATAGCGGCTCTATAAACTTATTTATCACTGAAGTAGACCAAAACGAAGCTAATTGGTTAGTCTATTTCACTGAGCAAAATGAAATCGAAAAACTAGCACATATCGATAGAATTTCTAAAGAAGTTCGCATGAGTACTTATGAGTACTACACAGCAGAAAAAGAAGAGGATGTTCGGCCTCCTTCTCCGTAAGCTTCTCTACTCGACTAAGCCATGATAGGTATCATGGCTTACTATGCAAATTACTATTCGCTAAACTAAATTTAAAGCAATATCATTTGCGTTTGCTTTAATACCATTTGTAGCTATAATTTGTCTTTTTTTTAAACCAAATTATCTATGGATTCCATCAGTATTCGTGGAGCAAGAACGCACAATCTTAAAAACATTGATGTGGAATTGCCCCGCAATCAATTAATCGTGATTACCGGACTTTCTGGATCCGGTAAATCCTCCTTAGCTTTCGACACGTTGTATGCCGAAGGTCAGCGTCGTTATGTGGAATCACTCTCTGCTTATGCACGCCAGTTTTTATCCATGATGGAAAAGCCTGATGTGGATTCAATTGAGGGTCTATCCCCCGCTATTTCTATTGAACAAAAAGCGACCTCACACAATCCCCGTTCAACTGTAGGGACAATCACAGAAATTTATGACTATTTACGTTTGCTCTTTGCGCGAGTGGGGGAACCCCGTTGTCCGATCCATGGCATCAGTTTGCATGCGCAAACGATTAGTCAAATGGTAGACCAAGTTTTAGCTATGCCGGAAGGGAGCAAAGCGATGATTTTGGCTCCTGTGGTGCGCGAGCGGAAGGGTGAGCATGTGCAGCTACTCCAGCAATTACAAGCACAGGGGTATGTGCGCGCTCGTATTGATGGCGAATTATATGAATTAGATGATCCACCTAAGTTAACCCTACGCCAAAAACATACTATTGAGGTTGTTATAGATCGTTTTAAAGTGCGGGCAGATCTAACTCAACGATTAAGTGAATCGTTTGAGAACGCGCTTAATCGTGCAGAGGGATTGGCAATTGTTGCGTCTGTGGATGGCGAATTCCCGGAAATGGTTTTCTCTTCTAAATTTGCTTGCCCAGAGTGCGGCTACAGTTTGAGTGAATTGGAGCCGCGACTTTTTTCCTTTAATAACCCCGTGGGTGCTTGCCCTTCTTGTGATGGGCTAGGAGTCGATCAATTTTTTGATCCTGAGCGCGTGGTTCATGACAAAACAGCGAGTTTGGCTGAGGGAGCCATTCGTGGTTGGGATAGAAAAACGACTTATTATTATCCTATGCTGGAATCGTTAGCACGCCATTATGATTTCAACATTGAAACGCCTTTCTGCGATTTACCTGAAGCAATCCAAGACATCGTGCTTTATGGAAGTGGAAAAGAAGTTATTGAATTTCATTACCAAAGAGCCCATGGGGATTACATGGTCAAAAACCATCCTTTTGAAGGGGTAATTCCTAACATGCAACGTCGGTACCGGGAGTCCGATTCTTCGCTAATACGTGAGGAGTTAGCTAAATACTTATCTTCACGGCCTTGCCAGTTATGCCATGGAGCTCGTTTGCGCGAAGAAGCCCGCCATGTGTTCATTGACAATAAAAATTTGCCCGAAATTACTTCATATTCCATTGAAAAAGCCCATGAATTCTTTAGCACCCTCGAGCTGACAGGGTATCGCGGTGAAATCGCCGCAAAAATTAATAAAGAGATTGTGGAGCGCTTAGGATTTTTGGTTAACGTGGGTCTGGACTACCTATCCCTTGCTCGCAGCGCGGAAACCCTTTCTGGGGGAGAAGCGCAGCGCATTCGCTTAGCTAGCCAAATTGGTTCTGGCTTAGTAGGGGTGATGTACATTTTAGACGAACCTTCTATTGGGCTACATCAGCGTGATAATGAACGGTTACTAAACACCTTGCTGCATCTGCGTAATTTAGGTAACACGGTTATTGTGGTAGAACATGATGAAGATGCGATTCTTTCTGCTGATTACGTGCTTGATATTGGCCCTGGTGCGGGGGTTCATGGTGGTAAAGTAGTTGCTTGTGGTTCCCCAAAAGAGGTTATGGCGAATGAAACTTCTTTAACTGGCCAATATCTATCCAGAAAAAAATCCATTGAGGTTCCGGCGTCTAGAGTTTCAGTTGATAAGTCAAAAATGCTCCATCTGGTAGGAGTTAACTGTAACAATCTCAAAGATGTTGAGGTAAGCATTCCACTGGGATTAATCACCTGCGTGACAGGTGTTTCAGGTTCTGGGAAGTCCAGTTTAATTAATGATACTTTGTATCCCCTTGCTGCAAACAAATTAAATCGTGCAAGTCTTCTCACAATAGGTACGGTGAGAGAAATTCAGGGTTTAGAGTTATGTGATAAGGTGATTGATATTGATCAAAGCCCGATTGGCCGCACACCACGGTCAAACCCTGCAACGTATACAGGCATTTTTACCCCGGTTCGTGAATTATTTTCGGGAACGCCTGAAGCCCGTGCCCGTGGTTACCAACCAGGCCGTTTTAGTTTTAATGTGCGTGGAGGGCGTTGTGAAGCTTGTCAGGGAGATGGATTAATCAAAGTCGAAATGCACTTTTTGCCAGATATTTATGTGTCTTGTGATGTTTGTAAGGGGAAGCGATATAATCGCGAAACGCTTGAAATTGAGTATAAGGGCAAAAATATTCATGAAGTTCTTGACATGACGGTTGAGGATGCACGAGATTTCTTTGATGCTATTCCTGCCATCGCAAGAAAATGCCAAACTTTGATCGATGTTGGATTGTCTTATATTCGTCTTGGCCAAAGCGCTACCACATTATCGGGAGGGGAAGCCCAGCGTATTAAGCTAGCTCGGGAATTATCCAAACGCGATACAGGGAATACTTTATATATTCTTGATGAGCCGACTACGGGATTACATTTTCATGATACAAAACAATTGCTTGGAGTTCTCTTTCGTTTAAGAGAACAGGGTAATACCATTATCATAATTGAGCATAATTTAGATGTGATTAAAACTGCAGATTGGATTATCGATTTGGGGCCTGAAGGGGGTAGTAAAGGAGGGAAAATCATCGCCACGGGTACACCTGAAATGGTGGCTAAGGAAAAGGCTTCTTATACCGGGCATTTTTTACAACCTTTGTTGACTAGGTAATATTAACCCTGTGGGCCAGTTTAAAGTCTGACCTACAGGATCTACATTAATTTACAATGCCTTCATGAACGCGGTTAGATCTTGTTTTTCTTGTGAGTTGAGCTGAAGCCCAAGAACCAAATTGAAAAACTCAACAGTATCTTCCAAGGTCAATAGACGGCCGTCATGCAAATAAGGCGGAGAATCTTTAATTCCGCGCAAGGGGAAGGTTTTGATTGGACCATCACCCACTGCTTTAAGCCCATTTATCATTTGTGGATTAAAGAAGCGTTCTGTTTGTAAATTATGCATCGTGTTGTCTGTATAGTAAGGTGGTGTGTGACAAGTTGCACATTGGGCTTTACCGAAGAACAACTCTTGTCCCCTTAACTCGGCTGGAGTGGCTTTGGCGGGATCTAATTTTCCATCCCACTTTAATTTAGGTGCGGGTGGGAAATCCAATATTTCTTGGAATTCGGCCATGAAATGAACTTGGCTGCCACGCTCAAGAATGTTCACTCCTTTTTTGGTGGCGATGACGGGGTCTCCGTCAAAATAGGCGGCGCGTTGTTCAAACTCAGTAAAATCTTCCACCGTTTTAAGCGCACGTTGAGAACCGAATAAACGTTGAATATTAACACCCCTTAAAGTGGGGGTATTGATGCGATGGCGGAATTCCTGAGGCCGTATATCACCGACTAAATGAGTTGCCTTATTTGTATGGCCATTTGCGTGACAGTCAAAACAGGCAACGCCACGGCTAGGTTTTACTGTGCGGCGATCTGCTGTTTGGTTGAATTGCTGTTGCGGGAATGGTGTAACAAGTAGCCTTAAGCCTTCCAGCTGTTTAGGATTAAGGATGCCATTGAATAGTTCAAAATAGTTCTCAATAGTCACTAACTTGCCTTGGGATACGTCACCCAGATCGGGACGCGTAGTCAAGTAAATGGGGGCTGGGTAGGGAGGCAAAAAATGATCGGGAATGTCAAAATCCAGATCAAAACGAGTCAGATCACGCCCTTCTTGTTTGTTAATTTCATCAATAGCAAACTTTGGAAAAAGCATCCCGCCTTCGGCATGATTGGGGTGGGGTAATGGAAGGAATCCCTGGGGAAATAAGCCCTTTTCTTTAATTTGCTCCGGTGTCATTTTGGCTAAATCATCCCACGTGACACCAGCAGGGAGTTTGACGCGAACACCCTCTTGAATGGGTTTTCCGGTTGTCATAGTGTCTTTTGACGGTGTGTTGCGCAAATCATAGCGTTGATTGAGGAGGGTTTGTTGCTTATCGTTGATACCTTGTTTGGCATTGGACATGCGCTCTAGAACAGTTTGAAAACTCTCTTTATCAACAACCGGCATATAACTCGAAGGGAGCGGGGGGGCAGCGTGGGTTTTTAACAGGCAACTAAAGGAAAACAGTGCTAGCCACGAAGCTTTTTTTAACATAGGAAAGTCCATTTCTTAAAATTATTTTCATAAAATCATAAAATACTTGATGCCCCTTTACAATTGGTGCTTGAGAGTATTGGAGCCAGTTATTGTATAGTTTAATTCTTTATCATATCCAACGGCAAAATTACTAAAACTTTTAAACCTCCTTCCACCCGATTGGACAAGGTAATTTTTCCCTGGTGAAGTTGGATAATCTCTTTGGCAATGGTTAATCCTAACCCGGCACCACCTGTCTCTCGTGAACGGGATGTTTCGCCTCGGTAAAAAGGAAGAAAAACGCGCTCAATTTCATTGTCCTTTAAGCCCGTACCTTTATCCTCTATGGAAATCTCGACATGGTTTGCTTTTTTATCAAGAGTGACTTGGGCATGTTTCCCGTAATAGACGGCATTATTGATCAAATTAGAAAAAGCGCGTTTTAGCAGATTAAGAGAGCCAAAAAAAATCAGTTTATTTGCATTTGATTCAAATAGCACATCAAATTTCAAATCTGCGGTGTCTTCACAGAGAGATTGCAACATTGCAACCAGATCGAAACGTTGCTTTTTTTCCTCATCATGAGCTTCTTTGAAATAATCTAAGGTTTCTCGAATCATCATTTCCATGTCATTGATATCTCGCATCATTTTTTCGAAATGTTCATTTTCACTAAGGTATTCCATCCGTAATTTCAACCGGGTTAGAGGGGTACGTAGATCATGGGAAATAGCTGTGACCACTTGAGTGCGGTTTTGTAGGAGTTTGCTCATTTTCATTTGTAAGGCATTAATTTGGGTAAAGAGCATGCGTTGATCACTGTTCCCAGTTACAGGGATAGGGAGCCAATTTTCCTGGCTTTCGTTGTATTTAAGGCTTTGTATTAAAGTCTGGATTGGTTGATTGAGGTTTTTCACTGCCCAATAATTAATTAAAAAAAACATGAATAATAATCCTAAAAGGGCAACAGCCAACGCTATTCGCAAACTCATGTGGTTGTGTTGGGGGGGGATAAGGCTGAAATTAAGCCAAGCTTTTTCTTTAATAAAAACGGAAAGTTGCAATTGTTTATGTTGTTTCAATAAATCAAAAACGATAGGAGGTTGTAAATTTAATAAGGCATTATCTTGATAAAGTGGAGTTTCTGATAAGGTCATTTTTGACCAGGGAATTTTTTGTTTCTGCAATATCCGTGGCCAATTGGATTCAGGCTTCGATTGTAGCCGATGAACCAGTTTGATGATTGCCGGTACTGTATTAGGCGGTATAGCGGGCCTTAACGCAATGAAGATGAAGTATTGCATCAGGATAATGGAGGCCAATAAAACAAGGATATTGCCCGTGATCAGCATGGCATAGGTTTTTTTGGCAGAAGAGGTCAACTTGCTCATGATGAACTTACTTGGGCTTGTAATTGGTAACCGCCGCCTCTAATTGTTTTTAACAAGTCAGGGTTGCGCGGATCCAGTTCGATTTTTTTACGCAAACGGCCGATTAAGACATCAATGGTACGATCCATCGGATCACAATCCCTGTCATATAATAAATCGGTCAGTTGGTCACGGCTTAAGATGCGTCCTGGATGTTCTAAGAAGATGAGTAACAAATCGTATTCGCGCTGGCTTAATGCGATTGCAATTTCATCCTCATCAATAAGGCAATGTGTTTCCCTATCTAATTGCCAATTCGCAAAGCGTAATCTTGTCATGGGACTCAACCGTTTACTTGTTGGCAATTCACCATTGGTGCGCCTTAATTGCGCTTTTACGCGAGCTAATAATTCACGTGCACTAAACGGCTTAGTAATGTAATCATCAGCGCCCAGCTCCAATCCGGCAACACGATCGGCTGTACTGTCTGCAGCACTTAACATAAAAATGGGAATATCATAAGTTTGGCGAATGGTTTTACATAAACTCAAACCGTCTGGCCCGGGAAGCATGATATCAAGAATAATCAAATCAAAATTATTTTCGCGCAACAAAGGTGCTAAGTGATTCCCATTATGGGCATAAGTTGTCTTATAGCCATGTTGTGTTAAATAGTCGCTTATCAATAAACAAATTTCCTTGTCGTCATCGATGATTAGAATATGATTTCTTTTTGTGTTCATAGGCAATACTATTTAGAAATAACTCATTTCAGCGCTATTATATCACTCTTATGTAACAAGGTTGTTACATCTCAGAATCAGAGTATAAACCCAGTGCTAGGCCACATTTATTTTTGTTGAAAAACGATGACTACACCATTTTACAAACTTATGCTAGTAACCCATCGGCAAGGCCGGCCTATTGATAATTATCTACGGTTTATTAAAGAATGTGTCGAGGCTGGGGTTACAAGTATTCAACTCCGCGAGAAAGGGGCTTCACCCGAATTCTTATTGGATTATGCCCTGCAACTTAAAGTGTTGTTAGATAGTTACCAAGTCCCACTAATCATTAACGATAATGTTGACCTTGCTTTAGAGGTCGGTGCACATGGAGTACATTTAGGGCAATCCGATGGCTGCCCAGTCCATGCTCGTCAACGCTTAGGGGCTGACAAATGGCTAGGTTTGTCCATTGAAACAGAAGATGACTTAATCAGAGCTAATGCCAGCAGAGTAGATTATGTTGCTGCTAGCGCAGTTTTCCCAACAATCAATAAAGCAAATATTCGTACAATTTGGGGATTAAAAGGGTTAAACTCTTTGGTTAAAAATTCATTGCATCCGGTCATTGCGATTGGTGGTATAAATCAATACAACATCCATGAGGTGATGATGACCGGTGCGAAAGGCGTTGCGGTTATTGGCCAATTGCATGATGCCCCTGATCCTAGCCTCATGACGACTCATTTACGCCAATTAATTGATTCTTCGATGCACACTGATGTTGGGAGAAATAATGCACAATCTGATTAAAGAACTTAAGATATCCATGGCAAATTTACGTCAAAGCAAGCCTTTGGTTTTGTGCCTAACTAATTTTGTAACCATGGATTTGATGGCCAATAGTTTATTAGCGTTAGGCGCAGCCCCATTAATGACTCAATCTCTCGAGGAAGTCGAGGAGCTTGTGAACATTAGTCAAGCCGTTTACATCAACATCGGAACCCTTGATGAGCGTTTCTGTGAACGAGCACAGCGAGCAGCAACGGTCGCAAGGTTTCAAAAAAAAACGGTTATCCTAGATCCTGTGGGTGCTGGAGCAAGTCAGTTACGCACTGAGGCTGCAAAATCATTCCTTGCTTATGCTGATATTATTCGCGGTAATGCGAGTGAAATTTTGGCTTTGGTTGATGAAGCGGGTGAAACGAAAGGAGTAGAAGCATCTCGAAGTGTGAATCAGGCAGCCGCTGCAGCAAAAACACTCGCTTCTTCCTTGCACAAAGTGATTGTCGTCAGTGGGCCCATTGATTTGGTGACTAATAGTTCAGAAGAAATGAATCTTCCTTTTGGTTCACCATTGATGCCTTTAGTCACTGGAATGGGTTGTACATTAACCGCTGTCATCGCTGCTTTTGCTGCAACGTGTGAAAGCAAGTATAATGCATCCCTGCTTGCGACGGCTTATTTTGGTTTGTGTGGCCAAACAGCGTATCAGCAAACCCAAGAGCCAGGCAGTTTCAGGCAGGTATTTGTGGATCGCTTATTTAAACCGGATTGGGATTTATTTAACCAATTTGTTCTACCTGTTGAGAAAATGGGCGAATATGCGTGTGATGCTTGACAAGGAAATGAAATGAGTATGCGACACAAAGCGTTATCGATTGCAGGATTTGATGGTTCTGGAGGAGCCGGTATTCAAGCTGATCTGAAAACGTTCTCCGCTTTTGGATGTTATGGGATGACAGTGTTAACGGCCTTACCTGTGCAAAATACCCAAGGTGTGAGATCCTGCTATGAACTGCCATTGCAGGCAATTAATGAGCAATTACATGCAATCTTTGACGATATAAGGCCGGACAGCATTAAAATTGGCATGTTGTTTAAAAGAGAAATAGTTGAACTTGTAGCTAATTTTATTGGCAAATATGCTCAAGGGATTCCTATTGTGCTAGATCCTGTGACCGTTGCTAAGAGTGGTGATCCTCTATTGAATCCAGATGCATTAGATGCTTTGAAAATGTGCCTTATACCCCAAACGACAATAATTACGCCCAATTTACCTGAGGCTGAGGCTTTACTAGGAGCAATGAGTTCGCCAGATATGTCTGAGATGGCGCAACAGCTGTTAGCATTGGGAACAGAGAATGTTTTGTTAAAAGGCGGCCATTTAAAAGATCACTATTCGAATGATCTGTTCCTTAATAAATATGGTGATAAGTATTGGTTGGAAAGCTTAAGAATTCAATCTAAAAATACGCATGGCACAGGATGCACTCTCTCGGCAGCTATAGCTTCATGTTTGGCTCTTGGATTTGATGTTTTTGAGGCATGTCAAATGGCTAAAGCTTACATTTCCCGTGCGATTGGCGCTGCAAAAGATGAGAAAATAGGCAAAGGTTTTGGCCCGGTTCACCATTTTTATCATTTATGGCCACCAATTGAAAAAATTAAAATTGATTAGGTTGCTTCACACAAGCAGCTAGGTTGACGCTTAAGCGGCAACCACGGCTAAAGATTTTTCAAGAGGTTACTTCCTAGTTGTTGCTTTGCTAGATGGAGAGCACTGGACTTATTCCAACCAATTTGATTTTTTTCCACTTTTAGGACTATAACTTATTGAGGATAAAATTAAAAAGGATGGAATGATGCGTACCTTTCTGATTGCGATTCTAATCATAGCTGCGCTTTTAGTATTTTGGGTTGTTGGCATTTTTAACAGCCTAATTGGTTTGATTGAAACCATTAATAACAACAAAAGACAAATTGATATTCAGTTGGACCGGCGGTACAAAGTTTTCGAATCGTTGATAGAGACTGTTAAAAAGTACATGGATTATGAGCAGACCACTCTGAAAGATGTTGTGGCGCTGCGAAATCAAGCTCAAACCGCAAAAGCTGCGGGAGATGAAAAAGCTCGGATGGATGCCGAAAATGGTATCTCACAAATTGCCTCCCATTTAAATGTTGTGTTTGAGCAATACCCTGATCTCAAAGCCAACCAAAACGTTTTGCAATTGCAGGAAGAAATAGTAAATACGGAGAATAAGCTCGCTTATGCGAAACAGGCATACAACGACAGTGTGGAGCGCTATGAAGCTAAGAAAAAATCATTCTTTGAATCCATCGTCGTGAATTTTTTCCGCGATAAATTGGATAAAGCATTCGAATATTGGTCACTGCCTGAAGAGCAAATTAAGGCACGTGAAGATTACACTGTTAAATTTTGAGTTCATTTATGCCTTTATCCGACTACCATGCCTCCGTGGGCGATTGGCGTTTACAATTACGACGAAATGAACGCAAAACCCGGTGGGTTATTGCGCTCTTTCTTATCATCTACACTATAGTTGGTCTCATCGTGGATACCATTGTTTTAGAAGAAATGTACCCACAAATATCGATTGAACAATCATTCCTTGCTTTAGTCACCTTAAAGGCGACGCCTTATGCAACGATGCTTATGTTTAGCTTCGCCGTCATTTCGTTACTCATTACCTATGCAATGTATGACAAAATTATGTTGTTAGGCACCGATTCGCATGAAATTACCCCAGAAAACGCAAGGGATCTCCGAGAAAAGCAATTATATAACGTTGTTGAAGAGATGAAAGTGGCGGCAGGTTTAAGATACATGCCCAAAGTTTACCTTATCGAAGCAAATTATATGAATGCTTTTGCAAGTGGTTATAGCGAAAAATCGGCAATGGTTGCTATAACGCGGGGTTTAATGGAAAAGTTGGATCGTGCCGAGATGCAGGCTGTTATGGCGCATGAATTAAGCCATATTCGTCATCATGATATTAAGCTTACTCTCATGGTAGCCGTACTTTCTAATATTTTGCTTATTGTTGTCGATATTTTGTTTTATTCTTTCGTGTTTGGCCGAGATAACAGCAATAATAAGCGAGACCAAAATCAATTCGCCTTAGTCATTATTTTATTGCGTTACTTACTGCCTCTAATTACCGTTGTGTTAGCGCTCTTTTTAAGCCGCACGCGTGAATACATGGCCGATTCAGGGGCTGTTGAGCTAATGAGGGATAATGAGCCAATGGCACGCGCTTTACTAAAAATCTCGGAAGATAATCAACTTCATGCAGAACAGTATATCCAAGAATATGGGAATACGGCGCATGAGCAGATAAGGCAATCCTCCTATCTATTTGACCCTTCCAGTATTGATCCAGTGAAATCATTTAATAATGCATTTTCCACTCACCCTGCGATAGAAGATCGGCTTAAGGCGCTGGGTTTTACTAAGAAAAACTGAGCAAAAGAATTTTACAAAAGTGTTGTTCATGCCTACTATTTAAATAGGGATGCCGTTTAATTGAATAAAGGGAGTTTAATCATGTTAACATGGGCTCTGATTTTTTTAGTTGTTGCAATCGTTGCAGGGATATTCGGGTTCAGAGGCGTTGCCTCAACTGCTGTCGATATTGCTAAAGTTTTATTCTTTTTATTTATTGTCGTTTTCCTAGTTTTATTAATACTAAGCCTATTTGGTGTCGGTGGGCCAGTGCCTCCAGCAGCAAGTTAGCCTTATAGCCACTTTTTCCGCTTAAAATACTTGTATGGGATTAATGCCGATAAAATCATGAGTCCAATGGCAAAGAAATAACCCCACTTATAGTTAAGCTCAGGTATAAAACGAAAATTCATTCCGTAGATACTTGCGATGAGAGTGGGAGGGAGAAAGATAACAGCTGCAACTGAAAATATTTTAATAATGGCGTTTTGTTCAATATTAATCATCCCTAAAGTGGCATCAAGAAGAAAATTGACTTTGCTTGAAATGAAACTTGCATGGTCGCTCAAGGCACCTATATCTTTGCTTAAAGTTCCAAGCCGTGCATGTTCCTCGGTATCTAGCTCAGTGCCTACTGACTGACCAAAAAAGGGAATTAAACGGCTAAATGTAACCAAACATTCGCGTGCATAAGTATTTAAATCCGCGTTGGCGCCAATTTTTTGAATTAAATTCTGATAGTTGGGTTTTTCGCTGCCCTGAACGGCTAAATCAGGTCTGAAGATATGTTTGGAGTATTCTTCGAGGCGATGGCCAATCACTTCTAAAATATCGGCCAATCGATCAATAGTCGCCTCAAGTAATTCTATAAGCACAGTGGCGGCACGGTTTGGAACAAAATCGACACTGTGCAGCTGGGAGATAAACAATTTAAATGCCTGAGGTTCAATATAGCGTATAGTAATGAGCTGTTTTCTAGTGAATATAAAAGTAACCACATCATGCTGAGGATCGGGAGACGCTGATTGGGCAATCATCGAAGCAGTCATAAATAATGCCTCTTTCTGCTTATAAAGACGGCTAGATAGTTCAATTTCGGTCATTTCTTCCCGGGTGGGTATACTTATGGCTAATTGTTTTTCTAACAATAACTCTTCTGCTCGAGTCGGCCGGAGTAGATCAATCCAGATTGCGTCTCTCAATAAAGAAAGATTATCTTCCTTAATCTCATAGGCTTTCAGAGTTTCTTCACTCAAGTACGCAGTAATCATAAGATATTCAGAATGGAATTTATGATTAACTTAACTTACTTATTGACAATAGTCTATCACTGGAAATTCTAAGGGATGTTAGTAATTGCCAAAAGACACCCTAATTTATTGACGTTCTAATTGTCTAAGCAAAGTCAAAGCGGCTAAATGCCCAGTCTGTTCTATTGGGCAAAAATCCATAGCGACCGCAAACCCAATATGCTCATCGTCTGGCAAAGC
This sequence comes from Legionella micdadei, assembly GCF_000953635.1. Taxonomy (NCBI): domain Bacteria; kingdom Pseudomonadati; phylum Pseudomonadota; class Gammaproteobacteria; order Legionellales; family Legionellaceae; genus Legionella; species Legionella micdadei. The sequence continues at coordinate 555,601 of NZ_LN614830.1, forward strand.
GATTTCGCCATTTAAAAATGGTTTAATTTTTTTAATCATCGCTTGCATGGCGACATCATCAATGGAGGCAAAATGCAATTTTCTGCTCGATATCATTTCTTCTAAGGTTTTATGCAAAGCATATTTCAATAAGTACAAAGCCTGCTCCTGTGCATCATCGAGCATGTCCAGTGGAATTAGATTGAGTTCACTATATAAATGAGTCAGTTCATAATCATAAGGTGAAAAATCATGATGGAGGATATCCATTTGTTCTCGGTGATTGGATTGACACCTGAAGAAAAAAAGTACGCTATTCTCGCCATGGAGCTCAGTGATTTTAAAGAATCCTTGAAAAATAAAGGGCGGATTCCAAACTGCAACTAGGACAAGGGTTTCGATGTTTAAGGCTGTCAATTTCTTCATGATAATATTGTAAGCGCCTTAATAAAGAGGAGTTAAAGGCTCGCAGAGTCCTGCGAGCCCATCCTAGATGGCTACATTGGGATGCCATTGTTAGGTTTATCGACTACGACAAAGTTTTCATCGAGATCATCTGTTTCTTCTAATTCTTTTTCTGCACTATCTGTATGGGAAGATTGCGCAGGCTGAGGTGCGGGTTTTGACCAAATGGAACCTAAAAAACTTCGGGTATAATCACCGAAATGGTACCGACGGCTCTCTGGTTTAGCCACAGCGGTCTCAGCAGATTTTGCTGCTTCTATATCTGAACCAACATTCGCAGTGTCAGCTGAGCCCGAATTAATTTGTTCTAAAGATTCACTCACTGGTACGGAAGAAGCAGGTCTTGATTTTTCCTCTTTCTTGGGAGAAACAGGTGCTGGTGTCACAGATTCCGAAGCTTGTGTGAAATATCGATAGAGTGGGCGGAGCACCAAATCCCCAACCTCATAAGGTTTTACCACCGTAGAAGGCATTGAAGAATTTGCAACCAATAGTTTCTCCCGAACGGTTTTTAGGAGGTGGGAAAGATCTTCAATTTGATCTGAGGACAGTCCTTTGGTTGAAGAAATAGCTGAAGCTATCAGCATTGAGTAACGAGGACCTCGTTGAAACGGCTGAATAAGAAAGGAAGCTAAATCAAGATGGAGCGAATTGTTAAGAGTCACGTATTGTTTAATGTCCTGAAAAAGCTTAGGGTTGGTTGCGTCTTCTTTAGCAAAAGCGGTATAAAGGCTGCAACACTTAGGATAAAGACTAAAAAAGGCTTTTAATAATTGGGTTCGTTGCTCTCTTAATTTCCTGATCTCGACTGGATCAGCTTCGAATAAAACAGCTTTTTCAACGTTTTCAAGGAGCTTGTCTGATATAATTTTTAATTGAGGAACAATTTCTTTAAATTCCACTAATACGGGAATGTCATTGACTAGATCAGGACGTGACAAAACAGAATTTAGGAATCCTAACGCTTCGTTATATGACCGTTCAGTAGCAATCATTTCTTGAATGACGTGATCTTCAGCTAAACTTTTTTTACCTTCAACACGTTCCTCATCCGCTTCTGGAGAGACAGACTTAATTTCATCAATCGCTGGGGATTCATCCATGCCATCACCGGCTTCTGAGAATGAATAACTAACTTCCTCAGAAACTACGGTTGAGGTTTTGTCTTGCTCTATCATTTGTCTTGTTTCTTGACTGGATTGCATTGAAAATACTCCTACAAATTGAAAATAATTTGCGCATTTTACCTGAAAAAAATTAAGACATTATTAAGGCTTTAAAAATGGACAAAAAGGGGCTCTGTGCTGGACAAAAAGCTAAAGTGAACATGCTGATTAGTTATGGAATGGAAAAGTAACTCGCTGATTTAAAAGGAAATAAGTATACTTCGATTCGCGAAATGGAGGTATACATGAAAGAAATCAGCGAGTTGCGTTAAATATTAAAGCAGCGGTTAAATTGGCACAAGTCACGGATTGATTTTTTTGCACAAGCCCTTATTGGGTTATTTATATGCCGAACGATCAATTTTAGGGAAATAGCAGTTAGTATGCCTGCAGCAACGGAAATTGAATCGCGTTATAAGCGGATTTATCGATTTTTCTCTGGTTTTTCTTTTGATTTTACTCAGATAGCTCGCTGGCTTTTTCATCTATTTTTTACACCAGAAGATAGATTATATTTGAGCATTGATCGCACGAACTGGTATTTTGGTAAAGCTAAGATCAATATATTTATGCTCTCAATTTGCTATGAAGGCATTGCTATACCCATTTTTTGGAAATTACTGAGAAAAGCAGGGAATACCACAGGCAAAGAGCAAATTGAATTGATCTCAAGGTTTATTAAAACATTTGGCAATGATTCTATTCAAGGTATTCTTGCCGATCGGGAGTTTCCCAATAAAACGCTGATTGCCTGGTTACTTGACGAAAATATTCCGTTTTATATGCGAATAAAAGGCAACATGGATGTTTGTATTGGGCGAAAGAAGTTTAAAACCTCAGCACAACTATTCAATCATTTGGCACCTTATCAACAACAGATTTTTGATATACGTGTTCATCTCTTTGGTCAGCCTCTTTACTTAGCTGGAAGTAAGAACTCACGTGACGAGCTGATGATTATCATAACTAACCGAAATCCCAAAAATGCTATTGCATGTTATCTTCGCCGCTGGGAAATTGAATGCCTGTTCCAAGCACTAAAAGGACGAGGTTTCAGATTTGAAGATACTCATGTCACCCAAATAAAACGCATTGAAAAAATTATTGCATTCCTCGCCGTTGGCTTTGCTTGGGCACATAAAGTTGGCGAGTGGCGCGCTGATAAAAAGGCTATCCCTCTTAAAACAGTCCGAAAACAAAAACGTCCACAGTTTTCATTCTTTCGTTATGGGCTCGATTTAATTAGAGACCTGATTACAACACCTTTTAAAACAAAATTATTTAAACAGATCATTTACCAATTGATACCAAAGCCTCAGGTGGAGATAGCCTCATGAATTTTTGTCCAGCACAGAGAAAAAGGGGTTCACAAAATGAATTAGGCTGGGTACGGCGCAGCCGTAACCCAGGAATCTAAACATAGAAACACGGGTTACTGCTGTCCCCACGAGGGCTAATCACGCTTCGAATTAGAATTTAGTTACTGGACGGTATCATTCGGAACAAACCAGCCTAATTAAGCACTGGGACTGGCTATATCCAATTCTCGTTCACATCCTGCAATATACTCTTCTCCGCGAGTGTAATGGTTAAAAAATAAAGGATTCCTTTTTTGGCTGACTAAGGAATAAATTGCTAAAGCTGCTATTCCGGGTATTATTCCAGTAGCGATAATGCCTAATACTGCAAAACAAGTTTTCAAGTATCGGGTCAACTTTTCATCACGGTGAATAGTTAATTTATTTTCTTTCTGAAGTGCTTCGCTGAAATTATTCACTCTGTCGCTTGGGAGAGGATAGTTTTCAGTATCCTCCAATAGCGTCTTCAATCCAAAGACAAAATTATATTTATCAGCGATGAGATAGTACGCTTCTTTCTCCGCGGCCGATGAAAAATTATCTTGCGATGGGTAGGGAAGAGGGTTATCGAAGTTGTTTGGTAATTCAGGTCTATGCTTTCGAGCCTGTGTTAACAGATGATCCAGATACTCATAAGTGGGTGGAAGTAGTTTGTCATCAATTAGCAAAGCTTTGCTTTTTTCTTCTTTAGACAACAAGGCCTTCACTGTTTGGCGATTGCCAGCCTCATTTTGCCCAGCCCGTTCAATTTGAGCTGCAGTCTCTACTCTTATTCTTTCGATTTGGGCGGCATGGCTTGTAACTTGCCGTTGCAAGGATTCGATTGTCTGGAGTTGAAGGCCCATTTCAATATTTTTTCCTTCGAGTGCGGATGACGCTTCTAGGAGTTTGGCTCTTAGGTTTTCGATCGACTGCCTGGTTTCTTCAGCTGCTCTATGATTCCCTACAATGGTTTCTTCAAGCTTAGCGATTTGTCTTAATTGTGCGGTTAATTGCTCTCGTAAATCTTCAACTTCTGGTAATGAAGCACCGAATTTAACGGCTTCTTGTTTAATTAGCATGAAGAATTCTTGACTTATGCAATCAGGTTGCTGGCGTAAATCAATTTTCCTTTCGTCAACCAATGCTTTGAGTAATGCTCCTCCCGCTTCGATAAGTGCGAGCTCTCGGAAATGAAGTTGGTCTGGTACGACCTCTATTCTTTTATCAGAGACTAAGTTTTGCAATGAAGGATAATCGTTTCGCAAAGTACGCGCTAGTTTATAGAGACGCTCGAGATTGATCAGGTAATCGTTTGCGGAAGTTAGATGCGCATCAAAGCACGGTTGTAAGAACTCTGCTTGTTTGCTTGCAATGAATGCTTTTAAGGTTAGAAGTTCTTCTTCTTGTAACTCACCTAAGGATGAAATAGCGTCATTTATAGCACCTTGAATCCCTTCTATACTAACTGGTTTCACTTCTCTTAATTGACGTTGAATTAATGCGAGTTTTTCAGGAATATTATCACCCTTGGTTAGGTTCTCAACAAAGCCCTGGAAAACAACTGTGAAATGTTCTGCTGGAGCTAATCGGTGCCCTATTTGTGCCCTTAAAGCATCAGCTTGTTGGATAGTGGAATTGTAATGCGCTTCAATGGTGCGTTTAGCGCCTTCCTGGATCATGTCATCACATTGGTCAAGAATCTGCTTGTATTGCACCGGAAAGGCTTCTTCTCGTGCCGCCGCGGCTTCTTTTGCCGATTTTAATAGGCGAAATGGTTGCTCTATGACTTCTCTTAATGCCTTGTCTTCCTCAATACTAAGATTGTTTCGTAAATATTTTTGACTAATCGTGTCTATGAGTATCGATAGGCCGCTAAAGAAAATCTTACGCCCTCCTTCATTTTGTAGAAGCCGCAAAATTTTTAATGTTTCTGCTTTTGTAGCAGTCCTTGATGCCATTTCTTCTATTTCTGCGTCATTATCACTGAAAGTGAGCATTTCCGTCGACTCTAACATTTTGTCGATAGTTTCTTTAAGCGCAGTTGTAACGGCACCGACCATTACATGCATTGGGGCTTTAGCGAGTTCATCAAATTGGATATAGTTGCGCAGGTAGAGCAACGCATGCTCTTGATTGATAAAATCTTCATGCAGAGTGGGCGCAACATCTTCCATGCGTTGATGGTTATGGCCGCGGAAATGAACAAACCTTTGTTTGTCTACCGCGTATTGTGCCCCCAGCCATGCGTAAGAACCTTGGGTGAAATAGCGGTAAGCATCATTGTTCTCACGAATCTCTAAGTATTTATCTAATAATTGTTTGCAACGGCCTTTCTCATCGGCCTGAAGAAAATCGTTAACAACCCGATCAAGAGATTCATGCTCGAGATTGAGTACATGGCATCGATCTGAGTTAAATCGACCGTTGGTGCATTGATTGAAGAAATAAAATAATTTATATAACACGAGGTCTTGTACTCCCGTCGTGTTACGTTTTTCAATTGTGCCAGGGACTTCGACACCTTGCTGGTTATAGCGATTACCACTCGCTGTCCCGTGATGGCCAGGGATGATCAAAGGTTGCATCCCTTTTGGTACGATAGGAGTGAAACAGCAGGTTCTCTCATCTCGGCAGAGAAGTAAGACATAATTATTGCAATCAGGTTCTTCATAAAATCTTGGACTATGCCAGCGAAGTCTTTTCAGTCCAAATTTACTGCCTCCCGGGACCGGGTCAATTAAAAAAGGATTTACTTTTAAGTTATTGAGTCTTTCTAATAATTTTTGACGCGACTCGAAAGTTTCATTTTCTGACGGTTTAAAAAACTTCCTCATTGCTTCCGCAATGTACGTGTTATCCCCTTCTGTAGCGGGCGCAGCCCAAAGAATTTCATGTAGCGGTTTATGCGGTTCCTCTTGCAATGCTTTTTTGATACGCTTTAATTCACTCATCACCATGGTTGCTTCAACGGCACCGCGGCTATGACAAGGAATTTCCAATGTTTCTTTACCGTTGGCTACAGCGCGTAATGCTAAATAAACCCCTAAGGCAATACGCTCACCAACTTCGGATCCTAATGTCGTTGGGCCATTGACGACGTCGACAGATGGGGAACAGTAAGATAAAGGGTCATTTTTTGCACCAACTTCTGCTTGTTCTTGCTCGCCCAATAGTGAAACGACTGCTTGAGCAGCGTAAGAAAGGGTTTCACCACGTTCATAGGATTTTTTTGCAACAGGATCCACGAGCGAAATGGTAGGACGCGGCGTGAAAACAGTATCTGTTCCCAGTAGAAATAAGAAATGGTTTTTTTCTTCAACGGGATCTTGTTGTAAGAGTGAAAAAATATCTGTCAGGTTTATTGGTTTTGGCATTTGCGCTCCCGAGACAAGAAAATCATAGTTCATCCCTGAGGCGTTACTGTCCCTTTAATGACAAGTCTAAAAATTATCTGAAAGGTCTAAAATTTATCCATTATAGGGGAATTGTCTATGTGAAATCAATAGGCAATCCCATTTAATCGATACATTTTGAGCAGATTTTTGCTCTAATAAAGAGCTAGTCGGTATTCCGTTTTTGAGTGAATTTTCGCAGATATACCAGAATAGCTCTTGATCGAACATTGATTGGAATTAGTGCTTTGTGAGCGCGGGCAGTGCGCGGTTGGTATTTAAAAATTTGGCTCCAGCTTGAGCATTAGTTAGGGCCGAATAAGCAGAGATCCCTGTATTCCTTAGAATTGAAAAAACAAAATCCATTTCCCATTTTCATTGTTGAAGACATGATGCTGATCGAACAAATGCTACGCCATGAGCCTTAAAACAACCACAAATCACTAAGCTGTTTCTTTCGCCGCTTTTTTTAACGATTTTTGGTGTTGCTTCCACTCTTTGTCTTTAGCAAAAACAAAGTAGGCCGCTTCTTCTATAAAATAACCGACATCATCAATTTTTGCCCAGGCGCAATATTGTTCGATTTGTTTTAGAATATCAACACTGATTTCAGCTTTAATTTTTTCTTTCTTAGTAGAACGATTACCATTAATAATGGCCATAATTTGTTTCTCCAGTTATATTTTGCGAAAAAATACTAGCAGACTCTGCGAAAGAATGAAATTAAAAAATTAGTCTATACGCTAAACACTGCAGCCTGTCTCAACTCTGAGCTTGAACTTAAGTTTGATATGCAACACATCAGGGGATAGTCTAATATTACAAGGCAGGTTTTAGCAAAATTTCCATTTTTGTTGGAATGAATATGCCCATTAATCTTACTAAACATTCAAAAATATGGATTCATCCTGACGGTCTTCTCCCTGATAAAATCGTCAATCGGTTGGTTTTTCAAAGAGAAGTTAGACCTAAAGATGAGTTAACTTTTTTTGTCAATCAAGCTTGTGCAGAAAGAACTGCCGATAAAATTGCCTTATTAAAGGAGCATGGCATTAAAATAAAAATTATTGAAGAGTGTTTAGAAGAAAAATTTGACGATGAATTTTTGATTGGTTTTGCAAAAAAGGTCATACACCGGCTAACAGAGACCAAGAAGGTGCGTGATACAGTTTATGCAACTGATGTCTTAAGACTCATGAAAGTAGTACAACGAGAGGGGTTGTATTCTGATAATGATGTTTTGTTCCTTAATTTTAATGATACCCGTGAAATTATGAAAAAATACCTGTTTGGTTGCCATACGCATGGCATGCCTGATATTCATATTTTTGGTATTGACCTGAATTATTGCGAAGATTTTTACAAAGAGTTAATTGCTAAAATTAAGGAGATGTGTGGTGACCCGCCTTACCCGGATGAAGAGGTGTGCGCTATTCCTGGACTGGCGTTTATTCCAGACAGCATTAATTTGATTGCATATGGTCATTTAGCCTTCCAAGCAACGAGTGATAATATTATCTCCGGTAAAGATAACTCGCATGATGGCGGTGAAGAAATCCTTCATGCTGTAGGAAATGATCCTTTACTCGAAGAGGCAAAATTAGCTCTAAAAGAAGGCCATGTAAGAAAAAAACCACTGAGCAATTTCATTGAGGATTCGGATAATGATACCTCCCCAGGATTGGGGAGGAGGTAGGCCATTTATTTGTTCTCTTGCAAGAAAAGCAAAAGCGCCTTTTGCACATGCAACCTATTTTCACTCTGAGCAAAAATGGCTGAAGCAGGGGCATCGGGTAATGCTTCCGATACTTCTTTTCCTCGCTCCATAGGCATGCAATGCATAAAGATTGCCTCTGGCTTCGCATAGGCCATCAAAGCTTCATTCACCTGAAAACCAGTGAAATCTTCTTCCGCACGCTGCTGCTCAAATCCCATACTTGTCCAGACATCGGTATAAACAGCGTGTGCATGATGAACAGCGGCTTGAGGTGTATCATAGTGATTGATCAGTAGCTTGTGTTTTTCTGATGAATGGGCAACAACTTTAGAATCAGGCTGATGATTGGGGGGACAGCAATAATTTATTGTTATACCTAATAATGGCGCAAGCTCCAAAAGTGTATGCAAAATATTATTCCCATCGCCAATGTATGCCAATGTAAGTCCTTGTAAATGGCCAAACTGTTCTAAAAGTGTGAGAAAATCAGCAAGTATCTGGCAAGGATGATATAAGGCGGATAACCCATTGATAATGGGAACAGTGGCGTAGGTGGCCATTTCTCGCAATATCTCATCATCATGAGTTCTTACCATGACGAAGTCACAGTAGCCATTTATCACACGTATTAAATCGCAAGGCTCCTCTGATTTTCTCGTGTTGTTTACACTCTCAATTGCATGACCACCCAAGCTTTGTATTGCGCGAGTGAAGCTCAAGCGCGTTCGAAAAGAAGGTTTTTCAAAAATCATTGTAAGGCTTTTTCCTGCGAGCATATGGCTAAAATGGTCTGGATTTTGTTTGAGTTGTTTTGCCAGCTTGAGGATTGCCATTATTTCTTCACTGCTTAACTCTAATCCAGTTAAAACATGCCTTGTTTTGCTGGGATGTTTAACTTGCTTATAGAGAGATTGCAGCGGCATGATAAGCGGTGAAGTTTTTTTACAATGAATTAAGCTTCGTAACAGCATGACTGCGGCTTCCCGGGTAGTGATATAAGGAAGATTATGTTGCAAAGCATAGGATAAATTGGCTTGCGAGCCGTCAATTGCAATAACAAAATCAGGAATTTTTGAGTCCTCCAATTCCTCATGCACTGCAAAACCTGCTTGCTTTAAAGCAGTCAGCAATTCATCATCAGCGGTAAGGCCTGAGACCAATACGCTATTCGATTGCCCGAGACTAAAGTCATGGCCAGCTGCAATTTGAGCTTTCAAATAGGCTTCATAGGGTGTGCTGCCAATTCCCATCACTTCGCCTGTGCCTTTCATTTCTGGGCTTAAGACGGGTGATGAGGTGTGGAATTTACGGAAAGGCAAGACTGCTTCTTTCACGCAATAATAAGGCAAGTTGACCGGACTTAAGCATTGTTGAGCTTCGAGTGAATGGCCAAGCATGCAACGAACTGCAACTTCCACTAAAGGAATTCCTGTTACTTTGCAAATAAAAGGGGTGGTTCTTGAGGCTCTGGGATTGACTTCGATTAGAAAGACGTCCGAGCCTTTTACAGCATACTGAACATTCATCAGCCCTTTGATTTTAAGTGCACGTGCGAGTTCTTTCGTTTGTTGATGAATCACATTAATCATTGCCTGGGAGAGTCGATAAGGTGGCGTGATACAAGCTGAATCTCCCGAATGGACTCCAGCAGCTTCAATATGTTCGAGTATTGCTGGAATAAACACTTCGTCACCATCTGAAACTGCATCAACATCCACTTCAATAGCACCTGCAAGAAATTCTTCAAGTAAGACAGCATGCGCAGTGGTTTTAAACAGTGCATCGAGCTTTTCTTGTAACATTTCTTTATTATTCACTACTTCCATACCGCGTCCTCCAAGAACAAAAGAAGGGCGAATAATTAAAGGGAACTGCAGATCCTCTAAAGTTGATTCAAGTTCAGCAAGGCTGTGGATTGCTCTATTTTTAGGTTGCTTCAAACCTAAGTTGTGTACTAAAGCACTAAATTTGTCTCGATCTTCAGTGATTGTGACAATATCACTTGTTAAGCCCAACAATGGCACTCCTACTTGATGAAGTGCTTCAAGTAAATTTAATGGGGTTTGCCCGCCAAACTGTAAGGCAATCGCAGAAGGCTGCTCTTTGTCAATTAAATCCAAAACTTTTTCATAAGTAAGTGGGATAAAATAAAGCTTATCGGCAACGTCATAATCAGTAGACACCGTTTCAGGGTTGCAGTTAACCATGATTGTTTCGAAGCCCGCAGCAACAAATGCTTGAATTGCTTTAACACAAACATAATCAAACTCAATCCCCTGACCGATACGATTAGGCCCACTACCGATGATCATGATTTTTTCTTTATCGCTTACTTTGGATTCGCAATAATCTTGGTAGGTGCCGTATAAATAAGCCGTTTCGGTTTTAAATTCACCCGCACAACTATCTACGCATTTATAAACCGGATGTATCGCCAGTTCTTGCCGATATTGGCGCACTGCTTTTTCGGTGGTTTGAGTCATTTTGGCGATGTGTTGATCGGAAAAGCCTTGTTTTTTCAATTTCAATAAGGCTGATTGATCGAGATCATAAAGGGTTTTGCCAACGAGATTTTGCTCGGCGCAAACCAGCGACTTGATTTGATGTAAAAACCAAGGATCGATAAAAGAAGCAGCATGGACTTCCTCCACCGTAAAGCCTCGACGGAAACTTTCTGCAAGACACCAAAGATGCTTAGGGGTATGCCGTTTTAATTCCAGTTTTAATGTCGTATCGTCTAACGTTTCTAAAGGGTCAAAGCCAAAGCTGTTGATTTCAAGACTTAAAATGGCATTTTGTAGGCTCTCGGCAAAAGTCGAACCGATCGCCATGACCTCACCAACCGAGCGCATTTGCGGGCCACGCGATAATTCTTGGGCATTAAATTTCTCGTCATGGAAACGGGGAATTTTAACGACGGTATAATCGATGCTCGGCTCAAATGAAGCAGGCAATAATCCTGAGGTGATTTCGTTTCGCAGTTCATCGAGAGTATAGCCAACAGCAAGTTTGGCTGCAATTTTGGCAATGGGAAAGCCTGTTGCCTTGGAAACAAGAGCAGATGACCGTGAAACACGGGGATTCATTTCAATAACGACCATTCTACCATTTTGCGGATTGACAGCGAATTGAACATTACTTCCGCCTGTATCAACACCGACAGCACGCAACACAGTAAAGGCTGCATCGCGCATGGTTTGGTATTCATCATCAGTTAATGTTTGAATAGGCGCGACAGTAATCGAATCTCCAGTGTGAATGCCTAGAGGATCAAAATTTTCTACTCCGCAAACAACGATGCAGTTATCGTTTTTATCACGAACAACTTCCAGTTCAAATTCTTTCCAACCAATCAGGGCTTCATCGATGGAAATTTCTTGAGGTTGGGTAAACGCCTGCTTAAAAATCGCAATGGCCTCTTCTTTAGTGTGAACTAAAGCAGCCCCCGCCCCCCCTAAGGTAAAGGAAGACCTAACAATGAGAGGTAAGCCTATTTGCTCCATAATATCAATGGCTGATTCCAATGTATTGGCGGTATAACTTTGCGGCACATCCAAACATATCTCATGCATTTTTCTATGAAAGAGGGTTCTGTCTTCGGCGAGGGTGATCGCGTCAATAGAAGCACCGATCAGTTCAACTTGATACTTGGCTAAAATACCTTTCTTATGAAGTTCTAGGGCGCAATTGAGTGAGGTTTGGCCTCCCAAAGTCGCAATGAGCGCATCTGGGCGTTCTTTTTCGATCACTGCAGTAATGTAATCGCTGGTAATGGGTTCGATGTAGGTTACATCAGCTAGTTCGGAATCGGTCATGATTGTAGCAGGATTCGAATTAACTAAAATAACGCGATAACCTTCTTCATGCAGTGCTTTTAGGGCTTGGGTACCGGAATAATCAAATTCGCAAGCCTGGCCAATGTTGATAGGTCCTGAACCGATGACCAGGATGTTTTTAATTTTAGTATTTTTGGGCATATTGCACCTCATGGATGAACTGGTTAAATAGGAGCTTAAGTTCGTTAGGGCCTGGGTTTGCTTCTGGATGACCCTGAAATGAAAATGCAGGTGCTTGACGGTGGCGAATACCAGCAATTGTTCCATCAAATAAGGATGTGTGGGTAATCTCTAGGTGATCAGGCAAAGAAACCTCATCGACGACAAAGCCATGATTTTGTGAACTAATGAATACAGCCCCTGTTTTGCAACACTTAATTGGATGATTCGACCCATGATGGCCAAATTTCATTTTTTTCGTTTTTGCTCCCGCAGCAAGTGCTAATATTTGGTGGCCAAGACAAATACCAAACACAGGTATCTGCTGCTGCAAAAGTTGCGTAGTTAATTGAATTACGGAATTACAGCTTTCGGGATCACCTGGACCATTCGAAAGAAGCACGCCATCGGGTGAAAGGGCTTTAATTTCAGCAAAATGGATCGATTCTGGGACTACCGAAATTTTAACGGGATACTGGGCTAAAGACTTTAAAATCCCCTGCTTTACGCCACAATCCACTACAATGATATGCGCTTTGCTGTTTTGTGGATCATGGTAAAGATAAGGTTCTTTAGTGGAGACCAAAGCGGCTAAATTAGCACCTTTCATGCGGGTACAATTTCGTGCGAGTTCGAGTGCCTTCTCAGTTGTTATTGCCTCAGATGTGACTAAGCAGGCATTTTGACTCCCTTTTTCGCGCAAATGTAAGGTAAGTGCCCGTGTGTCAACACCACTTAAGGCAACAAGATTATGCTTAAGTAGGAAATTGTTGAGGCTATCTTGGGCGCGCCAGTTACTGAAGTGCTCTGAAAAATCCCTAAATACTGCACCAGCAGCGTGTATTTTACTGGACTCATTGTCATCTTTATTCACGCCGACATTGCCGATATGGGGCACAGTGAAGGTAATGATTTGGCCATGATACGAGGGATCAGTCAGAATCTCTTGGTAGCCTGTGTGAGAAGTATTAAATACCATTTCACCTAATGCATAAGAAGGGGCGCCAATAGCCTCTCCTTTAAAAAGCGTGCCATCAGCTAACATCAGGAAAGCCATTTTTTTTCTCCGTCAAAATCTCAGCAAGTGAGCAGTTATTTTCAAGTGCTTGACTAACCCAGATGCCCACTTGATGATGGGCATCCCTGAAGGGAATACCTTTGATGACTAAGGATTCCAAAATAGCGGTCGCATCCAAATAGCCCTCTTTTGCTTTTTTTGCCATCCATTCGGTATTAAAATGCAAGCTCTCCAAGAAGGGCGAAATGATTTCGAGGCACGCAGTCAAGGTATTAACGGTATCGAATAACCCTTCTTTGTCTTCCTGCATGTCTTTGTTATAGGCAAGAGGGAGGGCTTTCATGAGCGTTAATATGCCGATAAGGTGCCCAAAGACCCGTCCTGCTTTCCCTCGAATGAGTTCCAAAACATCTGGGTTTTTCTTATTTGGCATCAGCGAAGATCCAGTTGCAAAGGCATCGTCCAAAGTGACAAAAGCAAATTCTTGGGTCGCCCATAAAATTAAGTCTTCGGCTAAACGGGAGAGATGCGTCATGATGATTGAAGCAACCGCGCAAAACTCAATGACGAAATCCCGGTCGCTCACTGCATCAAGTGTGTTTTCGATAATGCCGCTAAACCCCAAGGTCTGAGCCACCCAAGTTCTGTCTAAAGGCAAGCTTGACCCTGCCAATGCTCCAGCCCCTAATGGAGAAAAATTCAATCGCGCCTGACAATCGGCCAGGCGGCTTAAATCACGTTGAAACATGGAAAGGTAGGCTGCAAAAAATTGCCCCAAGCACACGGGTTGTGCCTGTTGCAGATGGGTATAACCCGGCATCAAATCATTGGCATGTTTATTGGCCAAATTGATAAGCGTATCATTTAGCTCCTGCAATAAGGCAGTTATCTTTGCCGAGGCATCACGTGTAAAAAGTCTTAAATCAAGAGCGACTTGATCATTGCGGCTGCGACCCGTATGAAGTTTTTTGCCGGTATCTCCGATTTTTTTAACGAGCAAATGCTCGATAAACATGTGAATATCTTCGCAGGATTCATCGAGCGGGTGCTGACCTTGCTCGATTTCGTGTGCAATTTCAGTCAGTGCGGTGACAATGGCTTGAGCTTCTTCCTCCTTAATCAACCCTTGGCGGGCAAGCATCTGTGCATGGGCTTTACTGCCGGCAATATCATGCTGATAGAGGATGTGATCAAAAAGAAGAGAGGCGTTAAATTTCACAACCCTTGGATCGAGTGACTTTTTGAACCGCCCTCCCCATGTTTTATTACTCATGTTCCCCCCCTTTATGCACCATGCCATATACTTTGGCAGACAAAGAAAATAAGTTAATAAATCCTTCTGCATCTTTTTGGTTATAAACACTGTCTTCTTCAAAGGTTGCCAATGCCGGATTGTGTAAGCTGAAAGGCGATTGCATGCCACAAGGAATGATGTTGCCCTTAAGCAGTTTTAATTTGACTGTTCCAGTAATGTGTTTTTGGGTGACATCGATTAAAGCATCTAATGCTTCTTTGGTTTGTGAAAACCATCGTCCTTCATAAACCAAATTGGCATAAGTTTGTTGTAAAGATTGTTTTAGATGTAGAGTTGCCCGATCTAAGCAAAGGCTTTCTAACATTTGGTGCGCTTTATAAAGCACAGCGGCGCCTGGTGCTTCATAAATACCTCTGATTTTCATCCCCACTAATCGATTTTCGACAATATCTGCAACGCCAATCCCGTGAAGACCCGCTTTTTTATTGAGTTCAGCTAAAAGTTCAATTGGGTTCATTTCAATGGTATTTAAAGCAACAGGTACACCTTGCTTGAAGTCAATGCTGATTATTTCAGGTTGATTTGGCGTATCTTCAATCTCCTTAGTCATTAACAGTAAATCGGTTGGTTTTTCTTGACTTGGATCTTCTAAAACACCCCCTTCATGAGAGATGTACCAAATATTATGATCCCTTGAATAAGGGGATTTTGGTGTGACGGGCACTTCAATGCCGTGAGCTTTTGCATAATCAATGGCTTGCTGTCTGGATTTAATTTCCCAGGATCGCCAAGGGGCAATGATCTGAAGTTGTGGGGCAAGCGCTTTAACGGTGTACTCGAATCTTACCTGATCATTTCCTTTGCCTGTGGCGCCATGGGCAACCGCTTCTGCTTTTTCTTGCAGCGCAATTTGAACCAGTTTTTGGGCAATCAATGGTCTGGAAATGGTTCCCAGAACATATTGGTTCTCATAAAGAGCGCCTGCTTTAACGAGTGGCCAAAGGTAATTGCTTACGAACTCCTCTTGCACATTCACCACATAGGCCTTTGAAGCACCGCTTTTGATCGCTTTTTCCTTAATTGCAGCAAGATCTTCGTTTTGGCCAAGATCACAAATCACAGCAATAATTTCTGCTTGTTGATGGTTTTCTTTCAGCCAAGGAATCATTACGGAAGTATCAAGCCCCCCTGAATAAGCTAGGGCAATTTTTTTAATCGATTCTGTCATGTTTACTCCTGATAATATTTCTTTAATTCATGAACGGGTTGAATGAACTCTTTCGGCCTCACGTCAGCGACTAAGCGGCCGCCTTTGAGCACAACAATGCGATCGGCCATTTTGCTTAAAAAATCTAAATCATGTGAGGCTATCACCATCGTCACTCCCATTGTTTTAATGGCATTTAATAAACTGATGACATCATCAATCGTCGCTAAGTCGAGACCCGAAGTAGGTTCGTCACATAGCAACAGATTAGGTTTCATCATCAGGCTTCTCGCTAAAGCTACCCGTTGTTTTTGGCCGCCGGATAGTTGATGGGGATAAGAGGCTGCCTTTTCTGCTATGCCTAACGTACTTAGAAGTTCTTGTGCCGACTCTTCATGATTTAGTGTTTTGTTTTGTAATTTAGGGGCATAAACTAAGTTATCCAGAACGTTCATATGAGGGAAAAGTTGGAAATCCTGGAACATAAAGCCCATTTTCCCTTCACAATGGATTTTGCCTGAATCCAAAGATTCCAATCCTTGGATGCAACGAAGTAAGGTTGATTTCCCACCACCAGAGGGGCCAGCTAGACCAACCACGGTTTGGGCTTCGATTGTCAGATTGATTTGCTTTAATACTTGGATAGAAGCAAACTTTTTACTGGCTTCATGAATATGTAGCATCTTTGCCTCCTTGTTCAAATTTTTTACCTAACTGTTCGATCAATAAAACCAAGCCATAGTAGTAACAACCGGCAATACAAAGGGGTAAAAAATAAGTGAATTGCTCGGCAGCGACGGATTGGGCTTTTCGCATTAAATCCATTCCGCCAATAGTTGAGATTAATGCTGTTTCTTTAAGCAAGGCGATCATTTCGTTGACTAGTGCGGGCAAAATATTTTTGATCACTTGGGGTAAAATAATGTCTTTCCACAAATAAAAATTGGGAATTTGTAACGTTTTTGCGGCTTCAAATTGGCCTTTGGGTAAATTTTCTATTCCTGATCGCAAGATTTCAGCAATGTATGCAGAGCTATTAAGGCCAAAGGTGAGGATGCCGGCTGCTAAAATATTGGCTTTCAAGCCAATTAAAGCGGGCAGGGCAAAATAGACAAAGCTGAGTTGCAAAATGAGGGGAGTACCTCTCATGATTGAAACAAATCGATTAATGAGCGGTTTCATAATGCCGTTATATCGCAATATAGCGAGCCCCGTTCCTAGGAGCATGCCAATAACCATGCCGCCGAACATCAGTTCCAAAGTTAAGGCTACTCCTTGACCAATAAACAGGAGATTTTGGCTTAGTTCTTCCATTAGATACCCTCCAACCAAGTTTTCTGTAATTTGGCAATTTCCCCTTTTTCTTTGAGCGTATTCAAAATGCGATTGATTCTGGCGGTCATCAGAGAGTTTTTAGGGAGTGCAATGCCATAGCCATCTTCAGCTTTGGCAATAATGGCATAGGAAAGTCCGGGATTTTTCTGGCTGAAAATGGCTCCCTGTGCGCCGTCCATTAGGACAACATCAATATGTCCGGCTTTTAATGCCTCAATCGCTTGATTGTTGTTATCCATTGGAACAATTTGTTCGTCTTGTGCATGCTTTTTTAACCAAATTTCCATAGTGCTCCCAAGTTGTGCTGCTATTTTTTTCCCTGCTAATTGAGAAGGAGAATTAATGGGATAGTCTTTTTTGAAAACAGCAGCCATTCCCTCAAAGTAATAGGGAGTTGTGAAATCGAAGTTTTTCTTTCGATCATAGGTAATGGTAATCGTTGAGATTGCTGCATCAGCCTGGCCTGAAGTCAGCGCTGGTAGGATGCTGGAAAACTGCATGTTATCAAAGACGGCTTCTTTCCCTAGTTCCTTGGCAATTAATTTCGCCAGTTCAATGTCAAATCCTTTGATAACCCCATGTTCTTCATATTCAAAAGGTGGATACTCAGCCGAGGTGGCAAAGTGAATGACTTTCGCTTCATTTTTTTTGTTACTGTCGGTACAAGCAGCTATAAAAAGCACAGAGCAGATGATTAGGCTTAGAATGATTTTATTCATGATGACTACATATCCAGTTTTTAACCATTTTTTGACTATATTGCTTTTGGCTTGCTCTGTCAACCAAAAATGAATATAATTACAAAAAAATGGTTATAAATTCATTTATAGGGAGTGAGCATGTCTTATGACAATGTGCTTGATGGGCATATTCTTAGTATTGTGCAAACCCAGGAGATCCTTGAGCAGGTGGACTTGCAAAATAAGTTAAAGGAACGTGGTTATGATATTCCGCAAGCAACTCTATCCCGTCGCTTGAAAAAATTGAAAATTGCTAAGGTTGCTGGCGTTTACCGGGTGGTTGATTTGACTATGCCGAGTCTGCCCCTTGTACTTAACCTGCAGATTTCCGACTCCGGAATTGTTGTGCTGCATACCCATCCAGGGAGTGCAAGCAGTCTTGGCTCATTTATTGATCGGAAATATGTGTCGTTCTCGCCTCAGTCTGGGAGTAAATCAGGTATCCTAGGAACAATTGCTGGCGATGATACGGTAATTCTTATCATGCGCTCTAAGGCCGATATTGGCAGCCTATTGAGCATCCTGCAGGAGGAGTTCCCTTATCTCAAAATTGAAGTGTAGATGTTTGAATTTTTAGAGCGATCTGATAGCTCAGCAGCACACTCTCAGGATGCCATAGTTTACTGATGCATTTTTTGTTTTTGAGAGTATTCAATAAACTCTTTTTGTTTCGTCTCAGAATCATCGTTGCTGTAAATACCTTGCATTATTTCAACTTCTTGCAGGGTAAAAACTTTTCTCGTATTTTTATTTTTCATAAAATAGAGGTAGCGAGAATCGCTCAGGTTGCAAATCTCATCTGCTGCTTTTTCTAGTCGCTCAACCAAAGATGCTCTCGTTTTTGGGGTAGGCTCTTCAGGATCTGACTCATAGTTATTCGTATTATGAGAAAGAATATCTTGTTTTGTCATTTCTTTAGGCGCTTTAAACAAAGTAATTCCAGCCCTGTTATAAAAGTAATGGGGTTTAAAATGCTCTAAATTTTGCTCATAAGGGTAATTAGTCCATGGGTAATAATCCACGCAGGTTGAGCTTTTGAGGATATTGGCGCGCCAATGGATTGCGATGATTGGAGCAGCGCTAGGGATATAAGTTACTTTCTCTATAAAAAATTTCATAAAGTAAATGAAAAAGTGAGTTAATTCCCCCAATCATACAGGAAAATGAACAGTAGTTCAAATTATGAACAAAATGTTATTCAACAATGTCTTCTATTAAGTGGGCGAAGGTGTGAATTTTTAGTTTGAGATTATTATTGGAGATATTTTTCGTGTTTTCAAAAAGCCAGCCAAGGTAAGAAAGCATTGAGGGTACACTCATTGAGCATTTATTTTTTTGCTTATTAGCGAAACAATTATAGAGAATAAATTGCTGATAAGCTTCTGAGCTAATTTCATCAACTAGCACGTGTTGGTAAAAATTCTTAACCCAATGTGTTTCTTGCGTTGTCTTTAGGTATTGACGTATTTGGCGTAAAGGATGGGTAACTTGCTGTTGCCAAGCGGTGATGCGAGAACAAGCTTGGTGAAATTCAAACTGGGATATTTCTTCTACCCCATAGGCTAACCAGCAGCAGAGTAAAAGTAAATTAACATTAATCCCTTCTTGATTTTGAAAGGATAGACAAGCCTCTTTCACTTTTTCGTGTTGATAAATTTTGAGTGAAAATTGCCAAAAAGGATTGTCTAAATCATCACTCAGGGTATTAGCCATTCTTTAATTCAATCACAGTCATATGCAGCGGTTCTTTGCCAATGTTTTCATCTTGATGAGGTTCTTTTCCTTGCGCCACACTTAAATAGAGAGGAATCTGTCTTTTGAGATTAATGATCTCCTCTTTGCCCGATTGATATACTACTTTGAGACTGCCTGTTTCTTCGGGAATGACAACTCTCGAATACTGGTGAACATGAAACCCCAACTTTTGCTTGGGGCAAATCGTTGTTTTCCATACTTTAGTTGAAGCATTTTCGATAAAAAACTCACGTTTAGTCACGCAATTTTCGGCAAAGGTTACTTGGCTGATTAGGCATAGAGCCGCAATTACGAATCTAACCATTTGGTATATCCTTTTTATTAGCAGATGAAGTGGTTAGCTATTGAATAGCCCGCACAACATAGCATGGTTTTAAACTCATGAAAATGGTTCTTTGGGTTATGGATTAGCTTAACGAACAGCAGGGAGTAGATTGCCCCTCTTCTTCAATGAAAGGTTTCGAATCTATCGTTTTGAGTTCTTCATGATGAAGATCATCATACATTTGCAATGCAACCTGTAAGAGATTGTTAGCGAGTATCCAATCGGGAGTATCGCGCGCATAAGCTGCAGAATTATTGGCCAATAAGCCTAAACAAGCAGTATGGTCAGAATTTTTTCTGCTTGGAGAAGGGGAACCAAAATCGCCTTTGCGTAAATTTTTAGGTGTTGAAGGCGGAAGTTTGGCTAAAGTAGCCAATGCTGATTCTAAATTGTCCGCATTAGCATGGATAAGAAGGCTACGCATGCGCCCATTCATTGAGGAATCTGGAGTATTAATCATTTCACAGATGAGACGGACTAATGGTTCTGATTTATTTTGAGGAGGAAGGCCTATCAGCTTTCTCCAAACTGTATGTTTGAGAACTTCCTGCTGTGTGAGGAGCGTATTCCACTCTTCTAACATTTCCGATAAATTTCGAATTCTACTTCGTTGTTGCCTAAGGGGTGAAAGTTCTTCTAATGGCGAAAAAAAGCAGCAAAATAAATTGAAAGAGAATGAATCTTCTTCAGAAGCTAGTTTACTGTAGCGGGAAAATAGTGCTTGCACCTCGCCAGTTGACTTTACTCTGGGTAATTGCGTAATGAGTTCGGCTGCAAGTTGTTTTTGTTTTGATGAGGCAAACTTTGAAATTTTTAATAGGTGTAAGTAATCCTCAACAATCGAATTTCTCATCGGCTCCCTCCTATTAATGTTTGCTTTATTCTCTCAATCCAACTCCCTTTTTTAATAGGGTCATATTGAGCCCAGTTAATACAATCAACATTATGCAAATAATAAACATAGAGGTCAACATATCAACTTCATTTAGCCCAATCATGGCATGACGAAGTGCATTGACCATATAAAGTATTGGATTTAAATGAGAAATTTTCTGCCAAAATACTGGTAGCATGCTGGTTGTGTAGAAAACCCCTCCTAAATAAGTGAGAGGAGTAAGAATAAAGGTAGGGATGATCATGACATCGTCAAAATTACGCGCTACCAAGGCATTTGTAAATCCCGCTAAAGAAAACACTGCAGAAACCAGCAACACCACCAAAAGGGTCATTGGTAGATGATTAAGTTCTATCTTCACGAAAAAATAGGAAACAAGGAAAACCAGTATGGCAACGATTAAACCACGTAATACGCCGCCAAAAACATAACCCAGCAAGAGTAGTCCATCATGCATGGGGCTAACCAGCATTTCTTCAACACTTTTTTGAAAGCGGGCGCTAAACAGGGAAGTGGATACATTAGAATAGGCATTCGAGATCACTGACATCATAATTAACCCTGGCGCAATGAATTCTGAATAACTCACGCCGTTCATATAGCCGATGCGGTTTCCAATTAAGCTGCCAAAAATTAAAAAATAAAGAGCCGTGGTGATGACTGGCGGTAAGAAAACTTGGCTAAAGATTCGAAACATCCTCACCAATTCTCGCCTAACTACGGTATAAAGGGCTATAAATTGTTGCTTAGCGGCCATGGGTAATGAGATCCAAAAAAAGTTCCTCTAAACGATTTGTTTTATTGCGCATGCTATGGATGGTAACCCCATGCTGAGTTAATTTTGCAAAAACATCGTTGAGAGGGTATTGGTTATCGATGCGCAATTCAAAAGTATTATTATCGATTATTTTGGGAATAAAGCTATTGATGTTAGGCAAATGGGTAAACGGCTCGGCTGTGCTAAAGATTAAAGTTTGATGCCTCAATGTTTGTAAGAGATTTTTCATGGAGGTATTGGCCACAAACTCCCCTTGATCAATGATGGCAATATTTTTGCAAAGCTGTTCGGCTTCCTCAAGATAATGCGTAGTCAAGATGATAGTCGTACCTTCATCATTGGTTCTGGTTAAAAAGTCCCACATGGTGCGGCGAATTTCGATATCCACCCCTGCGGTGGGTTCATCAAGAATCAATACCTTAGGTTGATGAATTAATGCTCGTGCTATCATCAACCGCCGTTTCATGCCACCGGATAAATGACGCGCAATTTCACGCCGTTTTTCCCACAATCCAAGTTGTTCCAGCAGCATTTTTGCGCGAGAGGTGGCTTCTTTGCGTAAAATACCGTAATACCCGGCTTGGTTTATCAGAGTTTGCTCACACGTTTCGAAAATATTGAGATTGAATTCTTGCGGCACTAAACCTAAACACGCTTTAGCTAAGTCTGGTTTTTCATCCAAATCATAACCATGGATTTTAATGCTGCCCGAAGTTTTAGTAAGCAGGGTAGTGATTAAACCGATGGTCGTTGATTTGCCTGCGCCATTTGCACCTAGTAAGGCAAAGAAATCGCCGGTTTTAACAAGTAAATCGATTCCTTTGAGCGCTTCTACGCCATTAGCATACGTTTTGCGTAATTGATGAATTTCCAAAGCGTACATAAGTGGGTCATGATGCAAAAAAAGATTCATTATACACGAAGCTGGTCTCGTAAGTAGCTATAATTCAATCGGGAGATTGGCTTAGAAAACGACTGACATCGAGCGCGTTTTCAGCCACCCTGCGATGCTGTAACGTGTTTGTTTGGTTTCGCAAACCTCATGGGGTAAATCACTGCTAAAGCAAATGAAGCGATTACCAAGCGGAAGGACACTGGTAATGAGTCGCCCATCCTTATCATAGAGATTCAATTCACCCGCGTGTTCTTCTCGCCACACTTCGTTAAGATAATAAACACAAGATATGCGCCGCTCTTGAGCAGAGGCAAATTGATCGACATGTCTCTTGTAGAAAGAACCTGGTTGATAGATGGCGAAATGGGCTTCAAAATCGACCAAGCCTAAAAATAAAGTTTGGTTTAGGGTTTTGGTAATTGTCCTAATTTTGCTGAAATAGGCATTAATTGCATGATCCGTTAAGTCATCGTCTAGCCAGCAAATTTCATCCCTTCTAATGTCAGAGTTGCGCATAGCCCCGAATTGATGGCCAATTTTAGCACTCTTAAATTCACCTTGGTTGTGCATGTGCTCTGCTTTACAACGCAGCAATTCATAGTGTCCTTGTTCCAGAAAGTTATCCATAATATGGAAACCTTGCTGGTAAATATCATTTTCTAGTTGATTGTTCATTGTGTTAACAGTACTTTAATATCACGCCATTGGGGTAGGAACTGATCCATAAAGGTATAAAAACGCCTATTGTGGCTTGCTTCCAAGAGGTGTATCAGTTCATGCACCAATACGTATTCTAAGCATTCTGAGGGTTTTTTGATAAGGTTTAAATTAAGCCATATGCGCTTTTTAAGTGTATTGCAAGAGCCCCATCGCGTCCTCATGACTCTGATTCGCCAGGAATTGGCTTTCACTCCAATTCGAGATTCCCATTTGCTAATCAAGGAGGGTAAGTGCTCTTTCATTTGCTGCCGGTACCAGTTTTCTAAGAGTTTCTGTTTGTCTGCTGGGGTGGGCTGGGATTTTATATAGCAATGGATATACCCGTCTTCAATCACTATTTTGGAATGTTTCATGTCTTCATGAATAATCAAGGTGTATTTTTTACCAAGAAATTCATGCTGTTCACCTGATTCAAACGTCATTGGTAATTTTGGTGTTTGAGTTTTAAACTTAGCCCGCTGAGTCAGAATCCAAGTTCGTTTAGCTTCGATTTGATTGCGGATTAAATTCAAATGCAGCCTAAGAGGGGCGCTGATTTTGACATCGCCGTCAGGGGGATATATACGAAAGTAAATATTCTTAATAGGCTTTCTTAAAATCTCAATAGGGATGCCGTCCAGCTCGAGAAAGTTTTTGGTCATAGAAGTTCAAAGCAGCATTTTTGAGCGCTATTGTATACCCAAGCGGCTTCAAAATGCTATTTTAGCACCGCTAGTAACGTTCAGCAGGTATGCAGGGGCTATCGATGTATTCGCCATTAATTTTTAATACCATGTTCACGCTTGCTCTACGATAGCGGGATAAGGTGTCATACTGCGCCTGAGTAACATACCCGTAGGAATCTCCACAATAAACCAGTGAGTGGGCATGACTTGAGCGATTGGGTTTTAGTGGGATATCGCAGCCCCAACGAAAACGGGTTAAATCACAATTTGCGAATGTGGAAGAGAAAGGTAATAGCAGCAATAATGCAACTATACTAGTCTTTTTCATTGTACACTCCCTGGGTTTTAGTGTTATCTGTTCTTCAAAGCCGAGTAGGTAGGTTTGTGATCCAACCTACTCAGGGAGACTTTGCTACAAGTTAACTGCATAAACTTTGCCTAAATCGCGCGGGGTGTCCGCGGGATTTAGGACCCCCCCACCAATGCTTGGTCTCACAAACAAGCCGCAAGAGGTAGAATGGAGGAGTTGTTATTTTCTCTCTGTTTTATTTTTTGTCCTGTATAGAGGTTGTCGTTCGTCTTATGAAATTCTTTAAATGCTCTTTTAACATAGCACTAGAAAAAAGATTGATGGGGCAAAGATGTTTTTTAGAAGGAACTATAGAACAGCATGTTCATGAGTGAGTAAAAAGGTTTTATAGCACAAAGCATCAGCACGACCCATGTATCCTCCTGGATCGGTCTTTCCCACGACTCTATGGCAAGGAATAAATAAAGCGATGGGATTATTTTTGCATGCCTGCCCTATAGCACGAGGGCTGGATTGCAGGGTTTTGGCCAGTTCACCGTAGGTAACAGTTCGCCCGACAGGAATCACTAACAGCGCATTCCAGACACGTTGCTGATAGGTTGTGCCTTGGGGTTTTAGTGAAAGTTGAAAGCGATGGTGAGGATTTTGAAAATAATGATTGAGTTCTTGGGCAATTACCTTAGTGATTGGTAATTCGCTAGTGTTTTTCGATGGTGTGTCAGTAAAAATAGCGCGATGAATGTAATGCTCATCGTACTCAACTTCAAGCCAGCCAGTCGGAGTATTGAAAGCGGTAACGATGAGCATGGTAAGAAATTAACTTTCTTTTTTGCCAGTTAGCTTTTCTTTAATTCGTGCAGCACGGCCAGCTAGGTCGCGTAGATAGTATAGTTTGGCACGGCGTACATCCCCACGGCGCTTAACAATTATACTATCAACAATTGGGCTGTAGGTTTGAAAGACACGTTCAACCCCAACGCCATGAGAAATTTTGCGCACTGTGAATGCAGAATTCAAACCGCGATTACGTTTAGCAATGACTACACCTTCAAAAGCTTGCAAGCGTTCACGGTTGCCTTCTTTGACTTTCACCTGAACTAAAACGGTATCGCCTGAATTAAATTCGGGAATCTCTTTGCCTTTCATTTGCTCAGCATTCAATTGGTCGATAATGTTGGTCATGGATCACTCCTTAAATTGGATCAGTGCTCAGCCCTATCTCGCGAACAGCCGTATTGCGTGTATCTTACGAGAAAAATAGCTAAACTGCTTGATGCACAGCTATGCGCTGCCCTTTTGCATTGTTCTCGCAACAACATTCAAATCCAACCGTTCGAGTACACATAAGCAGAGGTACCTGAACTATTACTAAATTGGCATTCCTGTCAACAGGAATTGCCGTGTTCGCATTTAAATTCGACAAGCAGCTGCTTGTCTGTATCACTTAATTCAATTTGTTCTAAAAGGTCTGGCCGTTTAAGCCAGGTTTTACCTAGCATTTGCTTTCTTCGCCAGCGCTCAATATCCTTATGGTTGCCACTTAGCAGCACAGCCGGAACATCAAAGCCATTAATACTTGCTGGCCTGGTGTAATGTGGGCAATCTAAAAGACCGTTCATGAACGAGTCTTGCTCAGCTGACCCTGCATGTCCAAGACTGCCTGGTAGCAGTCGCACAATCGCGTCAATAAATACCATTGCCGCTAATTCACCGCCACTCAAAACAAAATCACCCAGCGACCATTCTTCATCAACATGATGAAGGATTACCCGCTCATCAATTCCCTCATAGCGTCCGGCTATAAAAAGCAAGGATTGTTCATTACTAGCCACCTGATTGAAATCAGACTGGCGAATTATTCTTCCTTGCGGGCTGAGATAAACCGTCTTACAGGAGTTTGGCATTTGGCTTTTTGCATGAGTGATTGCTGCGTGCAAGGGCTCATACATCATCACCATTCCTGGACCACCACCGTAAGGTTTGTCATCCACCTGACGGTAAGGCCGGGCTGCCCAATCCCGTGGATTCCAATAATCAATATTTGCAATACCTTGCTCTATTGCCCGTCCGACAACGCCATATTTCAGACTGGCAAACATTTCAGGCATCAAGCTAATTATGCCAAGATGTAACATTGATCTAAAAATCCATATCCCAGTCAACGGTAATAAGCCGTCGGCTGGCATTTACATCGATTACAAATTGTCCAGGCAGATAAGGGATTAAGTGGCGTTTTTCACCCTGTACTACGAGGACATCATTGGCTCCAGTAGGCAGCATTTCAATTACATTACCTAATACTTGCCCCTGGTGATTAATAACTTCCATACCAATAAGTTCATGCCAATAGTACTCTCCTGGTTCTAACGCAGGAAGTTGAGTACGACTAACAGCAATTTCGACGTTGGTTAAACGGGCTACTTGCTCACGTTCACGGTAACCCTCAATTTGCGCAAGAATCACTTTATCATGGATTTCTAGGTGCAGTACTTTAAAGGGTCTCCATTGATTATCAATGTAGGCATGCCAGTCTGTATAACGCAGGATGTTATCGCGTGGCTCGGTAAAGGAATGAACAGTAATATATCCTTTAATCCCGTGAGCTCTGCCAAAACGGCCGATAACAACCCAGTCAGTGCTATTATCCACGCTTACTTAGTATCAGTCTTCTTATTATATTCTTTGACTAGTGCCTTGACACGATCAGACAGTTGTGCGCCAAGACTTTGCCAATGAGTTAATTTATCCATTTCTAAATGCAAGCGAACCTCTTGGCCGCGTGCGATCGGATTAAAATAGCCAATTCGCTCAATATAGCCACCATCGCGACGCTTGCGACTATCAGTCACGACCATGTTGTAAAAAGGACGCTTTTTTGCGCCAGCCCGTGATAAACGTATAACGACCATTGCTTTCCTCTACTTATAAGAGTGGTTACGTAAAAAATGCCGTGTATTTTACGAAAATAAACCCGGCATTGGAAGCAGTTTTTCAATTATTTCAGGATTTCTCACTAAAAATAAGTAAACACCTTGATTTACACAAGAAAGTTACCCGACCTTGAGTTGTGAAAAGTCGCTAAATGCTTGCGAATTTTCTGAACAAAGAGTTCGGTTAATTTAAATTATTTACGTTCGTCAGGAAGGAAATTTTTCAGACCTGTCAAACCGCCAATCCCCCGCATCATTTGTTTCATGCCTCCTGGCTTAGTAAATTTTTTCATCATTTTTTGCATTTGTTCATATTGTTTCAGCAAACGATTAACATCTTGGATTTGGGTTCCAGAGCCTAAAGCGATGCGTTTTTTTCGAGATCCAGCAATGATTTTAGGAATACGTCTTTCTTTGGGTGTCATGGAGTTGATGATTGCTATTGTTCTTGCCATTGCTTTGTCATTAATTTGCCCCATTGCTTGTTGAGGCAATTGGCTCATGCCAGGGAGTTTGCTGAGCATACTGCTGACGCCGCCCATTTGGTTCATCTGCTCTAGTTGTTGTTTAAAGTCATCTAAATCAAACCCTTTTCCCTTTTTAAGTTTCTTCGCCAGTTTTTCGCTAGCAGCTTTATCGGCTTTACGCTCAACTTCTTCAATTAAAGTTAAAATGTCACCCATACCCAAAATTCGTGATGCAATTCGGTCTGGATGAAAAGGCTCTAAGGCATCGATTTTTTCACCAGAGCCTAAGAATTTGATAGGCTTTCCGGTGATTTGCCGCACAGAGAGGGCTGCTCCACCTCGGGCATCGCCATCAGTTTTCGTGAGAATTACCCCGGTCAAAGGTAGTGCTTCGTGGAAGGCTTTTGCAGTATTAACGGCATCTTGCCCAGTCATGCTATCGACGACAAAAAGGGTTTCTATTGGTTTAACTGCTTGGTGCAATGCTTTGATTTCTGCCATCATTTCGGCATCAATGTGGAGACGGCCGGCAGTATCCAGAATGACAACATCCATGTATTGTTTTTTAGCGTTATCTAAGGCTTTTTGGGCAATAGCGAGAGGTTGTTCGTGCGCTTCTGCTTCAAAAAAGGCCACACCAAGTTGGTTGGCTAATACCCTAAGTTGATCGATAGCGGCAGGTCGGTAAACGTCGACACTCACCAACATGACTTTTTTATTTTCAGTTTCTTTTAAATAACGGGCTAGTTTTGCTGCTGAGGTGGTTTTTCCTGAGCCTTGTAAACCGGCCATTAAGAAGACTGCTGGTGGTTGTGTTTTGAAATCTAATTCAGCGCGGGTATCACCAAGGATATGAACCAGTTCGTCATGAATAATCTTAAGTAAGGCTTGATCTGCCTTTAAATTTAGAGAAACTTCCTGCCCTAAGGCTTTTTGTTTAACCTGTTCGATAAAGTCTTTAACCACGGGAAGCGCAACATCTGCTTCGAGCAATGATATACGCACTTCACGCAGCATTTGTTGCATGTTTTCTTCAGTCAGACGCCCTTGGCCGCTTAAGTTTTTAAATACGCGGGTTAAACGCTCGGTTAGATTCTCAAACATGGTGATTACTCAAGATGCAAAACTATCATTATAGCATAATGGTGGGTAGAGTAGAATTGACACCAGCTTAAGTAAGCGACATTTTATTTCTATGTTTACTATGTACAACAAAGCAAGACTTGCTATCATGCCATTTTCAAATTCATGTAATTTAAAGTGAGATTGAGATGGCATTAGCGGCGGTAGTGATGATTGGCGGGGCCTCTGCCTCAGGGAAGACTGAGATTGCTGAAGAGATTGTTGATATGCTTACCATTCAAAATCGTAAAGCGATTGTTATTTCAATGGATCATTACTACAAACGTAAACAAGACAGGGAGAAAGTAGCTAATCCTGAGAATATGGATATCCCAGACGCTTTTGATCTAGAGCTTTTTCATAAGCATTTGAAGCAGCTCATCGCAGGGAAAGCAATAGCACGACCGACCTACTCTTTTTTAGTAAAAGACAGACTCCCTGAAACAGAAACCATTGATCCAAATGAGGTTGAGGTAATTGTTGTTGAAGGGATTCTTGCTTTACATGAGGTTTATAAACTTAAATTTGAAAATATCATTACTGCTTATGTTGAATCTGATAATTATTTGTCTTACCCAAAAAGGCGATGTTTACGAGATGTTAATCCAGAAACACGTAATACTTCAGAAGAAGAAACTCGAGACAGAGAATTGCATCACTATGTGAGGGATGCATTTTTTAGCGGGATTGCAACAACTAAAAGGTATGCAAAATATCAGCTTACTAATAATGACCCCGAACCTGGAAAATCAAAAGAAACTTGTATTGCGGTGAATGCTGCTTTGTTAATGGAAGCAATTAATTCCAAATTAACTAACAATAATAAAGAGGAAGAAATAGTAACTTACCCTGCGTCGCTAACGGCGTGAGCGCTTAAACATTTGGAGATAGGCGGTGCAACTTTCTCTCATGATTCAGATAATCGTTCTGATTTTTCTGATCCTCTTATCCGGCTTTTTTGCCGGCTCAGAAATTGGAATGATGTCTTTAAACCGCTATCGTTTACGCTATCTTGTCAAGCAGAACCATAAGCAGGCGATTCGTGTTAACCAAATGCTTGCACGCCCTGATAAATTACTCAGTGTGGTGCTCATTGGTAACACGTTAGCCAATATTGTCGCTTCAACGGTAGCCACTTTAATTGGTCATCGAATATATGGAGAAGTCGGTGTCGCTATCGCAACACTTCTGCTAACCGTAATAATTCTAGTATTTTCTGAGATGACCCCTAAAACATTGGCCGCCCTTTATCCGCAACAAGTGGCATTTGCTTCGTCTTTACCCTTGAAAATGGTGCAAAATCTCTTAGCGCCGATCGTACAAATCATTAGCTGGATAACCAATGGAATTTTGCGTCTATTTGGCATCTCAGTCGATAAAGTACAAAAAGAAGCGTTATCAGGAGAGGAATTACGCTCTGTAGTGCATGAGGCAGGAGGTCTTTTGCCGGTTGAGCATAAAAGTATGTTGATTAGTTTAATTGATCTTGAACGAGCCACAGTTGAAGATATTATGGTTCCCAAAACCGATATTATCGGCCTTGATTTGGAACAGCCCTGGCATGAGTTACTTGATCAACTCGAAACTGCACAGCACACGCGCCTGCCGCTTTATCGTGGCACAATTGATAATTTGGTTGGTATGATTCATGTGCGTAGCGTTCTTAGTTTGGCACTGGATGAATGCCTTGATATGGAAAATTTATTAAAAATTGCCGATGCGCCTTATTTCATCCCTGAAGCGACACCTTTAAATGTGCAAATTTTGAATTTTCGTAAAATGAAAAAACGCAGTTGTTTTGTAGTCAATGAATATGGGGACTTGCTAGGTTTGGTCACTATGGAAGATATCCTTGAAGAAGTGGTAGGAGAATTTACAACGGATATCGCTGATTTAAGTAAGGATATTTTGCAGCAGGAAGATGGTTCGGTAATTGTTGATGCCAGTATTACTCTTCGCCATTTAAGTCGGCTGTTAAATTGGCAATTACCGATGATTGGCCCCCGGACCCTTAGTGGCTTAATTATCGAGCATTTAGGCTATATTCCGCCTCCCGATTGTTGTCTACAGATTGAAAATTTTCGGTTCGAAATATTGAAGGTGGGGGATAATACAATTAAAACGGTGAAGATGATTAAAGTAAATAAGAAAAAAAGGGCTGTTTCAATGTAGTCTTCTCCTCTTTCTCGAATAACCTTAGTCTAAAATGAAAGTAATAGGTTTTGCAGAGTAAAGCAATGCATACAACTCTTGAAGCAGAAATACTAAAAAGCGAAAAGTTAAGAACGACAATTTTAGCCAGTATTTTCGCGATATTGTCTTTAATGTGGGTAGTATTCATCACTTTATCCCCCGAAGAATATCATCAAATCATGGGTAAAGCATCAGTTGCGATTTTGCCAGGTTATTTGGCTACAGTTTCTCTATATTTTTTGTTTATGCGCAGGGTCGCTTGTCATTACATCAAGCACAAAAAAATGATGCCAAACAAGCTGCGGTATTTTAATGCTTTTGTGGAAGTAAGTAATCCAACTCTAGCCATTATTTTTTTTTCAAATTACCAAACACCAGCTTATGTACTCCTAATGCCGCCTGTGTTGATTTATTTTCTTTTTATTATTCTTTGTGCATTGACTTTAAATGAATGGATATGTCGTTTTTCGGGGTTAGTCGCTGCCTTGGAGTATGGCACGGTTTCTTATTATATTCTCCATTTTACCGATACTTCAGGAATTGATCGTTTTTTAATAGAACGGCACACTTTTGCTGCTCGGGTGGCCCTTTTGTTAATTGGAGGTGTGGTGACAGGATTTATTACTTCTCAAATTAAAAAACGGCTTCAAGAAGCTTTCGATGCACAAAAGGAACGTGACAGAATTGAAAGTATTTTTGGTCAACACGTTTCTCCAGAAGTTGTCTCTAAATTATTATCAAAAGATGCAAATGCCAGTGAATATATACCTGTATGCATTATGTTTTTGGATATAAGAAATTTCACTCATTTTACTGAGCAAAACGATCCATCAACTGTTGTTAAGTATCTTAATAATTTTTTTCAATATACCGTAGAAATAATTCATGAAAATAAAGGTATTATCAATAAATTTCTAGGCGATGGATTTATGGCTGTTTTTGGAGCGCCTATATCTAGTGGTAATGACGTTGCCAATGCAGTAAAGGCGGCACTGACAATTATAAAACGCCGGGAAGAGGAAGTAAAAAAAGGGAATATACCGGACATGAAGTTAGGAATTGGATTACATTTTGGTTATGCGGTGACAGGTACTATCGGTACCAAAAGGCGCTTAGAGTATACTATTGTCGGGGATGTAGTTAATTCCGCAGCTCATATAGAGCAGTTGAATAAAACGTATAATACGAGTGTGTTAATATCTGAAGATGCAATCAACAAATTGCCCGAAATCAAAGCTGAATTTGTTGGGAATGCGACATTAAAGCATCGTGAAAATCCTATGAAACTATATCGGTTAATTTGAGTGCATTATAATTAGATGGTTTCTTGAGAAACCATCTAATTAAATCGACTATTAAATACCTAAACGTGAAGATTCTGACTCAAGTTGGTACCCTCGTTCCCGAAGCAATTCTGATTTTAACTCCCTAGCGAGGCTCTTAGCTGCTGACTCAAAAAGCCGAGAACTTGTGTTTTTTTCATGCAGCTTTTTATATATTCTCGAAAAATCACCAATTTTATCGGTAAGCGTTGCTTCTAATGTACTGTTTTTCGGAATAAAAAGATCAGGTTCTTCAGTTGTACATTTAGGAAATTTATCTAAAGAATACCCTTGATGAAGTTCGGCACTGAGTACTCTCATCAATATCGTTCGAAATGCTTCGTTGTTGGGGAGCAATGAGCGTAAACTTGTATAGCCGACAGGAATCTCTCCAGCTTCTATGGCCAATCTTAGTTTCGTGATGTGCTCTTTGATACGCTTGACAAGAAAGCCTGATTTCATCGTTCTTTCTTCAAGTTTAGCAAGTAGAGTGTCGTATTCAGGTAGGTCTTGGTGAGGGCATAAATAAGGTAATACCTCGCTTAAAGATAAATCGTTAAACTCAACTGCTTGATGAAAACGCAAAGGCTGTAATTGAATCACTGCACGCAGACGAAATTCCTGTTGTTCATCAACAAATTTGCTTGTTTCTAGATATCTTTTAATTTGGTCGTCATGCGATAAACTGCCTATGAATGAAGCTGAATCAAAAAAAGAGTCAGACATTACTGTTTCAATACAAGAGCGCAAGTATTTTGGTAAATGTTTTGCCTGTTCGAATTTGTCCTCGGTCTCATCTAAATAATTGTGGTAACCGAAATCCAAAATTTTAAAAATTTGTCTAAGTAATACAATTTGCTGGCCTTTAACCTGATATAACTCCATTTGTAGTCGGGTATTCTCAAGTGTTAAGAGACTCTGAACCGTATGCCAAGGATAATTGCTACGAATTTTGAATGATTCAGCATTTTGTTCCCCTATGACTTCATACACCAGGGTAGCTCGCCAAAGCACAGGATCTTTTTCCACCGAAATGAGTGAGTCAATATCAATACTATTCAGCGCTTCTGAAGACTTTTTTGAGGGTGATAAATCCAGTTTTTCTGCTTCTAATCCAGAATCTTTGATTTCAATCGCGGAGTTGGGAGTGCCGGGCACATTCCCATCAAATTTTTCATCGGTGGTTTCTGCAGGAAAGTCCTTCAAGTTTTTGAAGGAATTCATTTTTTCCCTGGACTTAAAAAAATTGAGAAAACTCTTCCCTTTGTTATTTTTTTTTCCTTTCTGCTCGAATCTCGCTTGCATAATCGTATTCCTTATTTCATCCTGTTTAAAATCCAGCCAAGATTTTAATTTAAATTCAAAATAAGATCAAATTGTTTTTAAATAGACCTATTGAGAAATAGATTAGCTTCAGAGTGACAGCCAGCTAAGGAAAGGCTATTGAAGGTGCTCTAATGATTCCCCTGTCTCACTTTCTTTGGTTGAAATCACTCGAGCAGTAAATAAATAACCACCGTTTCGAATCGTTTTAATCAGCGCAGGTTTTTTGGCATCCGTTTCAATTTTTTGTCTTAAGCGGCTAATTTGTACATCGATTCGTCGGTCAAAAGGATTAAGGTCGCTATTTTTGGTCACCTGGAGCAAAAATTCTCTACCTAGAACACGTTGCGGTTGACGTATAAAGGCAAGTAGCAAATCATATTCCCCCGCACTGAGCTGCAATTCTTGATTGGCGTTACTGAAAACTTGCCGCGAGGCTGGATATAGACGCCAGTCAGCAAAGAGCAAAACTTCCTTTTCTTGATCTGTTTCTTGAGTTGAGCGCTGAACTCTTCGGGTGATAGCACTGATCCGCGCATGCAATTCTCTAGGATGAAGAGGCTTAATTAGAAAATCGTCTGCTCCGGCCTCCAACATTTTAACGCAGGTTTCTTCATCACTGTGGTCACTTATGACAATTAAAGGGGCAGGGTAACGATGGTACAGTTCATCAATGATAGAAATTTCTCCTTTACAAAGAATCCAGTTAATTAGTACAGCGGCAGGTTGTTCGGTTTCTTTTTCCAGTTCAGACAAACTTTGTAATTGAATAATTTTATAATCAAATTTGGCAAAATACTCAGCAAGTTGATTATCCCAAGGGGAATGATCAATAAGCAGCAGGTATTTTTGATGCGATAGCATTGATTTATTCTCCATCCTAAATGATTGAGGCTTGGGTCCAAAGAAACTTCAAAATTATCGAAATATCTCAGGCGAAATTGTATCCATTCATTAAATTTTAATTTCAAACTTCTTAAAAATTCAAGATTATACACCGGTTAATAGTGGTTTTGCGATTTAATGAAAAGTATTTCTCTAAATACAAATGCACCATTTTGAATAGATTTTCTTTTTTAAGCATTACATAATGCGGGTATTTTGCTCATAGCAATAATGGATTGTAATTTGTAGAATAGGCTTCTGAAGCTATAACCTGTCACGGAGAAAAAGATGCCTAAATTGATTTGGTCATTCGGCCTGTTTTTTTGTTTATTGCTGAGCGCCTGTAAAAGCATTACACCCAGTGAATATGATGTTGCAGAAGTAGGAAAGTTAAAAAAAGTTGCTTCCGGAGTAATTATTTCAAAGCAACCTGTTAAATTCCACAGCAAAAGCCCCAATAATAGTCGAGTAGCTCCAGGTAGCGAATACATTGATGGAGGACAAGGCTATGTGTATGTGATCAAGCTGAATAACGGTACAATTGTTTCGGTAGCGCAATCTGAAGATTTGAAATTGAAAATTAAACAGCGTGTGCTAGTTGTGTATGGCAAACATACTCGCGTCCTTCCGGATGATAGTAGCAATAGTTAATCTGCTTTTATGCGGAAATCCTCAGCTACATAGTGGGATAATTTGAAAACAAATGATATTGACTGTTCATTAGCTATCGATTAATTGAGCTTTGCGCTGATTTCCTATTTTGAAATCAGCGCTTTTTCCTATTAGAGAACGAGGTTGCTCGTGATGCCCAAAGCAATCTTATCCCCAATTAATGTTTCCATTCCCAACAAAATCTAAACATTGGATAAGTTTTGTCTTATGCTGTTTTGCCCACTGCTCAAAGGATAATCCTTTACGGTTACATAGGATTTGCATGTCATCTTTTACATTTCCGATGAAAGCCATACGCCCATCTTCAATTTGGGCAAAGGATTCAGCCACGCTGTAAGCGTAAGGATCTAATGAGGCCAAATCGGTACTTTGATCGGTAAGGAATTGATCGGGTGGTTGCAGATCGGCTGTGATGTGTTTTCCGGTTGTATTGCTCAAGATTTTAATTAATTCTTGCAATTCCAAGGACTCAGTTGAGAACCAGTAATCTTTGGCATGATGTTTCTCCGGGCCTTCAATAAGGATTTTTGCTGCTGCCTCCGCAAGATCTTCTAAAGCAATCCAGCCACAGGGCTTTGATGTATACCAGCGAAATTTATTGTTCTTTAGAAGAGAAAAGTTAGTAAGATTTTGAAAGAAGCAATTGGGATGAAGAAATGTCCATTTAAATCCCAAATGTTTTATATAGCTTTCAATTAGTTGATGCCATGCAAAATGAGGTGTAGAGCAATCCCAAGCTTGGCTAAAAACACCTAAATGCACGATGAACTCAACTCCAGCTTTTTTTGCTGCATCAATTATAGTTTTAGATTGCGCCACCATTGAAACGGAATAACCGGTTAATAAAAAAAGTCGATTCGCACCTTGAAGTGCCGGGGCAAAAGTCTGTGGTTGGTCAAGATCAATATAGACGGAATTGCCATAACGATTGGCCAGAGCTTCGAGTTGCTCTTGCTTTCTCGCAGCAGGACGCAACATAATCTGGTCATTTTTAGCAAGTTCTGCTGTAACCAATTGACCAATTTGGCCTGTGGCCCCTAGGATCAAAACAACTGGTTTGTGATTTTGCATGTTCTTCCCTTAACATTGAGGTCTAGCGAATGTAAGCTGAATTGTGTTATTCGCTTGAGACAGTACTATTCAAATGCCAATTATAGACATAATTATCAATGTCATTGATATGTTTAAGTTGACTACTCAATGGCTCTTTAGCGAATTGCTTCAAATGGGTAATAACATCTTTCTTTGTGCCGCCAAAATCTTCATTAAACCAATCATAAATTTTTGATACAACCAATGCACCTTCGATGACTTGTGCGCCTCGAAGAGAGTTGACATAGTTAAATGCAGCTTCATTGAGAGCTGCATCAATTGTGGAGCCGCGATAAGCTTGTTTGCTTAAATTGGCAGCGCCTATAGAGCCATTATTAATTGCATACAAAGTGCGTTGATCATTCCAAATGGGTCGAATGATGCGATTTTGTATTTCATCAAGCGATAAGGAAACGCCATTAATGGTGACTACTTTTTTACCCCAAGGCCCAATGCTAAATAAGCCGGGAGAAATGTTGATTTCTTCAACACTCCCGACAGGATAATAATCGGCTATGATTTGCACAGTAAGCGCATTGTAAAGATTGATCCAAAAGGCTAATTGTTCATTACGGTTATAATTATTGATATCGATTTTCGACATTTTCTCAATATATCGCTGCAATAACGTGTAATCCTCATCTGTAAGATGGCTGTAATCGACTAAATTGATATTTTCTTGGTTTGTTAGGACTCTACGATTAAGGAATTCTTGCCAATCACTGTGGTCAATACTCGCTCTTGATAGAGGATTATTCACTTCCCATTCAGGCCACAGATTTTTATTAAACGAAGCGTGTGCGTTACTCATCACTAGAGTTAGGCTTATAAAAAGAATATACCCAACATATTTCAACAGGGTAAAAATAGAATGTTCAGGTTTCTTGGGTATATAGCGGTATTTAAAACGCTTAATACTAAACATTAATCTTGGCTCTATTTCGTAATGCACTGCTAATCGTATTCGCATCTAAGAATTCCAGCTCCCCCCCAGAGGGAATTCCATGTGCTAACTGACTAATGCGTAATGGGTGTCCACGCAAAAGTTCATGAATGAAATGAACTGTAGTTTGGCCTTCAACAGTAGGGCTTAAGGCTAAAATGACCTCTTTTATCTCTTCGCGAATGATAAGATCGCGCAATTGAGGCAAGCCAATGTCTTCAGGCCCAAGACCATCAAGAGGTGAAATTTTTCCCATTAATACATAATAACTGCCGTTAAATGCATTGCTTTGTTCAATTGCAGTGACATCAGCCGGATTTTCTACAATACAAATTGTCGATAAATCACGAGAGGGATCCTGGCAGAGTTTGCACAAATCTAGCTCAGTATAATTATTGCAACGCTTGCAATGCTGAATAGCCAGCATAGCTTGCTCGAGGCATGAGGCTAGATGCAAGCCACGCTGGCGTTGGTGTTGAAGAAGATGAAACACCATACGCTGCGCAGATTTGGGGCCAACTCCAGGTAGGCAACGGAAAGCATCCACCAAACGGCTTAAAGCATCCATTAGCTCTTTTATTCCTTATCTTCCTGATCCTTCATAAAATCAGTTGGAATATTAAGGCCTGCGGTCAACTGACTGATTTTTTCTTTAGACGCTTTTTCAACTTTGCGGACTGCATCGTTAAAGGCTGCTGCAGTTAAATCTTCAATCATCTCAACATCTTCTTCCATAAGTGTCGGATTAATTTTTATTTCAACGACATCGTGACGGCCATTCATTTTAACCTTAACCATTCCGCCACCTGATTCACCTTCTACGACTAATTTACTTAATTGCTCTTGGGCTTCTTGCATACGCTGCTGCATTTTTTGCGCCTCTTTCATCAAGTTGCCCAGATTTTGACTAATATCCATAGTTACCTCACGTTTAATTAACTTGTTAATTATAATTCATCTTTAACAGGGACAATAGAATTTTTGACCAATTCAGCTGAAAATTCTTGCCGCAACTGTTGAAAAATAGGATCATTTTGCAAATTTATTTCAGCCTCTTGTTGCTGTTGATTCTGGGCAATTTGCTTTTGCTGAGCAGGAGATGAGTGAATTGAATCTTCAGTACTAAGGTTAATTTTAATCAATTCGCCATAATAGATGCCAAGCGCCTGCTCGATACGGTTTACTACTGCGGGCGTAAATAAAGAACGATGTCCTTTGGCAACGCGAAGGATGACTTCTTGGCCTGATTTCGTAACAAATTCTGCATTTTCCGCTGCTGTTAAGGCCAATCCAGTTAATTTTAACTGAACTAATAGAGCTCCCCAATCATTGTTCTCGGGGCTAATCATAGGCTGCTTTTCTGGCTTGAAAGATGAAGCAGGAAGTTCTTCGGCCTGCTCTTCATAACCAATAGGTGTTAATTCGCGTTCCTCAGTTTTGTTGAAGTTTGCTGAGTCTGCTGATTTTTTTGCTGCCTCATAGGCGAGTGGCGGAATATCTACTTTAGAGGCTGGTCTAAATGCCAACATGCGCAATAAAGTCATTTCAAATCCAATTGCTAAAGACGGTGCCAGATACATTTCGTCGGTACCTTTAATACCAATTTGATAGAATAATTGGACATCTTCAGGGCTAAATTGATTTGCCAGGGTTTTTATTTCAGGTTTGCTGCTGATCAAAGGGTTATCGCTGGGGAGAGTCTGCTCAATTGTAATTTGATGGAGATAATCAAGTAATTCATCCAATACGTAGCGAAAATGCCCACCTTCACTTGCGATTTGCCTACTCAACTGAATGAGTTCTTGTGCATCCAATTTTGCCAAGGCTTGTAATACTTGTATTGCGTAATCTTGTTGTGTGTAGCCTAAAATTAGCTTTACTTCTTGCGCCTTGAGATGTTTATCGGTACTGGCGATAGCCTGATCGAGCAAACTCAACGCGTCTCGCATACTTCCTTTCGCTGCTTTAGCTAAGATCTCTACAGCTTCCAGTTCGAAGGTTAGTTGCTCATCTTTTAGAATATACTGCAAGTGCTGGCTGATCATTTCTGCGGGTAAATGCCTGAGGCTGAATTGCAGGCAACGTGAAAGAACGGTGACAGGCAGTTTTTGCGGATCAGTAGTTGCCAATAAAAATTTCACATGAGAGGGTGGTTCTTCCAGCGTTTTTAATAACGCATTGAAACTATGCTGCGAAAGCATGTGCACTTCGTCTATTAAGTAAATTTTAAATCGTCCGCTCGTTGGGCTATATTGGACATTCTCTAAAAGCTCACGGGTATCTTCCACGCGAGTTCTTGAAGCGCCATCAATTTCAATTAAATCGATAAAGCGACCTTGTTCGATTGCTAGGCAGGTATCGCATTGCAAGCAAGGCTCGGCACTAATCCCTTGTTCACAATTCAATGCTTTAGCTAAAAGCCGGGCAACGCTGGTTTTACCAACCCCGCGTGTACCAGTAAAAAGGTAGGCGTGATGCAATCGCTGTTGGTTAAGCGAGTTGATTAAAACCTTATTTATATGTTCTTGGCCAACCAGTTGGGAAAAGGTACGTGGCCGCCATTTACGCGCTAGTGCCAGATAGCTCATTGGACGTTCACAAATTGGCGGCAGCTCTAGAAGCCACACCCCGGCGCCCGCATCAATTGCTACCGCTGCTCCCTTCCGGGCCTGACGGGGTTCACAATCTATCGTCGCGAGGGGACCAATAGAGCCACCATCGTTGAATTGCGAAGAGTAACAAAAAAAAATAGGGATGGCTAGGTTTTCTGCAAGAAATCATGGATGATAATTTCAATAGTTACAATCAGTAGATGCCATTCCTCACGGTTGCACTTCACTTACATAGTTAGTCTTGCTGACTCTTCTCTTTCACTGATGGAATCATTATAAGGCGTTACTACCCCTCCTGTAGGTACTAAAGTAGTCTGTCGTGCTTTAATAGCCTCAACTTCAGCGACAGTAGTTGTATGCTTAAAGCCACAGTACCGTGCGTCATAGCCCAAATCGGAAACCTCTTTTTCTTCAATAGGCTCGAATCCTAATCGTTTACCATATAGATTTTTAGCATCGGTATTAAATACGCGTGTCAGTATATAGAACTGTGTTCCTGCCGGATAATGAGATAATATGCATTCCATTAAGTGTCTACCGATTCCTGCCCCACGCGTTTCAAGATAATTGTTTTATTAAATTGTCAGAAATTGAATGAGTTAAGACGATCATTTTTCCATAAATTTTTGAATTTTTTAGAATGAAAACATAAGATACGTCACACTCTGCATGTGATTAAATGAAATCTGTATTATGCCTAAGCTTTTACCTTGGCTTAACTGGATAACAACAACCAGTTTTGCATTGTTTCAATTTTATCTTCAAACAATGGCTGGATTAATGGCCACCGAATGGAAAAAAGATTTCCATTTAACAAGTACGGAAGTGGGGGCATTGTCTAGTGCCTTTTTTATTTCTTATGTGTTGATGCAAATTCCTGTTGGCCTTGCCTATGATCGCTTTGGACCACGCAAAATTTTAATTCTTGCTTCGTGCTTACTTTCGCTTGGTATTTTTTCTTTGGCTTTCAGTCAATCGTATTGGCAAGCTTATATCGCCCGATTGATTATGGGGGCGGGTAGTGCTTTTGGTTTTGTGGGAATGCTACATGTTACTTCTTCGTGGTTTTCAGCACGGTACTTCGCTTTATTGATTGGGATTTCTGAAACCCTAGCAATGCTTGGAGTAGCGGGGGGAGAAATCGGGATGGCATTGATTATTACCCATTATAGCTGGCGAGCAACGATGATTTTAGCGGGTTGTTGCGCTTTGGTAGTCACTATAATCATAACGCTTGTTATTCGTAATCAACCATCCTCTATGCAAAAAAATAAGGGAGAGCATTTAACTTTGGGTTCGGCACTCAAACAAACTTTATCAAATAAGCAAGTTTGGCTAGCTGGTTACTACGGTTTTGCAATGTTTGCCATCGTTAATGTAGTAGTAACGTTATGGGGAGTTCCCTTTTGCATGCAAAAATTCCAGCCGCTGTCTTTAGAGTCAGCTGGCGGCATGATGTCAATGATTTTTATCGGCATTGGCATTGGTGGTCCTTTAACTGCTTGGCTTATTGAGCGTTGGAAGCAAAGACGAATGTTAATGGGATTCTTTAACGGTCTTACTGCAGCCCTTTTTGCGATACTATTATATGTCCCTGAGTTATCATTGTGGCAATTGTATCCTATACTATTATTGATGGGTTTTTTCTCATCCTGCTATATTCAATCTTTTGCTGTGGTAAAAGATGCAGTGCCCGATACTATTCGCGCCACTGCTTTATCGACATGCAATATGATTCTTATGATGAGTGCGCCTCTATTACAACCTGCAGTAGGCAAACTTTTAGAAATGGACTTAACCTTTTCGCAGGCACTATCTATTGTGTTAGTAGCGCTTATCATAAATATAGTCATATCATTGAGTTTGGATAAAAAGCCCTTGGAAGAAGAACTTTCGTTAGAAGAAAAGATTTTTCTAAAAAATTAAAGAAAGTGTTTGACAAGGAGATAGGGATGAGTAGAATACGCATCACGCCTTCGGGGTGTGTTCATTAAGAAGATAGAAGACAAACTGTGTGGGCGCTTTGAGTGAATGAAGTGCCGAATGAAGAAG
The DNA here is from genome assembly GCF_000953635.1 of Legionella micdadei. Lineage (NCBI taxonomy): Bacteria > Pseudomonadati > Pseudomonadota > Gammaproteobacteria > Legionellales > Legionellaceae > Legionella > Legionella micdadei. The sequence goes on from NZ_LN614830.1 coordinate 597,166, forward strand.
TAAAGAAGCTAGTGAGACTAGCACAGGAATTGAACTGAAGAGTTTGATCCTGGCTCAGATTGAACGCTGGCGGCATGCTTAACACATGCAAGTCGAACGGCAGCACGGTCTAGTTTACTAGATGGGTGGCGAGTGGCGAACGGGTGAGTAACGCGTAGGAATATGCCTTAAAGTTTGGGATAACATGGGGAAACTCATGCTAATACCGGATGAGCTCTTAGGAGGAAAGCTGGGGACCGCGAGGCCTGGCGCTTTAAGATTAGCCTGCGTCCGATTAGCTAGTTGGTGGGGTAAGGGCCTACCAAGGCGACGATCGGTAGCTGGTCTGAGAGGATGATCAGCCACACTGGGACTGAGACACGGCCCAGACTCCTACGGGAGGCAGCAGTGGGGAATATTGGACAATGGGGGGAACCCTGATCCAGCAATGCCGCGTGTGTGAAGAAGGCCTGAGGGTTGTAAAGCACTTTCAGTGGGGAGGAGGGGTGATAGGTTAAGAGCTAATTATCTGGACGTTACCCACAGAAGAAGCACCGGCTAACTCCGTGCCAGCAGCCGCGGTAATACGGAGGGTGCGAGCGTTAATCGGAATTACTGGGCGTAAAGGGTGCGTAGGTGGTTTTATAAGTTATCTGTGAAATTCCTGGGCTCAACCTAGGGTGGTCAGATAAGACTGTGAGACTTTGAGTATAGGAGAGGGTAGTGGAATTTCCGGTGTAGCGGTGAAATGCGTAGAGATCGGAAGGAACACCAGTGGCGAAGGCGGCTACCTGGCCTAATACTGACACTGAGGCACGAAAGCGTGGGGAGCAAACAGGATTAGATACCCTGGTAGTCCACGCTGTAAACGATGTCAACTAGTTGTTGGCCTTATGAATGAGGTTAGTGACGAAGCAAACGCGATAAGTTGACCGCCTGGGGAGTACGGTCGCAAGATTAAAACTCAAAGGAATTGACGGGGGCCCGCACAAGCGGTGGAGCATGTGGTTTAATTCGATGCAACGCGAAGAACCTTACCTACCCTTGACATACAGTGAATTCTGCAGAGATGTGGAAGTGCCGCGAGGAGCACTGATACAGGTGCTGCATGGCTGTCGTCAGCTCGTGTCGTGAGATGTTGGGTTAAGTCCCGTAACGAGCGCAACCCTTGTTCTTAGTTGCCAGCGCGTAGAGGCGGGGACTCTAAGGAGACTGCCGGTGACAAACCGGAGGAAGGCGGGGATGACGTCAAGTCATCATGGCCCTTACGGGTAGGGCTACACACGTGCTACAATGGCCGGTACAGAGGGCGGCGAAGGGGAGACCTGGAGCAAATCTTTGAAAGCTGGTCGTAGTCCGGATTGAAGTCTGCAACTCGACTTCATGAAGTCGGAATCGCTAGTAATCGCGAATCAGCATGTCGCGGTGAATACGTTCCCGGGCCTTGTACACACCGCCCGTCACACCATGGGAGTGGGTTGCACCAGAAGTAGATAGTCTAACCAATGGGGGACGTTTACCACGGTGTGATTCATGACTGGGGTGAAGTCGTAACAAGGTAGCCGTAGGGGAACCTGCGGCTGGATCACCTCCTTAATAGAAATGAAAGGTACGACGAGAGCTCAAAGCGCCCACACAGTTTGTTTTCAAGAGAATTGCGACAGCAAAGCAACAGAAAGCCGAAGCAAAAAATTTTGCATTTTTTTTGTTGGTCGATAACGACTGGCAAAAGCTGAGGCAAAAATTGGGTCTGTAGCTCAGTTGGTTAGAGCGCACCCCTGATAAGGGTGAGGCCGGTGGTTCAAGTCCACCCAGACCCACCAATCAGTCGTTTCGGGATTATCAAGGCCAAAGAATTCTCAGTTTAAAGAGGCTGAGAGTGCTTTTGTCTGGAATATCCGGAAGTTCATTAACAATTTGGTAGAGAAATAGAGGTAACACAAGCGAATTAGTATTGTCCTTGTAGTATAACCGATGGCGCTTGGAACGGGGCTAATGGGTCCTGTTTTGAGAATCTTTGCAATGTTTTTTTCGTTAATCGATGAAGAGGAGCGAAAAGGGCGCTGTAGGGAGGTGGTTGAGGTTATATGGTCAAGAAGAGAAGCGCAAACGGTGGATGCCTTGGCAGTAAGAGGCGAAGAAGGACGTGGAATCCTGCGAAAAGCTTTGGGGAGCTGGAAACGAGCTGTGATCCGAAGATGTCCGAATGGGGGAACCCGGCTTTGCGAGAGCGAGGTCATCTGTGACTGAATACATAGGTTACGGAAGCGAACTCGGGGAACTGAAACATCTAAGTACCCGAAGGAAAAGAAATCAAACGAGATTCTCCAAGTAGCGGCGAGCGAACGGGGAGGAGCCTGGTGTGATATATCATTGAAGCGAGTAGAAGGTTCTGGGAAGTACCACGATACAGGGTGAAAGTCCCGTATACGAAGCGGATATGAGGAACTAAGCACACGAACAAGTAGGCTGGGACACGTGAAATCCTGGTTGAATATGGGTGGACCATCATCCAAGGCTAAATACTCCTTACTGACCGATAGTGCACCAGTACCGTGAGGGAAAGGCGAAAAGAACCCCGGAGAGGGGAGTGAAATAGAACCTGAAACCGTTTGCGTACAAGCAGTGGGAGCTAGGTTTAGGCTTAGTGACTGCGTACCTTTTGTATAATGGGTCAGCGAGTTACTTTCAGTGGCGAGGTTAACTAATAAGGGAGCCGTAGAGAAATCGAGTCTGAATAGGGCGAGAGTCGCTGGGAGTAGACCCGAAACCGGGCGATCTAGCCATGTGCAGGATGAAGGTTGGGTAACACCAACTGGAGGTCCGAACCGGGTAATGTTGAAAAATTATCGGATGACGTGTGGCTAGGAGTGAAAGGCTAATCAAGCCCGGAGATAGCTGGTTCTCCCCGAAAGCTATTTAGGTAGCGCCTTGTGGGATGATTACTGGGGGTAGAGCACTGTTTCGGCTAGGGGGCTGTCATGGCTTACCAAACCGATGCAAACTCCGAATACCGGATAATTGGACCACGGGAGACACACGGCGGGTGCTAACGTCCGTCGTGGAGAGGGCAACAACCCAGACCGTCGGCTAAGGTCCCAAAGTTATGGTTAAGTGGGAAACGATGTGGGAAGGCACAGACAGCCAGGAGGTTGGCTTAGAAGCAGCCACCCTTTAAAGAAAGCGTAATAGCTCACTGGTCGAGTCGGCCTGCGCGGAAGATGTAACGGGGCTAAAACCATACACCGAAGCTGCGGATGTGCACTAAGTGCACGTGGTAGGGGAGCGTTCTGTAGGCTGAAGAAGGTTCACTGAGAGGTGGGCTGGAGGTATCAGAAGTGCGAATGCTGACATGAGTAACGATAAAGTGGGTGAAAAACCCACTCGCCGGAAGTCTAAGGTTTCCTGCACGACGTTAATCGGAGCAGGGTGAGTCGGCCCCTAAGGTGAGGCAGAAATGCGTAGCTGATGGGAACCAGGTTAATATTCCTGGACTTTTTGTAAGTGGTGAAGCGGGGACGAAGAAGGCTAGGTGAGCCGGGCGATGGTTGTCCTGGTACTTGCATGTAGGCTGAGGGGTTAGGCAAATCCGGCCCCTTGTTAAGGCTGAGGTGCGAAGTGGTTCTGACACTACGGTGTGCGGAGAAGTCATTGATGCCAAGCTTCCAGGAAAAGCCGCTAGCCATAACTTACAGAGAACCGTACCGCAAACCGACACAGGTGGACAAGTAGAGAATACTAAGGCGCTTGAGAGAACTCGGGTGAAGGAACTAGGCAAAATGGTACCGTAACTTCGGGAGAAGGTACGCCCTTTTTGGTGAATTGACATGCTTAATGAGCTGAAGAGGGCCGCAGAGACCAGGTGGCTGCGACTGTTTATTAAAAACACAGCACTCTGCAAATTCGTAAGAAGACGTATAGGGTGTGACGCCTGCCCGGTGCCGGAAGGTTAATTGATGGGGTTATCTTCGGAGAAGCTCTTGATCGAAGCCCCGGTAAACGGCGGCCGTAACTATAACGGTCCTAAGGTAGCGAAATTCCTTGTCGGGTAAGTTCCGACCTGCACGAATGGCGTAACGATGGCCACACTGTCTCCACCCGAGACTCAGTGAAATTGAAATCGCTGTGAAGATGCAGTGTACCCGCGGCTAGACGGAAAGACCCCGTGAACCTTTACTATAGTTTTGCACTGGACTTTGATGATGACTGTGTAGGATAGGTGGGAGGCTATGAAGTGCGGACGCCAGTTCGCATGGAGCCGCCGTTGAAATACCACCCTGTTATTATTGAGGTTCTAACTTGGGCCAGTAATCCTGGCTGAGGACAGTGTATGATGGGTAGTTTGACTGGGGCGGTCTCCTCCCAAAGAGTAACGGAGGAGCACAAAGGTACCCTCGGTACGGTCGGACATCGTACCAAGAGTGTAAAGGCAAAAGGGTGCTTGACTGCGAGAGTGACGGCTCGAGCAGGAACGAAAGTTGGTCTTAGTGATCCGGTGGTTCTGAATGGAAGGGCCATCGCTCAACGGATAAAAGGTACTCCGGGGATAACAGGCTGATACCGCCCAAGAGTTCATATCGACGGCGGTGTTTGGCACCTCGATGTCGGCTCATCACATCCTGGGGCTGAAGCAGGTCCCAAGGGTATGGCTGTTCGCCATTTAAAGTGGTACGCGAGCTGGGTTTAGAACGTCGTGAGACAGTTCGGTCCCTATCTGCCGTGGGCGTAGGAAAATTGAGAGGAGCTGCTCCTAGTACGAGAGGACCGGAGTGGACGAACCTCTGGTGTACCGGTTGTGACGCCAGTTGCATTGCCGGGTAGCTAAGTTCGGACGGGATAACCGCTGAAAGCATCTAAGCGGGAAGCCTCCCTCAAGATGAGTTTTCCCATGAAGCCCGTTGAAGACTACGACGTTGATAGGCGAGGTGTGGAAGCACAGTAATGTGTGTAGCTAACTCGTACTAATTGGCTGATTGTCTTGACCATATAACCTGAACTGCCTTTAGGTTATGAGTGAAGAAGCAAGGCAATATTGAATGACAGGGCAATGTAAATTGCTCAGACAAATGAATACAGAGTTTGTGTTAACCTCTATCCACTTTACCAAGCTGATTGGTTAATAGCCCAATCGGTAAACCAGGTTTCCTGGCGACTATAGCGGTTTGGAACCACCTGATCCCATCTCGAACTCAGAAGTGAAACATACCTGCGCCAATGATAGTGTGGGGCTTCCCCATGTGAAAGTAGGTCATCGCCAGGGTTTTATTCTAAAAAGCGGCCTTCGTGCCGCTTTTTCTATTTCCTATTGTCATTAGAAAAAAATTGTAGATACGCTTTAACCAGCGATCGAGACAGAGGCTTCGGAATTTAGTGCCTCATCCAAATGCAGTTGATCGATGATCAAATCAGCTTCTGCTTTAGCTTTCTTACTCGAGATTTCCAGTTCATCATAATTTAAACATAACAATTGTTGTAACCGCTGTTCAGCTTCAGAATAACTTTTTATTTGTCCACCAGTAGCTGCAGCTAAAGTTTTTCCTTGATAGGCATTGTTTATCATCGGTGCAGAATAATCTTCAAGTCGCTTAGCAATGTTAATGGCTCTAAAGGCTTCCATGCGTAAATCAAAAGCTCCTAAAATGGGCTCTCCTTCAAATTTAATGAGTTCTTGATACATATTTGCCAATAGGAAGTAGCCGGGTGATAAATAGAGTCTGGCAGCAATTTCTGCAAAAAAGAGAATTTTTTTTACAATTTCTTCATCAAAGCGATTTTGCAATAAATTTATACCCGTTCTACATAGGATATTTGCAGAAAAATAGCATCCAAACTGAGCAGAAGCAGTTAAGTATGTTTCTGCTTCTGGGTATAATTCTTTTGATAAATTCCCATCCTTATCCAATAAATGTTGATAAGTAACATAAAGAAAATATCCTTTAATTTGCTCGAAACATGAGGGAATAGTCGCGATAGGCATATATTCATGTATCGGTCTGCCATTAATTTCTGCGTTTTCACGTGGATTAACTCCACAAAGGCGCCAAACATTATTCCAATATTCAGCGAATTGTGGGAGATGACATATTTCATCAATTTCTGGATTTAGAAGAGCAAGTTTGATTAAGCTGCCTGTATCAGTGCTCCTGATTAGCCCGTTTAGAAAGGTACTCTCATGGTTTTTATAGTAATGAATTATTCTGTATTGTAATTCTATTTCCTTTTCATTTAAGGTAAAAAAATATTCTAAATTAGGCATGTTCTTCCTGAGATCAAAAGGGTGTTTTATAAGTCAATACCTCATACAAGGAGGCTAGATTGTAAAATCTCTTCTCCGCTTTTGAAAGGTTGAGTTGGCTTTTTCTCGACACTAACAGAAGAAATGATGGGGATAGCATCGCTTGTTTCTCTCTGCGGACCAAGCCAAGAGAGTAGAGTAGAACTGGGTGGATGTGCCGGTGCTGGTACAACTTTCTTGACAAGATGCCCAAGGCCGTTAATCTCAATTATATTTTCCAGTCCATGTTTAACCAACAATTCGTAAATGGTGGTGCGGCTAGCACCACTGGGAGCATTTTCTTTTCTAGCCTGGAGAATGTCAGCGACAAAATCTTGAATCACTGTGTGCCGAATGCTTTTTTCCTCTTCAAGAAATTTAATAATTAGGTGTTTGCTATCCATATTTGCGTTAATGCTAATAGGTTTATGGCCTTGCAAGAAAGTATAGCGTTTAATTTGTGCTCTTGAAGGAGGCATAGAACCAGGTCCAACGTCCCCGCCAATGTTCTCTGACTGTAGCCATTTCCATGTGGCCTCCATATATTCTTTTTCGCGGACTGCCATAGCAGCTGCTCCGAAAAATATAACTTGCTTGTCTTTAGAGCTTACATTTAAGACCATGCCCTCTTCATCTGTAATCAGTGTTAAATCTGTCTCGATTTCCTCACAAACGCATCGCATATAACTGTCATCTTGGCCAACAGAATAAATAAATTGGTCACAATCAATTTCAAAAATTTCGGGTAGATCTTGCTTATGCCCTCCTGTTTTTTTAAAGATTAATATCAATCTATTATCTTTGGTTTCTTGTATGCTTTGTAGGTCGCCATAAAACAGTTCTTGGCGCATTTTTGCATTTGACAAGGCACTTGTTGCAAGTTTTCCGGTGCCTGCTTTTTCAAAATTTCTTGCTATCCATATAACCTGATTTTTTTGGTTTTCTTTTATAAATTTTTGATCTTGAGTTCGAATATCATCCCCAAAAAAGCCCTTGCGATAACAAGCGGCTGCAGTACCCCCTCCGCCATAAATGACGATTTTTCTACCTGCACTTTTCTCTTCTTTATCGGTCAAGATAAAGTCATTTCCGTCTACTATAGGGGTAAATTGCTTTTGCTTATCGAATTGGTTTAAACGTATAAATTGGTCTTTGTCAAGAATGGTATCCGAAAGGATATTTTTTGCAGGACCAAGGCCTGTACAAACATTTATTTCGGTAGTATAAACTGGCTTTATTCCACTAGCTGTTCTAACAATTAAGCGGTATGGGCAGCCAGTAACTTGCCAATCCTCTTCATGATTAGATTTTTTTTCGATTTTCAAAACGGTTGCTTTTAATAGTGGCGCTTCGGTTGAGCCAAGATTTACCTGGTTTGCCATGATAAACATGGCGCCCATTAGCGTGAGGGTTTTCTTCATGATGCTTGCTTGATAGATAAGTTGCTGGGTTTTCAGCACCTACCCTTTCAAGGATGCTGTGCCGCTGTGCCAAGGTGTAGTCATGATGCCAGCTTCCCGCAGTTTCAGCGATCATCAATACCGGAGGGAGAGTTTTATCATTTAATTGGGCTACAGTTTTCCCATGATGCGTTTTAAATTTTTCGAGCCACAATGTGGTACCTGTGTCACCCGCACCCAAAATTACGCAAGGGACCTCAATGAAGTCTTTATCCATTATCGCAGCTTGGATAAGATTATTTATTTTTTCTTCAGTATCATAGGCCTTGATAAGCCTGTCGTAGCTTTTCGTTACATTTGATAAATCATCATCGGTTGGTATTGGGAGAGCAGGGACTGATTTATCCACTGTCTTAAGCCGGGTATCAAAAGTGGCAATCAAGCCATCACTCATACTGATTGCGAATTCGTTTACATAATTATAAAGCCTAAGCGCTTTTTTAAGTATTGCAATACGTTCTTTGATCGTATAGGAATCGTCAAAGATCCCTTTCTTAGTTATTTGTGAGAGTAGGTAGTCAAACTTTCTCTCTAAGTCTCTGGAAGTACGGATTTTGCATAATAACAAACATGAACAAATATAATTGAGCTCAAACTGGTGAACCTCTTTTGCTAATCTGGGCATGATAACGCTTCGTTTCTATTATCAGAGTTGTATACCATACCAAACCAACCTTAACTGAATATTAAACTAACAGATTTATTTGTTTTTGAACTTTATGCAGATAAAAAATAACAGAAAAAAATGACTCTTGCTCCATTTCTACTTCCTGCGACTTGTTCGCGAGATCCAGCTTGAGTGATCATTCCAGGAATCTGTGGATAGACCGCCCAACGTTTGGTTTAGAGAGAAAATATGGGTTTGATTTTTCTGCAAGGTTTTTGAAATATAAGAAAGACATAAAAACAACCTGCGTATAGATAGAAATTTGAGTTTTATCTGACCCAGAGGATTTTTGATCGTAGCGAAGACATTTGGGAGTTATTCCTATAAGTGAGTTATACCTTTTCTTAATAGAATTCTCACAGAGAATAGTACTGGCTATTTTCTGTTCAGTGCTTTTTCTTGATTAAGATAGCTATCTTTAAGTTTGGCATAATGGTTAGCGGAATATTCAAGATGCGCTAATTCCTCGTTCGTAAGTTGACGAACAGCACGAGCCGGATTGCCTAGATACAAATAGCCGGTTTTTAAATGCTTTCCTGGCGGCACTAAACTCCCGGCTGCAACCATAACGTGATGTTCAATGTAAACACCATCAAGAATTAAAGTCCCCATTCCAATTAAGCAATAATCGTCGATATGGCATCCGTGGAGAACGACTTGGTGCCCAATGGTTACTCCTTTACCAATAATAAGTGGCTGCCCCCCTGGAGTATAAGGGCCTTCGTGAGTAACATGTAAAACAGACGCATCTTGGACATTGGAAAGATTACCAATTTTAATCGAGTTAACATCCCCTCGGATGACTGCCATGGGCCATATTGATACATCATCACCTAAAGTGACATCCCCTATGACAGCAGACTGAGGATCAATATAAACTCTTTTACCCAACAATGGATATTTTGTATTAAAAGGACGAGTCGTGTTCATGCTATACCATCGTTACTAGTTCTTCTGCGCTGGTCGGGTGGATTGCGACAGTGTTGTCAAAGTCCCGTTTACAGGCTCCCATTTTAACAGCAACACCAAAGCCTTGCAGCATTTCATCGGCACCATAGCCAATAATGTGAATTCCTATAATTTTTTCTTCCTCGCCAAGAGTAACTAGCTTCATTACTGTGGGTGTTTTTTCTTCACTTAAAGCATCGTACATAGGGTAAAAACGAGTCTGATAGATTTTAATTTTTTCTTGTCCGTATTTAGCTATCGCTTCTTCTTCACTCAGGCCAACACTGCCGATAGGTGGATGGCTAAATATGACAGAGCAAATGTTCTCATAACTTAGATAGGCATCTTTTTGATTACCAAAAAGGCGATCGGCAAGTTTTCTTCCAGCCGCAATAGCCACGGGAGTTAGTGCGGGAGCATCTGTCACGTCACCGATGGCGTAAATACCTCGAATGGAGGTATTTTGGTAACGATCGACAGTAATAAGCCCTCGTTCGTCCCTTTCCATTTTAAGCGATTCGAGATTTAGGCCAAATGTGCGGGGCGACCGTCCCACTGCAACAATGATGGTATCTAAATCAGCAATGACGGAACCACTACTGCAATGGATTGCTTTTCGACCATCTTGCTGTAAGCTAATTTTATTAGCATGGTGATTCGGGTGAACATGAAGTTTTTGCTGGTGCATAATCTCCAGTAAAGTGTCGCCTAGGATGGAATCAAAACGACTTAAAGGTCGTTGGCCTCGAATTAACAAATGGGTTTCCGCTCCTAACCCATGCAATACACCAGCTAATTCTACCCCGATATAGCCGCTACCAATTACTGCAACCTTATTGGGTCTCTCAGCTAAGGAAAAAAAACCGTCCGAATCAATGGCATATTGTACCCCGGCCAAATCGTTTGGAATAATCGGTTCTCCTCCTGTGGCGATAATAATATGCTTTGCTTGATAATGGGTTCCACACACATCAACCGTATTCGAGTTAACAAAAACGCCTTTGCCGTGTAAATAAGTCATTTTGTACTGGGTAAAGCGCTTAGCGTAGTTTTCCCGTAATTTCTCGATATAAGCATTGCGCCTGCCCACCAAGGTTTGCCAATCTAATTTGGCATGAATAGGACTAAAGCCAAAATCGGATGATTTTCTTAAAGTCTCCGCAACCATTGAAGCATTAAACATGATTTTTTTAGGTACACAGCCTAAATTGACACAAGTACCACCTAAATGGTGTTGTTCAACTACAGCAACTTTAGCCCCATATTTTGCTGCTCGGACAGCGCTGGCTATCCCACCACTTCCTCCGCCTAAAACGATTAAGTCATATTTCATACTTGCTAGTTCCTTAATCAAAAATTTCCTAATTCACCTCATAGTAATAAATTTTTATTAAAACGGACATAAGGCTTTTCATTCACTATACTAAATAAAAATAATAAAAAAATGAGTGCAATGCGTGCGAAATTTTTATCAATATTTTTCTTAAGCGCTCTGAGCTTAGGTTGTGGCTCGTCCGATCATTCTAAAACTTATCAGGGGTATGTAGAAGGAGAAAATATTTATTTAGCTTCTTCCAACTCCGGAATTTTAAAGAAATTGCTAGTAAATCGCGGGGATCAAGTGCATCAGGGCCAATTACTTTTTGTGCTCGATGAAAATCCACAAGCATTGGTTGTTAAACAAAACGAAGCTGATCTATTGCAGGCAGAAAAAGTGTTAAAAGACTTGGAAAACCCGAAGCGTACTCCTGAAATTGAAGCAATAAAAGCTCAAATTGCGCAAACTGATGCTGAACTAAAACTTGCTGAAGTGAGAGTAAAGAGGATGACTACCTTATTGGCAAGGAATGCGATTGATAAAGACACGGTAGACGCAGCAATTGCTAAATATAACGAAGAGAAACACCTAAAAGAGCAGTATGAATACAATTTACAATTAGCCCGTTTAGGTAGCCGCATTGAACAAATAAAAGCCCAAGAAGCACAAATTATTTCTGTCACAGCCAAGCTCAATGAAGCTAAATGGCAGTTGGCGCAAAAAAGTGTTTCAGCACCCGATGATGGTTTTATTTTTGATACTTATTTTCGCGTTGGCGAATTTGTTCCAAATCAACAAGCGGTCTTGTCTTTATTGCCGCCTAAAAATATACGCATTGAATTTTTCATTCCGGTAGAAGAACTGTCTGCTGTTCATAGAGGCCAAAAAATTAATTTTATTTGTGAAGGTTGCAACAATCCCAATCAAGCCACGATTACTTATATTTCTCCTGAAGCCCAGTATATCCCGCCGCTTGTCTATACACGTGAAAATAATGATAAACTGGTGTTTCGTATAAAAGCGGTTATTGAGCATCCCCATCAATTTAAACCGGGTCAACCTGTGTCGGTGATTTTACCATGAGTGAAGAGGTCATTGATGTTACTGGTTTAACGAAATCCTTTAATAACAACATTGTTGTTAATCGCATTAATTTACATATTAAAAAGGGCGAGGTATTTGGATTCCTCGGACCCAATGGAAGTGGTAAAACGACCACAATTCGTATGTTATGTGGCCTTCTAACCCCAGATGGTGGGCAAGGTACTTGTTTGGGGTATGACATCATTAAAGAATCAAAAGAAATTAAGCAACATGTTGGTTACATGACACAGAAATTTAGTCTTTATAATGATTTAACTATTCAGGAAAACTTAACTTTAATCTCGCGTATTTACGGGATTGATAACCGAAAAGCGCGGGTGAATAGCGCTTTGGAAGAATTGGGTTTAACTGCAAGAAAGCGGCAGCTCACTGGAGAGTTATCTGGTGGATGGAAGCAGCGGGTTGCTTTGGCAGCATGTTTATTGCATGAGCCAGAATTATTGTTACTTGACGAACCGACTGCAGGCGTTGACCCCATTGCTCGACGAGAATTTTGGGATAAGATTCATACGCTGAGCGAACAAGGCGTAACCATTTTAGTTTCGACCCACTATATGGATGAAGCAGAACGTTGTACCCGATTGGCTTATCTTGCTAGGGGCGAATTACTGATCACAGGGACGGTCAAAGAAGTCATTTCAATGACTAAACTTAAAACTTGGGAAATTTCTGGCGAAGTAACCACTTCACTATTACGTCAAACAAAGGATATTGAAGAAATTACTCAAGCAGCTCTTTTCGGTAATCGAATTCATATTTGTGGATTTGACAAAGCAAAAATAGAATCTGGCTTAACTAATTTGGCCAAACGCTTCCCGACGATTAGTTGGCAGCAAATAGATACCACTTTAGAAGATGCATTTATTAGTTTGGTAAATGAATCTCAAGGAGAACTCGGTTGAAATTTTGGTCAGCTACACGAATGTTTGCCATCATGGCGAAAGAGTTTGTACAAGTCCGTCGTGATAAAGGGACTTTTGCAATGATTATTGGTATTCCCTTAATGCAATTGATGTTGTTTGGTTATGCCATTAATACAAACCCGCGACATTTACCCACAGCGATTGTCAATCCTGACTACAGCAATTTTACCCGTAGAATTTTAGTGGGAATGGAGAACTCAACTTATTTTCGTTTTATTAGTCCTTCATCCAGCGAAAAGGAGGCCCATGAATTATTGCAAACAGGCAGAGTGCAATTTGTTGTCAATTTTCCCATCAATTTTTCACGCGACTTAGTTAAAGGGTTGAAACCGACTTTACTGTTGGAGGCAGATGCGAGCGATCCCGCGGCGACGAGTAATGCTATTGCTGTTTTTAACGATTTGCCTTACCTCATTTTAAAGGAAGAGTTAGTTGGTCCTTTAAAGAATTTATCGGGTGATTCTCCTGCATACCAACCTCTTGTCCATGCTGTTTATAATCCATTGGCTATAACGGCTTATAACATTGTGCCAGGCTTGCTCGGTGTTGTGTTGACGATGACGATGATAGTCATCACTTCGCTTGCTATCACTAAGGAATATGAGCGTGGGACAATGGAAAATTTACTTGCTACCCCGGTGAGGCCTTTAGAGGTCATGATTGGGAAAATTTTACCCTATATTATCGTGGGCTATATTCAAGTATTACTTATTTTAGTAATTTCAAGGCTTTTATTTAGTGTGCCTATTCAAGGCAGTGTTATCCTTTTATTGATTCTCTGTTTGCCTTTCATTGCAGCCAATCTGGCGGTAGGGTTAACTTTTTCAACAATTGCTACAAATCAGCTGCAAGCCGTTCAAGCGGCCCTATTTTTCTTTCTGCCCTCAATGCTATTGTCCGGATTCATGTTCCCTTTTCGCGGCATGCCCGAATGGGCTCAATGGGTAGGCAGTATTCTCCCTTTAACTCATTTTTTGTTAATTGTGCGCGGCATTTTATTAAAGGGGAATGGATTTTTGGAAGTTTGGCCTGAAGTCGTACGCATCGTAGCCTTTATGGTTGTCGTTATGGCAATCGGTGTTAAACGATACCGTCAAACACTGGATTAGAAGGTTGTTGCTAAACACAAGCAATAGAACGCTTAAGCTAAGAATTCGCAAACCTTTAATTCCACGCGCTCGTCAATCAGGACGCTAATGTGATCAGCATTAGGTAATAGTTCAAGAGAGCCATGCCGATATTGTTCGCAAAAAATTGCCGATTCATAGGGACTGATCGAGTCGTCCTTATCACCATGAATGCAAAGGACAGGAGTTTGCGATTGCCTGATAAAATGACGAAAATCAAGATGCTTTAAATCGGTTATTGCATGTTGGCGAAAAAGCTCGCGTAAAAAAATAAAACCCTTGCCGCTGAGTTTGAGACGCCTTGCCAATTTACTGACAGGCGTACGCATGCGAGTGGGTGACGACATTAAAACCACGCGCTCAGGTTCTTGTACGAGTCCCCATTCTGGGAATTGACAGGCCAAATTTAAGGTATTCAACAACATTGAGCCACCAAACGAATGTCCAATGACCGCATAAAATGGACCTATTTGATTAATAGTTCGCTGTAGAATGGTCACGGCATCAGTCCAAGTCAATTGCACCCCTTTCGCTTCCCCATGAGCTGGAAAATCGATGGCATAAACGTGATAACCTTGTTGATGCAAGGCACGAATTAAACGTGACATATAAGCCGCTCTTGATAACCATCCATGGGCGATCAGTACTTTTTTTGCTTGTGGATTGTCAACCTGTTCAAAGCAATGAATGACATGGTGGCGAGGAGTGTCAAGGTTTATTGAGCGGTTGCGATTTGCCACAAAAAACTCACAGGCTTTTTGGGCGAAATCCCGATATTCTTTTTCGATGGGCAGGTGGATAGGGGTAATAAATAATTGATAACACAACTGCGCATGAATTAAGTCCCAAACCTCAGTCAGTGTTTTAGCACGCATAGTTATTATCCTTCCTGGAGTTATAAATAAACGTTCACTTCACCGAACGGCATAAATCCCCATCGTCCCCAAGATTAATGGTTACGCTTATAAACTGATCATAGTTCAAAAAATAGCATGGAGTTATTTTATGCCTCAGGAAGGAGTGATAGGGGATGAAAGCTTGAAATGCTCCAAAGGAATGTAAATCTGGCTTTTATGTCCCGTTTTGCTTTCGAAAAGGCAAATTTCATTGATTTCAGTTTTTGGAATTTGAGGTATTCTAAGGGCCTCCACATCATGAATATTTTTATCTAGACGGACTATGCGTCCGAGGGTTAAATGACCACGAAATTGCCCCCGCTCAAGGGGATAATTTATCGCAGAAATTCCTAGGCCAATTCGGTGCGAAAGGTCGGCTAGAACATCATGAGGCTCTACCTGTAGCGCAACAACTCGCGGGCGTTTAACAGAAGGAAATAACTCGAGGTTAACTAACTCCAGCTGAAAAACAGTCGCATCTTTTAATTCAACTCTTACTATCTCAATTAATTGAATGAGGTGGGCATATTCAATTTCGCGAAGAAATTGTAGGGTAATATGTAAATTTTCTATGGTAGTCCAACGGATTGTTTTTGTGGGCAGATCTTGCTTGAGCGAAGATAATATTTTCTTTAATGGGTTCTGTAATGATTCAGGCAGACTAATAGCAAAAAAGGCACGAATCGGTTTCATAAGCTACCAAATCGAAGTGAGTTTGAGTTACTTATAGTGTAGTTGAATCTAAGTTTGTTATTGGGGAATCCATTATTTCAAATGAAATTAAAAATTTAAGGAAATTAAGTTGGTTATGACTCGCATTTTTTAAATGCGTCTGGCAAAATTTGTTTTACCTCAAATTCAATTTTTGGATTAGGGTTTGTTGATCACCAAAGACCCTATTGCTGAACAAGGATTTTTCATGCACACATCGACTTATCTCTATCATCATGGTGAACAAGAGTTACATGGTTTCCTTGCTTATGATGACACGACTGATAAACAACGACCAGCCGTATTGGTAGTCCATGATTGGTCAGGACGGAATGACTTTGCTTGTGAAAAAGCGGAGATGTTAGCCAAGATGGGCTATCTTGGGTTTGCAGTGGATATGTATGGGAATGGGCGAATTGGTGCCTCTACTCCTGAAAAATCAGCGCTTATGGAGCCCTTAGTGAATGATCGCCGCTTATTACGGGATCGTATTCGGGCTGCGTTTGATGCTTTAATTGCCATGTCGGAAGTGGATATTAATCGGATTGCCGTTATAGGATTTTGCTTTGGCGGTTTATGTGCCCTTGATTTAGCCCGCAGTGGGGCAGAGCTCAAAGGTGTGGTCAGTTTTCATGGTCTTCTTAACAAACCTAAAAATCTAGCTAATGAAACTATCCATGCAAAAATCTTAGCATTACATGGTTACGATGACCCCATGGTTCAGCCTGAACAGGTTAATGAGTTTTGCCTTGAAATGACCATCGCTAAAGCCGATTGGCAGGTTCATGTGTACGGCCATACCCAACACGCTTTTACAAACCCTCATGCCCACGATGCCCAGTTGGGGTTGATTTACAACGCCAGAGCGGAACGGCGTGCTTGGCAAGCGATGACCAATTTTCTTCAGGAAATATTTGCCTAGTAGGCCTTTAGGAAGCCTGGTTAATAGGGGCTGAGCATTCACATCAATAGTTATTGCACATGATTAAAGAAAAGAGGGATATCCTGCAACCCATTTTGCAGCTCGTGTTCGCGATAACTATTCTCTTCATTTCATTTGTGCAAAATGCTTTTGCTGAAACATTAAGTGCTGCGGAAATCCGTGCACTTCTTGACGAGACGCGGGCTTTAAGAAAAGAAGTTGCACAATTAAAAAAAGAACTTGCAGAGCATAAACGTGAGCATAAGTTTAAGCCGGCAGCTACCTCAACAAAATCAAAGCAGCAAATTCCGCAGGAAAAACAGGCTAAGGCTCAAAAGCTCCCCTTAAAAAAACCGATCGTGGTTTCTGCTGCTAAAGAAACGGTAAACATTAAAAACGGTGATCAAAGAACCAGTAAAAAAGCACTTAATAAAAAGGCTGCTAATCAAAGCAGCTCACCTAATATAAAGGATTATGTACGTAGGTTAGGCGGGTATTTCCCCACCATTAATCCTTATTTAGGCCAACCCGCTGCTTATGATGGTTCGGATTTAATAACCAATTTCTCTCAACAAAATACAGATCTTCTAGCTCTGCAATACCGCCAAGAGCTTGAGAACACTTTTTCCAAACAGGATATGTCTAATTATTATCTTGTATTAAGTGGAACCTTATCTGCGCAAGCTGATTGGTTAACACCCTATATAGGGCGTTCGAACAGTGATATCGATTTAACTGTCGCCAACATTACTGGTCTTGCAGGGATTGGTAAATGGGTGACCGGTTTTTTCAGTTTTGACTATGACAATATTGCTTTGGAAGATCTCACCCCGCCACGGTTTGGTTCGAGAGTGGGTAATTCTCGTGTATATGTCGATCAGGGTTTTATAACCGTTGGAAATCTGAATAAATTCGATTGGTATGCATCAATTGGCCAAATGTATTTGCCTTTTGGCCAGTATAATAGCTACATGATTAACAGCCCTTTAACCGCGTCTCTGTTTACTACTTCCCAACGTCCTGTTTTGTTTGGGTATAGTCATAGTACGGATACCATGGAATTTGATGCTACTGTATACGGCTACCGTGGCGATACAGTGACTTCTCCTCATTCAAATGCAATCAATGAATGGGGTGCAAGTGTTGATTATCTTATTAATAAGGACAATTGGAGTACTGAAATTGGGCTTGGGTATATTGCTAATATTGCAGATGCACAAGGGATTTTATTAAATGGGCAACTTTCACAAGGTTGTACACTTTTTGGCGGTTTCGCATTTCCTTGCAGAACACAGAATGTCCTCGTTCATAAAGTACCTGGCTTTGATATTTATGGTAATTTAACCATAGGGCGGTACAGTTTAATTGCTGAATACCTGACTGCTACCCGTCGATTCTCACCAATCGACATGACTTTTGATGGTAGAGGAGCAAAACCCAAAGCGTTTGATCTTGAAGGAGCTTATGCCTTTAGATTGTTTGATAAGCCAAGCAGTATCGCACTTGGCTACGGTTTTACGAAACAGTCTTTAGCTTTATTGCTTCCTACTCGGCAATATACGATCACGTTCACGACTTCTCTTTGGCGAAATACGACACAAAGTTTAGGTTTTCAACATGATGTCAATTACAATATTTTTAGTACAGCAACAGGGCAATTGTTACCGGTTTATTTACCCATTGATCGATTGAATTTGGGTCGAAAGAGTAATACTGTGTTATTTGCTGTTAACGCCTATTTCTAACACTTAAGGATAGCCATGGGAAAATATGCGATTTGTTTACTTGCCTTATTGCTTAGCCTAGGTCTCACTGCGTGCACTTCTAAAAAAGAGACTCCTGTTTCTGCATCAGCAACTGGTACGGAGACTATCTCTGGCAATGAGAGCGAAACTGCCGAAAAAAACAGGCCACTTAAGCTCAATGCAAATAAGAAGTTTGTAAAGCATCGTGAGGTTAATAGGCGCTTGATTCGGCGGGTACATCGACTACATCGTAATAGGGCTTTGGTATAGGGTTTGCTAGCTAAGCGCTTACCGTGTTGGACTGTTCCGAATCGTAATAGATCGGCCCCTATCAGGAAACGGCCATATTTGGTGGATAAAACATACCAAAAAACTACCTGCATAGACCAGCTATGCTGCGTTTTTTGCCATGTTTTCTCGCAACCTATACTTTGTGCCGAATCCAACATAGGGAACTTGATCTATCATTCAAATTCAAGATCCGGCAGAGGGCTAACAAATGAATTAGGAAGGGCTATTACACTAGATGTCTTCGCCCAGTAGGTAATTTTTGCTGATGTATTTATTGAAATTGTCAGGCTCACCAAGTGACCAAAATTCACACAATGGGTATTCAAGGATTAGTCCGTCAAGATAATTGTATACGTGGGACACGTAATATTCACCATTTGGTGCAACATCTTTATTCATAAATACTTTTTCTGCAGCAGGCAAAAAGTCAGCAATCGTTCCGAACCAATAAACCCCTATTGTTGCACGATTGGAAATTCTTTCCTTTTCTCTTACCCGGGTGATTTTGCAGGGAAATTTTTCATCAATTTCGGCATATGAATGGCGCTGGCTTTTCCTTTCAATGGTGGGTATCCCTCCAACAGCCCCACGATCTTTTAGCCAGGATAGTGCCCAGTTCCCTGGCCAAACAAGGACTTGATCACAGTTGCAAATGACTAACTCAGCACCTAAATTTTCAAGTAAAGTCGATTTTGCATACATTACAGTATCTAATGGGCCTTTAGTCTCATTGTGAGTGGCAACAATCGTTGCGCGGCTGGCAATAAGAGGATAATCCATAAGGACTGGCTGAATAGATTCGGCCTCACGGGTTATTAAGATAATTTTATCGTACGAAAATCCCAATTTGTGAATGGCATGAATGAACATTGGTTCATTGTTCGGAGGAACTGGGGTAAGCTTTTTATCAGGGTATATTTCAAGAAACCGTGTCCCGAATCCTGCCATCGGTATAACAACTATTCGCATGCAACCCCCATGCGAGCTATTACTCCATAATAAAAGTTAAACCGACGGCTTAATTGACCAGTATATTGTGATTTCGGCATTCCTAAATTTCCACACTTAATTCACTTGCGGCACAGCGGTCTGCCATAAGGCGAAACTCTTTTACCCCTGCTGTTGTGCCGTCTTTATGCGAATGAATCGAACCGCCTGCAGAAATCATAATATCATTGCCAAAGGCTTGATGAAGGATAGGTACATGTGCCGGTGTAGCGCCGCAGCTAAAGCTTGGAATAGTCCCTTTATGGCCATAACAAGGATTTTGTAACGCATCTAAACGCTTTTGCAATACCTCTTTGCTTTCATCCAAATAGCCGCCCATCATACCAATATGGATCATATCAGCCCCTGCAAGGCGAGCAAGCAAGCACCATACATCAAAGGCAATTGAATAACCGCTTTTTGTGATGACCCCATCGCCCGATTTTTGATAGAAAGAGACTTTATTGGCAAGTGATGAAAGATAAGCAAATGCATCAAGACCTGCCCATACATTCAGATGATAGCCATAGATGTTTTTACTTTCATTTAAGGCTGCTGCGACTTCCCCATATTGCGCGATTGGGATATTGATTGCAGGCGCGTAAATGACCTTCGCACCTTCTAACACGCGATTCACCGCTTCAATTCGTTGTAATACGTGCGCACCTTCTATTTCGCCTAAAATCTCGTCTTCTTTGATAAAATCGATTCCACCCTCGACCATTGCTTCGACCATTCGACAAAGCATATCGATGGATAACCCAGTTTTAGGTTTAACAATGCCACCAATCAGCGGTCTTCCATACACAGAAATTTTATCGCGAATTCCTTGGATACCTAATTTAGGACCAGGGAAAGATTTGATCAATTGTTCAGGGATATCTAGGCTTACTAAGCGACAACCTTTGATTAGGTCGATATCCATTTGACCGCCCATGACCACAGTCAGGAGGTGGGTGAATGAGTTCGGAGTAAAGAGATCCAAGGGAAAGATAGTTTCGACTTCGAACTGGCCGTCAGGAAGCTCAGTAATGTTTGTTACGCGAGCTGAGTATCTTTCAAGCATTTCTGGGGTTTCATATTTCGAACGCAGGTAGGGGTTACCTATGGATTGACCAATTACTAGTGCGTCCGCAGCCTCTTTAATTTTTGTTGATTTAATATGATAGGTTGCTTTCAGATAAGTTGGCATCTCGTCTTCCTCCGTGGATAAACTGCAATAAGATAAGGTTGCATTTTATATCATGAAGTCACTACCAGAGGAATCATTTTCATTTTGTTATGAAACAATTTGTTTCTATTCGATTTTTGACAATCCACTTTGTTCATTTAATATTGAATCAATTCGACATCATAAACCAAAAAAGTTAGAATTCGGGGATAGATCCAGGATCAATCGCCAATAGACCCTAGAATAAAAGGATTATTGTGATTCAAAATCAACCTAATTTTATAGCCCTGGCGCAACAAGATGGCCGGCTAAGGCAAGCCCAGTTAAAGATGCTTAATATGCTGGAGGTTGTTGATGAAATTTGTTTAAAGCACAAAATTGATTACTGGCTCGATGGTGGGTCGCTTCTAGGTGCTGTCCGCCATCAAGGATTTATCCCATGGGATGATGATCTCGATATTTCTATGCCACGTGCGAGTTATGAGCATTTTCTCCGTGTGGCGCCTGCGGAAATTCCAGCCAATATGTGGCTGCAAACCGCACAAACAGATCCTGGTTTTTTTAATTTATCAGTGCCGTTAAAGATAAGGGATCGAAATAGCCGTTTTGTTGAAGCGCATGAGCAGGGCAATGAACCTTATCAGCAGGGTATATTCATTGATGTTTTTGTTTATGACAGCCTCCCTGTGTCCCCTTTTCAACGCAAACTTTATAAAGTCTTAGCGAAAAAGATATTGCGGCTGTTACGCCCTAAATACAGTGCGGTAGAGGCAGGGCATGGCGCAAGGCTCTATCAACTTTTGGAGCCTTTGTTCTCTAAACAAATGTTAGAAAGAGCGTTACAACGCATTATTCATAAAGCAAATACGAGCGGTAGCCCTTATCTGGGTACGGGGTATCAATGTGTGAATAGTAACCTTGTAGCTCGTACAGATATTTTCCCGCTAAAACGGGCACGTTTTGAAACGAGAGAATTTAATATTCCGAATCGATTCGATCTCATGCTGAAAGATCTTTACGGAGATTACATGACTTTACCTCCCGAAGACCAGCGTGTCATGAAGCATTGTAAAGAATTAATTCCTGAGCTGATTTAAGAGAAGTATGTCTGTATTTAAACCTGTATTTGACGCTGTTGGTACTGGTGCAGGAGTAGCTTGGCCTTTGTTTGGTATTCTTTCCTCTGCCTTAAGTTTGGGCATAGGCGGGGCAGCCATGGCTGGCCTTGGCTCTGTTTGCTGCGGATTATTCCTCCTAGTCGGTCTTCGCGTTTTTTACCTCTCCTATAAAAAAAGTAAGGCTGAAGAAGCTCAATTAAATGATAAGTTGCATAAAAATTTATCCGGCTTTATTGACAGGTTATACAACTGTTATTTAGAAGAAGATACTTCACTCAATTTTCCTGATTACCTTAATAGCAGTAATCTTGATCGGGAGGAAACAAGTAATAGGACATCCATCCAAGTGCAGTTCATTGAATTTGTACGGGGGAATTCAGCAAAGTTTCTTCTCAATTATCATCACCATAGTCCAATAAAAAAGAACGAAAAGCTAAAAAAAATAATTAAGGCTTTTATCAATTCATCTGATTTCAATGAACGCGTTAAAGCACTTCCAATGGGTGAACTTTTGGATGGAGCCTTTCTTAACTTTGTCGGCGTATTCGGGGCTGTTGCGGGATGCAGTGCTGGCGTGATAGGCGTTTTTTCTGGCCTGGGTTTGATGATCAGTTTAAGCGCTATCCCATTTGTGGGTGCCGCTGTTCTTGCTGCAGCGCTTTTTTTAGGGATCTGTGGCGCGGTGATCTCTGTTCATGCAAACATCGAGAAAAATAGGAAAATCCAAATTTACAAAAATTTTAAAGGAATTAACCATAATTTCGATCTGGAAATGAATTTAGATAAATCAACGAGAGAGGTTGAGCCGCCCAAAAAACCTCAGGTTTTTAAACCCCCTGAAATCCATCGGGATTGGAGATCTGAATCTGGTGAATCCGAAAAAAAGTTTAGGATTGCCAAGATTAGGTCAATTTTATTTTATCGATGCAATTCAATTGATGAAGAGGATAACCATTTATCGGCAACAAGTTCTTTCGAACCTAATTAAGCATCGGTGTGCAAAAAATCGCATGATGGGTAAACTCTACAGCTTAAGATAATTTCATGATATAAACTCCTATGAATATTACACCAAGGGAGTCGACTAATGTCTAACAAATTCAATGAAGTAACTAAAGGGATCAGCACACAATTGGCGAAAATGCGCAAAGAAATGCCCGAAGTGATGGCAGGATTTTCCTCACTGGCCCAGGCTGCTACAAAAGACGGTGTGCTTGATAAAAAAACGAAAGAACTCATCGCTATCGCTTTAGCTGTTGCAAATCATTGCCCAGGTTGTATTGGTTTTCACTCTCAAACTTTAGTCAAACTACAAGCTAGCCGTGAAGAATTAATGGAAACCTTAGCAATGGCTGTTTATATGGGTGGTGGCCCTTCTCTAATGTATGCTGCGGAAGCTTTGGAAGCATTCGAAGAGTTTAGTGCTTAAACAGGTATCCCGCCTGATTTATATCCAAAAAATTGTGCCCCTACGTAAAACCCTGGATTTTTGTTTTTAAAAACAGGAACCTACCGATATTGAATTACTTTTAATAGAAGTACCTTGTATAAAAGCGGGGCGCATAGGGGCTGTATAAAGTGACCGTTATCCAAGGTTAGTAATTGAATGTAGCAACGGTTTCTTCCGTTGCCTCATCTTTCTTGGTACAGCCAGCAACCAATACTAAGGCTCCCGCTAGCGCTAGAATTAGGCCAAATACGATTAGAGGAATTCCGAGAGGCAGGCTAATTGGTAAAGCAGCTGCTAAGATTATGCCGCCGGCTAAAATAGTTCCTGCTCCAAATAACAATAAACTTCCTCCAGTTATATTTGAGGATGTACAACTTTTGTCTTGTGATGAAACAGGCTTATCTTCGAAAAGTGGGGTTTCATCTTCTGTGGTGTTTGGGAGGTTTTTCGGTGGTTCATAAAAAAAGGTGGTATTGCTCACTCGTCTAATTGGTTTCTCTGAGCTGCTTTTGGGTTCAGTGGCTAACGGAAGTTCTCCTTGTATCAGGTTACTTAACTCTTCTCCAAAATTACCCAGTTGTCGTCGCTCATAGATTTTTCCAGTTGTAGCAAGCGCGGCTAAATTGGCTAAAGAATGCATCCAACAGATAGGCGTCCTAGTCGGTTGCTGTAATCCTGGAATGAACTCAATTTTTTCTCTGTTGTCGTTTAAAAATGGATTTAGCTGAATATCTCTAGAGGAGGTAATCCCTTGGGAAGCCAATGTCCTTGAGTCTGTCATGATGATTTTATGCAGATTACCGGTTGCGTCAAGTTGTGCAAACATAGCATGCCAGTGCGAACCTCTCTCAGTGGCATAATGCCGCATGTGGCAAATTTTGGCGTGCGGCGTACCTAGATTTAAGATTATTTGCTCTGCGAACTTATCCGTTTGAGGGTTCATAGAAGGAATGGACAGCAGGGTTTCATCAAAAGAATCGGCGCTAAACAACACGGGTGTCTCAATATAGTCCGAAGGCTTTAAAGCAAAAGAGAGTTTGTTAAATGCCCGATTTAGCGCTTCTTCTGCGGTTAGAGTTTCATTATCCTCTGTAAATTTGTCATCCAAGCCAATAGGGAGATGGTTTTGTATGAACTGCAGTAAAGTAGCCATGGTGGATTGGGGGAGAGAGCCTACTTGAGTTACTTTAACAAGAAACCATAGGAATGTCAAAAATTTTACAATTTGTTCCTTCGCTTGCTATTAATTAGTGCTTTAACAATTCACTCATATGCTGCATTTGCACGGATGGTTTATCTTGTTGGCAAGGATAAGTTTTGGTTACACCAAGCCAAGCGATTTGAGAAACGGTCATTTTATCTTTATCACTTTGTTGACTAGGGATCTCTTTATAAGTCTTAAGAATAAGCGAATTGAGTGTTGCTGCATCCAAGTTGACGTTAGACGGAAGGCAAAATAGCGGCCTTCCTTGGCTTTTGGCAAGTTCGTTGGCTTGGGTTAGAGTTTCAGCAATGCTCTCGCTAGTTATAATTAACACGTTACGCGCGGATCTCGCCCAAGCTTGAGATTGTGCATCGGCTTTCATTTCCATCTGCGGAATATTATTGGAAATATTCATGTAATTATCGATGGTGTCAGCTTTTACGTGTAAAGAGCATAAAAGAACAAAAGAAAAAATGAGCAAGCGCATTGTTATTTCCTAACCTGTAGAATCCAATAGATAGTAATGTATTGGATTGTCTTTGCATATAAAGGGGCCACACTCTAAAAATGTACTGATTCCATTAGCAAGAATCAAGATAAGAAAAAAGCATATTAATAAATAGTGCCAGTAGCTTGGTATGGGGCTTTTCTTTGTAAACTCCCGCTCAAGCAAGAGGGCAATAGCAATTAAACCAATCACAATACCAAAGCCGATTGCAGCCCAAGTATAGAGGTATATGCCAAGTAGAGGCGAACCGTAGCCTAAATCGCCTGGTGAAACATGCAAAAATACCTGTCGCAAGGCAATGGCAAGCCCCAACAAGGCGGATAGAATCATGAGGCCATAATGAGAAATTTTAATACCGAATTTTAAATTCATGCTTAAGCAGAGCCCAACCCCAATAAAACAGACACGCTGTAATAAGCAGAGAGGGCAAGGTAATTGGTAAGTGATTAATTGCTGATAAAAGGCAAACATGAGGACTATACAAACACCGAGTAATCCTAAACAATTTCCCCAGTAGTGAATTTTATTTTGGTTATTCATATCCCAGCAAATCCCCATGAAAATCAAACCAAAATAAGGTAAGCAGCAGGCAAAATAAGAATTGAGGTTTTAAAAAGCGGTTGGGTTTAAAAACAATTTGCAAACCAATGAGCCAATACAATAGATACAGGAGTGTCATCATTTGTGAAAAATCCGATTAAATAAATCGTAAGAGAATAGTCGCTATAGGGGTTCGCCATATTTGCCGCATATTGCGATAAAACATACCAAATTCCTACTCACTTAATTATCTATGCTGCGTTTATTGCCATGTTTTCTCGCAATATGTGATTAAATAATACATTTTGCACCAAATTCAACATAGTGGGTCTGATTTGTTAAAAAAAATCTTATAATCCTTAAATGAACTCGTTTTAAAATATAGCCTTTTTTAAGATGGCGCAACAACTCTTTCTTATTACCTAGCGTTAATTTAGGTGGTAAAACTAAAAATTATGCGAGGATTATTAGCATCATAGGCCACTTTTTTAGTTGTTTCATTAAATTGGTTTTTTGTAAATTTGTTAATTGTTTTTCGCCAAAATTGTAAGCCGCTTTCATTTTGCGGAAGAACAGAAACTTGCCATTTGCCAGGATAGCGTTGCCATAATTGTTGGGCAATCTTTTGCCCGATTCCGCGGTGTTGAAATTTTGCGGTGATAAAAAACTCTCCCACATTCCAATCGATGTCTGGTATAAAGCCAACTTTATTTACTAAAACAAAACCAGCTAATTCGTTATTGACTCGAATAAGGAAAGGGTATCGGTCTTTTTCAATAAAATAGCTTTTAAAATCATACGCTTCATACAAGCCATCCTCCGGACACTCCCAGTCCGGTAAAAAACCACAATAGCGTGACATATCATAGACATAAAAACGGGCAAGATTTTGTATAGTGGAATAATCATCGCCCGTTGCTGGAATTAGTTGGGGTTCTAAGTTTTTTGACATATAAAGTCTCTGTTTAAACGCATATTGTTTTTTAGAATCACCATTCGTCAGATGAAACGAACCCAGCCGAGTGGCTTTAATTTTTATCAATGAGATTTTTTTCAGTAGATATTTTTTTTATAGCCTCAACCAGTGCTGTCCCTTCTAGTAATTGTACTCGGTCGCGCAAAGTTTCGGGTGTATCATCAGGCAAAACGGCACATTTTTTCTGTAAGATAATAGGACCTGCATCAACTTCTTCAGTTACAAAATGTACAGTGCAACCTGTTTCAGTCTCGTGGGCATCGAGAACAGCTTGATGAACTTCCAGGTTCATTAATCCAGAATAAGCAGGTAGAAGAGACGGATGAATATTGATTATTTTATCCTTCCACTCTTCAACGAATTGTGGTGATAAGATGCGCATGTATCCTATTAAAACAATAAGTTCAATCTTATGTTCACCCAGTATTTTTGACAGATGGCAATCAAAATTTTCACGGCTTAATCCCTGTGGATTAACAAACAGAGACTTAATGCCAAACAGTTTAGCGCGTTCTAAAATGAATGCCTCCGCCTTGTTGCTCATAACCACTTCTATGGTAGCGGCTAATTCGTGCCTACTAATTGCCTCAACAAGGGCATTCAGATTAGTGCCCCGCGTTGAGCCTAACACTGCTAAGCGTATCATGAGGCTCTTATCCTTGACATGCTTTCTATGCGCTGTTGAATTAATTGTTTTGTGCCAATATCTTCGCGGTGAAACAGTGATCCTTGTATCAGGGAAATTTCTTTTTCGGCAACTCTTTCCGCTTCAAAAATGGTATCAGCAACACCTACATAGGCCGCTGTGCGTGAGCCAGCAGCGAGTATTTGATGATCGAGTTCGTTAACGGACGCAAGATATAAATGAGATTGACGGGTTATATTGGAGAAATCAATCGGGAAATTTTTCTTTGGGTTATCGGGGTAGCCTTCTGGGACGGCGTATTTGCACACTGTGGCTTGGTTGGCAAATTTCACTTTGTCGTGAGTTAAGTTGCCGTCAACCATCGCTTTACAAATGGCTAGGAAATCAGATTCTAAAATGGACAAAACATTCAATGCTTCCGGATCACCGAACCGAGCATTGAATTCAATAACATAAATGCCCTTTTTGGTGGCAATAAAACTGCCGTATAAAATACCGATGTATTTTTCACGGCACTCAGTTGATAAAGCATGGAAAACGGCATTATTTATGGCAAATGCTTCGTCAACTTCATAAGGGACTAAGAATGGCAAAGAGTGATTCATATCGGAATAGCTTCCCATACCGCCAGTATTAGGACCTAAATCACCGTTATAAGCTCTTTTATGGTCTTGTACTAGCGGCATAGGGATCAATTGGTTCCCATCTGCAAAGCACATAAAAGAGAATTCTTGGCCAATTAGTTTTTCTTCGATAATGAACGTTTGTTTTTGGGCGAGAATTTCTTCACAAAAAACCTTTGCTTCTGCAAAGGATTGAAGGTGTTCTCCCGCGACTTTAACCCCTTTTCCTCCCATCAATCCGTTTGCTTTGATGACATAGTTTCCATCGCCAAGTTCATGAAGGAAAGCTTCGACATTATCGAGGGTTGCAAATTTTTGATAAAGGGGTAATCCTGCGATTTGGTATTTTTGCATCAGATCGCGCGCGAACTCTTTAGAAGTTTCAATTTGCGCTAGTGCTTTTTTAGGGCCGATAGTTGGTATCCCGGCTTGCCATAGCCGATCTGCCATTCCTTTTTCAAGTGGTGCTTCAGGTCCAATGATCGCCAATTCAATTCCCCATGATTTTGCCATGGCTAGTACTGCAGGGCAGTCAGTGATATCACCTGCACGGTAGTCTGTTGTTAATTGCTTAATGCCTGGATTGAGTGTTGTACCATAACAATACAATGTAGTTGCTTGCGGCGGCCGATTTAAAGCTTTAATTATTGCATGTTCGCGTGCGCCTGAACCAATTACAAGAATTTTCATTCAACAAAGTCCTCTTTATTTTTTTCAAGCGGGGAATGGCGGCCTGCTTCTCGCTGCTGCTCTAGTTGCTGCATTCTTGCTAGAGTTATTTTATTGCAAAAATAATCACCGTCCATGCAAGCCATACAAGGCTTTTTAATTTGATGTTGACCGCGTCGGGTGACAGCTTCAATCAAATTTTCGCGAGATTGATACATTAATGCATCAACGCCCAAGTAGGCTGCAATTTCATCTTCAGTTTGATTTGCCGCAATAAGTTCTTTGCGAGAAGGGATATCGATGCCGCTAAAACAAGGGTTTTTCAGGGCTGGCGAAGTTGAGGCGAAGTAAATTTTTTTAGCCCCAAACTCTCTCACCATTTTCACAATTTCACGTGAAGTTGTACCACGAACGATACTGTCATCAACAATCATGACGACCTTGTTTTGAATTTCTGTGCGCTGAGGGGTTAATTTATAACGAATGCTTCGGCTGCGTGTTTTCTGATTAGGCATAATAAAGGTACGGCCGATAAAAGGATTTTTATATAGCCCTTCAGAGTACCTAACACCCAACTCATGGGCAAAGGAAAGCGCTGCCGTGTTCGCAGTAGAGGGGGCTGGAATGACGACATCAGGTATGAGATCCGGGTATTTTGTTTTCCACTGTTGGGCTAAATTTTGGCCCATACGTAAGCGGGCTCGGTAAACGCTGACGTTGTTGAGCGTTGCATCAGGGCGGGCGAAGTAAACATACTCAAAAACGCAAGGTCTAAATTCAGCGTTTTTAACAATACGGCGATGAAGTTTACCGGAAAGATCAACATATGCGACTTCACCAGGCTGAATATCGCCTTGGGGCTTAAAGCCTAATGCATAAAATGGGGTCGTTTCGGAAGCAAAAATCGTATCAATTGTGCCGTCTAAGTTCTCGCGTGTCCCCCATACGAGTGGGCGTATGCCATGAGGGTCGCGAAAAGCAACAAGCCCTTTGCCAATAATGACTGAGACGATGGAATAAGCGCCTTCCATTCGCTGAAAAATACGGTTAACTCCTTGGCATAATGATTCGAAGAATATTTCCTCCTCTTCATTACCATAAGGGGCATTTGATAATTGATCGGCAAGCATTAGTAAAACTGCTTCTGAATCAAGCGAGGAATTAAGATGCCGGTGCTGTTTTAAACGAATTTCATCTGCTAATTCGGGGTAATTGGCGATGTTGCCGTTATGGGCAAGGGCAATACCCCGCGGACTTCCTATCCATAAAGGTTGTACATCAGCTTCCGAGTAACCGCCAGCGGTAGGATAACGGACATGGCCGATGCCTATGTTCCCCTTGAGGGATGAAATATTTTCAGGAGTGAAAATTTCCTGAACCAGCCCTAAACCGTGTTTAGTGTAGAAGCGCTGATCACAGGTAAGTATCCCAGCAGCGTCCTGGCCACGATGTTGCAAATGGATGAGGCTCTCATAGAGCTCAAAAGCAACCGGTTCATGACTGTAAATACCCACTATCCCACACATTTTGATTACCTTAAAAAGTTTGCAATATTTCTGGCGATGCGTTGTTCCGCCGGTTCATCATGCTCTGCAAAATTGAATTGCTTTCCTGTAATTTTTTCATAAAGCTGAATGTAGCGTGAAGATAACTCCACGACGAGATCTTGCGGCGCCTCGGGTAATTCTTTATCTTGATAAGGATCACAGTTTTTAGCAAACCACAACCGCAAAAATTCTTTATCAATGTTCTCAGGCTCTAAGCCTTCAGCAATGCGGACCCGATAACTATCAGCTAGCCAATAACGGCTTGAATCGGGCGTGTGTATTTCATCCACGACAACGATTTTTCCATTTGCATCACGCCCAAACTCATACTTGGTATCGACTAAAATTAAACCGTGTTCCTCAGCCAGTTCTACACCACGTTGATATAATTTGATTGCTAGAGCACTTGCTTCTAGCCAGTCGGCTTCGTCCATCCAACCTTCAGAAACGATTTCGGCTGGAGAAATAGGCCGATCGTGGATTTTTTCTTTCGTTGTAGGAGTTAAAACAGGTTGTTCAAGTTTTTGATTCTTTTTTAATCCATCAGGAAAGGTTATGCCGCAATATTTGCGAACACCATTTTGGTACTGGGTCCATAACGACGTATTTGTTGTTCCGCTGATGTAGCCTCTTACCACAAATTCAATGGGGAAAACTCTGCATTTTTTAGCGACAACCACATTAGGATCCGGGACAGCGACAATATGGTTAGGCACGAGGTTTTCAGTTTGCTCAAACCACCAAGCACTCGTTGAGTTGAGCACTGCGCCTTTGTAGGGGATAAGCGCCAGATGTCTATCGAAGGCGGTGAGTCGATCAGTCGTGATCAACAAAATGTGCTCGCCTAAATCGTAAGAATCCCTCACTTTCCCTCGATATTGATCGCCAATAGGTAAATCGGTTTGGTTCAGGCAAAAGGGGATCGCAGCCCGGATTTTATTTTCATAATTTGGATTGGTAGATGTAGTGTTCATGAGCATAGGGATTCCCGATAATGCTAGTTAACAAAATTGCGTCTATTAATCTAGTGAGGTCGGCGTCCTCTGATTTAAATTGCCATACAACACCATGTTTAATTTGTTTAACCTGTTGTACGAGGTAGTGGGTTTTTAGGGTTTGTAGAGTTTGTTGGCCTTTAAGATCTTCTTTGGGGCGAACCAAAATGGATACAGCATTATTAGTGCAAAATTCAGTCGCAGGGACTTCGTGCTCCTTTCGGGGTGAGTATAAAAGCTCTGATTGGTTCAGTATTTTAAGACCCTCTGCTGAATCGCAATCAATTTCCCAGTGTTCAAAGCGATTCACTGTGACTGGAAACCCTAAACGTCTTAACGTTTTTTGTACTGTTAAAGCTTGGTTGTCTGTAATAATTAATTTGACTAGACAAAGGTGGCTACCAGGGATTTTATCAAAATGTTGAGGTTTTATAGGGTTTTTAGATTGATGGATTGTGTATCCCGTTTGGTTACGATTGTCGGCAATATAATCTCGCATCGAAGTAAAAATAGCATCTCCATTAGGAGTACGCTCGGGGTGTGGCATCATAGCTAAGATATTGCCTTGTTGATTGCTAACCGCCGCAATATTACCTGCCGACCCGTTAGGGTTAATCGGGAAATTATTAATGATATTTCCTTCGGCATCACAATATTGAAAAAGATTTAAGCCTTGTTTCTCTATGGTATCTAACAAAGATTCATCCATGAGAAAGCGGCCTTCGGCATGGGCAATAGGGAGGTAAATAAAATCCGCAGGCGTGAGGTAGTGTGTGAACGCGTTGTGTTGGTGATTTGTTGATAGGCGCATATGCACCCAGGAATTATAAAACCCCGTTCCTACGATTTTGCCGTCTAATATCCGCTTATTCTCAGTCAGTGCGATAGACTGATGATGATTTTCAAGGCCGGGAACCAAACCTGATTCCACAAGGATTTGAGCCCCATTACAAATTCCGAGTATTGGCTTTCTTTTTTCGCTTTGTGCTTTGATTTCTTGAATAACTGGATCAAGTGCTGCAATAATCCCTGCCCGGGAACGATCTTCATAGGAGAAGCCACCCACAATGATATAACCATCTAGGCTACGCAGTTTTTCTAAAGGTTCATTCCATAGAAATTCGACGGGCTCCATCCCAGCGCGTTTCACTGCCAATGCTGTTTCGCGTTCGCAATTTGAGCCTGGAAATTGAATTAATCCGATTCGTATCATAGCAATTTTACCTGTTGATCACCTTTTATTACTCGACCAATCTCGTAGAGTGGGAAAGACGGGAAGCGGGTTAAAACCTCACGAATGGGGGATAGGGCTTCTGGCGCTAAAATAAGGACTAATCCAGCACCCATATTAAATGTGCGGTACATTTGGTCATCGTTCAAGTTACCCAGCTTACGCAAGAGACTAAATATTGGGCGCTCAGGAATTTGTTTTTTGTGAATTTCAACCGAGCAATTTTTTGGTAATACACGAGGTAGGTTTTCGAGCAAGCCGCCACCTGTAATGTGAGCCATGCCTTTGATCGGGATATTCTTGCTCAAAATACTTAAAACGGGATTGGTGTAGTTGAGATGAGGGATGAGAAGTTCTTCACCAATACTATGAGTGAAGTCTTGGAATTGTGATTCAACTCGGTACCCAGCTACTTCGAAAAGGAGTTTTCTAGCCAGAGAGTAGCCATTGGTGTGTAACCCGCTGGATGGAAAAGTAGCAACAATATCCCCTTCAACAATATTTTTTCCTTCGATGGCTTTTGTTTTCTCTACTACACCGGTAACGACACCGACTAAATCGTTTTCTCCAGGAAGATAAGTACCGGGCATTTCTGCAGTTTCCCCGCCCACAAGAGAGATATTATTCTCCTTACAGGCAACAACGATCCCGCTTACAATTTGCTCGATAATTTCCGGTTTGAGTTTATCGTTGGCAATATAATCAAGAAGTGTGAGTGGTTTTGCTCCGAGGACGAGGATGTCATTTGTTGTTGCACTCACCAAATCGATACCAATCGTATCGAATTTCTGCATCATTTTGGCAACCATCATTTTCGTACCAACGCCATCGATACTTTGTACAAGAACTGGGTGCTCATATTCTTGCATGAGATTTTTAATGTCGTACATGGCACCGAATCCACCAATTCCGGTAAGCACTTGAGGTGAAAAAGTGGTTTCCACTGCTTTTTTTATACGACGAACTGCTTCGTTACCGGCTTCAACGTCTACGCCTGCAGCTTTATAATCAATACTCGACATTAGATCAGTCTCCCAGCTAAACCTTTTTCCCAAGCCGCATTCGCAGCACTGATGGGCAAATTGATAACAGAATTTAATATCAACCGAGGAGTTTCGATTGTTTCACCAATTGCTCTAAAGAAAACAGAATACTCATTGAGCAATTGTTCGACCGCCGCTAATTGGTGCGGGGAAACTTCAAGAACATAGCCACCGCTTTCAGAAAATAGCTTTTTATCGTTAGGTAAATCGCCGGGGATGGTTACATTAACACCAATCTTATTTTTAAAGCTCATTTCAGCCAGCGTTACCGCGATACCACCTTCCGCTATATCATGGGCAGACAAAATCAACCCCCTTTGCATCGCTAAATGCACTGCGGTGATTTCATTAGTGAATGCTGCAAGATCAGGCTTAGGTAGTCGGTTGCCAAGCTGATTGTGAAGTTGATAATAAACACTGCCACCGCATTCATCTTTGCGCTCGCCAAGCATCAACAACACAGAGTTGGTTTTTTTCAAATCATAGCGAATGGCTTTGGTGTAATCACTCATTGCGCCAACACAGCTAATAATAGGGCTTGGCGGGATAGCACCTTGCGTTGATTCGTTATAAAGGGATACATTTCCCGAAATAATAGGCAGGTTACTTTCTGGATTATCGAGCATCCTAATTGCTTTACACGCATCAGTAATGCCGCGTACGGAATCAACAAATTCACCCATTTGCACTGGATTTTCTGGGTTTCCAAAACACAAGCAATCGGTTAGTGCTAGCGGCCAAGCACCAACAGCAACCACATTACGCACGGATTCGATTACGGCGTTAACTGCTCCCCAATAAGCATCTATTTTATTGTAGCGAGGATTATGGTCGACAGATAAAGCAACGCCAGTCTGACGAATTTCTTCGGGGTACTTCTCTTCATTGAATGGAGCTATGACACCTGCGTCAGCCCATCCTGGTTCAATCACTGAGCGGCCTTGAACTTGTTTATCGTAAGTTTCATAAATAGGTGAACGTGAAGCGATGTTTTCGTGAGCCAAGAGCTTCAGCAATAGTTCATTGTAGTCTTCAACAACCAAGGCAGGCGGTTCAGTATTGACTTGCTGTTTAGCGCAGAAAGGGCGATCATACAATATGCCTTTGGTAATATCTTCTGCCCTAGCCGATACAATTTCTTTACCATTGGCTTTGACAACGTATAAACCATCGTGTCGCAACTCACCTATGACCGTGGCCTGGGCGCCATCACAAATTTCAGGTAAGGCAAAACGCTTATTGTAATGGTTTAAGAATAAATCAGTGAAATCTTGAGGAACAATCCACATGAATCGTTCTTGTGTTTCAGAACATAAAACAACCGCAGGCAATAAATTCTTCATACTGGTGGGGACAAGGTCGAGATTAATTTCTGCGCCATAGCCAGCTGCTTCAGCCAACTCCACACTCGCACAGGCAATCCCACCTGCGCCTAAGTCTTTAAAGCCAACACGATCCGTTAATTTATTTTCGCGCAGCCATTCAAACATGGCATAGTTCGCTTTAAGGATATGCCGCTGTAAAAAAGCATTAGGCTCTTGAACCGCCCCCTTATTTTTCTCTTGCTCCTCTTCATTAAGTGTTGCCGAAGCAAAAGCAGCACCACCAAAACCGCTATTGTCAGTTGGTTTCCCCACTAAAATAAATTGATAATCTTGTGCATTTGCAGGCGCGTAAGAATGGATAATCTGATCTTCTCTGACGACACCAAGAGTAACCACAGTAACCAAACAATTTTCATTGTAAGCTTCGTCATAGTAAGTATCGCCTGCTAAGTTAGGGATCCCAAGTGGATTAGCGTACCCTGCAATACCGCGAACCACCCCTTGCTGTATCAATTTTGTTTTGGGGCGATTGATATCACCGAAACGCAAGCTGTCTGCCACAGCGATCACCTCAGCGCCCATACAACATACATCACGAACATTACCCCCTACACCGGTTGCTGCCCCTTCATAGGGTACAAGCTGTGAAGGATGATTATGCGACTCGTGGCTGACGACGATGCCATAACGGCGATTTTGTTTATCAGTAGCTACGGCTACAATGCCAGCATCCTCTTTAGGTCCAAGAATGACATGAGGAGCACTAGTAATAAATTGATTTAAGTGTTTGCGGCTGCTTTTATAAGAACAATGCTCAGAACCTTGAATAGACCACAGGACGCATTCAGCATAGGTAGGTGGACGTTTCAAAAGGGTATTCTGGATCGTGAGGGCTTCATCAACGGTGAGTCGCAAGTTATATTTTTTAAGCAGGCAGGCAATTTCATCCGAAGACAATCGAGAAAAATCAAAATAATCCGGCGCTTCTTGCATTTGAGGAACTGACTGGACAAAACGTGTAATATTTTAACCTTTCCGTATAAAAAAAGCAAATCCTATTGTTTTTATTCAAAAAATTTGGGTAGGCAAGAGTCTATTGTCCAACAGGCTTTGATCTATAATGAGGATAATGAGGAGGGGTTTTGCTGTTATGACGAAATACTGCATTCAGGCAGCGATGTTTAAGTTGCCGATTCCATTTCTAAAGCGCTTTACTCATAACTTTTGGGTTTTAAGAGATATTGAAAGCAATTCAATTGTGGCTCAGTTACATGGTCTTGCGACTTCAAGAAAGACCGGTGAAATAGTCCCAATCGGATATAGGAGGGATCATAGCCTGAAAGCGCATTGCATGATTTATAATGCAAATTTTGCCAGACGATACCATTTGCAAAGAGGTACTTATGCATTACCGTTGCATGCTTATCACACGGTGTACGAAGGGGAAGATTGTGTACAGCTTTGGTTGCAAGCGCTAAAAGCAGTTGAAGCAATCAATGAGTTAAATCTTGATTACCCGCCAGGAGGGTTTAAGATCCCGTTATCAGCTTCACTCAACAGTAATTCTATCTACCATACTTTTGCTAGAGTCATGAACATCCCACTCCACATTTTTCCAGGATTTTTCCAGATTGGAATCAAAGCGTCTGTTTTTGAGTTGATTAGATAAGCCAATTTTGTCAACTCGTGTGTTTATTTTCCCATATCGGATAATCGGTATAACCCTTAGCATCTCCTCCATAAAATGTAGCAGAATCAGCCTGGTTTAAAGGTGCATTTTGCTTAAAGCGTTCAACGAGATCCGGATTAGCGATGTAAGGTTTCCCAAAAGCGACGAGATCCGCGTAGCCGCTTGCTATTGCCTCGATTGCCATTTCACGGGTATAACCATTATTAACCATCCATGCGCCATTAAACTCACCACGTAAGGCATGAAAATCAAAACCATGAAATTCTCTCGCGCCTCCTGTTGCTCCTTCTATCACATGGATATAAGCAAGCTTTAAGCGATTCAATTCACGAACAAGAGGAAAAAACACGGAGGTAGGTGAGCTATCGAAAACACCATTAGCGGGGCTAACGGGGGACAGACGAATTCCAGTGCGGTGTGCGCCTATTTCACTGACAACAGCTTCAACAACCTCAATCGCAAAACGAAGGCGATTGCTAACAGAACCCCCATACTGATCCATACGGTGATTCGAACCATCACAGAGAAATTGATGAATGAGGTAACCGTTTGCACCATGAATTTCAACCCCATCGAATCCTGCAGCCATCGCATTTTTAGCGGCTTTGCGGTAATCCTCAACAATGGCTGGAATCTCGTTAAGTTCGAGGGCACGTGGTGTTCCTACCTCGACAAATTGACCAGTCTCAATAAAGATGCGTTGCTTGATGGGAGCAATTGCAGAAGGAGCAACTGGCGCTTTGCCAGCGGGTTGCAAAGAAGGATGCGAAATTCTACCGACATGCCAGAGCTGTGCAAAAATAGCACTTCCTTGGTCATGGACAGCCTCTGTGATGCGCTTCCAACCAGCGACTTGATCCGGAGAGTAAATGCCCGGGGTCCAGGCGTAACCTTTTCCAGTACGTGAAATTTGTGTTGCTTCAGAAATAATAAGACCTGCACTTGCACGTTGGGCGTAATAGTCGACATTAAGTTGTTGCGGAGCATCACTTTCAGGAAGCGCACGATTGCGGGTCAAAGGGGCCATGACAATTCTATTTTTTAAATGAAGGCCTTTTAAGTTGAAGTTACTAAACAAAATGTCGGAGTCCATAATCACCCTTGGCGTTTGGTTATTCATCGTTAAATGATTCAATGGGTTTATTGCTTGGGATTAAATGTTTAGGTAAGGCCTTTATCTTATGGGTTCGCATTAACTTCAAAAAAGCGATGATTGCATCTAATTCTTCTTCTGGCAAAAGGGTTTTGGTGAAGGGAAACATTTTATCATTTTTCAAAAAGCGAACTGATTGAGGATTGCGAATAAATTTGCGTAGCAATTCCTCGGAAAAATATTCTGTTGGGTTCATGGGATAATTGAGGTCAGGCCCTAATTCTAAATTACCAACCGTATTAATCGAATGACAAACCCCGCATTTGCTGGAAAATACTTCAAGTCCCTGGGCTTCTTGACCCGTACTGTTAGCAGGCAAAAGCGTAGAGAAAGGATTTTGGTCGGTGGCGCTAATCATTTCTGTCCCAAAAATCCAGTCCGTTTGCGGTACTTTTTCTCCTTGCCAAATTAAGTAAAAGGGGCCTGCGGAACGTTTAATTTTGCTGACAATAGGCCAAGGTTTATCAGGTTCTTCAATAGCAATATAGGCCATTGAAGCCCTTGTTTTATCACAAGGATAAATCCGGTGTAAATTAAAGTAGGAAACATATTGATCGGAAGCGCGAATTTTCAGAACACTGCCGACGTTTTTATCATTGATATTAAGCAAATGACATAAGGGCACCGCTTTTAAATCAAAATATTGGTTGGGGTAGGTAGGGAGACGTACTTGCTTGAGAATTACGCGATGAGGATCTTTTAATAAAATTTCCGGGGTATAAATTGTTTGATGCCCCTTGATATTAATCGTTAATACCTCTTGCCCCCAGCTTATGGAAGTAAATGTGAGTATTAGCATAAGTAAAAGAACAGATCGTTCCATGGAATGCTCTGGCTGAAATAATAGATAATCAATCTAACATAGCTATAACTAAACGGCTATTCCCTTGATTAGAATGGACGTATCTTGATACTCCTATCATAATCAACGAGTAGGAAGCTATTAGCAGGTACATCTTGCCAATCGGCGTTAAACTCAGTGAGTATTTCTGAACTGACCACTACTGCTTCATGATGTTCTTTATGCAAATGGCGATTAAGGCATTTTCCAGAAAAATAATGCAAACTTTCTGGTAAACCCCCCTTTACGGTACAATAGCGGCTTGCAACGATCCGTTTTCCATCGGTAAGACAGAGATTATAGTAAGAAGCATGATCTTTACTATAATGCTCCACAAGCTCGTTAATTTGTAGAATAGTTTCCCGCAAAACATCTGCCACAACTGAAAGTTGATTAAGATCTCTGCCTTTTGCAAACTGCAAGAACAATGCAAATAAGTGTTCAGAATCAGTTTCACCCTGAATCCAATGATAAATATCGTCTTCGAGCAAATGGCGCAGATGGCGTTTTACCAAAATAAAATCACTAATATCGCCATTGTGCATCAGCATCCATTTGTCATGAACGAATGGGTGACAATTATAAGTGGTCACTCCCCCAGCTCCAGCAGCACGGATATGAGCAAAAAAACAGGGCGATTTAATTTTTGCAGTCAATTGCAATAAATTTCGGTCATTCCAAGCCGGTGAGATCGATGTGAATAACGCAGGCTCCGGACTGATCTCCGGCGCGTACCAACCCACACCAAAGCCATCGCCATTGGTAGGAATAGTGCTTTCGCGCGCATGCAAACTCTGCATTATGATTGAATTATTCGGTTGTACTAAAATATGCTCTAGTAAAACCCCGGAACCAAGATAAGCGACAAATCGGCACATGGTTGAATCATCCTTTGAAGAGCGCAGTAATGGACGAGCTTTCAATGGAAAATTTTGTATTTATTCCCGCTTACCAAAAGCCATGGTTGGTTTTTCCTAAAGCTTTGATAAGGTGGTGAACATATCAAAATTGTTCCGCCTTGTAAGCTCAGCTACTCAAATTATAGTTTGGATGCAGCGTGTTAGGTTAAATCGTTAGCGTACCTTCCATTTTTTATAGAGCCATTGCAAAGTACCGTCAGCGCGTAGTGCCGATAAACCTGCATTTAAGCGACGCAAGAATCCGGGATGTTCTCCTTTTTTTAATGCTACCGCAAGTGGAAACTCTGTGAACATTTTTCGGGGAACAGTCACTTTACCAGAGAAATTTTTCTTAATCATTGTCTTTCCTACTTGGAAATTCAGTGCTGCAGCATCGGCTTTTCCGCTGAGAATATAATCGAAACTTCTCTCATAATTTTCTGTAATAACAAGATTAATATCTGGCGCTGTTTCCTGAATATAGCTGGCAAAAGGTCCAGTTTTTGGAGTAACAACAATCTTGCCTGCTAATCGGGCAAGGTTGGTGGGTGCAGGTTCGGGTGATTTGACAAAAAGAGCACCGCCAGTGCTCACTAACGGACTACTAAAGTCATAGATTTTTCGTCTTTCTGCAGTAATTGCTAAAGGCATGATTGCTTCAGCTTGCCCATCGACCAGCGTCTTTTGTACTTGTGCAAAAGGAACCGGTACAAATTTAATGTTAATTTTTTGCTTTGCGGCTACTTCCCTAAGAATATCCACCATGAGGCCTTCTGATTTACCGTTTTTTACATAAACAAATGGCGGGTAATTATTTCGATGTGCAATGCGTATGGATTCTGTTGCAGCATGAAGTTGCGGGACAAACAGGTAAGCAAATAAGATAAGAAATAGGCGTCTGAGCATTTAGAATCTCCATATTGTAAATCGCCGATGCAAGTCAAAGTGGGCTAGATTATCTTATGATGCTTCTTAATACGCAACAGGAGTAATTGTCTGTTAGTCTGATTTAACCCAACGAGTGCTCCACGCAGCAATCACATCAGCCAAAAGGTTAGCATCAACTTGCTTACTAATTAAATGATCGGCATCACCCAAAGATAGGAAAGATTTTGGATGTTTCGCGGCTTTAAAAATTTCCTGTGCGTTTTCTATGGCTACAATTTCATCCAGGGGTGAGTGGCAAATAAGCAATGCTGTTTTGATTTTTCTTAAAAATGAGAGGGAGTGGTAACGGGCTAAGTCGTCAAGAAATTGTCTAGTGAGCGTAAGTTGTTTTCCCCCTAGGGTAACTTCTGTTTTACCCTGCCGTATTATTTCGGATAATTTATCATTAAAATTTTGGGTAACATGCTTCGCGTAAGCAGGGGCACCAATGGTAACTGTGACATCAATTTGGGGTAGGTGATTAAGTGAAGCCAAAACAGCAGCACCCCCTAAACTATGGCCGATAAGAATCTTAGGCGCACAAAACTGTTCTTGCAGAAAACGGAAAGCAGCCGTTAAATCATTAATGTTTGTAGTAAAGTTGGTCTCAGAGAAGTTTCCGCTACTATCTCCCAGTCCAGTAAAGTCAAAGCGTAAAACGTTAATCCCTTTTCTTGCTAAAGCGCGGCTGATTCGGGAGGCAGCTAAAGAGTTTTTAGAGCAAGTAAAGCAGTGTGCAAATATAGCATAACTATCAGTGCTTTTTTCTGAGATTTCCAGGATTCCTTGAAGTAAGAGTCCCTCTTGATTTTCAAAAGAAATGGGCTTTGCAGTCATAATATTACCTTTAAGCATCTCAAGTGCTTAACCTAATTATGGGATCTTTCAATAATTTAGCAACTATAATTAACTTATCCTTCTCAATAAGTGACGTTCATGTTTCTATTCAAGGGGATTGTAGCGGGAATAATTTTACTTCTCCCAATTGGCAGCATTGCTTCCACTGCTGATGAATTAAATGCCGCTGTTTTGAATGCGACTATTCAAGTGATGCGCGAGTGTTATGATGTGAAGCACACGGCTAATGCTGAATTTGCAAAATGCATGGCTGATACATTAAAGCAGGTGGTTAATCCATATGATTATCGAGTTTTTGTTACAGGTGATGTGCCAGGCAACGCAGACTTGACGATTGTTAATGGGGCAAACAACATCATAACGTGTACAGTATCAGCACAAAAAACAATAAAAGTGAGTCAATGTTCTTCACATCAGGGACCACCACAAAATCCGCAACAGAAGACATCAATAACTCCACCGTAATTAACGCATATTCCCTGTGTGCCCCAGCGAAAATTGTCCTGGTTGCGGCCAGACAGTAAGGCCGTGCGGGCCATCTCCGACCTTAATACGGTGAGTGAGCGCTCCATTTGCGGTGTTAAATACATAAACCTCACTGTCATAGCGGCCCGAGAGCCAAAGTTCTGTCCCATTGCCATTCACATTCCCCATATCTGGGCTGCCACCACCAGGTATAGGCCAAGTGGTGGCTATAGTTTGTGTTTTGGGGTCAATCACGGTGATATTACCTGGTCCATGCGGCGGACAATTCAAATGATGACAACCACGATTAGACACATAAAAATACTTGCCGTCGC
Organism: Legionella micdadei; assembly: GCF_000953635.1. Lineage (NCBI taxonomy): Bacteria > Pseudomonadati > Pseudomonadota > Gammaproteobacteria > Legionellales > Legionellaceae > Legionella > Legionella micdadei. Next base: position 638,732 of record NZ_LN614830.1, read on the forward strand.
GACTTGGGTAAACGGCATGAGTCCCGATGCCTGTCGGGATAAATCCTATTTCACGGAAATTGCCAGCATCAATCAGTACGACTCCATCACGCAGCATGTCAGCCACGTAAAAGGTAAGCCCATCTGGAGAGAGGCGAATATCTTGTGGCATGCTGGTTTTGCGTGTGCCTAATGATAAATAACCGATAACTTTGTGTTTTACGACATCAAATTTCATCAATTGGCCTGAAAATTCACATGTAACTACGCCATAACGATTATCTTGGGTAAAATCCATATGGTTTAACCCTTTACACTTAACCGGCATTATTTCCACTAACTTCATTGTGTGAGGATCGTGAAATTCCAACTGGCGGTGCGCTTCACAAACGACGATTGCGAACTGGCCATCGGGCGTGAAATAGAGGTTATAAGGATCGGTAACATGAATGGCTTTTCCCGGTTTAGCTGTAGCGGGATTAATTGGGGTTACCGTGTTGGATTCATTATTGAGCACCCATAGGGTCTTGAGATCATAAGACGGAACAACATGCTGAGGAAGTGTGCCGGTTTTAAAGGTGTCGACCACCTTGTAAGTGGAGGGATCAATGACGGAAACAGTCCCGTCCCCACTATTGGGAACATAGACACGAGGAAGCGCCCCTTTTGTCGCATCACTAAACATTCCGGTATTTGCATTGGCGTAGATATTAATAGCAGGGATTGTTGCTGGCGATTTAACTCCATCAGCCGGAGTTGCGGTTTCTTTAACCCCAGCCGCTTCTGAACGTGTGAACGACAATGGACGTTTTATTTTGAAAACATCAACGAGTACAAGGGTAATCAATAGGATGCCCCCTAAGAAGAAAATCGTTTCCTTTACACGCATGGATTTTCCTTATTCCTCAAATTCCTTCTTTAGAATTATGGGTCATTATTATAGAAAAAGTAGTTAACACGTTTTTCCGGGATATCAGTTACAATGCCATTTGATTTGACTTGTAATCGAATAAACCTCGTTATCACCGATGATTAAATGATCCAACAAACGGACATCAACTAATTCCAAAGCTTGGCTAAGCCTCTGGGTGATTGCGATATCTTGTTCACTTGCATCCGCTAATCCCGATGGATGATTATGAGCAAGAATTACGGCAGCAGCGTTCCATTTAAGGACTCGTTCAATAATCGGGCGAGGATAAACGCTAGCTGCGTTGATTGTTCCAGTGAATAATTCTTCGTAAGCAAGAACACGATGTTGATTATCAAGATATAAGCCAACAAAGGTCTCGTTCTTCTTATCGCGTAATTGGCGTTTAAGATAGGCGTGGGTTTGCTGTGAATTGGATAATTGGGAATCTTTTTGAAGGGAAATAAAATCACTCCTGCGGCAAATTTCACGTGCTGCCTGTAATTGTGCATAACGGACTAATCCTAGCCCTGGCACTTGGATAAAGGTTTGTTGATCGGCATTTAAAATGGCTCGTAAGTCGCCTAAATAATTAGTTAAGTCTCCGGCGAGCTGGAGGCAAGATTTCTTAGCGCTTCCTGAACTGATAAACACCGCTAGTAACTCTACATCAGAAAGGCTTTGTACGCCTTGGGCGAGTAATTTTTCACGTAGACGCAAAGGACGGATTGCTTGCGGGGAAGTCATTGTTATTCCTTTATGACGAGGTTTGTGGTTTGATCGCAGTTATTCTTATCAAAAATGAGAGACCATGCAAGATTTCATCAATAAAAAAATTCTACTCGGTATTTGTGGTGGGATTGCCGCTTATAAAACAGCATATCTAGTACGTGAGCTATCTCAATTGGGTGCTAAAGTGCGTGTGGTGATGACTGAGTCTGCGCAACAGTTCATTTCCCCGCTCACATTGCAAGCATTAGGGGCGGAGGATATCCGTGTTGATTTATTTGATGAGCAGGCTGAACGCGCAATGGGGCACATTGAATTGGCACGATGGGCTGATTACCTCGTTATCGCTCCTGCCACAGCCAATTGCATCGCAAAGATGGCAAACGGCTTGGCTGACGATCTGTTAACTACACTCTATTTGGTTGCCGAGACTCCGGTAATTGTTTGTCCAGCAATGAACCGTTCAATGTGGGCCCATGCGGCAACACAAGCTAATTGTGAACTCCTTGCCAAGAGAGGAGTTATCTTGTTCGGGCCGGGTGAGGGCTCGCAAGCTTGTGGTGAAGAAGGCTTTGGCCGAATGGCTGAGGTTCATTCTATAATTAATGCATTGAGATTACATGAGGTGAATCAGCTTCTGGCTGGTCAAACAGTCATGGTTACTGCAGGACCCACGCACGAGCCTATGGATCCGGTTCGTTTTATCAGTAATAACAGCTCGGGAAAGATGGGGTATGCTTTGGCGGAAGCCGCCCATTTAGCAGGCGCCAAAGTGATCCTAATCAGCGGCCCTACCAATCTGCCGCCCCCCATAGGCGTGACATACTATCAAGTCGACTCAGCCAAGTCCATGCATGAAGCTGTTATGCAGAATTTGCATAAGGGAATGATTTTTATAGGCACCGCTGCAGTTGCTGATTACGGTGTGGAAACCCCTGCCAGTGAAAAAATAAAGAAGCAGACTAGCTCAGAACTTACGCTTATACTCAAGCGAAATCCGGATATTCTTAGTGATGTGGCCGCGAGTGGCCAGTGCTCGTATGTCATTGGATTTGCAGCAGAAACTTCCCAGGTCGTAAAGAATGCAAAAGATAAGCTGTTAATTAAAAAACTGGATATGATTATCGCTAACCAAGTGGGTAGTGGATTGGGCTTTAATACGGATACTAATCAAGTGACCATTTTGACTAAAAATGAACAAGTCGAGCTTCATTTGACCCATAAAACAAGGCTGGCAGGCCAAATTATTGCAATCCTTGCAGCAAGTATTCAAAATACTGCCCATCGAAAAACAGGGGAGTAGTATGGAACAACCCATTCAACTAAAAATATTAGATCCGCGTGTAGGAAATACGATCCCGTTGCCAAGTTATGCAACTTCAGGCTCAGCTGGCCTTGATTTACGCGTTTGCATCGATGCGCCATTACAAATTGCACCTCAGGAAACAGTCTTATTACCCACCGGCCTTGCTATTTATATTGGTGATCCAAACTTAGCAGCAGTTATTCTACCTCGTTCCGGTTTAGGGCATAAGCATGGAATTGTTTTGGGAAATTTGGTGGGTTTAATCGACTCAGATTATCAAGGGGAATTAAAAATTTCCTGTTGGAATCGTAATCAAGAGCACTTTACCGTGAACCCGGGTGAACGTATTGCTCAATTAGTTTTCTTACCCATTGTGAGGGCTGCTTTTGAAGTGGTTGACAGTTTTATAGAAACTAGTCGCGGTCATGGTGGTTTTGGTAGTTCAGGGAGAGGATAAATGGTTTATCGGCAAAAATTAGTAGAACGCTCTGTTTTTAGGGCTTATGACATTCGTGGTGTTATAGGGAAGCAGTTGAATGAAGATGATTTTTATACGATTGGGCGAGCAATTAGCTGCCGCCTTCGCGAGCTAAAACGTCATGAGATTTTTATTGCTCGCGATGGTCGACTCACAAGTGATAGCTTGTCTGCTGCTCTGAAGCAGGGCTTGCTTGATAGTGGGATCACTGTAATTGATTTAGGTGCTGTAGCGACTCCTGTTATGTATTATGCCACGCATACGCAAGGGATCGATTCCGGTTTAATGGTAACCGGCAGCCATAATCCTGCAGATTATAACGGCATCAAGATGGTATTAGCTGGCAAAACATTGGTGCAAGCTGATATTGAGCAACTTTATGAGTTAATTGTTGCTGGAAAGTTTCAAGATGGTCAAGGGATAGCCCGTTCGTTTGATATTATTCCTGATTATATCAATCGTATCATCAGCGATATTAAAATACATCGTCCTCTCAAAGTAGTTGTCGATTGCGGTAATGGTATTGCCGGACCAATCGTTCCTAAGGTGATTACTGCTTTGGGCTGTGAAGTTATCCCGATGTATTGTGAAGTTGATGGGCGATTTCCCAACCACCATCCTGATCCCACCATTGAAACCAATTTAATCGATTTGAAAAAGGCTATCGCCCAGCATAAAGCGGATATTGGTTTGGCGTTCGATGGCGATGCCGATCGCTTAGGTGTCGTTACCAATCTGGAAGAAGTGATTTGGCCAGATCGATTGTTGATGTTCTATGCTCGTGAGGTGCTAAAGCGCAATAAAGGCGCAACCATTGTTTATGATGTGAAATGTTCAAGTCACTTAGCGCGCGTGATTGAGGAAGCTGATGGTATAGCTAGAATGTGTCCGACAGGCCACTCCATTGTTAAAGGGGTGATGAAAGAAGAAAATGCGGCTTTGGCCGGAGAAATGAGTGGCCATCTTTTCTTCAAGGATCGTTGGTATGGTTTTGATGATGCGCTTTATAGCGCCTGTCGATTACTCGAAATACTCAGCGTGAGTGAACAATCCGTTAGTGAACAATTTGCGGCTATTCCCAATAGTGTCAATACGCCGGAAATTAAGATCCCTATCGCTGAAGAGGATAAATTCACTTTCATGCAACGCTTTAGTGAACAGGCTAAATTTCCTAATGCAAACATCATTACTATTGATGGCTTGCGGGTGGAGTTTCAGCATGGCTGGGGGTTACTCAGAGCCTCAAATACGACGCCTTGTTTAGTCGCTCGTTTTGAAGCAAAAGATCAGGAAAGCTTGAAACAAATACAAATTTTATTTAAATCGGAATTACAAGAGATCGATAAAAATCTTGTTGTTTCTTTTTAAAAGGATCAATTGCCAACATGGCCCTAATTCTTCAGCGCAGGCCTAGCAGCTGAACAGGAGAACACAAATGATGCAAACAACGGAAACAATATGGCAGAACGGAAAGTTTGTACCCTGGGCAGAGGCAAAGGTTCATGTATTGGCACATACCTTACACTATGGCGGGGGGGCTTTTGAGGGGATTCGCTTTTATAGTACAGATCAAGGACCTGCAATATTTCGCCTAATTGATCACGTTGATCGCCTCCTGTATTCTGCTGCGACTTTAAAAATGCAGTTACCTTTTTCCAAAGAAGAAATTATCTCCGCAATTAAAGAGGTCGTACGCAACAGCAATCTTGATGCGGGATATATAAGGCCTATTGCTTTTTATGGGTACAGTAAAATGGGGGTTAACCCTATTGGCAACCCTATCGAATTCGTCATTGCTTGCTGGCCTTGGGGCGCTTATCTTCCTCATGATAGTGTTGATGTAAAAATAAGCAGTTACATTCGTATTCATCCAGATTCTACTGTTGTCGATGCTAAATTATGCGGCCATTACATCAATGGCATTTTAGCTTCCCTCGAGTTACAAGGTACTCATTATCACGAGGCCTTGTTTCTTGACAGCAACGGTTACATCACCGAGGGGGTGGGGGAGAATTTTTTCATTGTCAAAAATGGCGTGATTTATACACCCCAATTAGGAGGAATACTCTCAGGGATTACTCGTGATACAGTAGTAAAACTCGCACGCAACTTGGGCTTCACTGTTATTGAAGAAGATATTTCTTTAGAAAAGGCTTATCAAGCTGATGAAGCATTTTTTACAGGAACCGCTGCAGAAGTGACGGCGATACGCTCTATTAATGATAAAAAATTGGCTCAGTCGGACGAGAGAAAAGTAACTTCAGCCATAAAAAACGCTTACTTAGATCTTGTTCAGGGTAAACGCAATGATTTTCCGGGTTATCTTACTTATCTCAAGGAGCCTGCCGATTCTGGCAAATGAATAGCGGGCCATAGCCTGTTGGCAGGCGATAGGAATCGTTGTCATTAGGCATAAACTCTCTCGCGATGTCCTAAGGGAATCCATTTATTTTGCACGGGACTAGCGGCAATATTCATTCAAAAAAAGAACAAGCCGGCTATTATCAAGCCTTAAAGCCAGTGAATAGTATATACTTAGATATACATATTCTTAAACAAAATGGTTATTAGCATATCGTTGAATAAAACTGGAATCATTTTAAATGGAAATTAGCCCGATGCTTGAAAAAGACCTGAAAAATAGAATTGCCAATACTGTCAATCAATATAAATTAAAATGCCATCAGTTAGAGGACGAAATTAATGTGCTTAAAAGCGCAATTTATCAATTAAGCCTTCTTCCTCATGGTATTCATGTGAGTCTTGATAAACCAATACGCAATCTGAGAACCAACCTTAAAGAAAATAGAGGAAGTAAAAAGATTAAGAGAAGCGTTGAGTTGTTAGTGAATGCGATGTCCAATTTAAAGGAAAAAAAGCAGCTCACTCAAGCAAACCTAACCCATTTTATTAAACAGGAAACAGACTTACTAAGTCGTGTAGCTATTACGGAAAAAGAGAAGAAAGCATTTAAGCAGGCCGAGCAATCCATTAAAGACGAGAACAATGAGCAGTTGCTTATTGAAAAATTCAATAAATTACTCGAAGATTCTATTGAGTGGGTTACAAAGCAATTAGCTGATTATCAACAAAACCAACTTCAATCTAGGAAAATTTCACAACCCAACAAGCCTTCTCAACCTTTTATCGATCATCAAATTAATAGCCGCTTAAATCAGCTGCTAGAACATGTGCTGATTCCAGAAGATCTTGCAAAAAAACTGCAGATGCTTAAGTCACGTTTAAAAGATCAACTTACCACAAGTTCATTGACAGAAGTCATTGATGCATTAACGGATTTGGTTATTGAGGCTTTTAATTTGGAGCATGACCAATTTAAAGGATTTTTAAATCGATTTGCTGATTATTTACACGATTTTGGTCAGTATCTCGAAATTACGAATACCCATAATTTGGAATCGCAACAAGAAGCGGTACGATTTGAAATAGAATTTCAAAATTGCATTCAACATATTAGAAGTTACCTTAAGGATGTAAAGACCATTGAAGAGTTATCCAGATCGGTTGGTGATGGTTTAGAAGAGTTAAGCCAGCAAATTCGCCTTTATCGTGAAAATGAGCAAAATCGAACCAAAGAATACAACGAAAAGATTATGATTTTGCAAAGTAAATTGGAAGAAGCAGAGGGTGGTGCTGAAAGAATAAGAAACCACTTATCCTCTCATAAAGTTAGGATTAACCACGATTCGTTAACAGGTTTGCCCAATAAAACCGCTTATGATGAATACATTTTAGGTGCTTTTCATCGATGGCAGAGAGGATTCGGAGAATTATCCCTAGCGTTAGCCAAGATAGATCATCTAAAAGAGATAAATAATCAATACGGTCATTTAGTCGGTGATAAGGCTTTAAAGAAAGTAGCGATTCTTCTGAAGTCATCCATTCGTGCTGCGGATTTTATTGCACGTTATAGCGCCGAAGAGTTTGTACTGGTTTTTGAGCGAACTTCAGCCTACTATGGGGCCAAGATCCTTGAAAATTTGCAAACTGCAGTTGAAGAGTGTGAGTTTTATTATCATGGGACAAAAATAAATCTTACACTCTCCTTTGGATTGAGTACGCTTAAACATGGCGATACTATAGACACGCTTCTTGCCAGAGCGAAAAAGGCGATGCATCAAGCTTAGCAATGGTGGCCACTCAAGTGACTCTTTGATTTTTTTTGCGAAAGCGGTTTTAGTGTAGAACGATTACCTCTCCCACAAATTCAGCGGCGAAAAGCATTATTGGAAGTGCTTGTTGATCTTGTTGACGGGCAAGGACTTGTTCTTGGTGTACGAGCTGTAAACCATGCTTTGCGCACAATTCTTTGATGTAATTTGGATGATGGCTGAAGCGGGCGGTGTCTTGTAATCGCCAAGGTTCATTATGGCTAATTTCAGTGGAGAAAATAAAGTACCCGTTTCGATTCAGGCGTTTTGCTACAGCAGCAAATAAATTGTTTAGATCGCCAAAATAAGGCAGTACATCTGCTGCAACCATGAGGTCGTAGTGTAGTTTATCCTTGTTTAAAAAAGGAATAAGATCTGCTTCAATCAGCTGATCATAAAGCGCTTTTTTCTTTGCTTGGGATAGCATTTTAGCGGCAATATCAACACCGATTAAGTGATGGCAAATTTCACGGAGTACTACACCAGTCAAACCGGTGCCACAGCCTAAATCAACCGCATTCTCGATATGGAATAGCTCAAATTTATGAATTAATTGGGCGATATGTTGCGGCAAGCTGTAATGCAATTGATTTTGCATGTGTTGATCGTAATACAGTGCATAGTTATTAAATAAATTCATTGCATAATCAGGGCAAGTTCTTGCTTTAATTTGTTCGCCAGTCAATGCATTGAGCATATGCCGGCTTGACGTATCCTTTGGATTTGCAGCAATAGCGCGTCTAAGTAAATTACGTGCCCGCTCTTTGTCCTCAAGACGAATATAGATGGCAGCCAAGTTGTTGAGGGCTGCGAAGTGGTGTTCATTCAAACTTAAGAGTTTTTCAAAATGGACTATCGCCTCGCTTAAATGCCCTAGAGCCATTTCGGCAACCCCTGAATTGTATAAGTATTCGATATTATTAGGATCTTGTTTTAGTAATACATCATAATGCATTAATGCATTTTCAAAGCGATCATGATGCATAAAGGTTGCAGCCAGGTTATTACGCGCTTCAAGATGACCATTATCAAACGCCAATGCTTTAGTAAAGTAATCGACTGCAAGTTGTCCCTGATCGCGCTTTAACGCAATGACACCTAAGTTGGTAAGCGCTTCCACGTGCTCGTTATTTTGTAATAAAACGTTTTGGAAATGCTTTTCTGCTTCTTCTAATTGATTTGATTCTAGATGAAGTAAGCCCAAATAAAATTCGGCATCGGGGTTACCAGGGTTAAGCGTTAGTACGTTGTTAAACTGCACCTTAGCAGCGGCTAATTGATTATTTTTGAGCAGCAAAAGGCCTAGATTAAAGTGGGCTGTTGTAAAGTCAGGTGAAGCATGCACTGCCTGGCGATAATGATGGAGCGCTTGTTTATAATTATCTTGTGAAGCGTACACTGTAGCTAGGTTGTGATGTGCTTGCGCATATTCAGGGGCAAGTTGGATTGCAGTTTGATAGTGTTCAATTGCTTTTTTAATTTGTTGGATATTTTTATAAGCGTTGGCTAAGTTATTATGTAAACTGGCATTATTTGGATCAAAACCTAAAGCTTTTTCCATATATAAGATTGCCTGTTGCATGTCGCCAAGCTGAGCGTGCGCCAAACCGAGGAAGTGCAATGCTTGACTGTCTTCAGGTTGGGCAAGCAATAGTTTTTCATAAAGGCCAATTGCTTGATGCAGCTCCCCTTTGCGTTGTAATTCCAATGCTTGTATAAATAATGCCTCTTGCACCTCATTCTTTGTCGTAATCATAATTCTGTTTCAAGTTGCCTGCGCAATTGATTTAAAGCTTGCGCGCGATGACTAATACTATTTTTAATCTTAGCAGGCAATTGAGCGACTGTGCATTGCTGGCTTTCGATATAGAAAATTGGATCATAACCAAATCCTTGATCACCCCTAGGTGTTTGACAAATTGTTCCTGTTAATCTGCCTGTAGCGATAAGGGGAGTTGGATCCTCTGCATGCATGACTAATGCAATGGCACAATAGAAAAAAGCTTGACGCTGGGAATTAGGGATTGCTGCAAGATTGCCCAGCAATAAATTAATATTATCGTGATCGCTGGCATGATTCCCGGCATAACGCGCCGAATAAATGCCTGGTGCACCGTTAAGTGCCTGAACGACTAAGCCCGAATCATCCGCTAAAGCTGGTTTATGACCTAGGCGGCTTGCATGACGTGCTTTGATAATTGCATTTTCAACGAAGCTTAATCCTGTTTCTTCAGCGTCTTTTATGCCTAAGTTTGTTTGAGGGATACAATGCCAGTGCGACAAAATAGCGCCTAACTCAGCAATCTTACCCTTGTTTGAAGTGGCTAAAATAATTTCTCTCATGTTAGTTCCAGTTTATTCGCATTAAAACGCACATAAATAAGTTCATCTGCTGGTTTTCCTGTTTTGCAATCGAGTCGATAATGGTGCAATCTGGCTTCCAGATCAAAGCCACATTTTTCAGCAACACGAATGCTTTTGGTGTTATCTGCTTGAATACAAATTTGTACCCGTGCTGCTTTCATAGCTTCGAAAGCATATTTTGTTAAAGCGATCGTTAATTCTGTAGCCAGACCCAGCCCAGTGTACTCCGTATCCAACCAGTAGCCTATTTCGTAAAACGGAACCTGAGGGTCGCTATGCTCATTGTAACCACATCCGCCAATGATCTTGTTATTTTGTTTGTAAATAACCACCATGGGGAATTCTATTTGATTCTTTGTTTTCCATTGCACTATTGCTTTGGTAACAAATTCTGCTGTGGTTTCTAGGCGGGGATCACTCGCCCAAGGCATCCATTGTTTTAATTCGTTTAAAGAGCGATTAATCGCTTGGTTAAGAGGAATTTCGTCGCCAGGCTGAGGCGTTCTGAGCAACAAGCGAGGCGTTTCCAAAGTGGGGGGCGTTTTTTTAGGCATTGAGTTACTCTGAAATTGATTTAAGCACGTTTCCAATCTTAATGTATGTATTATAATTGTCATGTCATTTTTAATTGCTCCCCCTCTATTTTTTAAAGTGAAAGCGATGGCAAATAATCAACGATTCATTGAAGTAGTTCCTTATAACCCAGAATGGCCAAAGCAATTTGAGCAGGAAGCAATTCGTGTCAAAAAGGCGCTAGGAGAGAATTGTATCGAGATTCATCACATTGGTTCTACCGCGGTACCAGGATTAGCTGCTAAGCCGGTTATTGATATGATTCCTGTAGTTGAAGATATCACTTTAGTCGATGCTGCAAACCCATTGATGCTGAAACTTCACTATGCAGCGAAGGGTGAATATGGCATCCCTTTTCGACGGTATTTTCAAAAAGGAGGGAATCAGCGTACCCACCAAGCCCATGTTTACGAAGTGGGGAATCCTGAGATTGAAAGGCACTTGCGCTTTCGGGATTGGTTGAGTTTAAATCAAGCAGACAGAGAGGCTTATGCAAACCTGAAGCAGAGTCTAGCTCGTCAATATCCTTATGACATCACGTCCTATTGTTTAGGTAAAGATTCGTTTATAGGTGATATTGATAGAAAAGCAGGGTTTAGAGGATTGCGGATGGTTAAAGCGCTCACCACACGCGAGTGGGAGGCAGCACGCCATTTTCGCCAATTTTACTTTTTTGACAGGGCGGGACTAGCTGACCCATACACATGGACTTTCAAAGATGAAAAGCATACTCATTTTGTCTTGTATCAAGGTGCTGATATCGTGGGCTATGCCCACATCCAACAATGGCCAGATGCTCGTGCAGCGATGCGTATTATTGTCATTGATGAGCTGTATCGTAACCAGGGTTTAGGAGGCCAATTCCTTAAGCTTTGTGAACGATGGCTCAAACAAGGTGGGTTTATAACGTTGCAGGTTGAAGCATCAAAGGACGCAAAGAATTTTTATGTCAAGCAGGGCTACCTCGAGATGCCTTTTAATGATCCCGATGGGTATGAAAGTCATCCTGATGATATCGCTATGGGACGGTTATTATGATGCCTATATTTATTTCATCCCACAGACTTGGCAGGATTGATAAAAACCAACAATAGAAAAATCATCATCAGCGAGACGAATTAATGCTTGCTTTTCTTCTTCCCACTCTGCTTCGCTTTTACCTTGAAGCAGTGCTGTTTTTTTAAACGCCTCATGTCCATCAACTAATTTTATTTTTTGTTCGGCAGTGCTGAGGATTGGTTGGATGAGTTTTGAACCTTTAATCGTGAAGCCTGATTTTTTCATCCAATAAAATAACTTCATGCCAAACTCACCATCGCGATCTAAACCGTCGTGCTCTTTATCGGGAGGAAGAATAGATGGGCGCGAATATTGCCAGGCTGGGGATGGCGGGTAGGAAAATGCTGCACTAATAATTCCTTCTTCCGCGATATAAATACCATTTTTATTCAATAGGTTATAAAAAAGGCGAATGGCGAGTCTTGGGCTATGTAAATGATGAAGCACAAACCGACAATAGACCAAATCAAAGGTCTCATTAAGGGAATCGAGATCGTAAACAGAAAGTGGTTTAAAAGTGACATTTTTATCTGCCTGCTGCTGGCAAAATCGTTCAGCACGTGCTAATTGTTCAGCGCTATTATCAATCGATAACACATGCCCATGATCGCCAACGCGACGGGCTAGATAATGCGTCATAATCCCTGACCCGCTACCGACATCCAATATACGCATCCCGGGTTGAATACCGTGGGTCTCGATGAAGGATTGAGTTGTAGGATTAAAAGCCATATCAAGTATATCGTAATCCAGCCCCTCTTCAGGTATTTCCAACTCATAACGCTCGTTTTTTTCCACAGTTATTCTCCTTATGAGTTATCCCTTAATTATAGAGAATTGGGGGGCAAATTTGTTACTTCATTTAGGCGTGAATTTTGAGAGATCATAAATGTTTAGTTCTTTTTCGATGATTGCAACTTGGGAAACGATGCCCTCGAATCCCTCTTTTCCAAATTGTTTATGCTCCTCAGCCTCAAATTGTTCGCCCATTTCTTGATATTCCCTGTCTGAAACAATTGTTTTTAGGGCTGGAAAAAGAACAGTGTCTTCTCTTGCAGCATGAGGTTCGTACATCTTAATGAATTGGGATAAGATCTTAACAAGATTGTTGCTATTCACCTTCAATTGCTTTGGGTTAGCTAACCCCAAGATAGCATGGGTCAATTTCCTTCCAGTTTGATGTTGAATTTTGAGGGTATTCACCAGGTTAACCAGAAGGCCTGCTTTTTCAAATCGAGGGAATAGGAAGTTTTCTTCAAGTTTTTCATGATAGTCTTCAATAAAATGCCGAACAATACTGGCTGATTTATGGAGAAGGACGGGGTTTAATTCTCCATTGTTTTCAATGCGGAAAATCGCTTCACGATAAATCAGGATTATGCGGCGCAATACTCCATGTTCTCTCATTAAATCTTCGTTTGGCGAAATTTCATTTTCTTGTTTTACCGCGCCGAACAGTGATTCTGTGAGCAATGGACTTGCTAGTAGTGAACCGCCCAGCACTATAGCTGCCTTTTTTAAGAAAGCTCTTCGACCCAATTCAGATGACATAACGATCCTCCTGGAATTACTTTTTGTCATTCGATAATGCTCAGCAGAGTTTAGAGTAGCAATTTAGCCCAAAATAGCTAGACTTGTATTAGAGCCCTTTATTAACGGAGGGGCAACATGAAGCAACAGTATACTGCAAATGCGTATTGCAATGAGGAAAAAATTGCGGCAAGAGAGGGAGATAATATTGATTTGCTCTATGCCTGAATAATACTGCGAGAGAGGGGAAGGTGAGGTGTTTATGCAACAATACCAGATAAACAGAGGAACGTTAACGTTAGATGAAAAAAGTAGTTTTGATTTTTGTTTCACACTGAGGCACATGAGAAAAAAAACTGTTTAATGATGCACAAATTTAATAAGGAGATAGTAGGAAATGGATTTAAACATGACATCCAATCCCCCATGCCTGGCTAAAATCAATACGCAATTTTGATGAAATTACCAAATAAAGAAGACTTACCTTATAAGAAGGCATTCAATTTTGTCATTCTTTTAGGGGTTGTCAGCTTATTTGCGGATATCACTTATGAGGGGGCACGCAGCATTATTGGGCCTTATCTTGCTTTGTTAGGAGCTAACGCAGCTATAGTGGGTTTTGTTACGGGCGGCGGGGAGTTACTAGGGTACGTACTACGCAGCGCTTCAGGGTACCTTGCTGATCGCACAAGAAAATATTGGACAATTACTATCTTCGGTTATGCCTGTAATTTATTTGCGGTTCCTTTGATGGCATTAGCAGGACATTGGTGGATTGCTGCGGCTTTAATAATTATCGAACGTGTTGGTAAAGCAATCCGAACTCCTGCCCGGGATGCCATGCTATCCCACACTGGGAATAAGATGGGCATCGGGTGGGCATTCGGGCTACATGAAGCGCTTGATCAAATTGGGGCAATGATTGGTCCCGTCATTATTGCTGTGGCTCTTTATTTTAAAGAAGGATATCAATGCAGTTTCGCAATTCTGTTAATTCCTGCTTTGCTTGCTTTAGCCACCTTACTGTTTGCACGCTGGTTATATCCTCAGCCACAAGATTTGGAAATAGAGCAGGGCAATCTGCAAACCTTGACAATGAATCCAGCATTTTGGATTTACTTAGCAGGAGCTGCATTAATTGCAGCCGGTTATGCTGATTTCCCGTTAATTGCTTATCATTTTCAAAAAACAGCGCTTCTATCACCCACTTGGATTCCAATCTTTTACTCAATTGCAATGGGGGCTAGTACCTTAAGTGCACCATTGTTGGGTTATCTTTATGATCGCAAAGGCTTTGTTGTTTTAATTACGGTGAGTCTAATTTCGTGCCTCTTCGCTCCCTTTGCATTTTTGGGAAATTTCAATTTCGCTTTGGTCGGCGTTATCTTGTGGAGCATTGGTGTCAGTGCACAAGAGTCTTTAATGCGTGCTGTTGTCGCTCAGATGATACCGAAAGAAAAAAGAGCTTCTGCTTATGGTATTTTCAACACTGGATTTGGGATTTTTTGGTTTTTAGGCAGTGTGTTAATGGGGGTTCTTTATGATACCTCTATTCTGGCGCTTGTTATTTTTTCAGTGACGGTGCAGTTGTTAGCTGTTCCGTTACTATTGATTGTGATGAGTAAATATTTTTAGGAGGGGGATTCTGCACGAATTTTCTATGCTTTGGGTCCATGAAATGGGTCTGAATCAGAAGATTCAGAATCGATTGAAGAATCTTGACCACTTTGAGCGGTTTCAGCGGGTGAATCATATTTTTTAACTTGTCGCCAATGCGTTGGCTCCCCTTTCTGGAAAGTTCTGCTGAAAAAACTTCCCACGTATTGATGAGAAGCGTTTTTGTCGAGATGGAGCTGTAAAATCGATTTATATTTAACTAAAGAAGCAGATTTATCACTGCTTTGTTCAATTGTTTGCACTATGGTTGTTTTAATTTGCTGCCATAATTACTTATTATTCCCTTCTCGCACCCTAAGCAGCATGTCTTTCAATTGAGCAGGATTATCAAGAGGGAGGTCCTGTTGTTCTAATTTAAAAGGCATTGCTTTTACTTGAGAAAAATCTTTATCGGTATGTATTCCTTCCAAGCGCTTGATGTCTTCCTGTAGTGTTTCCCATCTTTGCTTATCTCCGCGTAGACGAGCCAAATGAAGTAGGTAGGTAAGTTGGGATAGGTTTAAAGGAGTATCATCATAATTTACACAAGCTTCTTTAGAATCCCACATCCCTTTTGCGCGTAATCCATGGCAGTTGACAAATTCGCCATATTCTCCATTAAAATTTACCCCGAAACTAAAGCCCGATTCATCTAAATTTCGACCATTACCCGCACAAAGTTGAAGATCAGTAAGTTGGAAGCCTAATTCAGTAACTTGTTTATTAAGGACTTCTAAAATTTCTTGGTCATCAAAAAGGCCGTTGGGGTAGTGTGAACTACTCAATCCAATTACTGCTTCAATTTCAGCATCTTTAGGTGCGTTGGCTACCATTGCTTTAAGAATTTCTTTTCCTTCTTCTGAATCTAAAGCATAACTTGTGATACCTCCCGGGAAATGAATCATAGATAGGCGTTTAATTTCATTGTTTTTCTTCATGATAAAGGCAAACGACACGCATTCCGTCATGCCTGAGGTAAAGATACCATGGCCTTCAGTTGGGTCTATATTTACGACATTTCTTGGATCGCGCTCAGCATAAAATGGCGCGTATCTGTAAGAAATGACATCATCGTTGATCGCATCAATATCCATAATTACACCTTTGTACAGGGTAATTATAGTACTTATTGATCCTTTATTGATCTAAATTTAAAAAAGAGATGGTTGAGGCGCTGGCGGATTCAATGAATTGAATCCGCATTATTCTCCTATTGTGCGTCTGCTTTTGTTTTA
This sequence comes from Legionella micdadei, assembly GCF_000953635.1. Classification (NCBI taxonomy): domain Bacteria; kingdom Pseudomonadati; phylum Pseudomonadota; class Gammaproteobacteria; order Legionellales; family Legionellaceae; genus Legionella; species Legionella micdadei. The sequence goes on from NZ_LN614830.1 coordinate 654,723, forward strand.
TAAGTTGAGTTTGCGGGAATGTCAGTTGATGAATAAACGCTAAGAATTTTAAGTGGGTTCTTAGTGCTTAGATTAACAACATTATGCTCAACCCCTTGTGGAATAAAAACGATATCACCAGGATTAATCATGGTGCTTTTGCCATTCAAGATTGCTTTACCTTGCCCTTTAACCACAAAAATGATTTGATCAAATTGATGGGTTTCTTTACCAATTTCATTATTTGGGTTGGTAGCAGGTGAAACGCTCATGAAAACAATTTGAGCATTTTTTGCAGTTAAAAAAGCAAGCTTCCAGTTATCGTTTTGTTTGGCTTTCTCAAAAATCTGGGGTATCACTACCGCGTTAGATTGATTGTTATCGCTAGCTAGAGACGCCCCATTAATACCAAACAGCAACAATAAAATTAGAGATAATTTAACTCTGTTCATCGGAAAACCCTCCTTAGTAATCTAATGGATTTATGACACATCATAACTACCACGTCTTACAAAATTTAAATACGCCAAAGAAAAAAGCTGTAATAAATGTGTAAAAAAATCACATAATGTATTGAAAAAAAACTTCACCTACATTAAATTATAAGTTAGAGAATTAGCTGGGCTTACACAACTTACAATCTCAGAAGGGAGGTCAGCACTAATAAGCCGTGTGCCAGCTTCACTTAGATGAAGACGCCTAACGCTCATTATCCGACATCCACCTGTACATAAGAGTTCGGTCGTAAGTCCCACTAATTCCTATACTCACCTTGTTAGTGCAACGAATCAAACCCAATTCTAAGAAGCAACTGATGTAAATATACCATCGCAATGCTTCATATGCTCCTCAACGAATTTTGTCATAATTTATGTTGATTATTTTTTGTGACCCCCTTTGGTGCATTCGCAAGTTGGTTTGCCATCTGCATCACAATAACACCCACAACCACCACCGCTGCAGGTAATTGATTTACTGCCTTGTTTGCAGTCTACATCACAGGATTTTTGATTAGAGCAAGAGCAGGTTGCTTTGCCTTCAGCGTCACACCAACACCCGCAGCCTTCTTCGCATTCGATAGCACTGGACCCTTTCGGGCAATCCACGTCACATTTATCGGCGTAAGCAGAAAGAGGGGTAGACAGACTCAAAGTGAGAAACGATGAGTAAAGAAAAGCTTTAAGCAGGGTTTTCATGGTTGAACTCCTTTTCGCTCCAATTGTAGCTGACCTCACCACATCACTAATTATAGCATAGGGAATACGCACCTATTTTCGTTCAACCTAACATTTACCTATGACTAAATTAAGTTTACGCAGTACCTTTTTTTGCAGTGCAAGTAGAGTGACCGATGGTGGTTCGGTTTAAATAAGTCCAGTCTGTTGTCATGGCCCCATTTTCTTGTATATTCATCACGGAAATCCCAGTTTCCTTCGTATTTTGGGAATTAACGAAAACAAGCGCTATTGTTCTTTTTTTCTTATCGTAAATGCCAGTGCCGATATAAGATGCATTGTCACTAAACGAACTATTGACGGAATAGGTTTGTCCTGTTTTTTTGATGACCATCTCTCCTTTAAACACCATGTTCGGATGTTCTTCATCTGTGCCGGTGCACTCATAATCTCCTTCTAAATTTGAGGAAAAAGTAGCAGCTGGAGCTTGTGCTGATAAGCCAGATAACAACAGGAGTGCCAATAGATAATTTTTCATGGTTAGATCCTTCATTCTTAAGTAGGTTATTTTCCTTCGGCGCATCTTATCAAAAAAATATAAGCAGACAAATCAAAATTGTTCTAATGTTCCAGTTACTAAGCAATAGATAAAAAATTTAACCAACAAGCGTAAAAATTTAGTATTGACAAATACTTAGATTGCATATGAAATAGCCATGGAATTCAGTTTGAGAACATCATAGCCGTCTTTTGTATACAAGGAATTGATTTTTAACAGATTTTATATTTTCCCCGATTCGTCTTGTTTACTTCAAGTTGGACCACTGTTCAAAAGTAATTTCTACCATCAAAAACACTTGATGTATCTTTTTTTAGGAAAAGCGCAAGGTAGGCATAGAGATCTTAAAATTAGGATTTTATATGGATACAAATAAGAAAAAAACTATAGTCGAAGTGCTAGGCCAACTTGCCTCTGACTACCCCCAGCAGTTACTGTATACCTTCTCCGGCAATCATACCGAGGCTTCACTTACTTATAGCGATCTCGATTATCAAGCTTGCTTGATTGCAGCACAAATGAGTAATTATGCATCAAGCGGTGAACGCGCGATTTTGCTTTACCCAGCTGGACTTGAATTTATCAGTGCTTTATTTGGCTGTTTTTATGCTGGCATTATCGCCGTGCCAACTTATTCACAAAATTTTCAAATGCAAAAACTCTTGCCTCGGCTTAAATCAATTATGCAAGACACCGAGGCGACGTTAATTTTAACGACCAATGCAATTGTAAAAGAAAAACAGCGCTTCATTGAAAGCGCACCTTGGCTTGAGGAGGCTGTATTTTTAGCAACGGATTCATTCGAAGCTTGGGGTTGCACAGGCTCCACGGGAGTGATTACGGAGATTCATCCTGATTCGATTGCTTTTTTGCAGTATTCTTCTGGATCCACGGGAACCCCAAAGGGAGTTATGGTGACTCACCAGAATCTCATAAGCAATTTGCGGATTATTCGCGATGCTTTTGGTCTTCTACCGGGTCAAAATGTAGTCTCTTGGCTTCCTCACTACCATGATATGGGATTGATTGGCAATATCTTAGGGGCATTGTTCAGTCGAACCCCTCTTCATTTATTTTCACCGATGGATTTTATTCGTCGTCCATTGCGGTGGCTGGAGCTAATTAGCAAGACTCAAGCGGTAGTCAGTGGGGGACCTAATTTCGCTTATGAATTATGCAGCCAATATTTTAGTCCTGAACGATGTGAGGGATTAGATCTAAGCTCTTGGGAAGTGGCCTACAACGGTGCGGAAATGGTACGTGAGAGTACGCTCACACGGTTTAAAACTATTTTTTCAGGCTATGGGTTTAAAGCGAAGTCATTTCACCCTTGCTATGGTTTAGCCGAAGCAACGTTAATGGTAAGCAGTTCAGGAAAAGCCCAAGGTTCACGTGAAGTGATTTTAGATAGGAAAGCGCTTTTAGAGGGTGAGGTTAAAAAAACGACAGATGTTGCCTCGGCTTTTATTGCAGTAAGCAGCGGGAAAATCCAAGCGACTCAACAGGTGGAGATTGTCGATCCTGAAACAAAAAAAAGGTGCCTGCCTGGCCAAATCGGTGAAATTTGGGTAAATGGTCCTTCGGTGTGTAAAGGGTATTGGAATCGAGCTCACGAAACAGACGCTACGTTTAAAGCCGTAATAGAGGGAGCAACAGGACAGCAATTTCTTCGCACTGGCGATTTAGGGTTTTTAGAGGAAGATTGGTTGTATGTGACCGGAAGAATGAAAGACCTTATCATTATTCGTGGACAAAATCATTCGCCAGAAGACATCGAAACAACTGTCGTTGCAAGTCATCCTCTCGTTGCACAAAGTCGTGCAGTTGCTTTTAGTCATGAATTTGATGGGCAAGAAAATTTAGTTGTGCTGGTAACGCAACCTAAAGCGTTTACCGAGCAAAAAGACGCGATAGAGCAAGCTATCCGGAAAGAAGTCTCTGCAAAACATGATTTAGTCATTAAGGAATTGCTCTTCATTAAAAGGGGAAGTATCCCAGTAACTTCGAGTGGAAAAGTACGTCGCGGTGAATGTAAGAATCGCTACATTGAAGACAAACTTGATAGACTTGAACAGGAAAGCAAACTAAGCAGAAAACCAACAGAGCTTATATCAGCAAGTGCTAAACCTAGGCAAGAAGACCTCTTCAAACTAACGCCAGATGCGCGGTTTGCAGTAATCCTAACTTACCTGCAGAAAGTCTTAGCGCGCGAATTGGATGTGAATTTGGATGAAATCAATATCGTTGCGCCATTAAATCTTATCGCTGTGGATAGCCTTTCTAAGGTAAGAATTCAGCATGAGATTCAAGAAATCACTGGGGTAAAAATCAGTGCAGAATGCCTTTTAAGCGAAACAACTTTGATCCAGCTCTCTAGGGAAATTGCAGATGTTATGGAGGACAGTACTTCTGTTGAGCAACCCTTGTCAGAATGCGGGATTAATGAATTCCCCTTATCTTGCGGGCAGCAATCGTTATTTTTTCTGAATAAGCTCATCCCTGAAAATGTTGCTTATGTTATTTCCCGTGGAGTCAGGGTCATTACTCCGTTGAATTTATCTGCGTTGGAAAACGCCTTCAGAAATTTACTGACTCGACATGTCGCGTTACGTACACGTTTTTACGAACAAAATGGGGTAGGTTTTCAATCAATCGTTGAATCGTTTACACCCGATTTTAGTGTTATCGATGCTAGAGCCTGGTCTGACGCAGAGTTGTCGGCTTATTTAGAAAACTACTCAAAGCAGACGTTTGATTTGAGTGCCGGCGCATTAGCCCGCTTAGTAATGCTGCAGCAAGGGCAGGAAGCGGTGCTGCTTTTTTCTGTGCACCATATTGTCTCTGATCTCTTCTCACTTACTTTATTGTTTTCGGAATTATTCGAGTATTATCATGCGGAAATTTCAGGGGAAAAAGCGCATTTACCTCACTTGCTTTCTTCTCCGCAAGGTTACGTCCAGCACGAAAGGGCGTTTCTTGCTTCTGATAAAGCCCAGCAAATGCGCCAATATTGGTTGGGAGAATTAAGTGGTGCCAATGGTTCGTTGGATTTACCCTCAGACTACCCACGTCCACCGGTAAAGAGCTATCGGGGAGAGACATTTACATTTAATTTGCCAGCTAAGCTTAGCAAAGCAATCCAGGAATTGGCGGCAAAAGAGGGAGTCACCCAATATGTGGTATTGCTTTCAGCTTATTTAGTTCTGCTGCATCGTTATACTGAAAAATCTTCAATTATTGTTGGTACACCCATGGCCAATCGCGCAGATGCAAGGTTTGCTAACTTAGTGTCTTATTTAGTAAATCCAGTGGCAATTAAAGCTGATTTTTCGCAGTCAACCACTTTCAAAAAAATTATTGGACAAATTAAAAATAAAACGCTTGCAGCTATTGCAAATCAGGAATACCCCTTACCTAGAATCATCGATGATCTTAGGATTAAGCGGGATGCCAGTACTACTCCTTTATTTCAGGTCATGTTCAGTTACTTAAATCCTATGCTCGGGCATGACGTCTCTGCTTTCGCTTTAGGGCAAGGGGGCGCTTGTTTAAATTATCATGGGTTGACGCTTGAATCTTACCCCATTGAAACATATGGCGCCCAATTTGATTTAAATGTGGGTGTTGCTGTTGTCAATGGTCGAATTGCTTCAACTTGGGAATACAGCACAGACTTGTTTAATAGAGACACTATTGAAAGGATGACTCAGCACTTTCAAATGGTGCTCCAGCAAATGATCAGTGATGTAGGGCAAAATGTCGGAACATTCACACTGCTTAGTGAGGAAGAAAGCGAACAGATGTTGGATGCTTGGAATGCAACTGAAATTCATTATGAGTTAGAGAAGCCTTTGCATCAGTTATTCGAAACCCAGGTTGAGAAAACACCCGATAACCTTGCTGTTCTCGATAAAAATAATTCACTTACGTACTCCCAGTTTAATGCACGTGCTAATGAGCTCGCGCATCATCTCATGAGTATGGGGGTTGGGCCAGAAAGCATTGTTGCCATCTATATGCATCGTTCGTTGGAGATGGCAGTTGCTCTCTATGCGGTGCTTAAAGCTGGAGGGGCTTATTTGCCTCTTGATCCAGGTTACCCGCAAAATCATTTGGAATGGGTGCTAAATGATGCCGCGCCTAAAATGATTTTAACGCAACCCGATTTGTTTTCGGCACAAATTGCATGTCCAGTGATAAGCCTAACTGCGCATGGGCAAGAGTTTAAAAACCAACCGAAAGAAAATCCATCTGTGGCAGTCAAGCCTGAGGACAGTGCTTATATTATTTATACCTCAGGATCCACAGGTAAACCCAAAGGCGTGATAGTTCCGCATCGTGGTATTCGTAACCGTATTCTTTGGATGCAGGATGAATATCAATTAAATGCCCAAGATCGTGTTTTACAGAAAACTCCTTATACATTTGATGTTTCAGTTTGGGAGTTTTTTTGGCCGCTAACGGTCGGGGCTTCACTCTATATGAGCGAACCAGGCGGTCATAAAGATCCAGACTACCTAGTCAATACAATTCAACAACACGACATTACCACAATCCATTTTGTCCCTTCGATGTTAAAGCCTTTCTTAGACAACGAAAAGGTGGGGCACTGTCAGGCGCTCAGACGTATTTTCTGTAGCGGTGAGGCATTAAATCCCGAATTGGTAAAAGTCTGTTTTTCTAAACTTAATGCGGGGCTATACAATTTATACGGGCCGACAGAAGCCTCTATCGATGTTTCGTTTTGGAATTGTCCCCGCGATAAAGCAATCCCACGCGTGCTTATAGGTAAGCCTATTGCCAATACCCAGCTATACATATTGGATAGCAACCTTCTTCCTGTTCCAATCGGCATTCCAGGGGAATTATTTATCGGTGGCGTTGGGTTAGCAAAAGGCTATTTAAATCGGCCTGAACTAACCGCTGAACGATTCGTCCAGCATCCATTTTCGAGTGATCTCAAGGCAAGGTTATATAAAACAGGCGACCTTTGTCGGTTTAATGATGAAGGGTCAATTGAATATTTAGGCCGTATTGATAACCAGGTTAAAATCCGCGGATTTCGTATCGAGTTGGAAGAAATTGAGTTAGCACTCTGTTCGCATCCTTTAGTTGCTGAAGCGGTCGCTCTAGCGGTTCGCGATGCAACAGGTGGCCAACGTCTTGCTGTGTACTATGTGACTAGTTCAGTAGAAAACCCACAGCCTTCAGTATTAAGGGGGTATTTAAGCGAACGGTTACCGGAGTACATGGTTCCTGCAATTTATCAGCAGCTTGATCGGTTACCCCTTTTGTCGAATGGCAAAGTGGACAGGAAATCATTACTCCAAATCAGCACCTCAATCACTGTCGATGCAGACAGGGCTTATGTTGCCCCTGTGACCGAAATCGAAAAAATACTTTGCAGTGTTTATGAAACCGTTTTGGGTGTTGAACGCATTGGGATCAATGATAATTTCTTTGATTTAGGCGGTGATTCACTTTTGGTTTTACGTGCTGTTGCTAAATTGCGCGATTTGGAGATAGAGGTGACTCTACAGCAGTTGTATTCTAATGCTACAGTTGCCGAAGTCGCCGCTTTGATTGAAAAAAATAATAAGTCGAATGATAAGCTTGCTGCACTAGAGCCTTTCTGCTTGATTAACCGGGAAGATTTCATAAAATTACCTGCTTCTATTGAAGATGCTTATCCATTAAGTAAGATGCAGGAAGGGCTTGTTTTTCATAGTGAATTTAGCCCGGACTATGAAATTTATGTCATGGGCTTGCACATTGGCCTTCCCCTAGAGCTAGCGTGCGTGCATGAGGCTTTGGCAAAGTTAAGCCAGCGCCATCCTTTATTGCGCACTTCTTTTGACACTATTCACTACAGCGAACCTCTGCAATTTGTTCATCCTGAGGTAAGGATACCGGTTACTTTGTTTGATATTCAGCACTTGGCTTCGCAAGCCCAAGAGCAAGAAATCGATCAGTTCATGCGGCAGGAAAAATGGCGCAAATTTGACTGGACTAAGGCGCCTTTTTTACGACTTGCTATTCACAAACGAAGTCTTGTCGAGAGCCAATTCACCTTCAGCCATCCCTTGTTTGATGGCTGGAGCATGGGGCTGATGGTCACTGAGTTTTTCACTATTTATGGGGCTTTATTGAAGAAACAGAATCCTCCGCTTAATCCTGCCCCTAAAATTAACTACCGTGATTTTGTTGCATTGGAGCGACAAACCATGGCTTCAGAGACTTCTTTAGCTTATTGGCAAGAGAAACTTTCTGGGATTGCGCGTAGTGAATTGCCGCGCTGGCCTGCACATCGTAAAGCAGGCCCAGGAAATCATATCCGCATGACTGTCCAAGTCCCACGTTCAACCCTAAAAGGATTACAAGGGCTAGCTGCGATTGCTGAAGTGCCTTTTAAATCGGTATTGCTTGCAGCACATATGCGCGTGGTAGGTCTTTTAACCGGACGCAGTGAAGTGACAACTGGGTTGTTAGCCAATGGCCGCCCAGAAGAATTGGATTCGGACCGTGTTATCGGAATGTTTCTAAATACAGTACCTTTCCACCTCAAATTACACAGTAAAAATTGGATAGAATTGGTACACGATACTTTCCAAACAGAACGAAACATGCTGCCGCACAGGCGTTTTCCCCTGGCTGAACTAGTAAGGACGTTTGGAGATGGGAATCAACTTTTTGAAACGGGATTTAACTACATCCATTTCCATGTCTATAAAGCTTTGGAAAATGTCCCTGATTTATCTGTTTTAGGCTGGAAGAGTCCTTCTGATCAGACCTACTTCCCCTTAACTGCCTATTTCCATTTGGATATTTCCCAAGCTAGCTCGGAGCTTTTGTTTTTCTTAGATGTCGATACTGGGGTGTTGGCGCAGCAACAGATTGAATCTTTATCGCATTACTACCTGAACACGCTTAAGGCGATGGCCGCGGCTTATGATACCGAATATAAGACTATTCCTTTACTCCCGCTTGATGAACATAAGCTGGTGGTCGAAGAGTGGAATAAAACTCACGATGTCATGGCGGAAATGGCACCATTTGTCTATCACTCTTTCTCTCTGCAAGCAGAAATGCATGAGGAAAAGATTGCAGTCCAGTGTGAAGACGGGCACCTGTCTTACAGAGAGTTGAATGAACGTTCTAACTGTCTAGCCCACTATTTGCGCGAATTAGGAGTAGGGCCGAATGTATTGGTAGGAATTTGTCTTGAACGCTCAGTCGATCTCATTGTAGCTCTCTTAGGGATCTTAAAAGCAGGCGGTGCTTATGTACCGCTTGATCCCGGATACCCTAAAGAGCGATTGGCCTTTATGCTGAACGACGCGCAATTAGCCATTGTTCTGACTGAAACTTCCACCTGCGAGAATTTACCAGTTGGAAATTATCACAACGTTAATTTGCGATCCGATTGGCCAGCGATCAGTACTCGTTCACATGCCCAGCCTGTTTTTGAACAGAAAAAAGACGATTTGGCGTATGTTATTTACACTTCCGGCTCAACCGGAACACCGAAGGGCGTAGAAATTCCTCATCGAGCATTAAGTAACTTTTTAAGCTCGATGAATTCACAATTAAATTGGCAGTCTTCCGACGTTTTGTTAGCGGTGACCACTATTTCTTTTGATATTGCCGGCCTTGAACTTTATCTGCCGCTAACCACCGGTGCCCAAGTCTTTTTAGCTTCAAAAGAGATGAGTATCGATGGTGAAAAACTCGCTTTAACCATGAGCAACAAAAGGATTACGGCAATGCAAGCAACCCCAGCCACTTGGCGAATGTTGATAAGTACTGGTTGGACGGGACATGCTGGCCTAAAAGCACTTTGCGGCGGGGAACACATGTCACAAGAGCTTGCCCGTGATTTATTGGATAGAGGGTGTGATTTATGGAATTTGTATGGGCCTACCGAAACTACGATTTGGTCGACGTTATGGCATGTTGAATCCGCGGATGAGTTAATTCCCATTGGGAAACCCTTAGGCAATACTCAGGTTTATGTATTGGATGAGTTTAAGCACCCTGTGCCTATAGGGGTGCCAGGGGAACTTTATATCAGTGGGCTTGGTGTTGCCCACGGATATCGTAACCTACCCGAATTAACCGCAGAACGATTTACGCCTGATCCGTTTAACCAAAACCGTCACAAGATGTACCGTACCGGCGATTTGGTCCGATTTCGCCCAGATGGTGTTTTAGAATATTTAAGCCGCGTTGATCAACAAGTCAAAGTGCGGGGATTTCGTATCGAGCTAGGCGAAATAGAAACTGCTCTCAATGGGCTTGATGGCATTGATAAGGCGATTGTCCGGATTACCGAGGACGGTTTTGGAGAAAATTATATCGTTGCTTATCTTTTGGCCTACGATAAAGAAACTTACACAAATACCCAATTGCGCCATTTATTGTTGGAGAAATTACCAAGCTATATGGTGCCTTCAGCGTTTGTATTTCTAGAACAATTTCCTTTAACGCCAAACGGGAAAATCGATCACAAGGCTTTGCCAAAACCTGAAGAACTTTCTCCGCAATTAAACAACGCTTATGCAGCACCGACTAGCGAAATCGAACAAAAAATCGCTGAAATTTATGCCGAGGTACTGCGTGTGGAACGAGTTGGTATCGATGATAATTTCTTTGATATGGGCGGGCATTCTCTCTTGTTAGTCAGGATTCATGGTCAATTGCAGGAGTTTTTCGAGCGCAAAATACCTATCGTTAAACTGTTTGAATACCCAACTGTCCGCAAGGTTGCCACCTTATTTGCTAAGCAAGACGAATCAACAGCATCTGCCCAGGCAAGTAATCGTGCGAATACACGGAGAGATTGGATGGCTAAACAACAAAAACGGCGTAATCCAAAACTTGCAGATATTCCAGTTGATTGATTAGTGTAGGTTAGGCCAAGAGCCAAGGCCCAACCTACATCGGTCAAAAAGAAAAGTTAATAGCGCATGTAGGGAGTGACATGCGAAAAGTCTAAGTGAGAAAACATGAATAATATAGATGACCATCTGCTTCAATTCGGTATTGCGGTTATAGGGTTGGCAGGCCGTTTCCCCGGTGCAAATAACATTGACCAATTCTGGGAAAACTTAAAAAACGGGGTTGAATCGATCAGTTTTTTTTCTGACGAAGAACTTAAGGAAGCGGGTGTTCCCGAACAATTACGGCTTGACTCCAACTATGTTGCTGCTAAAGGCATTTTGGATGATATCGCGGGATTTGATGCTTCTTTTTTTAATATTCCACCACGGGAAGCAGAGCTCATCGATCCCCAGCAACGGATTTTTTTAGAGTGCGCCTGGGAAGCGTTGGAATGTGCAGGGTATAATCCTTTCAATTTTGCAGGCCGTATAGGCACGTTTGCGAGCGCCAGTAAAAACACTTATCTATTATTCAATTTAATCACCTGCCCTGAACTACATGAGCCTTCATTAGCCAATCAGGTGCTCATTGCCAATGACAAAGACTATGTTAGTACCAGAACATCGTACAAATTAAATTTACGCGGACCAAGCATCACGGTACAAACAGCATGCTCAAGCTCCATGGTTGCTTTGCACCTTGCCTGTCAAAGTTTAATGTCTGGCGAGTGTGACATGGCATTGGCTGGCGGTGCTGCCATCGATGTCCCTCATAAAGCAGGTTATTTATATCAATCAGGCGGTATTTTTTCTCCAGATGGGCACTGCCGGGTGTTTGATGATAATGCACGTGGTACTGTTTTTGGTCAGGGTGTGGGGGTCGTTTTGCTAAAACCATTAAGCAAAGCGATTGAAGACAGGGATTGTATCCACGCTGTTATTCGCGGTTCAGCGATTAATAATGATGGCGCCAATAAAACCGGCTTTACCGCACCCAGTGTGGAAGGCCAGATGGAAGTGATTACTGAAGCATTGGAACTTGCTAATGTTGATCCCTCGACCATTTCTTTTGTTGAAGCACATGGTACTGGGACTGTATTAGGGGATCCTATCGAAGTGGAGGCTTTGAAACTTGCTTTCAGAAAATACACCAATGAATCAGGATTTTGTGCCCTAGGTTCAGCAAAGACAAATATAGGTCATTTAAATGCTGCTTCGGGTATCACTGGATTCATTAAAGCCGTATTAGCCCTGAAAAATGCTGAAATTCCCCCGAGCTTACATTTTGAGCGGCCTAATCATCATATTGATTTCAACGACAGTCCTTTCTTTGTCAGCCAAGGTGCAAAATTTAATCCAGGAAATCCAAGACGAGGTTGTGTAAGTTCTTTCGGCATTGGTGGAACAAATAGCCACGTTGTATTAGAACAAGCCCCTGAGCTGCAAAAAAAACATCAAGAAACGGGATGGCAAATACTCCCGTTTTCTGGGCGATCTCTTAAAGTTTTATCGCAAATGCAACAGCGTTTAGGGCATTATCTAAAAGTGCATTCATCTGATCTTGCTGATGTCTCATATACGTTACAAGTTGGGCGACATGCCTTTGCCCATCGCCGTTTTCTAGTTTGTCGTGACATAGCGCAAGCAGCGGACATCTTTCTACAGAATGAATTGACTAAAATCAAAAGCGCTGTCGTTGACGAGCGCCGCCGTTCAATCAGCTTTATTTTTCCTGCGCAAAGTGATTTGCAGACAGGGATGACCGCTGAGCTTTATCAAACCGAAAAAGTTTATCGGCAAACCTTTGATGCCTGCTCTCAATTAGTGCGAAACTTAATGGGAATCGATTTGCATTCGGTCTTGTACACTACGACAAAACAGGCGATAACTTCTGCTGAAATTCCCGGAAAAATCAATCAATTATTACTTTTTACCATTGAGTATTCCCTTGCCCAATTATGGATGGCATGGGGTATCGAACCACAAGCCCTATTCGGTGAGGGGGTAGGTGCTTATGTAGCGGCGTGTCTAGCTAACGTGATTTCTTTAACCGATGCTCTATCACTCATCGCAGGCAAACTCTCCACTTCACAACTGAATTGCCAAAATCCGCAAATTCCATTGGTATCTCGGCTAAGTGGTGAATTGGTTCGAAATGAAGAATTTAAAGACGCAACCTATTGGTCTTTAGAACAGAGCGGTTCTTCCTTACCAGAGCAGTTAGCTAAACTTACGAAGCGACCTGATCAATTGTTTTTAGAAGTCGGAATAGGGGATAGTCTCACTCAAGCAATGAAGCAAGTGAATGAAAACCAAACACCCCAATGGGTTGTGACGTCTCTTCCTTACGTTAATGATGATGATCGTTTTTCCATGCTAACGGCGTTAGGCACACTTTGGTTGATGGGTATCGAACCCCAATGGGATGCGTTACATAACACTTCGCAGCGTACACCGTTACCGACTTATCCCTTCGAACATAAAAGGTATTGGATAGAACGGCGAGAGCCTTCTGCTTCTATCCAGGCCTCAGTTTCAAAAAACACTGAGGATGTTGCTCAATACAAAAGGCCAAATTTAAAAACAGAATTGATTGCACCGCGTAATGAGATAGAACAACAATTAGTTGCCATTTTCACTCGGCTGTTGCGAATAGCACCCATCGGTGTTCACGATAACTTTTTTGATCTTGGCGGTGATTCCATGTTAGGGGTGGAGTTAATTGCTTTGGTTAAGGAAGCCTTTCATTTGAATCTTCCCTTGAATGCCCTTTTTGAAGCCCCGACCGTGGAATCCATAGCCAGTCTAATTTCTACAGCCCAAACGCAAGGTGTGGCGAAAGCTTTGGCAGGTCGGGCGAGCGAGGCAGCCCAAGATTTAGTTTTAGATGCCAATTTACAACCGCCAACACAGTTTCAATATGATGCTAATCCTTTCGCTGTTCTTATCACGGGTGCTGCCGGATTTTTAGGTAGTTTTATTGTGCATGAGTTGTTGCAGAAAACCAGCTCCAAACTCTATTGTTTAATCAGAGCCCCATCTTTGGAGGAAGGCTTTTCTCGTTTGGAGAAAGCGTTTGCTCAGTATGGTTTATCAGGCCTTGAGCAAAGAGAGCGGATTCATCTTGTCTTGGGTGATTTATCAGTGGCTCGTTTTGGTCTTTCTGAGCAGCAGTATTTTGAATTAGCCGAAACAATTCATTCTGTTTACCATTGCGCAGCCAGATTGAGCTTCATCGATCCTTATCGCAACTTGCGCAAAATTAATGTGCAAGGGACTAGGCATGTCATTGAATTTGCTTGCCAGACAAGGACCAAGCATATTCACCATGTTTCTTCAATTGCTGTTTATGATTCAGAGAATTACGTCGGTCTAGCTCATGCGGATGAAACCCTACCTCTTGAAAACAGCTATGGGTTTCATACCGGATACGATGAAAGCAAGTGGGTTTCCGAGCGTCTTATTAATGAAGCTGAAAAACGCGGGATTCCGGTCACCATTTATCGGCCAGGGAATATTTCTGGCGATAGCCGCACAGGGGTATGTTCCGCATCTGATTTCGTTGGGATTATGTTGCGGGGATGTATTGATTTAGGTTTTGCTCCGGATAACGATGCTTATGTTGACGTGGTTCCTATTGATTATGTCAGCAGGGCGTTAGTGCATTTGTCCTTACAAAAGCACACGATGGGTGAGAAATACAATCTGGTCAATGCGACGCCGGTGCGTTGGATTGAAATGGTTCAAATGATCAGAGAGGCGGGCTATCCGCTTAGCACGGAATCATTTGATGACTGGCGTGAGCGATTGCGTAGGGAACGCCAACAGAATAGAAGCAATCCGATGATTCCTCTTTTACCGATGTTTGATGACAGACCTTTATTTTCGAATCGTTGTTATAGCGGTAAAAAGGTAGCAGAATGCTTGCGAGAAACGGATATTCGTTGTCACCCAATGGATACAAAACTATTTACAACTTACCTTATGAACCTAGTGCGTCAGGGTGTTTTGCAAAAACTTTAATTACACAGGAATAATAATTATGAGCCATGGGATATTACATAGCATCCAGTTCACTGCCAAATTGATTCAAGAATTAGAAAATGAATTCGGAACCAAGGTAGGGGAGTTAGCAGAAACAATAGCCCCTAAAGCTGAGCGTGAGCAGTGGTTAAACTGCAAGCCGGAAGATGCAGTCAACACCTACATTAAAAACATGCATTTCACGGTTAATTTATTAGAGCAATTAAAGCAAGAATATGGTGAAAAAATAGCGGAATTAACCTCTGCTTTGGTTGCTTGCGAAGAACAAATTCGCTGGTCGAATGCGGCAGCGAAAGAGGATGACCACTCTATTGATCATTTCATTCGTATGGTATGGGAGCCCCTAGCACCTTTAGGGTTTAAATTTACGGTTGAAAAACGTGCAGAAGGTTCGCAGTTACACTGCACAAGTTGTCCTATCCATGAGTTATCGAAAATGATTGGCGGCGCTGAATGGTTAGCTATTCTGGAGTGCAACAAAGATTTACATAATGTGAAAGGCTTTAATCCCAACATCGGATTTAAACGAACTAAAACGCTAATGAAAGGCGATTCGCATTGTGACCATTTTTACTATCCTAAAAATGGCCAACAGGAGCAAGGGGAGTAATATGCAACCTAAGCCTAAGTCATTAGTGGTCATCACCGGAGCAAGCTCTGGTATTGGGGAAGCTATTGCCAAGCTATTTTCCGAAGCTGGTTTTCCTTTATTATTGGCAGCGCGACGTATTGAGCGGTTACGTTCGTTAAACCTGCCCAATGCGCTATGCGAAGAAGTGGATGTTCGTGATGTGGCACAATTTCAAAAGGCGCTTGATAAAGCAGTGCAGCAATTCGGTGAAGTGGATTGTCTAATCAATAATGCCGGAGTGATGCTACTAGGCGACCCGCAGACCCAAAATCCAGATGAATTAAAAACGATGCTGGATGTCAATGTATTGGGTGTATTAAATGGAATCCACTGCGTTTTAAATAGTATGATCCAACGCAAGCATGGCACTATTATCAATATCAGTTCAATTGCCGGACGCAAAACTTTTACTTTCCATGCTGGTTATTGTGCCTCTAAATTTGCGGTTCATGCGCTTTCAGAAAGCATTCGCGCTGATGTGGCAAAACACAATGTCCGTGTTTCAACCATAGCCCCAGGCGTTGTCGAAACGGATTTATTGAGTCACACGAGTTCAGAAGACATCATTAAAGCCTATACCGATTGGAAATCGACTTTAAATTATGTATTAAGGCCAGAAGATGTCGCCCAGGCTGCACTTTATTTATATACACAACCGCAGCAAGTTTGTATTCGTGAATTGGTGATTACAGCGACCGCCCAGGAAACCTAAGGAGAAAAAATGCAAGAAGCGACAAATAAACCAGAAGGGAATAGATCGAAAATAGCGGTTCTTTCTTTGTTTTTGACTATTTTTGTGGATGCTGCAGGGTTAGCCCTGATTTTCCCGATACTCACCCCTTTGTTTATCAATAACAGTACCGATTTATTTAATGCGGCGACCCCTATTGAAGTCCGTTATTACGTCTATGGCCTGGTCTTGGCGATGTATCCCTTAATGATGTTTTTGGGATCACCGTTTTTGGGGGCATTATCAGACAAGTATGGGCGAAAGCCGACCTTGCTCGTTTGCCTGCTAGGTAACTTGTTTGGCTTAATCATCACGGGTGCAGGGGTTAGTCTGAATAGTATCTCTATCATCCTTTTAGGGCGCATCATTTGCGGAATAACTGCGGCAAGTTTGCCTATTGCCCAAGCTGCTATCATTGATATGAGTACGGAACAAACAAAGTCCAGAAATATCAGTATTATCACAGCTGCGAATGCAGTCGGATTTTCTATAGGACCGGTTATAGGCGGTGTGTTTTCAACTGACATTTTGCTAAGCCATGTGTTCTCTTATGCAACTCCTTTTTATATTACTGCTGTATTGCCTTTACTAACCTTTTTGTTAATTGTTTTTTCCTTCAAAGAAACTTATCCAGGGAATCGAAGCATTAAGTTAAATTTATTTTCTGCGATGGTGAATATTTACTACGCGTTTAAAATTCACCAAACCCGGTTACCCATTTTTATTTTGGGCATTTTTCTAATCGGCTATTACATGTTTTTTAATTATTTATCTGCTTATTCCCTGCAGGTTTTTCAATTTGATAGTTTGATGGAATCCGTCTTACTCACTTATTTTTCGGTTTTTTTCGCGATATCGTTGCTGCTTATTATTCCGGCTGTAACCAAGCGGGTAAGCCTTCGCAAGAGTTTGCTCTTAGGCATAATACCGCAGCCAATTTTGATCGCGATGATCATTTGCTTTGAGAATATTTGGGTCTTCTGGAGTTGTGTCGCTCTCATGGCGATTGTGGTTCCTAGTGTTTATGTGGTGATTCTAAGTATCCTGTCTAACGAGACTGAACGCGAATTTCAGGGAAGAATCATGGGTGTTTCATCCTCAATTAATTCGTTGGCCTGGGGTATTGCGCCTTTAATGTCTGCTTTTTTACAGCCGATATTGACTGTTCTTCCTTTTATGGTTGCGGTGGTGATTCTCACTACAGGCTCATTATTATCGATTAAGTACAGCAATGGTGTCGGCCTCAGAGAACAAGAGGATAACGAACTATGCTCGGTCGCAGAATAAGAAAAGGTAAAACATGATGTGGGTTCTCTCTGTAGGAGTATTGGTTATTGTAGGGCTCGGCGTGATAGTACTTCGAGCTTTGCTTAGCAAACCTTCTGCGCCGCCAGTGCGTGAACAGGTTAAACTTGAAATTGAAGAAGATTCGGCGATTTCCCGCTTAAGTCAAGTGATTCAATTTGAGACTATTTCAGAGCAACCTTTAGTCAATGCGAATCCTGAAGCTTTTAAGGCTTTGCATGACTATTTGTTTACTACCTATGCTGAATTATTCAAACGGGTCGAAATACAACGATTTGGGGAATTTGCGCTTCTCTTAAAATGGCAAGGTAATGATTCGTCCTTAGAACCTATGCTGCTAATTGCCCATCAAGATGTCGTTCCAGTGCCTCCCACGGAATATGATCAATGGTCGTTCCCTCCTTTTTCAGGCCAAGTGAAGGAAGGTTATATTTGTGGGCGAGGCGCTTTGGATATGAAAACCAGTTTGGTGGCGATTTTAGAGGCGGTAAGTCGGTTGATGCAGGAGAATTTTCAACTGCAAAGAACTATTTACATCTATCTTGGTGATGATGAGGAAGTTGGTGGACCTACCGCTAAAAAAGCAGCGGAATGGTTAAAGGCGGAAGAGGGTAAATTGTGTTACATTATCGATGAAGGAGGAGCGATTCTTGAAAAAATGCTCCCGGAGCTTAAATCGCCTTTATGTTTGATCGGGATTGGACAAAAGGGGCAGCTTAATATTGAGCTGTCGGTTGGAGGGGAAAGCGGGCATTCAGCCAAACCACCGCAAAAAACTCCGATAGATATTTTAGGTGGAGCCATTGCGAGGATAAAAGCGCATGATATGCCAGTTCATGCTGACTCCTTAGTTTTTCCTTTGTTTCAAAAAATGGCGCCTTACTTACCTTTTTCTAAAAGGCTGATTATGGCGAATTTATGGTTATTTAAACCGCTCCTTACAGCCAAACTTATCGAAAATCCGCTCATGAATGCCATGATGCGAACTACCGCTGCACCAACCCTTTTTAACGCAGGTGTGAAGCAAAATATACTTCCCGAGTTGGCAAGGGCTACGATCAATTACCGCTTATATCCAGGGGATACTAAAGACGAAGTAGTCAAACATCTGCAAAAAGTACTAAAAGATTTGCCGGTTGAAATCAAAGTCCTCGATACTTTTAACGGACCTGTGCTAGCAGACACCAATGCCTATGGGTTTCATGTCATTAGTAACTCTGCCCAGCAAATCGATCAGGACTCAGTCTTGGTAGCACCTGTGCTCACTATCGGCGGTACTGACGGTAGGCATTTTGCCGCTTTAACGGATAATGCGTATCAGTTTCTTTTTATTCGCGGCACGATGGACGATTTTAAAGGGTATCATGGCATTAATGAGCGGATTTCCATCGCCAATTATCTTAATAGCATTCGTTTCTATGTCCAATTGATTAAAAACTCCCAAAGCCAGCAGGAACAGTAAATCATGAATCAGTTATTAACCAATTTTGCCCAGCAATTCGGCTTATCCCCTCTCGATTCAGGAGGCTCGACAATTTTTATCATGGTACACGGGGCTGATGGATCAATTGCTTCTTTTTATGAGTTGGCTAGAAAGCTTCATTTCCCCCTTGTTGGTGTGAGCTATGTTCATTCTGTCGTTGGCCATTGCGAGTCAATCGAAGCTTTTGCTGCAACTTATTTAGATTTTTTATCCCAGTCTTACCCGGATGTAAATTACGTGCTTGCAGGTCATTCCTTTGGTGGTCTGGTTGCTTATGAAATGGCAGCGATGCTCGCGGCAAAAAAGAAAAGGGAGTTCCCTGTATTCTTGCTTGACCCAAACTTACCTCTTGCTATGCGCGATTATCATGCCGAACGTTTGTTTGAGCTGCGCGTATTAGCAAGCACTATTTTTTCGCAACAAATGATAGAAAAACATGATGTCTATCAATGTGAAGAAAATACCCTGCTCGAATTACTTCACCGATGTTTAAAGCCTCATCGGCTGGAAGCAATTTTAGAAACCAGGAAACACTGCCTACGGGCGCTAAGTCGGTATGTCTATCGCGAATACCCAGAGGTGGAAGCGCATATGATTCATGCAAGCGATCGATTGGCCTATGACTTCACTGACCAAGATACAAAATGCATTACGATTGGCAAGAATGTGAGTGGTAATCACTTCACCATGCTGAATATCCCTCATGTTGATGATCTCGCTTCCCACATTAATTCAAATTTAGGACGTTATTTATGAATAAAATGACTTACGAGGGAAAGTTTCCCCATCAATTATTTGAAGAACAAGTTCTTATTTCTGGCTCAAACCGAGCTGTTTTTAGTGAGAATTGTTTTTTAAATTACCGTGATTTAAATGATAAAGCGAATCAATTAGCCCATTATTTACGTGAAGAATTACACATTGCACCAGGCGACAGTGTCGGTGTGTGTATGACCCATGATCCTGAGCGTGTTTTATCCCTGATGGCTATTGCCAAAGCGGGAGCGATTTACGTCCCTATCGATCCATTCTACCCTGCTGATTTAATCAATTACATGACGGGTAAAATTGATGCCAAAATCATTCTGGTAAATCGTTCAGAGCTGTTCGCTAAAGAGCAAGAGTTAACAGCTCGTCTGGTCAATTTAGATGCCATAAAGTTGGCGCAGTATTCCAACGCAAACCTTCCCTTGACGATAAAGCTGCGCGATCCCATGTATATTATTTTCACTTCTGGCTCGACGGGGCGGCCGAAAGCGGTGGCTGTTTCTCATGAAGCGGCTCATAACCATTTTGCCTGGATTATGGATTATACCTCCTTTGAGCCTAACGATATTTGGCTGCAAACGATCAACCCTTCTTTTGATCCGTCTATGCATGAGTTAATGGCGCCCTTGATGATAGGCGGTAGTATTGGCTTAATCGGCGGCTTAAGAAAATTGGATAGTCGCGAAATTACCGACGCGATTATTCGCCATCAAGCGACCCACATCACTACGGTACCGACCATGTTGACCCTTCTAGTCAACACACCCAATTTTTCTGCATGCCGCAGCTTAAAACACGTCTGTGTGGGGGGGGAAGTTTTCAGGCCAGCGTTGGCTGAGAAGGCCTTGGCGCAATTGCCGAATACCGTATTTCATAATGTGTATGGCCCTACTGAAGCGACCATCATGGCGAGTGGCTGGAAAATTGAAGCACCACAAGATAGAGAGGCACTTCCTATTGGTCCTGCTATTTACAATATGGCATTTTATTTAAAAACTGATGACGGAAAAATTATACCTACCCTGCCTAATTCAGAAGGGGAGTTATGTATTAGCGGGGTGTCGTTGGCAAATGGTTATGTGAATGATGAAGGCTTAACGAATGAACGATTTGTTCAAAATCCGCTAGAAATGGATCCGCAATCCATGTATCACCGGCTCTACTTTTCCGGCGATCGGTGCCGCGTGGATGCTGAAGGGAATATCTATTGTTTAGGCCGTCTGGATGATCAGGTCAAAATTAATGGTCAACGCGTTGAGTTGGCCGAAATCGAATATCAATTTTCGACACTGCCAGAAGTGCATGATGTGGGGGCTTTATTAATTGAAGGGGATTTAATTATCGCCTTGGTGCCAACGACAGTACCAAACCATGAGGAAAGCTGGTTAGCTCAGGTTCGCGAGAAGATGGAGAAAAAATTACCCAAGCATATGTTGCCCAAGCGGATGAAAATCCTCGACGCTATTCCAAGGCAAGCAGTGAGTGCTAAGGCAGATAGAAAAAAATTAATGGAAATTCTAGCTGCAATGAAAACTCCCGAGCACTTCCAAAAGCTAACCGCTAAGCAGGAGGAGCTTTCTCTAGAAGAAACAGTGGCTAAGATGGTTGCGGAAATCATTCAAGACGACATTGATTCGGATTCAGAGATCAGCTTTGCTGATCTTGGGCTTGATTCAGTTGATCTTCAAATGCTCACTTTACGCTTGAGCAAGCATTTTAATGTTGAGATTCGCACGGAAGATTTATTTGAGTATTACACCATTGGAAAATTAGCCAGCTTTATTGACGAGCACATGAGCTGTGTTGCTTGAGAAGGTAGAAAAAAAATGAAAAAAATAGATATTGCGATTATCGGGGGCGGCATATCAGGATTATACAGCGCCTATCGCTTAAAAAAATCCTTTCCGGAAAAAAGCATAGCGGTGTTTGAGTCCCTGCCTTTCTTAGGTGGGCGGATTCAAACCGGATCGTTTGCCAATGGCTTATTTAAACCCGCTTACGGAGCCTTGCGAATTGAGCCCGATTACCAAACAGAGACACACCGCTTTATGCAGGAATTACAAATTCCGGTGAAACACATTGAGCAAGGGGAAGCGAGTTCTTCTTCGACGCCTAATTTTGAAGCACTGACCGCTGAAGAACGAGAACTTATTTTAAAGCACCCTGAGATTGGCGCAGATATCACTTTACTTGAATTAGGAATGAAAAAAATATTGGGTAACCAGTGGGATCTGCATACGGACGACTTGGCTAATCCGCACCGCAATGCAGCTCTTGAGACACTTCGAAATACGGCGACTTACAAAAATAAGCCTCTTTATCAGCAGGGGGCATGGAATGTATTTTCCGATGTCCTTTCTTACGAAGCAGTGGAATTTTTCCGAGAAAAAGGTGCTTACTACAACATGAAAAATGATAATCAAAATGCCATTGACTGGATCATTTTTCTCCTTAATTTGCGCCTCATGAAGCAACCTTCCTATATCCCGGAGGGAGGTATGATTCAAATGATAAATCTTATTGAAAAAGAGCTTCGCTCCTTGGGCGTCGATATTCATGTGAATCATCATTTACAAGCCATGAATGAAATAGATAAGCAAACTATTTGCTTGAAGATAGAGCAGGTGCAATCAAGAAAGGTTGAAGAGCTCACATGCGAGCATGTTGTTCTGGCAATTCCTCAGTATCCTTTGAAAAAATTAGCCGCTTGCTTGCCTGCCACGATTAATACCTTGCTTGATAGCGTATCGCCAATCCCGATTATCTGGGTAACCGCAACCATGAAAAACCCGCCTTGGGAGTTAGATGCCAAACCCACCAGTGGTGAGTTTGCCCCTATTCGGGCTGCGCATTTGGAATTCAAAGAAGAAAAAGGCGAAACCTACGGTATGGCTATGCTGTATTGTGATGGCCCTTGGCATCAATATTGGCGGCATTATGTGGAAGATAATGTGGATGACTTTGAAGGTTATCAGTATCTCCCGCAGGTCAATAAAAATGAATTTTTCAAAAATGAGATTGAAAAAACCCTGCAGCAGCATTTTAGTTTGCCAATCAAACCCTCGGTTGACGAATGGGGAATCCGCGATTGGGGGCGCCCTCCTTTTGGTGCAGCAGTTCATTTATGGAAGGTTGGGGCGCAATCCAGTTTAATCATGCAAACGCTGAAAGCCTTTTCGTTGCGAGAAAATGGCCAGCATAAAAATGTTCACATTTGCGGTGAAGCGTTTTCACAATGTCAGGGTTTTTTTGAGGGGTCTATCCGCTCTGCGGATTTTGCGATCTCAGCGATTGAACAATCGTACCGGCAAGCTGCATCGTTTTAAGAAGATCACTGGCTATTAAACTAAGTGATCCTATCTGCGTCACTCATGGTCGCGGATTATTGGATCTTAACTTAGTGACAGTGTGGTAGGGGCTGGGTACTTATGTTTTAAGAGGTAATCAAATTGAAGTTGCACTCACCTATTTCAATCATTGGTATGGCCTGCGAGTTTGCGGGCCAGGCTGATTCATTGGCTCATTTTTACGAAGTAATCACTCAAGGGATGGATGCGACTTCAGACATTCCCGCTGATCGCTGGAATGTGGCGTTAGATACGCTGCCGCAGTCAATCCGACATGGTGGATTTTTGCGTAGGAATCCGTGGGAATTTGATCACCAATTTTTTTCAATATCGCCTAAAGAAGCAGCGCACATGGATCCGCAACATCGGATCTTACTGGAACAAACTTATCATGCTTTTGAGGATG
Source organism: Legionella micdadei (assembly GCF_000953635.1). Lineage (NCBI taxonomy): Bacteria > Pseudomonadati > Pseudomonadota > Gammaproteobacteria > Legionellales > Legionellaceae > Legionella > Legionella micdadei. Next base: position 678,029 of record NZ_LN614830.1, read on the forward strand.
CGAATATTGATCCAGAAACGGTCAAAGGCACCAACTGTGGTGTCTTTATTGGGTTGGGTACCCAAGATTATTCACGGGTCATGCACAATTCCGGGGAATTCACCGGATTCCACAGCAAAGGATCTTTAGGAAGTATGGCGGCAGGCCGGATTGCTTATCATTTTGATTTAATAGGCCCGAATTTTGTTGTCGATACAGCTTGTTCTTCTTCATTAGTTGCCTTGCACCAAGCCGTGAAAGCTTTGCAGCTCAATCAGTGTGATTTGGCGATTGTGGGCGGGGTTACTTTAATCTTAACTGTTGACTACAATCTTGACTTAGCCAGTGCAGGTTTATTGGCCAAAGACGGGCGATGTAAACCCTTTAGCAAAGCGGCTGACGGTTTCGCCCGGGGTGAAGGGGTAGGGGTCATTATCCTGCAAAGGCACCAAGAAGCCCTTAATGATAAGCGACGAATCTATGCCAATATTCTTGGAAGTGCCATTAACAGCGACGGGAAAACCAACGGAATTACTGCACCATCTAAAGAATCACAAAAGCGCGTTATTAAAGAAGCATTAAAAGATGCCAAATTATCGGCGGAAGCAATTAACTATGTTGAGACGCATGGAACAGGAACTGATTTAGGCGATAAAATCGAATTTTCGGCATTGTCTGAAATTTATCAAGGCAGAGAACAACCCTTATACATTGGTTCAGTGAAAGGAAATATCGCGCATTGCGAAGCCGCGGCAGGTATTGCGGGGGTGATTAAAACCAGTTTATGTATTTATCACCATATTGTCCCTCCTCATACCGCAGCGAATTGCTTAAATCCTGAGTTGCGACGTGATTTATGCAAAGCTGAGTTTCCCGCACAGATTATAGTTAAGCAAAATATTATTGGGGCAGTGAGTTCGTTTGGTATGAGCGGCTCAAACGCCCATGTGATTTTGGGGGCTGAAGAATCCTCCAACCAGGAACTTAATTCCTCATGTACCACAATTCCTTATCCGTATCTCGCATTATCGGCAAAATCGGCCGAATCCATGCAAAAATTATACGATGCGTATCGTATTCTTTTACAGCAAAGCGATGAGAAAGCGTTTAACGCCTTGTTAGTCCAGGCTAATCAACGTAAAAGTTGGCCTGGTTATCGCCAGTTGGTGTTTGGGCATAACAAAGCAGCACTACTGCAGCAACTGGATAATGTTGATACCGTTGCATCGAATGAGCGTTTTGCTAAACGCAAAGCCAAACTTGCTTTTATGTTTACTGGCCAAGGTGGAGTGTACAAGGACATGACTCGATTGCTTTATGAGGTAATTCCTTTGTATCGCAACATCCTTGATCACTATGCGGCGAAACTCGATGCTTGCATTGAGTTTCCGCATAAGATTAAACGTTATATTTTTAATGATGAAGCTTCACCAACTTTAGACAATGCGCAAGCTGCTCAACTAAGTTTGTTTCTGATTGAGTTCTCTCTAGCCAAACTCTTAAACCAACTGCGCGTGATGCCGGATTTTGTAATTGGTCATAGTTTAGGAGAATATGCCGCAGCATGTACCGCAGGGATTTTATCATTTGAACATGCCGCACAAATGGTTAATCAACGAAGCTTAGCAATCAGTGAGTATCCAGGGCTCACCCATGGTGTCATGGTGCAAATCTATGCGAACAGCAACGTCGTGGAAGATTTAGTAAACGAGCTTAAATCAGAGGCGCCCGAACTTGCATTATGGCTTTCGGTTTACAATGCCCCTGAAATACAAGTGGTTTCAGGAGCAGGGGACGCGGTTGAACGCTTGTTGCAGGAGCTAAAACAAAGGCACATTCACAGTGTTAAATTAAACACAACTCATGCTTTTCACACACCTTTGCTTGCATCGGCAGCTCATTATTTTAAAGAGCGTTTGATAGCGTCCGGTATCTCTTTTTCAACCGCAAATACAAGGCCTGTATTTATAAGCACCGCAGAAGAATACCGAGTTGATAGCAAGAATGATGATTTTGCATCAATGGACTATTGGCAGGCGCAAATCGTTAATCCGGTTCGGTTTAAACAAGCGATCGAAGTAGGCTATGAATTGGGAGTCACTTCGTTTATTGAAATAGGTCCGGACAGTGTTCTAACGAGTTTGGCAAGTCATTGCTTGAAAGGGAATGAGCGATTCAATGAGTTGGCTTTTTTGGCAATTAATGGCAAGAACAAAGCAGATTTAGATTTATTTTTTAATTTATTAGACTATTTATACAAAGCTAACCGCTTGGACAGTCAAAGACTTGCAGCACTATTGAATGCTAAAACGGCTAGTGATTCTTCTGTTTTCCTACCAGCTTATCCTTTTGCCCGAACGAAATTGTTGCCGGATTATTTAAAGACGAATGCGTTGTCGGCAATGTCTAAAAAACGCTTAAAACCGATGACTTTAGAACCGACGCATTTAGAATTCCAAATCAACCTGGATTTAGCACAAGCCGAGAACGCTTATATCGCACAGCATGTCATTCATGAAATGTGTATTTTGCCAGGCTCTTACTATATAACGACCAGTCTGGATTTGATAGAAAAACTTAAAGACACGTATTTTACTGATCAATCTCAAATGCAGATTGAAATGGATAATTTGCTTATTCTGCGTCCGGTTATTTTTTCATCGGTGGGTCAGGAAAGTTTAAAAGTAGTCATTCGCCAACAATCGGCAAATCAATTTAAATTGACTTATTTTTGTTTGCCCGAACAGGACAAAGCAGTCTGTGAAGCGAGTTTGCTGTTAAAAAGCAAGGAAGTGTCTAATCGCTCTTTGTGCCCGTATCAAACTGTGCAACCTCAGCATGCAGAAAAATTTTATACCAATTATGCCGCAAAAGGCGTTAATTACGGGTCTTTGTTTAGAAAGCAAAAAGCTTATTATATTCTTGATGCACAAAACACGGTAAGTGAATTAGCACCAAGTGAAAGCGAACTGACTACTCATGCGGCCTTTTTGGATAATTGTTTCCAAACAATGGCTTTAGGATTAGATCAACTCGAGCAAGCTTACGCCCCGATGGCAATCCGTCACATCAAATTGTATAAAGAAGACAATTGGAAAACGGGGTTACGTTGCCATGCACAGATTATTGCGCACACTGAGGAACATTTAGAAGCCAATCTGACGATTTATAACGCCCAAAATGACGTATTAATGGAAATGGATGGGATTGTTTGCCAATCTGTTAAATTACAAACATTACCTAACAATATAATCCACAACATCAGTTTGGAAAAAATTGTTTATCTTACTCAGGATGAAGCATTAACGCATTGTGCCTTAGTTGCCGATTTGAAAAAGCCTCAAACGCAGCAACTCCAAAGATTGCTAGATTCAAAGCATGGTGTACCTTCCATGGATTGGTGTGAATTGGTGGGAGGTACAACAATTCGCACGGGGCATTTGCTTATTGTCATAGAGGCAATGACGTTAGAGAAAAATGAGCTTCTGAACATAACAACTCATCTCTCCTCGATGTCCCGCGAAAAGCTACAGGATGTAGAAACGAAGAGGGATCCGGGTTACCTCTATAACCTTTTTCAGACAGTCTACCATTTTTTATGCAAGCAAGATGAGCAGATTCCAGGGCATTTAAAGACCATCTCGTTTGTTTCTTGTACGCAATCTGCGGATTACAAAAATCTTATCTGCTCTTTACTGAAAGCAATGACGCTCGCTTTCCCCACAGAATTTCCCACGATTAAATTCCGATATTTCGCATACGATCGGTTTACTGAAGAAAATGTTACTTACCTTTTTGCCAATCACAATGAAACGCAGGTTGCCCAAGAGATTACAACACCTTTCTGGGCTGTTCACGGCAATGAACTTTATCGTTGTAAAACAAAACCACATGAACTTACGCAAAAAACTCAACCTACAGTGTTGCCTGAAGAAGGGCATTACTTAGTAACAGGCGGCCTAGGCGGTGTTGGCAAAACAATGCTTAAGCATATGGTAACCAACTTGGGTCTTAAGAATTTCATTGTCACTTATCGGCATTTTGAACTGGCTGATCAAAGTTTTATTGACGAATTAACTAAGAAATACCAGGCTAATATCCTTTGCCGTTGCGTTGATGTAGCAAGCGAAAACCAACTTAGCGAATTAGTTAAAACGCTACCCCGGCCTTTATCCGGTATTTTTCATTTGGCTGGGGTCAATACCGACCAAACACTGGCGAAAACAAGTATTAAGTCGATGGAAAAGGTGCTGGCCGCCAAAGTGTTCTCAGCTTGGCTTTTGCATGAGTTAACTCAAGAGTTCACTGAACTTCAAGTGTTTGTTTTATTCTCGTCTCTTGCCACACTCATTTCTTCACCAGGCCAGTTCGACTATGCTTTGGCGAATTTAGGTTTACACGAATTAGCTTCTTATCGCCATAAGAAGAATTTACCCATTACTGTTATTGATTGGGGTCCTTGGGCCAAAACGGGCATGATGGCTAATATCGGAGCTCATTCCACCTCAAGCATCCCATTGAGCAAATTTGAGCCGCTTTTACCGGCAATGTGTAATGAACTATTGTTTACCTGTCTAACGCATGGAAAAGATCACCATTTTGCTGTATTTAAAACGCATACACTTAGCCAGCCAGATCAAGTTAGTGTTGAACTGGAAAAAATTTCGCTCAGCCAACATTCCTCAAAAGAAGAGGCAGCGAAGTCTATAAAAACGCGCTTACTCCAATTAATTGCACAAGAGACTAATCACAATGCGCTAACGATAAATGATCAGATTGCGCTAAGCGAGCTGGGTATGGATTCGATCAATACCATCCGAATTCGCTCAGAATTACAAACCGAATTAGGTTTAAACATTCCTCTATCGGTTTTACTCGAAGAAACCACCATTGAAGCTGTTACCCAGCAATTGGTGGAGATGTGGATGGTCAATCAGCAAGTTGAGCATGTAGAACCTGAAACAGAATATCCGGTCAATGGTAACCAAAATAATTTTTATCGACTGTCTTATAATCAGTTTTCCATTTGGTATGAACAACAGTCAGTAGAAAATAATACGGCTTATCATTGCTCTATCGGTTGGAAAATAAGTGGAAATGCAATTCATCTTGAGCAAATTGAAGCAACATGGGCAACCTTAATTAACACGCATGAAATGCTCCGTGCCATGTTTACCAGCAAAGAAGGGACTTTAGGCTACGAGATCCTTCCTGTTTCGCAAGCACTAAAACAACAAATGATTGTGGTTGAAACCATTGACACAGCAATCGATGTAAAAAAATACTTACAAAGCCGTTTGCTGCGAGAAATCGACTTTTCTCGGGAATTGCCGACAAAAATCTTTATTATCCATCAAGATAATGATGTGTATTTGATGCTCTCGTCGCACCACATTGTGATGGATGCGGCGGCGATGTTTCAGGTTGGCGAGAAATTATTACGGTCATTATGCGAGCCGGGGTTTGTCTTGAAAATGAAGCCCTTTGTCGCGTCTTATCATGAATTTGTGCAGCAACAAAACCAGCAATCCACGGATTACAACACAAAAGCACTCAAATTTTTGCTCAAAGAAGTGCTCAATGAAGACAAGGAGTTGCGTGTATTCGAGTTGCCCAGGAAAACCCTTTCGGCTCTACCAGATTTGGCACGAGGAGGGACGGTTGCGATTGCATTTACGGAAGATGAAATGCAAACAATCTTGTCATTGCCAATGAATATCCGAGTCCATCTTTGCTTAAGTGCTTGGGCATTGTTGTTGGCAAAATATACAGGTGAGGACAATATTCTAGTTGGTATTGCATTTAATGGAAGAACCCAAAAGAAATGGGCTGAAGTGGTCGGTCATTTTGTGAATGTGTTGCCTTTATGCATTAAAATTGACCAAAAAGAAACTTGTAACCATTTTATCAATCACGTTAGGCATCATTTGATTGAGCTAATGGAATTTCAAGATTTTCCGCTAGTTAAACTGATGATGCACCCCGAGGTGAAACAATCGTTACAAGGACGGCCTCTCTTACAAACTTATTTTAATTATTTTGATGCTTCTGAACTTGATATCAACATCTGTAATAAATCAATGGCAATCCAACCCTTGGTGTACCCACAACAAGAAGCTCAATTTCAAATGAGTTTATGGGTAACCTACGAAACCAATCGCTATGCGTTTGAAATCAAGTATCAAGCGGAGCTTTTTTCTGAGAAGTTGCTTGCGAATTTTACTAAGCACTTTAAGGCGATTCTTATTTCATTAAGTCAGGCCTTATTACAAAAGCAATCGATGCCTAAGTTATCGGATATTCAATTATTGTCCGCTGCTGAAATAACCAAATGTCTCCCGCCAGAGAATGCACAACGGCCAACCAAGTTTGTTTATGATTATTTTGTTGAGCAAACTCTATGCTTCCCTAAAGCGATTGCAATTGAAATGCGCGAGCAAAAAATTACTTACGAGCAGTTGCAACGCTGGGTAGATGACATGGCATTAGCATTAGCTGAATTTGCGCAAACTCCTGATGAGACGGTTGCTATTTTATCTCCCGAACGTGCGAACATTGAATTCATCGTAACTGTTTTAGCATTATGGAAACAAGGTCTTTCCTATGTTCCGCTTAATAGCCATCATCCTTTAGAGCGTATCAAATATGTTTTAGATACCGTCGGATGTGAGAAGATTATTGTGATTGATAATCCTGACGCAGCCATCAAGGGGTTTCTCCTCTCTGGCGCTAAATTGGTGCTCGATGTAAGAGTACAGTCAGCAGCGCTGACGATTCAGGTGATTAACGCGCCGGTTTCAACCACCGTTGAGGCAATTGATGAATCTCACCGTAAAACCACTTCGCCTCTGGCGTATATTTTATTTACCTCAGGAAGCACTGGGTTGCCGAAAGGGGTTTTAATCGAACAGGATGGCCTTATTGAGCGCTTATTATGGATGAAAAATTATTTTAATTTTTCGCCAGAAGATAAGTTTTTGCAATCAACCAGCGTCACGTTTGATGTTTCTCTACCGGAATATTGTTTACCTTTAATATGCGGTGCCACCATGGTGCTTTTTCATCCTGACGATAATCCGAACGCGCATGCTGCAATTTGTACACAGCATCAAGTGACCATGATGAGTACAGTGCCCTCCTTATTCAGTATCCTGCTTTCCGATTTATCGCAGTGTGCTACCTTAAAACATCTTATCATGATTGGAGAAGTGCTCCCACCGGCGATAGTTAACCAATGGTTGGCAAGTGGTACCTCTTGCGTATTATACAATTTATACGGCCCTACAGAAGTCACCGTTTATGCCACAGCTTACCCCTGTCGTGAACCTATTCGTTCCGCTTCGGTTCCCATTGGTGAAGTTTCTGATCATGTGATTCCACTCGTTTTGGATAAATATGGCAGTCTTGTGCCTGAGCAAGTAATTGGTGAGCTTTATTTAGCTGGTAGTGGAGTTGCCCGCGGTTATATTGGCGGGCAGTTAAAATCCAATCCTTTTGTCGATAATCCCTTTCAATCACGCTATACGCGAATGTATAAAACGGGTGATTTTGTGCGTTGGCTTGATGATCGCACATTGGAATATATAGGGCGTAAAGATAATCGTGTTAAATTGCATGGCCTTCTGGTTGAGTTGGGGGAGATTGAGGAGTGCGTGTTAAAGGCGTTTCCAGAAATAAAAAATGCTTGTGCGCTGGTTGTTGAATTTAAAATCAATGAAACGACAATCAAGCACATCGTTTTATGCCTCATGCCAGATTGCGTAGATACCAAAGGGATTATGCACCATCTCGGGCAACATCTACCCAAGTACATGCTTCCATGGAAAATTATGGTTTTTGCAGAATTTCCACGCAATTCCAGTGCTAAAGTCGATAGAAAGGTATTGGCGAGTTTAGTGCGCAAGGATTGCGAAGAAGAATTTAAATCAACCACTGAAAAAGGCGAATCCACACGAAAACCGGTCACTACCCTTGAGAAAGCTTGCTGCAAAATATGGGAAAGCTTGCTTCGGAAATCAAACATTGGTATTGACGAAAATTTCTTTGAGTTAGGTGGAGATTCATTGTTACTTACTCAAATGACGTTGCAAGTGGAAAAAGAGCTGAATGTAAAAGCCAATTTTGCAAAATTCCTTGCTAACCCAACAATTGATGCGTTACTTAATGGGAACCGCACGACATCGTCCATTTGGAAAAAAGAACTCACGCTTCTTAACGAGATACCTCCCTTTCATAAAGCACGGAAAACAAACGCTGTCTTATTAACTGGGGGTGCTGGGCATTTAGGTTTACATGTATTAAGGGCGTTATTGGATCATACCGAAAAGCAAGTTTACCTTATTGTTCGTGCAGAGGATGATGGGCAGGCAAGAAAGCGATTAACCGAGCGGTTTGCAAGGGTTTTTTCACGCACCATCGATTTAAGCCGCGTTTGCATTTATGGCGGTGATTTAGCACATTCTACTTTGGGTTTGCAAGCGGGCGATTTTCACCATGTTTGCGGAGCTATTTCGATAATTATCCATGCTGCTGCCGAGGTGAATCATGTGGTCGATTATGCGCGTCTCAAGACAAATAATGTCCTCGTCAGTCAAAATATGCTGAATTTGGCGAGAATAGCGAATTGCACCCATTTTTTTCATATGTCTACGCAATTTTCTGAAATCAATGACTTGCCTGAAAGTTATATGAGTGAAGCTCGTATCAGTGAGTTTAGTTCAGGGTATGAACAATCTAAGTTTATTGCTGAACTACTTATGCATGCAGCCGTCAAACAGAAATACCCAGTGACCACGTTGCGTCTGCCCCTCATTATTGATGGTACAGATCCACTTTTATTACGACAGAATCATTTTGTAGCCTTTGTCATCAAATGCTTACGTCTTGGGGGTTATCCTGATTTGCCGTTATCATTTGCTGTGTTAGCAACTGCTGATGTCGCTGAGCTAATTGCTAAACAATGTAATGAAAATGCGCTTGAGTCGAAGGTTTATAATTGCTTAAACCACTCGATATCCTTGCATGAACTTTTTGGTTTTCTTAATTCGCAGTTAGCATTTAAAGCAAACAAACTTGAACCATCGCTATGGCGGAAACAAGTTATCGAGTCAACTCCTGAAACAGATCCATTCTACAAATTGCTTCCTCTCTATACCTCATCGTTACTTATTTCAGACAAAGTTGACGAGAGGAAACTTGAGCATGACGAATTTCGAAAGGCTGTTGAGGCTGATGGGGTGACGCATGAAATACAGATTAGGAAAATAGGGACGCTATTGGCGCAATATTTTGCGGTAACTCAGCTGGAATAAGTTGGGGCCGCTTGACCCATAGCTGAATAATGTAAACTATTTTGAACCCGGATCGAGATTGGGAAGAGAAAATCTTCTAGCCTTACGGCTATGGATCCAGGTTCGGGATGACAAAATGGGTGAACAGCAGTTAAACCTTTTTAAACAACAAGCTTCCGTTTGTTCCGCCAAATCCTAGCGAATTACTTAAAACATACTCAATTCGCCTTTCTTGTGGTTGGTGTGCAACGTAGTTCAAATCACAATCTTCATCGGGATTGTCAAGGTTAATAGTCGGGGGCGCTACCTGATCCCGTATCGCTAAGACTGAAAAAATAGCTTCCACTGCTCCCGCTGCACCTATTAAATGACCTGTCATCGACTTAGTTGAGCTCATTGCTAAATTGTACGCATGTGCACCGAAAATGCGTTTGACCGCAATGGTCTCATTTAAGTCATTTAAATAAGTTGAAGTTCCATGGGCATTAATATAATCGACTAAATGAGGTTCAATTTGTGCATCCCGAAGGGCATTGAGCATAGAGCGCGAGGCGCCGCCAGCATCTTCATCAGGAGCGGTGATATGGAAAGCATCACCTGACATTCCAAACCCTACTAATTCTGCATAGATTTTAGCGCCCCGTGCTTTGGCATGGTCATAAGATTCGAGAATAAGAATGCCGGCACCTTCTCCCATCACAAAGCCATCCCGATCTTTATCCCATGGACGGGATGCCTTTTCAGGTTCTTCATTGCGCTTTGACAAGGCTCTTACCGCCGAAAATCCAGCCAAACAGAGGGGGGTGCATGTCATTTCTGCACCACCACACACCATGATGTCGGCATCCCCGCTAGCAATTAAGCGTGCGCCGAGACCTATATTATGTGCGCCGGTAGTGCATGCAGTTACAACCGAGATATTCGGGCCTTTGAGCTGGTGCTTAATCGAAATTTGGCCTGCAACCATATTAATGATGCTTGCTGGTATAAAAAATGGGGAAACTTTCCTTGGACCGCCTTGCTGTAATTTTTCAAAATTAGAGGTAATCGTATCGATACCGCCAATTCCTGAACCAACAGCAACCCCCGCACGCAATGATAAGGGCTCGTTTATCTTAAGTCCTGAGTCACGCATGGCTTCTTCTGCAGCAGCCATGCCATACTGGGTAAACAAATCCATTTTGCGGGCGTCTTTGGCGGGTATGTAATTATCGCTGTTAAAGTTTTTAACCTTTGCCCATATTTGGGTAGAGTAATCAGCGACATCAAACTCTACAATTTTTTGCACACCGCTTTTGCCTGTCAAAATGTTATTCCAAGTTTCTTCTACAGTCAGACCAAGTGGTGTAACCATCCCAATGCCTGTAATCACTACTCGTTGTCTACTCAATTTTCACTCCGGTTGTTGTATCTAATTATTGGGGTAGTGTTCCCCACTTCAATATTAAACGATCGGTGCTTATAATTTTTTCATCTTCACAACACTTTCCTTAAATATAATTTTGCCATAGCCCCTTCATTTTGATACCCAAGGGATTTATAAAATTCGTGGGTACCATCTTTGGCACGTTTTAATCCAGATGTAAGATCAATGATGCAAGGACTAAATTGCGCAGCGAATTTTTCAACTTCAGCCATTAGCTTTTTACCAATTCCCTGGCCGCGAAAATTTCTATCGACTACCAGTCCTTCAATATGAATTCGTGTTATATCAGAAATAAAAAGAGGGCTCTTAGACCATGCAATCCACCCGAGCACTTGGGTTGTCGCTTCTGCTAGAAGAACGCCGTAATCAGGTTGCGTTGCGAATACTTCAAACCGCTTTTGCAAACCTTCAAGCGATTGTGGATAACCCAATTGCTCCATCAGGGGTAGAAAATGAGGAATATCCCTCAGTAATGCATTGCGAATAACAATTTCAGGCATCATGACTCAAAATTATCCTTATATGTACAAGTTAACTTGTTTTGTAAACCATAAGATTAAATCATCATCAACCGGTGCATTGTCTCCTGGGTTAATCGGCCTATACTGATAGGTTAAACCCCTCCCATCAGGAGTATACCCTCTTTTGATATACAGTTTTTGTGCAGCGCCATAATCCCGATACAAACCGACACCTAAACCAACCACATCACAACGAGAAGCTGCTTCCTTTTCGGCGATGGCCAATAATTGTGAGCCAATTCCCTTATTACGGTACGGTGGTAAAACATTCAAGTCCATGATTTCAGGAATATGATTATCTCTGAAAGGTTGGTAATCGGAATGCCATCGTAAGGTCACGTAGCCTGCAAGTTGTTTGTTGTAGAAAGCAAGCCATATGCACCGCTCATTTTTAGCTTGCTCATGCCAATACAGGTCAAATGTTGATCGTGGCTTAGGCCAAAGGTGACGGGCGAATTCATCAACTAAATGCATAATATCCTTTTCAGCGAGTGGACGTATGTTTATTTGATCTTGTTGGGTTGATGTTTCCAAAAATTCTTTGCGCAAAAAATAAAAAACAGAATTTTTCTGAAAACCGTGTCTTTCAAACTCAATCTTAAACCCTAACTTTTGATAAAAGCCGAGTGCTTCCCAATCCATAGTATTGACAGTGGCAAAAGTGCAGCCCTTCTTTTCCCCATAGCTCAGGGCTGCCCTCATCAATTGGGTACCTCGGCCTTGGTTTCTTAATGAATTGCTCACCCAAAGCTGATCGATAAAAAGACAGCCGTAGAGTGTACATCCGTTACATCCTCCAACAACAGCATTGCTTGAATCGCGGATAAAGAATGCAAAAAACTCCAAAGGATTAAACCCTTTCTTTTTCTGGGCATGGTCCATGATGCCATGACTCAGAGCCTGAATATCATCTGGATGAGGATTCTCTTCAAAAGAGAGCTGAAATGTCATTGTTGATACCATTCACAACCTCAAGTGGGTTTAACGATTAGGGATTCATATCGAGCTTACTTTACCATATTATTCTTTTCACAAATAATCAGCAGGGTTTTCTTGAGCCATTGAACAAATAGCAAGTTATGCAAACCAACCATTAGATTCTGGATTTCTTCGAGTGGGCAACACCACTTAGGGACGCAGCATCGTCTCTTCTTTTATGCGAATCCTGTTTTGTCTCAGTAGGAAAAAATTTAAATGATGTTTGGTTAGAAGGGTTAGTAGTATCCAGAGTATTCTCTACGTGAGGAATATTTTGGATTAATTTTCCTTCATCAAGCTTAGGAAGCTCTTCTTCAAGCCGATTAAGAAATTGTTTAAATAAATATTGCCTTTGAATTAATTTATTTATTAATTTATCCGCTAAACCATAATGGTTTTTAACAAAAGATCTCTCTTTTATTTGATGTAAGTCCTCTGCGTCAATATCAACTATTCTTTTCACTGTGGATATTATTTCAGATTTGTTGGAAAACATGATCTTAGCTGCAGAATTTCTAACCTCTTCCCGCTCATAATCAATAATATCGGACAGATACTGACATTCAGAGTTTTCACCACTGGTTTCTTTGGCGATAAAATTGAGAAGCAGGTTACCCATTAAATGCTCTAGATTAACTGTGCAATTATTAATAATGGATGAATTAAAGCTGTAACCAGGATCAAGTCTCACAACAATAAAGCCGTCTTCCACCTTTACAAAACCAAAATTATTGTCAGCCCAATCTGCTTCCCCAAGAAAATAGCAGGCGACCAGTATGGCTGTCAGACCCCGTATGTTTAAGTTTAAGATGTCCTGTTCATCCTCTGTATCCCAACGTAAAAATAAAGAACCTTCACGAGAGTTATCTACATGAACCACTTCGCACCAATCTTTATAATTGGCTACTTCTGTACCAATCCTATAGATTTTTCTATCTTTTGAATTGATTGCAAGATAATATTCTGGTTGAAAATTACCAAGGATCAATCGAAGTAAATTTCCGGAAAAAACAGCGAATTCTGCTGCCAAAAGAGGATTTTTTGATTCAGCTTGATTGTTTGAAGAATATCTATAATTCTCTCGATTAAATACACAAACGGACTCATCTATTTTTTCAAAACGAATTGATTTATCTGTTAAACAAAGAAATAACTCTTTCGTGTCGTTTTTAGGCGCGTTTTCGTCTGCAATAGGCATAAAAAGGCAAGAAGATTTCCGGTTAACTATCAGTATAGATCGTTTTTTTATAGAATTTATCCTTATTTTTAATGGAGTAATAAATAACCAGCAAAAAGCTTTTACATAAACTAGGAAGCCCCTTTAGAAGGGGTGGTCCTGTAAATATTATCTATTCTGTGTCATTGACGAACTAATCGACTATTTTTCCCATCAAAGGCAGCAGCTTCCGTCGTTCGATAAGGATTAATATCTAATCCACCACGTCTTGTATAACGACCATATACAGTTAAGCTCTCAGGTTTGCAGCAATTCATAATATCCGCGAAAATTCGTTCTATGCATTGTTCATGAAATTCATTATGATTTCTAAAGGAAATAAGGTATTTCAATAAGCCTTCTCGATTAATTTTTTTTCCTTTATAAGCAATTTGTATGCTCCCCCAATCCGGTTGATTGGTAACTAAGCAATTTGATTTTAGTAAGTCAGAGTATAAAACTTCTTCTACTACAAGATCATGCACACTCAAAAACGATGGTTCAACAAAATAAACAGAACATTCGACATCGAGATAATCAATGCATTCGCCTGTAAATGTTGGTGATACAGTGAATTTTTTTGCTTGTTCTAGAGGGTAAATTTTAACAAAAACGGGTGCTTCAACCCGCTCTTCTAAATCTTTTTTTATTGTGTTTTCTAGCACTTCAATGTTTTTAATTTTGGTATTATTAAAGGAATTAAAATAAAGCTTCATCGATTTGGACTCGATGAGTTTTGGCGAATTACAATCATAAAAAATTTCGCCAATTCCAACCATTGGTTTACCTTTCTCATTGAGCCAGGAAACTTCATAATGATTCCAGCAATCGAAACCAACAAAAGGCAGATTGGCAGGGTCAATGCCGATTTCTTGGCGTTTACCTGCCCTGTGTATAGGATAGAGTCGATTGGGATTGTAGATTGCATCGTAATCCGATTTTTTACCTAATTCTGATTTGTTAACTAATTGATATTTTTTTAATACAGTATCGCTCATAGTATTTAGCTCCAGTATTTCAATGATTTTTGCGGTACTTTTCCAATTAACATGTTCGTTCATTTCCAGTTGACTGGCAATATAAGTTAATAAGGAAGCGGCTTCATTAATTTTAACAGCTTTCTCGCCTAATTCTCGAGCTTGAATGCCCATTGACTCTGCTAAATTAAAACTCGGATTTCTGATTATTTCTTTGATAATAGATAAAGGAAATCCAAGAAATTTTAAAGTAATAATTTGCTGCAAAATAAGTAAATCATCTTCCGAGTATAGGCGATAACCAGAATCAGGATGCCTCAAAGGTCTTAACAAACCCACTTCCTCATAATAGTGTAGTGACCGAATAGAAAGTGAGGTCATTTGGCTGATTTCTTTAATTTGATAATACTTCATACAACATCTCCTTCTTCCGCGATTTTAAACTATCACGCAACGTTAGGGTCAATCTCAATATAAAAATAATTTTTTTTTTGATGTAAAGAGGTGGAGCTTGAGCAGAACGATTGGTTATATTATGCGGGTTTAATTAATGAATACGGATCATTAGGCCTATGTTTGATGCAATCATTTTTGACTTTGATGGGGTAATCCTAGATAGTGAGCCACTTCATTATGAAGCATGTTGCCACGTGTTAGCGCCATTAGGAGTTACTTTAACCTATAAGGAATACGTTGAAAAATACCTCGGCCTATCTGATAAAGATATGTTCCCTAAGCTTATGCAGAGTAAGAATTATTCTTTTTCAGCGGAAGAAATGAATGGTTTAATTCACAAAAAAGTTGCAGCCTACATGAATATGATCAGCAACCGGGATCAATTACCTTTAGTTGCTGATTTTGAACAATTCCTCTTTCAAATCGTTTCTCAAGTAAAGCAGGTAGCAATTTGCAGTGGTTCTACTAAAAGCGAAATTACCGCCGTTCTTTCCAGGGTAAGAGAAGGGAAATTGCAATCCTATTTTAATACGATTGTGACTTCAGAAGATGTGAAGTTGGGCAAACCTTCACCTGAGGGATATTTATTGACGGCTCAGCGATTAAATATTTCTCCAAATCGCTGCTTGGCAATTGAAGATGCACCTCATGGGGTAAAAGCGGCTAAAGAGGCAGGAATGTGCGTCATAGGGTTACTGACCACGTATGAAAAACACCAGTTATCACACGCGGATAAAATTGTTACAGGCTTTAAACAATTATTAGAAGAGGCGATACAACTCTAATTTCGCGCGGATAATTCGAGGATTTTTGACTTTATGTAAAGGAAATATCAATAAATTGGTTCGGTATGCTATTAAAAAACCAATTAACAGCCAGCTGTTAATTGGTTTTTAGCGGATATAAATCAGGTATACATCGAAGGTCGGATTTCCTCAAACCGTGCTGCATCTTCTGCTTGTTTTTCTTCGGATGTCTGCAACTCCTCTTGCTCTTTAGCCTGTTTAAGTTTTAGTTTCATGAGGTCAAGCATGTTACGCGTTTTTAATTCTTCTAAAATTGCAGCGAGTAAAAACTCAGTATTAGTTTCTAAGTGGATTTGTTGAACGGGCTGTTGTGTTCCCGCTGTTTCTGAAGTTGGGGAAATTGGCCTTTGATTAAAAAAAAGTGGCGCTCCATGATTAGAAGCAGGCTGTTTTCCTTTTTTATCTCCATTGATTACTGCACGAGTATCTGTAGCACTTTTACCCATCATGATCTCCTTATACTTGTGAGTCCCTTCCAGAATAATCTAAATCTTGAGTACAATGCAAATGTTTTTATCAATATTTATAAAAATTAAGAATAATGTGCTTTTATATTAAAGATTGGATAGGAACTGTAGGGCCGATAGCTGCTAGCCAAAGCAGAGCAATTTAATGATATGTAATAAAAATAAACAGTAAGAGGATAAATTTCATCAATTTGCCGGAAAATAGCAAGCAAAAATGACTCTATCAGGAGTGTCCCCAACACAAGATAAGATTACCCCTTGAGGTTCTTTTGGATCACCGTATGATTCACTCAACACATTTAATCCGCCTTTCCTTGCACATATCGATTGCGTTGTAGCGAAAATTTCTTTTGTTGACTTGGGTTGAGCAGCTGTTTCATATATTTCTTGGCACTCCAGTCCCCTTGGAGGCGGGCCTAATGTTAATATTTTTTTAGCAGCAAAACTTTGGGTAGATCCGAAATAAATAATTGCAATAACGAAAGCGTTGATTAGTTTCACCATAACACTCCTTGTTGAGCACGCTATCAAATTAAGTTTAGTCATTGTTATATGATTTTCCCAATCACCGCTTTTAAAACACTACAAGCAATTGATAGCCGGTCATTGGCTGGGGCGACTGCCCTGAAGTGATTAATCAATCCATTGCCATACTTGCTGATTTAAAAGACACTCGGTTGTGGCTTTGAAAGCTTGTAATTGTTCGTGAGAAACAGTGGTCTAACGGCTTTATCCATTTTTTTCAATCTCTGCAAAGCGGCTTAATTCGGTTAAAATGTTCCCAAGCAGGGCGCAGATATCCTTGCGTTGATTGGGACGTTTACCACAACTTCGTATAAGGCAATCGAGCAAAGAGAGTAAATTAAGCAAGTGAACCGATATACGCCAATGTTCAGGAAGCCGATATCCTCCTTTTTTTAATCCTTGTAAAAAACCACGTTCAAACCAGGCCGGCATTTGATGGGCGTAACGAAGCATATTCGCTATATCACATAGAGAAGAACCTGAAAAAGAAAACTCCCAATCTAAAATGCCCGAAATTTGCCATTCTTTATCCGTCTCGACAACTAGAATATTGGCTGGATCAAAATCGGCGTGAACTAAATGGGTTTCTTGTTCATCAGGAAAGAATGCTTGGTACTTTTTTAAAAAATAACCCATCTTACCAAGGACATGTGGTGAGAAGATTTGCTCAACAACGGGCTCCCTTAAGCACTGTTGCCCATACTCTGAATACCCTTGTTGCGAGATAGATCGGGTTATTTTTAAATCTTCATCAAAAAAGCCAGCTTCCTCAAAAACATAGCTACGAATTTTTGTGAGCATTAGCCCTGTATCAACTAGAAGCGCACCGAAATTTTGGGAACGGTTACCTAAAAGTAAATCCCTCAATGATATTCCTGGTAAGTATTCAGCAATCGCAAAACGATAAGATTCATAATTGCTTATAAAATGAATTTGCGGAATAGGGACAATTTGCTTTAGCAATTGCCCCAGTTTTTGTTCGCGATAAGCAGCTTTTTGATCTCTTAAATAAATACGTAAAATAAAGGGCCCTTTAATTTGCGCAATTTCAATGACGTAATTTAAATTGGCACAGCCCTCTGAGATAGAGTGCTTGGATTGAATCGTTCTCCCAGGAAAAGCAAGCTCTACCATAGCCTCAAGTGTTTCATCTGGCAAATGGTGCCCTAAACCCGCTTTTTCCCAGTTTTGTTTAAAGGTCACAATATATTCCTATTGATGAAATGCAGAAGTAATCGCTTGTATATCTTAAATGCTGTTACCAAGTTTGGCTCGATCTTGCTATTTCAAGTTTAGGAATGTTAACCTGTGGCCGCAAGCATACCAACCCAAAAAGGATCTTCCACGATGATAATAAGAATAATGTTGTGTTTGTTTTTCATTTCCAGGGCTTATTCCCAGCCGAATAGCCTTGTTTGTCCCTCAGTAGGAGAAATTAAAAAGGGGCTATTCCATGATTGGCTTCCCCTCTACATTGATGGTGAAGAACTGGCTAGGCAAATTGATACTTTACAATTTATCAAGGGAGTGAAGGTATTTGTTGCAGCGAAATGGGATAAAGCCTATTTAGAGAACGGCCATTGTTTCTACCATGGTGATCCTATCACTAATAAAGTTATTCTCGCCCATGATGCATGGAGACCTAAAGAGAGCCCTTATTGGCATTGGATAAATCATGGGACATTGGCTGAATGCCACGCCCCTTCTCCCGAAAACTGTGCATTTTTAGAATAAGGCAATGAATGCTGCGGATCTAAGTCAAATAGGAGTAGTCTCAAATGAATCGATACCAAGGTGGGTGTTTATGTGGCGCTTGCCGTTATGTCATCGCTACAGGGCAAAAGCCAAAAGCAATGTATTTATGTCATTGTAGCCGATGTCGAAAAGAAACTGGCACAGCGCATGGCGCTAACGTTTTCTTTAATGATGCTCAATTATTGTGGGAGCAGGGCGAAGAGAATATCGCCTATTTCAAGTTGGAAAATACAAGAAAAGAACGTGCATTCTGCAAGATTTGTGGCTGCCCGCTTCCTAGGCAAGATGGGAAAGGCAAAGTAGTTTTACCGGCAGGAACACTCGATGATGATATTTCCCTGGAGCCAACAGCTCATATTTTCTATGCAAGCCGTTCGTCTTGGGAAGATAAAGTAATCAATTTGAAGCGATTCGATGAGCTGCCTTAAGCTTGATGAAGCCAGGAGTAATGGACATGAGCCCGGCTTTTTGAATCCAAAAGGATAGCTAGCCATCATTAATAGGTAGTTATCTTTAATTCATTGCATTAATCTATGTTGTGATAGGCCATACTGTTAGCAGATATTCTTTTGCAAAAATGGATTTTAATTTGGTTAAGGAGATAGCTATGACCGAGTTCATTAAACGAACAATTGAATTGGCAATAGAGAATGTTAAGCAAGGAGGCCGTCCTTTTGCCTGTATTATTACTAAAAATAATACAATCATTGCTGAAGCTACTAACCAGGTTGCACAAACCAAAGATCCTACAGCGCATGCGGAAATTGTTGCGATACGGGAAGCAACCGCAAAGTTAAAATCAGAGCATTTAACAGATTGTGAGTTTTTTATCCTAGCTCATCCTTGCCCGATGTGTTTAGCGGCAATGTATTATTGCAGTCCCTTGAAGGTGACCTTTATAACCACAAGAGACGAATACAAGAAATATTACGAAGATCATCGCAAATATTTTACTCTGGATAATTTCTACGGAGAATTCGCCAAACCCTGGCAAGAACGTAATATGCCTATGGTTCATCATCCGGATCCAGATGGGATTGAGGTTTATAAACTTTGGCAGCGAATCAACACATCATCCTAGACACGTTGTGCTTCGGTTACCTGGTCTAATTGTTCACCTTGCATCAAAAAATAAGGACATACAAAAAAACAAATGAATAAAAATTTAAGTGCTTTGAGTTTACTTTGGATTTCAATAACTAGCATGGTCGGTTCAGGTTGGTTATTTGGTTCATTATATTCGGCTCATTTTGCTGGCCCTGCAGCCATTATAGCCTGGCCACTAGCAGGTTTTTTACTTTTGTTTGTTGCTTTGTCTTACGCTGAATTAGGTATGATGTTTCCGCAGTCCGATAGTCTTGCTTACTTGCCGTTATATACACATGGACGCCTAACCAGCATGATTATAAGCAGCATGACCTGGTTTTCCTTGGCTATCTTACCGGTCATTGAGACCCAAGGCGTCATTCAATACGCCAGCAATTATATTCCAGGCCTAGTCACTCATTACGGTGTTTACTATAAGAATACTCCGTTAGGTTATGTACTATCCTTAGTTGTATTAATGAGTTTTGTTTTATTCAATTATTTCGGTATTGGTTTATTTGCCCGCATTAATGCAGCGTTTACTGTTTGGAAGATGATAATCCCTGCTCTCACCATCGCAAGCTTACTAACCATGAGTTATCACAAAAATAATTTTTTTCAATACGGTGGTTTCATGCCCTATGGTTGGCAAGGGGTTATGGCTGCAATGTCAAGTGGAGGTGTACTTTTTTCCTTATTGGGATTTAGGCAAGTGATTATCATGATGGGTGAAATGCAAAAACCAGGACAATACATTCCTCTGATTTTGGGTGGCTCATTATTGTTCACGACATTACTTTATACAGGATTACAATGGTCCTTTATTAGTAGTGTTGGCGAACAAGCACTTGAAAAGGGGTGGGTGAATTTATCGTTTACTGGTGACGCAGGACCATTTGCAGCGTTGGCCGCACTGGCTGGGATACTCTGGCTGAGCGTTTTATTGTATGTTGATGCGTTTATATCGCCTTATTCAACTGGGTTAGTTTATTCAACGACTGCAGCCCATATGCTAAGCAGCATGGGCTCAGTTGTTCATACATCCCCTGTCCTTGCCAAACGCAATAAGTACCAAGTGCCCTGGGTTAGTTTGGGAGTAAACTTCATACTCGCTGCCATAATGTCGCTTGTGTTGCATGGATGGCAGGAAATGTCAGCGTTTCTTGTAGCAATATTAATGGTGAGTTATACCACAGGCCCCATCGGACTTGTTTGCTTACGAAAGCAATTACCAAACTATAAACGGCCTTTTCGCGTGAAAGGTGGTAACCTGATTGCTTTTATCGGATTTTATGTTTGCACGGTCGGAGTTTATTGGGCGGGTTTCCACAGCGTGCGAAAGCTATTGGTGATCACTCTTTTAGGGCTGATGTGTTGTTTTCTTTATTGCTTGATAAAAAAAATACATCAGGGACTTGATGGGAAACGAGCACTTTGGTTTATATTGTATCTTTTAGGTCTTAGCACGTTCTCTTATCTTGGTAATTATGGTGGGAAACATGTCCTGCCTCCTTATTGGGATTTAGTTTATTTGTTACTTTTCAGTTTTTTGGTGTTTAGCTATGCTGTATTTTCCAGAATGCCTACTACTCATACCCAAAAATGGGTTGTTGAAAATATTCACAATCAGGAAAACAATGTCTAACGAAGACAACAAGGTAATCCAATAAAATAGGGGGAATCCCCAGCCAAATTGACTATGAGTTGATTATGTACGCATTAGGGAATTTAACTCCGCGTGTTTTTTGTGGGAGAATAAATAGTTGACGCCCTAATTTTTTAAATTCTACGTCGGCATTATATTCCAAAGGATTACAAAGTGAAGAATGTAACAATAAAAAGGATTTTATATTCATTATTTTTCCTTTTGCTTTGCATCCCAGCTTTTTCACATACGCAACATTATGCAAATCTCTGGTTCGATGGAACTTTTATCGGTTCATTTTTAAAAAAACATGAAAAATGGAAGTATTATTTGCAACCAAGATTAGTCGTCATCGATGATCGATATGGGTTGGATGAAGCTCACGTTTTCTATGGTGCGGGATACCAAATCACGCCAAATTTTGCACCTTATGTTGGTGCTGCTTATTTCTTATCTGAGGATATTCAAGGAACTGAGTCCCATGAAAATGTAGTGTGGCAGCAATTTCTTTGGGACATGTACAAATCTAAATCCTTTAAATTGAACAATCGTACTCGTTTAGAAGAACGAAAAAATACTTTATACCCTCAATGGGCAATACGTTTTCGAGATCAATTTACCCTCAGAATCCCTTTTCAGAATAAAAAATACTCATTTATAACTTTCGATGAGTTTTTCCTTAATTTAAATCACCCGTCCTGGGTAAGTAATAAGTTCTTTTCTCAAAATCGCTTCTTTACTGGCATAGAAAAACACATTTCAAAATCCACTTCGTTTGATGTGGGTTATATCAATCAAGCTAGATTTCAAAGGCGAAATAAAAATCTAATCACAAACGGTGTATATTTAAGAATTAATGTCATCTCATAAGTTAACTTATTTTTGTTGTAGAAATTTTGAAAACTAATTAAGAATAATGTTTCCCTGAATAGAGAAAAGCTGAATTTATAGATCTATTCCTCTAGCGTATTGCCCTTGAATTTTTCTTCCAATAATCCCTTAATTTTTTGAAATTTTTCGATATATTTTTCTGAAGGCCTTATTTTTAATGAGTTTAAAATATCTTCGATCACTCCAAGGACGATGGTGCACTCCTCCCGACTTTTTAATAAATGGGGTAGCGTATTAAGGGCCAACTCTGGGTCGTATTCGATCATGATTGTTTGTGCATGGACGATTTGTTTTAATTCACTCACTTCTAAGTGGTTCAAGGCAATACTATCACGTATTTTTTTAAATACATGAGGAAAATTTGCGACAATAAAATACCCTTGTGCTTTAACTAATAGAAGTAATATACGAAATATTGCTTCAGGAATCCCTCCTTCATGAGTATGGGCAATAATCGATTGAGTTATTTTTTCGCTATAATTTTGATCCACATAATGAACTATCATGTCTCTTTTAGGATCAAAATGTACCCATAACTGTATATAGCCATACAGTGCATAAAACATCATTTCGGCTAAATTATTACGAATAGTAGTTGAGAAGTCCCAGAGGGAACTAATCAATTTTTCAAAATGCAATTGTTGCAGCAGGAAAGGATTGGTTTTAGAAATTTTTACACGATTTTGCCTAGCAACAGATGCAGCTAGACCCAAAGAGGACACGAGTGGGTTAAGATCGCTTAATAAATATTGGTTTTGTCTTAAAGGGTGTAATTTTCTAATTAATTCTGCTGTATATTCATTACTTAAATACCGAATTATTGGGCTTATAAAAAAATCATAGCCCATAGCATTATACTCAGAAACCATTCTCACCAGATTAAAAATTTCTGTATCATTTTTTCGATTTTCGTGACGAATATCGGCAATGGATCGTTCTTCAACATGGGCTAGGTAATGCACTGGTGTCTCATGATCGCCTTTGATTTCATGCAGTTTTAATTCATATAATCCTGGTGCCAAATGTTCAATATAATTTAATAAATCGACAATATGGCTATGTTCCTTTTTGGCCACTTCGCTTGATACAAAAATACCTAAATGGCCAACATTTTCATGAATTAGGTAAACGATAACTTGGCCTTCTAATTTTATTTCTAAGGTATTTGAATAAAGATCTGCTATCCAATTTAAAGCTTGTTGTGGTGGTGTGATGGTGTCTCCTGCTGAACAAAAAACAATGACTGGGATGGTAATATCACGCAAATCCAAATTACTGCCGGATTCACCCAAAGGAATTTTGCTATGCACAATTTTATTACCAATAAAAAGGTTATCGACAATTCCCCGCATTTCATTTGCGTTTAATAAAGAGAACCCTCCCCACCAACGTTCAAAATTCAAGAAACGAGTTTCTTCATTATCGATATTGGCAAATAAATTATAATATTTCTGCCAATAAGTCACTTTTGGATTGGCCATTTCAAAATTCATGACGAGATTCGCACCATCGAATTTGCCGTTTCCTAAATCACCAGCCAGTTGGGCAATCCAGCTTCCACCGAAAATTCCACCAATATAACGCATAGGATTTTTTCCGTTTTCACCTTCCCAATAGGACAATGGGGCACCATTCACTACGGCAACTCCTGCGATATCCTGATGAGCAGCTATTAGGGTTAACACCGCCCAGCCTCCTTGGCAATTTCCAATCACACAAGGCTTGGGGCTTTGGGGATGACGCAGTGCCACTTCATTTAAAAATTTTTCATGAGCAGCGGTTACATCCATCAAGGTTTGTTCTGGTTCAGGAATAGGAAAAAAAATAACAACATACACCGGATGTCCTGAGCGTAACGCGACTCCTACTTGTGACTCATCTTTAAAACCGCTAATTCCGGCGCCATGGCCTGCGCGTGGGTCTACAATCACATAAGGTCTTTTAGTGGGATCGATTTGAATCGATTCAGGAGGAACAATTTCAACTAAAGCATAGTTAACTGGTCTATCAAATGTCCTGCCGTCCATAAGCATTTTGTAGGAAAAAATGAGCACAGGGGGTTGCCCATCTTGTTCATGCTTAAGATATTGATTGCCTCGTTTTCTCATCACATCTTCAAACAAAAGGAATCGTTGGATAAAATCAGTGATGTACTCAGCAGCATCATCTAACATTGAGGGATAGGGATTAATCAGTGTCTGCTGGAAGTTGATTAAAGCTTGGGTTACATTGTTCGCTTGTTCAATGGTTTTGTTGGTGTATTGTAACCAAAGAGAGGCCATCGAGTTGGAGTATTCAAGAAATCCCTGAAATTGTTTGTGAATTCTACGGGCTTCTTCAAGCATCTCTTTCTCCTTTAGCCACTTAAATTCTTACAACTTAATTCTATATCATTAAACCAATTTTAGTTTGTAATGCTTCGGAAGGACTGGTTTTTGGTTGGTTTTACATCTTCGACGAATTTTATTTTTCTCTTATCAGTTAGGGGCTGTTGACAATTCACTTACCGCCCACGTGCTGCGGCTGCCCTTGAATCTACACATCTGTGAAAACCCAGTCTAGCTCTGTTCTCCGACGTCCCGCGGCATCCATTCGATCTGAATCATCGGCAAATTTATTCATACAGGTCACGCCATTCAGGGTTAAGGTTTCGATTAAATTTATTTTTAAAATATTTCTTTTTATAACCAATGAGTTGTATTTACTTTTATCCATTATGCTTATTTTTTGATTTACAGAGATGGTTTTTACTTCTAATATTTTGATTAATGATTCATAAATCAAAATGAACAAATGATAACAAATAAACATGGTGGAAAAAGACCCGGAGCAGGAAGGCCTAAAGGGCAAGGAAAATATGGCGAGCCAACAAAATCATTACGTGTACCTATTTCTCGGATACAGGAAGTATTGTATTTTTTAGAACCCTCAAATAAAACCATCCATAAGCTGCCTATTTATTCAAGTTCGGTAAGGGCAGGTTTCCCTTCGCCTGCCGATGATTACATCGAAGATTTTCTCGATTTAAACGAATATCTCATCAATCACCCGGCGGCCACTTTCATCGTGAAAGCATCGGGTGATTCAATGACCGATGTCGGTATTCAATCGGGAGATTTATTAATTGTGGATCGCAGCCTTGAAGCAACCCACGGAAAAATTGTCATTGCTGCTGTTAATGGAGAGCTTACTGTTAAACGACTTTATAAATTAAAGGGTTGTGTAAAGCTTTTACCTGCAAATAATAAATATCCGGCTATTGATATCACTGATGAGCAAGATTTGGTGATTTGGGGAGTCGTAAAACACGTAATCCATACGTTTGGGTGAACTATGTTTGCCCTAATTGATTGCAATAATTTTTATGCCAGCTGCGAGCGCTTATTTCGTCCTGATTTACGAGATAAACCCATTGTCGTTTTATCCAATAATGATGGCTGTGTGATTGCGCGTTCAAATGAAGCCAAAGCGTTAGGAATAAAAATGGGTTGCCCTCTTTTTGAGATCAAAGCGCTTTGTAAAGCGCATAAGGTGCATATTTTTTCTTCAAATTACACTTTATATGGTGATATCTCTCATCGGGTAATGTCTGTAATCCAGGAAAATTGGACGGATGTTGAAATCTATTCCATTGATGAAGCGTTCTTAGATTTGTCTTCGCTCCCTAAAGAACAGCATGATTATTTTTGCTCGAAATTACAAAAAAAAATTTTAAAAGAAACAGGCATTCCCACTTCAATTGGTATTGGGCCTACAAAGACTTTGGCTAAGGTTGCCAATCATGTGTGCAAAAAAGAATTAAAAATTCCCGTATTTAACATAACGCACCAACGCCAGTGGTTAGAACGAATTGAAGTAGGGGATATTTGGGGCGTAGGGCGGCAATTAGCGGGAAAATTAATGCGACAAGGGATTTATACCGCTTTTGATTTGGCAAACTCAAATCCTCATTGGCTAAGAAAGCAATGGAGTGTTGTCATGATGAGAATTGCCATGGAATTACGCGGAATCGCTTGCCATGGGCTAGCAGAGGTTGAGGCACGGCAATCGATTATGTCTTCGAAATCATTTGGCCAGATGCAAACCGATTATGAATCTATTGCCCAAGCGATTAGTTCTTATTGTGCTAGGGCATGTGAAAAATTGAGGCGCCAAAATTTGGTAACGCAATACGTGTATGTTTTTGTACAAACTAATCGTTTTCGCGAGGACTTAGCGCAATACTGCCGCGGTATGCAATTTAAACTGATTAATCCAACTGATGATCTAATTATTATTACTAAAATTGCGAAATTATGTTTAAAAAATTTATTTAAAAAGGGATACCTTTACAAGAAAGTGGGTGTCTGTCTTGAGAGGCTTTCCCCTAAAAATCCAAGACAAATGGATATGTTTAACCAGCCATCGAGTAGTGATTTAGCAAGAAAAGAGAATTTGATGAAAGTTTTTGATTCAATTAATAATCGATATGGACACGAAACAATTCGATTGGCTGCTGAAGGATGTAGCCGGCATTGGGCTATGCGTTCGGAACTTAAATCGCCTGCATACACTACACGATGGAGTGAGTTGCCGGTTGTAAAAAACCAAACCTAGGCAGCTTCCGGGCATTGCCTAAGAAATGCGAAATACGCTTCTTTTTAAAAAGGTGTGGCCCCCTTGTTAATGCTTTAATCTGTTATCAAATCCACTGCATAGAACCTTTTTAAGAATTGGATCTGCTTCTTTGATGAAGTGATTATCATAGCCTATTGAGGGATCAAATTGGTGGTTATAATGTATTCTAACTTTCACTTTTCTATTAAATAGTTGTTGATCAAAATACTTATAATTTTCTTTTTTAAAAAATGCAGATAGCTTTTTGTCACAACCAGGAGGAAGAAAGAAGTTATTCGTATAACATTGCGCACTGTACCTCTTTTGTCCATTACTTGAGCAAGGCGAGTGCGTTAAAAAAATTTCAACAGTATTAATTTTTTGGTTTGGAAATTCTGCTTTAAATTTTTTTAAAATATTAGGGAAGTTACGAATGAGATTTTCTTCAGCGTGTTGAGAATGTCGTGGAAATTGTTGTGGGACACCACCATTAATCATGAAATGATAAAGTTTTTGCTTGCGGACGTCATCAACATCGTTTAAATCAGAATTTTTCAGCTCATTTCCGATAACCATTTTTGCATGGGCTTGCATAATCGTGGATGTATTCGCATCAGGATTACTACGGAAAACGAAATAGGCTTTACTATTAAGAGAGATAATAGCGAATACTTCTTTTGGTTTTCGTTGAAATGCTGCAATTGCTTCGGAAAGGTAATGGTACAGTTTCATTTAGCTCATGTCTGTTTCTGAAAAAGCGATATCGTACAAAGTGTTTATTAAGAAAATATTAAAATATCGGCACAAAGGCCAAAAATAACTGCTGGGTTCGATAAATTAGTTGTCTCTTCATCATCCGGCTTTATTCTTAAGACATCAGTTGGATTACTGTCTAGACCATTGTTACTGATGATTTCAGTACTTAAAATGGCAACTTGGTTTCTAGGTCGATTTGTTTTTTATAATGCTTTTCTTTTGGATAATCCCAAGCTTCATAAGTGATAGGTACATTCTGATTAAAGCAAAATAATTGATTTCGTAGAAAATCAAAGCGTGCTCGTAAAACAAGACACTCTTGAGAGATTACGATTCTGTCTTTAACTTGATTTGCTTTCGCTAATACATCGCGCTTCAAGATTAATCCTGGGTGCAAAAGATCATGGGAACGTAGTGATTGAATTACATAATTCGTTTGTTTTTCAATATTATCGAAATCAATTTGGTTGATTGCAAAGCTTTTTGTTTCGGCCCAGGGATCACAGATGATTGCTCCTGGATTCCAGGTTCTTGGGTCTGAGCTTTCTGTACCATTGAAGCGTCCAATAACAACGAAAAAATGATCATCAAAAGGATTATTAAAGAGTTCAAGCGAGGGCCGTTGATCGATAGGTAATCGAGAAAATTTTTTGTATAAATACATAAAGGCAACACATGATTTTTCGCAACAGTTTCCAACAGAATAGTATTCAGCTAAATCAGAAATAATATTTATCCATTCAAATGTGTACGGTGCATGTGTTATTTCAATGCTTCGCATCTTATTGAAAGTTTTATCTTCTCCAGTTTCTAACGAATTGCTATTGTCATTGTCGCCTAAATTGCTCGAGTACTTTATTCTAGATAGAGTATAATCAATTGCTTTTTGCGCATAATATAATCTTAAATGATGACTCTCTTCAAAAAACTTCATACCCTTAATCTAAGAATTCAAAAATCGCCATTATTGTAATAAAAATAGATTAAGGGACGATTAAGAATTAAATAACTGATTAATTAGACTCCACCGCAGTGCAGAATAAAAAATCAAAACTTTATTTTTCATCTGCCCAGATTAGATACTCGAACGCCTGTAAGCTGTTTGGCTTGGTTATTGCTGACAAAAATCCGAGTAAAAGCAATAACTGCTTCTCTGGCTCCTTCAACAGCAATACCGGTGATATAGCCATCCGGATCATTTGCCTTGCCAATGGTTATATTACGTACAATATGATAGTTCCTGTGAATAAGTGGAATAAGTTTTCATCTACAGATTTATCGATAGACACATCTGCTAAGAGATTATTGCCATTCATGTCGACGCAGCCAATGAGAAGTGGTTTGAACTCATCATGGATTGCTGGTCATAGGTAACCGTCTTCTCGACCTTCAATAGCTTATCCAGGATTCATACTAATCCGTTCTGTGGCACCGGGATCTAATGGATAAATACCTGAATCGAGATAGCGATCACTTATCGGAATAGCTATTAGTCAACTGGATAGTCCGAAATATAATTACCAGAAGCTGGGAGAGAATGCCGATAACAGGCTAAAGGAGTATTAGATAAAAATGCATGAGAAGGATTATTAAAACAACGCTTAATCCTAGAGATAAAACAATTTTTGCGGGAAAAAGGCAAGTGCTATGGGCATGTGGTGCTTGGCCATAGGGAGCAAAACGACAAGTTGTATTTAAAAGATATACGAGTAACAGCAAGCCGTAAAAAAAAACAGAATAGACTGTTATTTTGTAGATAAATAACCCCATATAACGAGCTTGAATATTACCTTGAGGAAAGCAAATAAGAAATAATCCTATGATCCATAAATTATACAATGATTTTCCACGCACATTATTTCCAAAAAATATTTTCTTTTTTTCTTCTCTTATGTTTAAGGTAGGAGCAGATTCGTTAATGCAGATTTTTGGGTTTTTTGCTCCAGAAGCAAGAAGTGTCGAGCTTAAAGCTTTGTGGATAAGTATTAACGGCATAACCAGCAGTGGAAAATAGTAAAGCCAACCAAAAGGGCTCAACAGTAGCATCATAATTATGGTTAAACAAAAAGCGTAATGGGGCTGGGCAATCTTTTGGAAATAATGAAGTTTTTTTATATACCAGCTCAATAAGGCAATAAAAATAAATAAATAAATAATTTTTATCGGTAAAAAATTCTGCTGAGTATCCACATTGATAAATAAACGATAGAGAAAACCATAAATGGATGCATTCCAGCTATTGCCATACCATAAAACATTCTTTAGTGTTTTGAAATAAAGGACATAGATTTGAAATCCATGGGTAAATAAAGGAATAAGACTTGCAAAGCTAGCGGTCACTAGCATAGCCCAAAAGACTTTATACCGCCTTTGTACCAGGACAAAAAAGAATAGTAAGGCTGGAAATAATTTAACTGCAACGACAATTCCCCAAAAAAAACCAGCCAAGTAGTCTTTCTTATTATGAGAAAAAAAGTAATAACCGAGGACAATAAAAAATAATAAAAAATTACCCAACTGGCCGAAACTAATATTCATGATGGTTGGGTACATGGCTAAATAAAGTAGGAGTAAATTACACCAGTACTTTTTAAACATTGTCGGGGAAGAAAAAATAAAAAAACTTAATACGGCTCCAACTCCTCCTAAAATTAATGAAATGAAAAACCATAAGATAGATGCTGTAATGAAGGTTAGATGGCTAAATGGCGCAAATAACTCCAAAAAGAAAGGGGGGTTTAAATCCACAGGTACGTCAATAGAATGCGGTAAAAAAGAACTTGTTACTCCTTGGTAAGGATTCATACCCTGAGTATAAGCCAGAGTTGAGCCATAAAAAGAAGTGAAATCCGAATTTAACTTAAGATTTATAAGGAAATAAAAAAGCAAACCATAAGTAAGTAAGAGCGCCCCTAGAAAAATCGATTTTATTAATTTATTGCGCATTGATGCCCAGCTCCCTTCAGGGCCTAATCTGACCGTTTGTGTTCGAAATCCAACATAAGGATATGAACCATTACTTATCAATTAAGGTTGATTCTCACCTCTTAACAAAATAAATGTGGTTATCTTGAAGTTTGAGTTCATTTTAATATCAGATAAGGGAAAACGCTCGAAAATTCCCGTAGTATGGCATAGATAGTAGGGAAGCTGAAACCTTTAAGTTTACTAGTTAGGAAACTTGGATTACTGTTATAAATCCAAATCCCTGCTTTCTTTTCTTGAGATCGTCTTGTATTTTTTGCATCAGGTGCAAAAAATAGTTTGATCCGACTGCATCCATTTCGCGATAGGTAATAGAAGGGAACGGAATTCAATATTTCTTAAGATAAGCACTCTGCCTATTTAGAGCCTCTTTCACGAAGAATGTTAAATGCTCAATCAGAGAAAAATTTTGCAAAATACCTACTCTCATGTTCAATTCTTTGTGAAGCCTAAAACATTTAGGCCGTTCTCAATGCAGTTTACTACATTTGGTTGGGATAATAGGTATTGTCCTATATGTCTTGTCAGTTGGTTTTGGGCAATATTAAACGCTTCATTCCATTCGTTTTTTTTGAAGTCGCCATGACCCAGATACATTAAAGCAACTAAAGTTGCCTGTTGGTTAGGTGGTAAGTTATTTATTGTAGTGAGCATATTTTGATATTCAGGATCAGATAAAATAAGCGGCGTGTCCTTTTCGGTGGTCAATTTGGGGTACTCATCTACCTTTTCCTGAAAATGCTTTATTTCAGTAAGAATTTGTCTGACTTTTTGAGGTTCGATGTTTAGCATTTAAATTTCTCTTTTCCGTAATATTTTAATTATAGCCCACCTAACAATATGAATATCGCGTAATCTTTAGGGACATGTTTGCAAATAAAACTAATTCACTAGACTTGTATTGAGGTAGCAAGGGGGCAACATGTACAAATAGATTGGGTTTCATGCCCAGTTTGGTGCATTCCCATGCCTATCCCCCACATTCATGGTTTCGGAACACCGGTCATTTTTGCAGTACTTCCACTGATGGACCATCTTTGCTAATTAAAACGTAGCTTTTTAGTCGAAGAGAAAATTGATGCAATACATCCAGCCCTGACTCTTCCGCTTTTTTGCACCATTGGTTTAAGGACTCAATCAATTCCTTTTGAGATGATACTTTTTTTAGCCAAATTTGTTGCAATGATTGACGATAACTATAAACAAGCTGTAATTGTTCAAACCGATTTAGTAAGGTTAGCAAATGGGAGTTAGCGTTTGTGGATTCTTGTCGTAATAGACGTCTAGCACATTTAAATAAATGCCATTCTTTTTTATTTTTAAGATGATTACGTTTTTCATTTTTCAGAACAGGAACAGTTACCCTTTTATAGTAATCAGACATAATTTGGAAACGATTACCGATAACAGCTTTTATAGTATTTAAATCAGCATGTAATTTTGTGTTGTCCCTGGCTAATTTGGGGGGTAATTTTTTTACCTTAGCAAGACCCAAGAAAGATAGGCAACGTATATAAAACCAACCTAAATCGAATTCCCACCATTTCACAGAAAATTTAGCAGAAGAAGCGTATGTATGATGATTATTATGGAGCTCTTCCCCGCCTATCAGAAAGCCCCAAGGCAATACATTCGTTGACTTATCGGAACATTCAAAATTGCGATATCCCCAATAATGCCCTACGCCGTTCACTACACCGGCTGACAGCGGAATCCACATCATTTGTATGGCCCAAATAGTTATCCCGGGAAAACCAAATAGTAGTAAATCAATTAGAAACATAAGAAGTACCCCCTTATTAGAATAACGAGAGTACAGGTTGTGTTCAATCCAATCATCTGGAGTGCCATGGGAATATTTTTCAATCATATTCTTATCTTTTGCTGCTTCGCGATACAATTCAGGGACTTGCCAAAAGACTTTTTTTATACTGAAGACTTGAGGGCTGTGCGGATCCCCTTCAACATCTGTCATGGCATGATGCTTACGGTGAATAGCAACCCATACCCTTGTCTCCATACCGGTTGTTAACCAAATCCAGAATCGAAAAAAATGACTCACTGTTGGATGCAAGGTTACAGCCCGATGGGTTTGACAGCGATGCAAGTAAAGGGTGACTGAAGCAATAGTGATTTGTGTGAGGAGAAGAAGCGCGAAAATATATCCCCAAAATGTAAGATTTAAAATACCAAAAATCATAAGGAGCCTCAATTATCTCAACTTTATTCTTTCATTGTACTTAAGGATTCAATTTATAGCTAATTCGATTTAATTTTTCTTCTGCCCAAATAATATATGGTAAAAGCCCTCAGGTGGATTAGGACTAGTCCCATTAAGAAATAATAATAGTCATGTATCAAAACCTGGATAAAGCACTATAGCAGCTGCACCTACCTCAAATCGTCTAATCCAGGCGCTAATTACATCTATTTACACTTGCCAAACCGCTGTTTCTGAGCTCTTTCTGCAATGGCGGTTGCTTTATTTCTTTTAGGACTATTTTTTTTAGTTTGAGCAGGTGATGGGCTATTAGGGAGGTTATGGTTGGGTTCAAAATCTTCAATTTCAATTCTATCTAATCTACGTTTAATCAATCGTTCTATAGCATTTAATTGTGCCGCCTCATCTGCGCTCACTAAAGAAATTGCCTGTCCCGAAGCGCCAGCTCGACCTGTTCGGCCAATGCGATGCACATAGTCTTCTGCAACTTGCGGAAGATCGAAATTGATAACACAAGGTAGTTGATCAATATCAATGCCACGAGCTGCAATATCCGTAGCAACTAAAATGTGTAACTCGCCAGATTTAAATTCAGCCAGAGCTTTAGTGCGTTGTGATTGTGATTTATTACCATGGATGGCTGCGGCGTGAATGTGGTCTTGGGCTAATTGCTTTACTAATTTGTTTGCCCCATGTTTGGTTCGAGAGAACACCAGTGTTTGCCCCAATTTATTTTTATGGATTAAATGGCTTAATAAAGCAGATTTCCGGCTTTTATCCACTGGATGAACCGTTTGTTTTATGGTAGCGGCAGTGGTATTGCGAGGCGCTACGTCAATTACTATGGGTTCCTTTAATATGCCTTTAACCAGGGCGCGGATTTCTTCAGAAAAAGTGGCAGAAAACATGAGATTTTGCCGATTAGCAGGTAATAACTTGATAACACGCTTTATGTCATGAATAAAACCCATATCTAGCATACGATCTGCTTCATCTAAAACTAAGATATCCACTTCATCAAATAGGATGGCTCGCTGCTGGTGTAAATCCAGTAATCGTCCAGGCGTTGCCACTAATAGCTCTACGCCTCCACGCAATTTCATCATTTGTGGGTTAATTTTTACTCCCCCAAAAACGACAGCAGAGCGCAGTGACAAATGGCATCCGTATTGAATGATGCTTTCATGAATTTGAGCAGCTAATTCGCGTGTTGGGGTGATTATCAAAACGCGGGTCCGGTTATTTCTAGCACGTGGTTTATCTTTTAATTTTTGTAGAATGGGTAAGACAAAACTGGCTGTTTTACCTGTACCAGTTTGGGCTGAAGCTAAGACATCCTTACCGCGTAAAACAGCAGGGATAGCTTGAATCTGAATGGGGGATGGATCAAGATAGCCTAATTCGCTAACGGCACGGAGCAAGGGTTCTATTAAACCCAATGATGCAAAACTCATGTTGTTTCCTTATAAATAATTTGCTAACCGAATGTCATTCGGTATTTCTAATCCTAAATTGTGAGAAGTGATGATTTAGGGGGCGTATAAGCAAGGTATTGTAAATAATACCCAATTCAATGTGGTTAATTTAGATACAATTATATCACGGTTTGATGTACTATAAAATTTTAATTATAACTCAATATTAAATCCAATAGTACAATTTTAACTTATTATGGCAACAGTTGGGTTTAATTTTTTCCTAGGTGAAATTTAGCTCACGTGTTAATTAAATTATATTCTGACAATAGATAAATTAGACTTTTCCCTCTTCGGCCTCAATATTTTGCTGTTTAATAATTCCTTAATATAGGTGCATTAAAATTAGGCGCAATGTTAATTTTTTGCTATTGGCTATTATTATGTACACCAAATATTCAAGGGATGCAGTAGATGAAAACAACACAGCTTTAAATAAACATATACGCAAGATATTAGCTCATCTGCAATCTATAAAAAGAATGAAGCCTGGCTTAGCTGAGAAAATGGAATCTGTTGCTAGTGAAGATTTTTTAACATTGTATAAAAAAGAATATGGACAGTTTTACATAAAAAATGCAACATTTATCTGGAAAAAAGAGAAATCGTTTTTCTCCGAACCAGTAGAAAGAAGACGTATACCTGCTCAATTTAATAATCTTGAAAGTTTTAACAAAGAAATTAAAAAAATCCGCGCCATCACTAATGCATCAGAGGCTCTTAAATACCAAGATGCTGTTTTTTCTTCCTTTTTCAATTCCCCTGATTCTCATTTTTTAGCGTTTTTAATAATTGAATTGGATTTGAAGATCGATGCTTTATTAGTTAGCCAAGTAATCGAAAAACTACAAGATACAACAAACTTACAAAAACCAATAGAAGAGTACAGAGCAGGAGATAAGGAAAAGGATCCAAGAATACTATGGCAAAACTATTTAGAATTTAAAAGTGCAATATTAGCAGCACATTTGCAAATTATGCCTAGCGCACCTGAACTGGATAAAGATAATTTTATGGACTCAACCCCAGGCTCTAGTAGGTATGGAATGTAGGACTACTTTTAGTTATCACTCGTGACTGCCTAAACTGGATTTTTCTAGTTGTTTACAACAAAAAAGAATAAGTAATCTGCTTTAGGTTTAAATCTTGAATGACGATAGGGTTAGCATTTGATTTGTTTGCACAAAATTATCTTTAAGGTAAACATTCATTATTTCTCGTTTTAATTCTAAAAAATCGTCCTTTTTTTGCTTTTTATCAGACTGTTCTCCAGTGCTAAGCTCCCAGGTAATAGCTGCAAAAGTCTCAGGAGAAATCATTGTTGGCAAAAATATTTTGGGAAGCTCTAAACTAGCAAAATTGTTATAATTTGAACCGCAAAAAAATAGTTGATTATCACGATCTTTGAACAAGGTATAATCTAATCCACAATATATATCGGTAATAAAAGGCAGATTAGATAGGCATATAGGTTCAGCAACCTGGGTTACACTCTCTCCTACACCGAGTTGTCCATCTTCATTGTCACCACATACCCATACTTGGCCTTTATCATCTAAATAAACACTATGTCTGCCTCCTAGGCATACTTTTATAATCGTTTGCTTGGATAATGTCTTAATAAACATGGGATATTCCGTTTGTTCCACATCCCCTAATCCTAATTTACCCTGAAAGTTAGAACCACAAGCAGCAACCAACCCATTAGTAAACAGTAGTATATGATCCGTCGTGAAGTGGAAATAGGTTTGCTGTTTAATTGTAAAAAAGTCATCTAATCGTTTTAATAAATATTCTTTGTAATTTTTTTGTTGAAAAAAAGTATTAACTCTTTGAATTTGCATTAAAATTGAAACAGGGAGTTTGTCCCATATCATTTCTTGTAATTCAATAGGAAGCCTTGCGAATAAATTATCATCATCCCTTAGGTGAACAAGACTCGTTTTTTCTGCAAGCATTTTGGTAAACCATATTGGATGTATTTAGCACATATTACAACAAAAAAAATCTATAGGATACTGCGATTAAGTTTGAACAACCTCCTGCCTAATTATGTTTAGAATTTCCGCTGGTATTCGCTACAATTTATATGGATTTATATAAGAATTGAAAATAAAACATTATTTTATTAATCAAGCATAAATGGAGATATTTTTGTATATTGAAGCCGATCAAATCATCTATTCACCCTCTGATTTAACCTTATATCTTGAAAGCCCATTTGCTTCGTGGATGGAGCATTTCGCTTTAAGAGAACCAAAGATACTTGAGTTTGCAGATGAAGTAGATGAATTGTTGTCGGTATTGCAACATAAAGGGGGGGAGCTTGAACGTCAGATTTTAAACAAGTTTATTGAACAGGAATTAACTGTTGTTCAAATTGAAAAGACAGAAAATGCCTTAAAAGATACCATCACTGCCATGCAGTCGGGAGCAGATGTGATTTATCAAGCTGCCCTTTCCGTAGCTCCATTTAAAGGATATGCAGATTTTTTAGTGAAAGTAGAAGGTCAAAGTCATTGGGGTGATTTCCATTATGAAGTTTGGGATACTAAGCTTTCAAAAACAGTTAAACCCCTCTTCTTAGTGCAACTTTGTTGCTATGCTGACATGTTGGAAACTTTACAAGGGTGCCGGCCAGACAAAATCGCGGTTGTGGTCGGAACTGGTTTGCCGGTGCGCTTTTCTACAAATGATTATTTTTATTATTATCTCAATCTAAAACAACGATTCTTGCAAACGCATCGATATTTTTCATCTGAAAATCGTCCTAATCCTGCTGATTCCAGCGGCTGGGGGCGCTGGTTTAATTATGCCCAAACAATATTGGTTGAGGCTGACCACCTATGCCAGATAGCAACAATAACCAGAAATCAAATTAAAAAATTGAATAAAGCTGGGATTCATACCATGCAAGATATTGTTGAGACGCCCATAAAGCATGTTAAGGGGATGAACCCAGAAGTATTGACCCGATTAAAAGCACAAGCCAAAATTCAAAAAGATAGTGTTGGAAATCAAACACCACTTTACCAAATTATCCCTCATGAACCTGGTAAGAAAATGGGATTATCTTTATTACCGTCAGGGTCCACTCTGGATATCTATTTTGATATTGAAGGATTCCCACTTGAAGAAGGAGGCTTGGAGTATTTATGGGGTGCTACATATTTTGACGATAAGGGACGGCGTCAATATAAAGATTTTTGGGCGCATGATGCAGAACAAGAGAAGGTCGCGTTTAGGTCATTCATCGAATGGGTTTTTGAACGTTGGCAGCTTGATCCTCATATGCACATTTATCATTATGCCAATTATGAAATAGCAGCATGCCGTAAACTGATGGGGCGCTACGGTATTTGTGAGGATATGGTTGATACGCTTTTACGAAATGAAGTCTTTGTTGATCTATACAAAATTGTTAAAGGTAGTCTGTTATTAGGCGAGCCGCGTTACTCAATCAAAAATGTCGAACATCTATATAGAGGCCAACGTGACACTGAGGTGGGGTCCGGTGGTGATTCGATTGTTGTGTATGAGCGTTGGTGTCAGTCACCCGACGGTGAAACCTGGGAAACATCAAACATTTTAAAGTCCATTCGCGATTACAATATTGATGATTGCAATTCCACCCAAGAACTGGTGAATTGGTTGCGTGCCCGCCAACAGGAAACCGGTATTGCTTATCTAGGAAAAACTGAAATTGTTCCTGAGCCAAAGGACGAAAAGGTTCTCGAAGTCGTCCGTTTACGCGACAAACTGCTTAATAAATCCAATCAATTAAAAACACAGGGCTTAGAAGGACAAGCCAGGATTGCAAATCTTTTTGCCTGGGTTTTAGAATTTCATCGTCGTGAAAAAAAGCCTATGTTCTGGCGGTTATTTGACCGTTTAGGTTCAAGCCATGAAGAGCTTTTGGATGATATTGATTGCTTGGCACTCTGTGAGCGAACAAATAAACCAGCCTATAAGCTTAAGCCAAGAGATCAAAATCTTTGCTATGAATACCGCTTCGATCCGAATCAGGAATTTAAAGCGGCTTCTGACAAGTATATAGTCTTAGGACAAGAACGTGCTGATGGCAAAAATATTAGCGCTGAGGTTATTAAAAAAGATTCAAATCTTGTTGAAGGTCTAATTGTGTTAAAAACGGGTGCGGCATTAGAAAGTGTGGTTACCCTGATTCCAGATGAAAATATCAACCAAGAGCCAATACCAGCTGCCATTGCGAGTGTTGCTAAAGCCTATGATCAAGGTCAATTGGAAAATACCGCAATTTATGATTTTTTAATGCGCAGACCGCCAAGAATCACAGGGTTAACACCTGGCTCACCCATCGCGCCAAGCCATGATTCCGACGAACGATTGAATCAAATTATCTCTGTCGTAAAAAATCTGAATAATAGTTACCTTACTATACAAGGGCCTCCTGGTTCAGGGAAAACTTATACTGCAAAGCACGTCATCGCTGAGCTTTTAAAACTTGGTAAGCGGATTGGTATTGCATCGAACAGTCATAAGGCGATTAATCATTTATTGATGAGTACGGCCAAATACTGCAAAGATGAAAATATTCAAGCTTATTTTGCGTGCACTAAAAATACGGAGAATCAGCTATCCGAGCTTGGGGTAACTGTTTACAAAAACGAATCGATTGCAGGGAGTTTGCAGTCTGCCTGTGTAATTGGCACCACGGCGTGGGGGTTTGCAAGAGCGGATCTCGAGCAAGCATTTGATTACCTTTTTATTGATGAGGCAGGACAAGTGAGTGTTGCCAATCTCATTGGCATGAGCCGTTCTGCAAATAACATCATTTTAATGGGTGATCAAATGCAATTAGGGCAACCTTCACAAGGTAATCATCCAGAAGGAAGCGGTTTATCCATTCTCGATTATTTGTTGCATACCACACCCACTATTCCTGAAACGATGGGAGTTTTTCTCGGTACAACCTACCGCATGCATTCAGCAGTGAATAACTTTATCAGTGAAGCAATTTATGAAGGAAAACTGGAATCAGCGCTTGATAATGATCGCCAACGTATTTTGGTACCAAACGATTATCAAGGAATAATGAATCAAGAAGCAGGTATTATTCCTGTGCCGGTGGGGCATGAAGGCAACACCCAGGCCAGTGATGAGGAAGTAGAATGCATTGTTGATCTTGCAAAAGAATTGATGAATCGGACGTTTATCGCAAAAGACGGCTCAGAGCGATGTATTAATTGGGATGATATGTTGTTTGTAGCACCCTATAACTATCAGGTGAATAAATTACAACTTGCTCTAGGTACGCAAGCAAAAGTGGGTAGTGTGGATAAATTTCAAGGTCAAGAAGCGCCGATTGTCTTTTTAAGCATGTGTGCCAGTAATGCGAATGAATCGCCTCGTGGGATTGATTTTCTGTTTAATAAGAATCGGATTAATGTGGCGATTTCAAGGGCGCAGTGTATGGCAATAGTAACGTATAGCCCTACGATACTTGAAACGATAGTAAATAATATCATACAGATGGGGCAGATAAATATGTTTTGCAGGCTAATAGGGGGCATGCATAGCAAAATAAGCAAGAAGTATTCGGAATGATTTTTAAATATACTTTTAATACCCAAAATATGTTGAAAATGAAAGGGCTTTCGAGGGGGGCTAAAATAGATACATTTTTGATCAAAAAAGAAACTTATGTTACACTTTCCTTTTGTAAAAACACGAGAAGAGTCGTCATTACATTTAAAACAAAACATTAAAAGGAATAAAAACATGAAATTCTTTCACAACAATTCACCTCCCGGTAATGAAATTCAAATCGCTGAATCAGAGGAAACAACCTCATCCACGAAAAAAAAATCTCCCTTCTCACCACAAGTCTTTCGCGCAGCTTTAAAAAATATGAAATCAGAAGAATTATTAGCTCGATATTTGGAAAAGCAAGCGCAACGTCATCCTGAAGAATACCGTGAAGCTATTCAAGAATTTGTCAAAGATCAATTAGCCGTTCGCACAGGTCTGATGCGTCATGTCAGTTTTTTTGACCCAGATAATACTTCCGAATTGAGCTTTATGAATGTTGTGCAAGGCTTTATGGATTTAGGATTTAGTCGCTTCTCTTCTTTTGGAATGACTTGTCTTGTTATGGGTGGGGGTATTATGGGTACGCAAACACTACGGCCTCCTATTGATGGAGTTCATAAACTACAACATCCTATGTTTCACACAGCAGCATTTAATGAAGACAGATCTAAATCCAAAAAAAATCCTGAAGCACATGATAGACTGGTAGAAAAACTCGTTGACCAGATTATGATGGGGCGCGATGTGATTGAGGAAAAAGATATTTTGGCTTTTGCCGACGAGATAGAGAAAAGACACCCTGTAGCAGGTCCAAGTAAAATCGGACAATTTATTCTGAAACAACTTCAGATCTTAGCTTTCAAAAATTTGAAAACTGTCTGCGGCGACACACTTACTAAGAAAGACTTGATGGATTTCTATCGAGGTACTCTCTTTTATGCTGTTGCTGAACCAGCCTCAGTTGCTCCTAGGGTAATGGCTCTACGGACGTAATTTGTTTTCGCGATACCTTTGTTAACGCACATAGAGAATCCCACCCTCCTTATTCCTAAGCCCGCGGCTTGTTCGCGGGATCTAGCGATAGAAACCCCTCAATTAGCTACGCTCGCTTAGTGATTGAACTGTCTAGAGAGCACTCATTCCAAAATAGGATTGCGCTTAGAATTTAATTCGTTTGACGATTTAAAAACGAATTGATTATTATTTGACCTATCAATAAAATAAGTCTGGTTCCTACTGAAATGATACGAACATTAGGTCAAATGAATTAGACTGAGCTGCTAATATCGAGAATTAAAACAGTGTTGTTAAGTGAAGATGGCCTTACTCTATTGAAAGTGAATGATGATGACCTCACTGGCGATGGCACTTTCCATATTCCTCCTAGCGTTACGAAGATTGGTCAAAGGGCATTTTGGGGTTGTATGGGTCTTAAATTTATCCACATTCCTAGTAATGTCGCCTCGATTGGTTACGCAGCATTCGGAGATTGTACTAACCTACAACAAATTAATTTTCAAGAAGGTATCACATCGATTGGTGATAGAGCATTTTTGCGCTGTAGAAGCCTTAGACAAATTACTATTCCTGCTAGTGTTACTTCTATTGGAGCTGGGGCATTTTGGGCATGCACAAGCCTGGAAAGAATCAATCTTCCTGAAGGCATCACCGAAATAGGCGCTAGAGTGTTTTTACGCTGCATAAGTC
The DNA here is from genome assembly GCF_000953635.1 of Legionella micdadei. NCBI lineage: Bacteria > Pseudomonadati > Pseudomonadota > Gammaproteobacteria > Legionellales > Legionellaceae > Legionella > Legionella micdadei. The sequence continues at coordinate 719,358 of NZ_LN614830.1, forward strand.
TGCGTCAAATTAATATTCCTGCAAGTGTTACTTCTATTCGGGCTGAGGCATTTTTGTCTTGTAACAGTTTGCGGAAAATCTGTATTCCAGAGAGCGTTACTTTAATTGGTGCTGGTGCATTTTGGGGCTGCGAAAGTCTGCAACAAATTAAGCTTCCTGAGGGCGTCAGAACAGTAGGTCGGAGAGCATTTTGGGGATGCATAACTCTACGACAAATCAGCATTCCTGCAAGCGTTACTTCAATTTATCCTAATGCATTTGGTTGTTGTAAGAGAACAGAAAGTATATTCATTAACAATTTGGATGAGGATAAAAGGGCAAGTATTGTCGCATCATTGCCAAAAAGACTTCGCAACAAAGTGGTAGTTTACACAAAAGATCAAGTTGCTGAGATATGGAATCAACAACTTAGTAGAGTTTTACGAAGACCAGAAGCTAATCCGCTATACCGCTTCTTTAATAATTACGAAGAGAGGCCAACCCACCTATCGCCATCATTACCCAACGAAATGCTCGTTGGTATCAACGAGTCTCAAGGGGGCGATAATCCTTATTATCGCAAAGCGAAAGTTTTAATGAAGCGCGTTCCTTTACCCACACGACAAGAAGGCAAACAAGCCTACGAAAGGAAAATACAAGCCATCGCTGATGAATGTATTCAGCAAGCAATTGGATTTAATAAAAAAATAAGCCGCAACAATTATTCATTTTTGTTGGATGTCCTTGCCCTCACTTCTGCTGTGGGTGGTTTAGCATTGGCTATAGCCGCCCTTGTCACCGTGCTTGTGGTTGGCTCACAAATTCTTTCTGCTGCCTTACTTGTCGCTGGTGTAGGATGTGGAGTGGCCGCCGCGGGAACATTTTTTTATCACTCGTGTATAAGGCAACAAGAAACGCAAGTGGAGTCCATTCCTAGAGAAACAGGTACTCATTTTGCAACCGAGGATCATCCTGGCTATGTTCTGTAAGACATCCATTTTCAACCTGTTTAAAGAAGCCTAAATTTGTTGATATTACTGATTTCATCGTAAGGGGGTAATGGAATTGGGTTTGCTAGTCTTTGTTCTAATAATTTCAGAAGATTTCTTCCAGCAATCACAGTTCCTTTTCGGCTGTGCATAGCCGCTAACATCAAAGGTGTTCGCCCCTCTTTATCTTCAGCTTTGAGATTTGCTTCGCAATTTAATAATTTATTAATAAGGTTAAGGGTTCTTCTCGATAGTTGTAAAAATTTTGCACAGCATAATGTAAAGCGGTCATGCCCACTTCATCAACACTATTAATATCTACGCCATTTTTTAATAGCAAATCAATGATACTATCATTACTCGGGCCAGCGATGAGGACTTTTCCACAACTCACCATTAACAATTGTAACAAAGTTTTGTTGGCATAGACTTCATCAAGTAAGTTTTCATGACCCATAAATACAGAAAGATCCTTTAAACCCGGGGTGATTATTAACAAATCTCTATCTGTGAATTTATCTGTTGATTTTGCACGTGCTAATATCTCTCGTGCACGCGCTATATAATTATTTTTTTTCTTCTTCCAATATTTGCTTTTCCTGGCTAACAAAATTTATAATTTCTTGATCTTCAAATTCTCCTTGAGGAAAACCAGGAACTATTTTTATGTCATCAATTTTAAGAATATCACGGCAGGCACAAATTTTTTTTATCAATTCTTCTTTTTCATCATTATCTAACAGTTTTTTTTCAAAAATTTTGCGCGCGTAACCTATCGTGTTAATTTTTAATTTTTTAGCCGTTTCTGTTGAAGAAAACATAGATTTTAGTACTACAACTTGGTAAGTGTTGTGATAAAAAATCACACTATTTCCATGTTTCCAAATACCTCCACCCATTGCTGTTATAGGCACGTTTACCCGGTCTCAACATCTTTCGGGTTCCAGGGTTTCCAGTTCCACAAAAAGTCATATTCGGATGTTTGCTGATAATTTTTCTAAGAATGTTATTTCTTGACCTTCTTCTGCAGCTAACGCACGATTGTCAGTGTTACAGGCTTCTAAAGTAACAAAAATTTCATCGTCTAGCTTCGACAAAGCATTTTCAAAATCAGCTAATATTTTGTCAAAATTCTCATATATTTCTTCACTAGCACCATGGATATTTTCCAACCCATACTTACCGCCATGACCCATAATAAATAATTTAGGCGTATTTTCAAATAAATTTTCTAGTGCACTTGGTAATTCTTGTTTTAGTTCAACCAAACTAGTAGAAATTTTTGGTGCAATATCACCATTTTCAAAAAAATAATATTTTAAATCTGAGCCATCTAAATACACGCCAATTGACATGAATTGTTTAAAACGTTGTTTTTTACAAAGGTTTTCGTGGACGCCTCTTTGGTCGGGAGAAATAGTGGCATCGGCTTAAATATCAATATTTATATTGCAGAATATTTGGACATAATCTTCTTTGCCTCTTTCAAATATGAATTAATCTAAAACACAAATATATCGCCTTGCTTCTATAATATTAGAAGCAAGGAATGTGTTGCAAAATTATCAATGACTTTAGGTCCATTTTAATTATTTAAAGTCACTTGTAGGCCGTGGACCTTTTGATATATCAAATGGGTTTGGTAATTTATAAGAAGAATAAGCAGAATTTTTCTCACCAATTTTTTGTTCAAAATGTGGATTGGCTTTATAGTTAAGATCTGCATAATAGTTGTTGTTAGGAATAAGGTTTTTATTCAGAACCCTAGTGACAAATTGATCATATAAAATGTGATCGGGAATATTAATTTTTAAATTATTCCCTTCCCTTGAGATGCTAATTTCTTTTGCATTTATCTCATCAGTAAACTTTTTGAGCTCATCTTCAATCTTGTCATAAAGCTCATTTAGATCCTTTTTACTGTTAGCACTAAGAAATTCATTGCCTTTAAAATGGATTAATCCTCTAGCTGAATCCAATACAATTGAAATTACAGCCAAATCATTATTAAAATAATAAAGGAAATCATTTTCAGAATTCCAAACTTCACTATTTTCTAAATAAGAAGATAATACTTTAACTTCTATATTTGTAGGTACATATTTTGGAATAGGGGCCTTATCATTTTTTTGGCTTTCATCTTTGGCTTCATCACCTCCTCCACTGCTGCCATGGCCTTTGCAGATGGGTAAGCCAAAAGCACGGCACATACCGCATGGATTGTTATCAATAGATTTTGATCGTTCATCATTTCTGTTTTCTTTCTTACTTCTCGTGTCAGTTAGCATTTTTACACTCCATAACATTCACCTATTTGTAATTGTATCGAGATAAAAAAAGGTGTTTGTATATAAAATGTACATACATTCCGTATGTTTGCTTAAGTTTCGATATCTATGTAAAACTTAACTTAAACAGCATCACTGACCGAATTTTTAAGAAAAATTTTTCTATTAAAGGGGCTTAGAAAGTAAGAATGAAAAATAAATCAATATTGCTTGTAGAAGATAACTTAAAGTTAGCAAATTACCTCAAAGAAAGCTTACTAGACGCAGGTTATGAAGTATCTATTGAAAAACGTGGTGATAGGGCTGTCTATCGCATTCTTCGTGAGCAACCTGAGATAGTAATATTAGATATAATGCTTCCTGGCATGAATGGCGATCAGATATGTCACACCATTAGAGATGATTATTCGGGGAAAATACTCATGCTAACGGCAGTTAATGATATTGAAAGTGAAGTATCCTCTTTAAACTTAGGAGCAGATGACTACCTAACTAAACCTGTAGCAGAAGAGGTTTTAAAAGCAAGAATTGAAGCATTGTTACGTAGACCTAATTTAGTTAATAATCAAAATCAATTTCAATTTGGAAATTTTTCTATCAATCTTAGTAATAAGAGTGTTCGTCTTTTTGATGAAGAAATTTCAATAAGTACTAGTGACTTTGAAGTTCTTGCATTGCTAGTTAAGAATCATGATAAGTTGCTTAGTAGAAATAGCATTATGTATGCTCTTTATGGGCGTGAATATGATGGAGTTGAGAGGAGTATCGATTTAAAAATATCACGTTTAAGAAAAGCGTTGAATGATGATGGTAAAAAGCCTTATCGGATAAAAACAATTCATAAAAAAGGATATGTATTCGTATCTGATTCCTGGAAATAAGCACGTCTAATCTTTATGTCAAAACAGTCACGTTGGCAATAGCAATATCCCTATTAATTTTGGGTGGTTTTTACTTTGTTTTCTTCCACTTTATTGATTTGAATCGATTAACAATAAATCGCTCATTTGTAAATGGTAATTTTGCTGTTATTCAACAGCTGCTAAAAAATAATCCTCCACCTTTATGGAATGAGGTGATTGATTCCATTCAGCCTCTTGATAGACCTAAAGCTAAAATACTAAAAATGGGTGGGTTAAAAATTTCGAAGGAGCAAAAAGAAGACTTAAGTCAAGGCAAGTGCAATTTTTTTTAAATTATTGGTTGCCAGATATATTTGCTTTGCAAAAAATAGGAGACACGGAATATGTGTTACAAATCCAAGAAGGGGTCACGATGTATAGTACGATCCAAGATAATACAAGATGGATGATTCATCTTATTGCAACTAAGCTAAAAACCTCAAATAAAAACAATTGGCCCAAAATTATTAAGCATTTCCAGTCGATATATAAAATCCCTTTACAAATTGTATTGACAGATAGTCAATAATTACCCTTATCTATTAGGAATAAGCAATATATCAAGGGATTGGAATATGCCCCCCTAATTCTGATGGATTTATTTCAAAAGTTTATTTTAAGTTGGAACCTTTGGATCAGATACTAATTCTTGGCCCGATAAACTATCCCAAATTTTTAATTAAAGCGCCTAAAATACAGTTTTACTACCTGATCAGCTTTACGATTTAGGGTGGAATTTTTTTACCAATGAAGAAAGAAGTATATTTAAAGATGCAGTGCAATTGGATAATGATACGTGGATGCGAGCCTTAGCATGGGCATTTTGGAAGACCTTATGTTGGCCAATTAAAAGGTACGGATGTGAAGAAAGTTTTGCATGGAATTTATACCGATTACCATACTTTCAAATAAATATATTGGTTTTTTGATTCATTACTGATTCGATAACCAATCTTCAGCAGTTAAAGCGAAACGTAAATGATCTTGCCAGATGCCATAAACTTTTAAGTAACGAGGAGAAAATCCTTCCTTTAGAAAGCCGTTTCTTGTAGCAAGATGTATTGAGCGAGTATTAGTGGGTTGGATATTCGCTTCAATTCGGTGAAGTTCTAAGGTAGTAAAGATTTCCTTTAGAACTAGTTTTAATGACTGACTCATTAAACCTTTGCCTGCGTAATCGATTGAGGCATAGTAGCCAAGATAGGCGCTTTTAAACGCACCGCGCATAATGCCACTGACATTAAAAACACCAATAATGTTGTTATTGTTATCCCAGGCAATAAAGTACCTTTCGCTGTCTTTTTTGCTTTTTTCTAAATAGGTTTGAAACTCATCTGATGTTTTAGGTGCAGCAATGAAAGGGAAATGAAAATCTTGACTTTTTTGCATTGTTCCAAGGAATATTTTCTCATCTTGGCATGATGGTTCTTTTAAGATAATCATATTCAACAGGTTATAATAGAACTTAAGAAATTTTATTTTACATGAATGCGATGGCAGTCATCCAAGGAAGATTTTGTAATGCTTGGTCTCGAATGGCTGAGCTCCTGACTAGTTCTTTCCCTTGCAATCCTATCCCAAATTTTTTCAGAGTCATTAAGTTCTTTATATGTTCCGCCCCACATGCATTCACCAGGAAAGAAAGCGAGTTTGGCGCACTATCCATAGTGCTCACAAACCTCCATTCCATGATTAGCTTGGAACGGCAACCGGGGAAACAATATCTTGTTGGATCTGTTGACCATTAAATCTTGAAAATAAGGTACCTGCTATTGAGGCTGGATTGTATTGCTTGATTGCAATTTTTTCCACTAGCCTTCTTAATTCCATGTCTTCTTTGTGGAACAAAGAAAGATGTAAAAACCAGCAACGGTACTCTGATCTATCCAGTTTAAAAAATCCGGAAGCTTCAAGTTTTTCCAGACAGCCCGATTCATTGGCTTTTTTTACAACGATGTTCATAAAATCCACATCCAAGTTTCCATCTTGTTTATACTTGCAATTATACTCATTTAATATTCGAAAAAATAATAACTCTGATATCTCTGAAGGTGAATTAATGCTTTTCAGTTCTAATAGAAGATTTTCCAGTAGATGAGGTTTTAAAAAATCCAAAATATCCCTCAATAAAAAGTCCGATTTTTCCGCCCAAACTGTTTCTAGACAGAATCTGCAAGCTTCAAAATCCAATTTAATATTTTGATCTTTAAAGGTTTTAATGATTGTTTCAAGTAACCCATTTTTTTCAAAACCTTATTTGCATTTCTAATAAAACTACCTTGAAACGGCATAAGACACCTCAATAAACAAATAAGCATTTTTTCAAAATAAATTCATAATGTCCAAATAATTTTCAATTTTGAAATGAAAGCTAGCTTTAATTTCTGCAGCAGCTGTCATATGTGTAGATATTGGCTGTGGGGATGGATTGATTACAAATGAAATGGCCAAGCTTGCTCATCGAGGCTGTGTGGTTGGCACTGATATTTCTGAGCAAATGATTGATTTTGTAATAATATCTTTAGTGAGCAATTTGATGTTATTACTTTCTTTTATACCAGTGTGCCAGGCGCTTAAAAGTTCTTTAAGACCTAGATTGGAATAGATACGTACTAAAATTTCTTGGGGTAATGGAGAAAAAAAGTCAGTGTTTGTCATGGAACGGTACCTTTTATATCAATTAAATCAAATCTCGTTATAGGTTTAGATTCAAAATCCTCTCCCGCATACGTGAGAGGGTTAGGGGAAGAGGGGTGAAATCTCAAAGCCTATTTATTAGGGGATTCTCTTCTTGTTGCATTGCCACTTCTGCCTGAATTGAAACTTTGTGAATTTGGTTAATCCAGTCAGAAACAACATGAATAAGTAATGATTCACTTGTATTCAGTGAAGCACTATCTATTTCTATTTTTAGATCGTTCTCAGGATTGGCTAATAAAAAGACAAGAAAGTGACATGCTGTTTGTCGAACATGCAAATTTTTGTCATTGAGTTTGTTGGTAACAAGTTCAACAAACGTTGCTCGCGTTTCTTTCTCTAAGGAAGGTATCATGGCTGCTAAGCAATTTAATGCTTTAGAACGAACAAACAAATCTTGATCATTGAGTTTGTTTTTAACAGGTTCAACAAGCGTTGCTAATCTTTCTTTCTCTAAAGCAGGTGCCATGGCGTCTAAGCAATTTAATGCTGCTTGGCAAACATCCGGATTTGGGTCATTTAGATTATTTTTAATAGGCTCTATAAGAGCTATTAGCGTTTCTTTCTCTAAAGTAGGTACTATAACTGCTAAACAAGTTAAAGCTGAATAGCGAACATCCCCATTTTGGTCATTGAGTTTGTTTGTAACTGGTTCAGCAAGAGTTCTTAGAGTTTCTTTTTTCAAAACTGGGGCTATAGCTGTTAGACAATTCAATGCGGCTTGGTGCACTTTCCAATTTGGATCACTGAGTTTATTGATGACGGGTTCAACAAGAGCAGCTAGCGCTTTTTCCTCTAAAGCAGGGACTATGGCTGCTAAGCTATTTAGTGATGCTTGGCAAACTCCGGGATCTTGATCATAAAGTTTGGATACTATCAGCGTAATATCCGGATGAACGTGCCAAATGGCTCCAATCAGTTTTAACCCTTGCAATCGATCCGCCAAGGTTAATTGGGGATTTTTCATCTTTGCAGCGAATTTTTTTCCTAAGGCATGCAAATAGTTATCATCACCATTAAAAATCGAGCGCACGTTGGAGAGTATTGTTAATATCTGGATTTGACTTGAGTAAAATTCGATCTCATTTTTTTTAAATAAAACATCCTCTATCGCTCTTTGCTGAATTTTTCCACCAGTGTGCCAGGCGCTTAAAAGTTCTTTAAGGCCTAGATTGGAATAGATGCGTACCAAAACTTCTTGGGGTAGTGGAGAAAAAAAGTCAGTTTTTGTCATAGAGCAGTACCTTTTTAAATCAACTAATTTGGATAATTTTCAATCACATCCGGTTCTTATCCTTTTGGCGAAGAATATGGACTTGATTCCTTTTCCACATCATCTTCTTCACCAGTGTTATTAGGTAACTGCCATTCCACTATAAACGAATACGCTGTTTCAGAGAGCTTAATTTTCTTTGACGGAGGCTCACTTACCGTTGCTTCTGTTTTTTCTTCTTCTATTCCATTCTCTAATAAATCGTTCGCCACGATTTCAATGCCTGGATGTTCTGCTCGAAATTTTGTTACAGCCTCGCCGGTCACCTTAGTTTTAGATACATTGATCATTTTTAATTTACTGAGAGTTGCCAACGTTTCAAAGGCTGTGTCGTCGATTTTAGTGCCTTGTAAATCCAGTTGCTCAAGAGTTTTATTATCTCTTAGATGACTTATACCATTACTTGTTATTCCAGTGCTAGCTACGTTTAACTTACTTAATTGAGACATTGTTATTAATGATTCGAGGGCTTCATCTTCAATTTCAGTTTTCTGTAGATTGAATTCTTCAATAGTTGCATTATTTGTAAAATAAAGCAGACCAGTACTGGTAACTCCCGTATAGGATAAATTTAATCGCCTTAATTTAGGCATGGTTGCTAGGGCCTCTAGGGATTCATCCTCTATTTCGGTGCGATGTATGTCTAATTCCTCAATAACGCTGTTGTTCTTAAAAAAAATGATCCCCTTATTAGTTATCCCAGTGTTGGATATATCTAATTTCTTTAACTTAGTCATGGTTGACAAAACTTCAAGAGCTAAATCTTCTATTTCAGTATCTTGTAAATATAATTCCTCGAGCGTGTTGTTCTTCCTAAAAAAAAGGATACCAGTATTAGTAATGTTTTCTTCATTACTCGAAATATCCAATCTTTTTAGAGACTTATTTCTCTTTGCTAGTGCCAGTAATGTAGCATTACCAACACCAATACTCGCTAGATTCAGCTCTTCAAGGACATCATTGTCAGCGAATGCTTTTGCATCTTCATCGCTCAAGTCATTGTAATAAAGTTTTAGGATCTTAATCGTCTTATTTGCTGCCAAGTCTTTTGCTGCTCGACTGATCCCATTATCGGATAAGTCAACATATTCTAAAGTTGTTGTGGTTGCTACAATTCGAGCCCCCTTATTGCCCAAATCATTTAACGAGAGATCAAGACCCTTTAGATTAGGAAAATTAACCAATGCTCTAAGTCCATCACGGCGAACATTGTGTCCTGCTAAATTAACAAAATTGATGGAAGGGTTGCTTGTTAAAAATGGAATAAGAACATTCAATACATCATTATCATCTATATCGTCTTCCATTTTCGACAAATCGAGTCCGTTACTTCCGATGGTATAATATGTGTTAATGATTTCTTCTGTTAACATGAGAATGCCCTCTATTTATGATCAATAGATTAGGCTTTAGAAAATAAGGGATAGTTCGATTGATAGGTAATCGCCTTGAAAAAGCCTAATGCTTCTATCAGGACGATGCACCCGTTTCGTAATGGAAACTTGAATTCGTATCAGTCCTCCTCAGTAATCCATTGGGGAGAAGACACATCGCAGCCTTTGCAAATGACAAATTATTTCACAAAAACGACGAAATTATATCATATTTATTAAGTTGTAATCAAATTAAATCGCAAAATTAACGACGTGAAACTTACTCCAGTGAATAAAATAATCGGTAGTTAGTGAGTGTTGAATAGGCATTTCATTCTTTATTACCGTACTTGGAACCAAGATATACGCAAATATGTTTCATGAGTTAGCCCTCATTAAAAGTGGTTACCATTGTAACTATCAGTATCATCAATCCTGAAATATAAGAAAATGGGTATTTCTCGCTATCAGATTCCAAGGCTTTTAAGTCGCATCAATAGCAAGCATGATCCTAAATGAGTAAATATTAGAATAATCATTAGTAGATAAAAGGTATCAATTTCTCCTAATGAAAAAACGTTAATTCGCATGGGCAGAAATTGTAACAAACTATATGAACCTATTATTAAAAAGGAATAGATAATCGTGTATTGATGGTTTGTAATTTTGAGTGCAACTTTGATTAAAGCATAAATAAAAGAAAAGATTAAGCTAAAGAAAAGCATAAGATTTAGCTGATGCATTGAAAAGGAATTGTCATCTTACAGAATTAACTATTTCTCAATCCGTTGGCTTTGATTCCTTACGAATTAATCACCTAGCTTGCATTTTTGAGGCACTCGCGCAACTTGAGGTACTGGTAACAATCATTTGACACAATTAAAATTAAGTAACGTAGCTGTACCAGATATATCAGAAGAACCCGCAACACATGATTGCCTGAAAGCGTTAAATTCGATGTTAAGAGAAATAATACATCTTTAACAAGCTTCGCATTTGAAGAAACCGGTGAGGGTTTCAGTACCGATGATATCGAAATTATAATGAATGGTTTAAACAATAATAAAACCTTAAAGGTTCTTTCTTTTGCAGAAAATTGTCTTAGTGATAAAGACGTTATTTGTATTGCCAATAACCTTCCAGAAAATCTTGAACGACTGAATCTAAATAATCAGATAAAATTTCTAGGTTGTGTTATGGAGTAGGCTGATATTGAGCTCCATCTGATGACTTGTACCATGGCGAGAAAAAGATTTGAAGACATTTCATTGTGGGATGGATTGATTTATCTCCTCAAATATTTGGGAAAAAATAACAAAAGATTAGAAATTGATTTTTATAACAATGTATTACCGGAGGATGCTCTCACAAAAGCTTATACAAAAAATCGTAGCGGCGATATAGGTAATGTATTGGAGGATCTTTCAAGAGTTAATTAATAGAAATAAGTCAATGACACATAATGTAAAAAAACTTCTTAGTTCCCCAAATCTTGAATTTATTGTCTCTGTTAATTGTGAATTTCTTTCAAGAGTTTCTAAGCCAAGCTTAGATAAAAATGCTCATTTTTTGACAATATGGGCTAAAGCAAGAGAACAATACGTAAAAGTAACAAGAGATTACAATAGTCAGCTACAACTTACTTAATGAGTATAGTGGATTTATTTTTATAACTAGTTTTCTCAATCGCTCCCCCGGGGATCTTAAAATTACGGTTTTTCTGTTGTTATTCTGTTGGGGGAAGCGAAAGGTAAAATAAACAGTTTGCTTAAATTAGAGCAATTTTAATATGTTAATGATTAATTTGTTCCGATTGTGTAATATTGGATATATAATCCGATGCTATATTATTATAACTATATTGATATAAATTTTTTTGTTTTATTAACCAAATTAATTCCAAAAAGCATCGTTTTTCTATTCTTCCGGTAGCCTGATACTGCTTAAAGCTATTTCATTGAAATCATCGAATAAAGAAAATAATCAACCGATTTTTATGCAAATAAAATAACTGATTTATTTAATAATTAATTGTGACCAAAGAAACGTGTCCCTCTATTAATTATGTACATCAAAAAACAGTTTTTTAACACTCTATAAAGTTTAACCGTTAAGTCCCATTTTTTCTGCACTAAACGGAAAATTATGTTATAGTATACGGGTGAAATCCTATGACACTAGACTTGAGCAACTAAGAGAATTATATCCATCAGCAAATTGGAGCTTATTCAACAGCTTTAATTTCATACCCTCTGCACGCGATAAAAATAACTTAACTATCGTAGTCCTGAATATGAGTGACGGAGTGGGGGATTATATGCACGCCAAGCATTTTAGTGCTTGGCTCAAACAACTATTAGAACCTTACGGTTATACAGTAACCATTTTATTACAAACCGATTTTACCTCTGATTCAAAAGAAGATGGATGCATAGACTATGTTATTAACGATCTTACAGAAAACGGACATAAATTTTGCGACAAATATTGGATATTTTGTAATGAAGAAGATTTTGCAGAAGAAGAACCAAGTGAATTTGTTGAGTGGCTAGAAAGAGAAGAAAATGCTGATTTAGTAGATTACCTCCAAAGGTCAATTGGTATAATAGAAGTCTCGGCCGCAGTGGTTGAGCCTTTAGAACAATTCTTAACTGAAAAAACCGATGAATTTGATTTACCTTTTATACAATGTCTACAATACGGGATGGATAAAAATCCTGAATATAGGCATTACCCTCTATTCACAAATCTATTAATGGGTTTACCAACAACCGACAATAGTATAGCGGCGGGGATTGAAATTAATGATGAAATTACCCAACATTCCCCTGAATCGATTCTCTTAAGATTAGAGAAAGAGGAAGGTCGATTTATTTCGCATCTTTTAAGATCAACAGAGCCAGCAAGCCAAGAATCGATTGAGATATATCTCAGAACCCATCATTTTATGCCTGGATATATTCAAAATACACAAACAGCCAGAATGTTTATTGCAAGTAATGTTGCAGCTCATGGTGAAGCAGGTTTATGTGATTTTCTACTACCTAACAATGTAGTAGATGAGAATGAAATTAGATCTTTTTTAAAAGATACAGGCTTAATAAAGTGTGATAACGAAATTGCGTTCATCAGAGACGCCTCACAAGATATAGAGGAGAAAGCTAGAATCAGAGTCTTTACACTTCGTATAGCCTCTGATGCAAATTATGATAGCTTATATGGCATATCACGCGATAGTGCCGCTTGCTCTGGTGATAATAGTACAACATTGGTCTTTAGTGGCAGACATTTACCCTTTTTAGAATACAAGTCTAGGGATATAATTTCAGAGCGATTTTATAAACGACATCTCCTTAGATTCGTAAAGACTTGTTTAAATAAGTTACCCCCTGATGATGCCCTCATCCCCGGTATGAAAAAATTAATTGATTATTTCAATTTATCGCTAACATTGTCGGAAGCCTATTTAAGGAGCTGCCCGCATGAAACCCTAACCCAGTTAACTTATTCTTTAGGATGTTTTCAAGCAGACCCAGATGTAAAAACAGCCTGGGCATATGTTAATGATAAAATTCTACGTCAATGCAATATTTTTCATTCACTTGTTCCGTGTATAAAATACATGATGCTGTTTTCAAATTCGTCAAATCAATTAAGGCAAATCCTAACGAGAACAGCAGAAGCAAAGTACTTAGTTACCCATGATTGGATATCGGCTGAAGATATGGATAACATGCCTATGCATTTTTATGGGGAGTTTTTAAATCCAAATTTCGCTGAAAATCTTCCAATTACAAACCGACCTACTATTCATAAGTTTGTTTTTGAAAATTGGTATAGAAATCAAGTTTTAGATGTTGTTCACCAACTACATGAATTAATTAAATCGGGTCTACTACAAACAGATGTATTAAATGATCCACCTATTAATGTTCTAGTTTACTTTGAGTTCATTCCACTAGATCTCTCAAAAGCGATTAAAACGCCTGAAGCCCTTATAAGCTTCTCCATTTCTCGTTGGGCTAAGGATATCAGTTCATTTCATAAATCGTATACGGAATGCCAAAAATATATTACCCCTGATGCTTGGGAAGCTGTATTTTGCATGATAATGAATATTATGGAGCGTGGTTTTAAAACAGCAAATTGGAAACAGTCTTTTTCTATCTATAAAATGTCGAAGAAAATGATTGATGTAACCCAAGATAGCGAAAAGGAGCAGTGGGTAAATTTAGCAGAGAAAGCTTCTAAAAAATTTGCGGTACTGTACGCTGCGCAACCCGGATTATTTTATGGAGCACTCCCTTTATCCGATGAGGTCGCGGAGCCTCCTCATAAAAAAAGCAGAAGAAATCTATAATTCACTTGGTCTTTATCGAATTACCTCTGATGTGATGAAAAAAGCGGGTGAATTCATACTTCGACCAAAAAAACGCATCTACCGCCATTATTTAGCCTCAGCTATTCTGCCGTTTTTTTCAGCAGAGGACGAGGCAAAACGAGCTTAATCACAACTGATTCTTAAAGAGCCAAAAAGCTCAACCAATTTTTAGGATCAATGATTCGGGCTAAGGAGTCAACATGAATGGTGTGCTGCGAATTGCTATGATAAAATTGACTCTCAGTTGAGGACAAAATCCAATTAGCGCTTTAAAAATCAAGGTGATTATTTAACTACATGACATCAACCATCGTACCTATTGGTACTTATACCATTAGAAGTAAACGTACTGCGAAACCTGAAGATTTTATTATTTCACCAGGGGCACAAACTTGTGTGATAGTTGTTTTAGAATCACCTGCAGGAATAGCTGTCGCCCATATAGATACTCCCTTGGTCGCGGCTCGGGTAACCTTAACCATGATAGAAGAATTAGAGGGGATGGGACCCGGTCAAGTTACAGCGCGTATGTATGGCGGAGATTATGGTAACCCCTTGTTTAACTCTACCACGATATCTACTCCAATTTATGCTGAATTGAATAGAAGGAAAATTCCTTACACGCATACAGATTATCGGCTTACTGCGGGTTTTGCTATGGCCACAGCTGCAGCTGTTTGGGCTTGCAGTGCTCTCGGCCCTGAATCACGATTAATGGCCTTGGTATCCATAGGATTGGCCTACAAAGCTACAAATATAATAAAAATAGCTTTACCGAGAAAATGGCACCCAGGTTTTCTTGGTAATAATATTGATGTTTGTGTCAATGTTATGACAGGGCAGGTGCAGCTTGAAAAAGATAACGAGCAGAATAGCGAAATGCTTTTGTATCAAGCTAAAGACAAGCTTGGTAATACCCTATGGAATCGCATTACAACTAGGGCGTCTTTAAACCCCGAAGACCAAAAAAACAAATCTGGTCTAGCAATGCTTAGAGTGTAACTTTGTATTTTACACGACCTGGCCAGCTGCCCAACCAGAAGACCAGGCCCATTGAAAATTATATCCGCCTAACCAGCCTGTAACATCCAACGCTTCGCCAATAAAATACAATCCCGGAACGTCATTTGCTTCCATGGTTTTCGAAGAAATTGCATTGCAATCTACTCCTCCTATAGTGACCTCTGCAGTTCTATAACCTTCAGTACCATTAGGTTTTACAATCCAACTATGTAGTTGGTGTGCGATTGTAGTCATCTCTCGATTGGATAATTCTGAAAGCTTTGTTTCAGCAAGACTTGGCGGAATGAACACCTCTACTAATCGTTTGGGTAAATACATCGATAGAATAGAATTTAATTGTTTTTGAGGCATTTCAAGACGCGCTTTTTTTAAATCCTCAAAAAGATTTTGCCCGGGTAAAAAGTTAACACTGATGGGTTCTCCAGGGTGCCAATACGAGGATAATTGTAAAATAGCAGGACCACTTAAACCTCTATGAGTAAATAAAATATTTTCTCTAAATTCATTGCGTTCATTTTTAACTTTGCTGTCAATGCTAATACCAGAAAGAGTGGAACATTTTTCTTTATCAATCACATCCAAGGTCAAAGGAACAAGTCCTGCCCTGGTTGGCCAGACTTTTATTCCAAATTGCTCGGCAACTTTATAAGCAAAGGGACTTGCGCCCATAGTAGGAATGGATAAGCCGCCAGTGGCGATGACCAATGAATTACATAGAAACGTACCTCTGCTGGCGTGAATTTTAAAATGAGATGTATCCATGAGTTGGATCTTCTCTATAATTGTATTTAAATGAATTAGTACTCCTGCTTTCTCACACTCAACAAGCAACATATCTACAATATCTTTTGATTTATTATCACAAAATAATTGCCCTAACGTTTTTTCGTGAAAAGGAATAGCATGTTTTTTTACCAACTCAATGAAATCCCATTGAGTATAACGACTCAATGCGGATTTAAAAAAATGAGGATTGTGAGAGAAATAGTGATGGGGTTCGATATAATAGTTGGTAAAATTACAACGTCCTCCTCCGGACATAAGAATTTTTTTACCCACTTTGTTGGCATGATCTAGAATCAGAACTTTGCGACCGCGTTTGCCTGCTTCAATTGCACACATCAAGCCAGCAGCCCCCGCTCCAATAATAATAGCTTCAATTTGTTCCATCTAGTAACTCTCAAGAAAAACAACAAAAATTTTGGCCTAAGATTAAACTAACATAATTAATATTTAAATGACTGAAGGAAAGAGAAATGTCTATAGAAAGTAGTTTTTAATATTGTAAAAATTATAAGTTTGTTTAACAAACTTATAATTTTTGTTTTTACGGAGTAATTTCTCTTGACTCGTTCACAGGATCTGCAACAGTGACATTAGCTTTTATGAGAACTGGTTCTTGGAAAAGTACTGAAAATTTAGTTAAATTTCCGCCATTACATATAGCTTTGTTTTTAATTCGTCCATAGTAATCGGTATCATGTTGAGAAACACCTTTTAGATCGATTAATTTTTCTAATTCTTCAAGTAGAATATCGCCAGAATTAAGCTCATTTTCTCTTATCTGAAAAGCGATATCGCTATTCGCGCACGCAATAACCCTAAAAATGAACTGAGTTGGATAGACTTGTTTATTGAAATTAGAGTAGGCAACATTAATGGAATAGACTTTTTCTTGCTCAAATTTATCCCAAAGTGCTTTTCTAAAGGAAAGTGCGTGTCCTTCATCATCAAAAACTAGGGCAATAGAAGAAAAAAATTCTAAACCACCTGAATTGGTCTCAAATAGTCTACAAATCTGTACCAGCCCAAAGTCTTGCGCAACTAGTTTTTGGGTTGCGTTTGAAGTAGATGGACTAGATGAAATGGCAAGATTAGAGTTAGATTGAGTAATAGTCTTTTTTTGAGGGACAATTTGAGGATGAGAGCCGTAATATTCATCCCAAATGGAGCATAAACTCTCTTTTTCGGAAAATGAATATAGAAAATCCACCAATTTGTCACTCTTTTTTAATAATTGAATAATACGAGCATCACTACCATACAGCAAACTGTTATGTCGATCACAATTCCCTTTGCCAATTAGAGCTTCTTGGTATTCATTTATATCTTCAATGACATCTTGTTCGTGCATTTGTTGTGAGAAATGAGCTATGAGCGGAACATCTTTAGCCCACTCCTTAAAAAGAAATTGGTTCCATAAAGGAGCAGCAAAAAACTCCACGTTATCTTTTATAAAACTTAGAACAAATTGATGCTTTTCTGATAGTTGGGTCATAACTTAAAAACTCGAGAATAAAAATTAATCGTTTTATTACAAAAATATCAATCTAACAGTATACAATTTTTTATGTGATTCCATGCTGATTGCGATGTCATTTACGTTCTGGGATTGCACATCCAGCATTCGCACACTCAAGAGCATTTATCTCCTTTTTGTAAATCCCAACGTAAGCTGCTGATCATTACTCAAATCTCATCAAAATATCGCGAAAGACCCTGTCACTCCTTTAAAATAATAGAACTGTATTGCGTATTAGCTCTTTACAACCTGACAATTATTTCATTTTTTACAAGGTTTGATTTTTAGAGCGTGGTTACAGTATTTTTCTTTCCTCATCTGAATACTTTAAAATCTATATTTTGATTTTTAGATTAATATTTAACCACTAAATAAAGCATGAGTACATTGAGTATTTGGAATTTAACTTTTTCAATTTGGAATGCCTGATGTGGTCTGATGGATCTGACTAACCCAGGTCGCCTTCATATGAAGTAAGAACAAAGGACGTTATCGGTCAAGAATTACAACTTGAAGAACAAGCGAGCTCGGATAATCAACACCAAGTTGTTCCAATGTTACAGAGTTGACGGCTTTGTTGCTTAGCTCAAAAAACAATCAAGGCTAACCATTTATGAGGGCTCAATAACTTTGCAAAATTTTGATCAGGAAATAAAGATCGCGATAGCAGTCTAATCTGGCGAAGTAACCAGTGCAAGAAAATATAACTCCAACATTAGTATAAACCCATTCCTTTCAGGAATCAGACATAGTCAAATTTTCGTTGTACAAAAATAGAATTAATTATCTATTATTAAGCTTTTTTAAGTCGGAATTGACCAATGACCAATATTATTATTGAATTTTTTAATGCAATTGCACAAAATGATTTAGAAAAAATTAAAAAAGTAAAAGAGCAAAGAATTATTTCCGGTAATGCATGCTATAAACAGCTCACAGCATTAGGATTGGCGCTCTCTTTGGGGAAAGAAGATGTAGTCAAATTATTGCTTGAATTTGAACGAATTGATGTAAATCAGCCAACTCAGTTTAGAGGTAAAGATGGAGCGATAATATATGGCACTCCCCTATCCATCTGTGTACATCATAACAAACCATCGCTATTGCAAACCTTACTAGAAAAAAATGCTGATCCAAATTTAGCTAATCAGGACAAATCAATTCCCTTGATGTGGGCATTTTTCTTTGGTCATACTGAATGCGTTAACCTTTTATCAGCGAAAAGCGACTGGCAGTCTAAGGACAAGAATGGACTCACAGTCCATGATTTACATATAGCCAGCCAGGTAGCAGAAAAAGACGGTTATTCAAGTTTATATCAATACCAAAAACAGCATAAATGTTCTCATCCGGCTTTGATAGCTCGATTTAAGGCCACACAATCTCAAACTGGTTCAGCCCAACCTGTACAATCTCTTCTAACGCAATCTGTGCAAGTTCGTTCAGTTTCAGCGCCAGCCTTAGCTGAAACAAAGAAAAAGACAAATCAAAACCCAGGTGTTACTCGTCATATCACTAAAAAGAACCCTTCCAACAATTTAAAAGGCTTGGTTGCTAAAATAAAAAACTTAGAGGCACAAATAGCATCAAAAGATGAACTTATTGAAAGTCTAAGAAAAGAAATAGAAGAACTTAAATCGCTTGTAGCGAAACAAGAAATGCAAATATCATCAACGACAATGAACTGTCGATATGAATCTATTACGGATGAGGATGAAGTTACTACGGATGAGGATGAAGTTACTACGGATGAGGATGAAGTTACTACGGATGAGGATGAAGTTACTACGGATGAGGATGAAGTTACTACGGATGAGGATGAAGTTACTAGACGTGAGATTGTTGTAGAAGAACAAGATGATAAACGAGAAGATCAAGATAATAGACAAACACAACAGAGTGAATATTCATTCTTTACCAGGGCTCATAAGCTAAGAATCGATTACTTGTTGAGCAATGATGATAACTCAACACCCAAGCTCGATAGTGTTTAAATAACTGTTTCATCTCTTTTAACTTGTTATAATTTAGCACTTAAAAGAGGCCACTCTGAATAATAAAAAATAGACTTAACCCATATTGATTTATTCCTAAAACAAATCTTTCCGTAATTCGATAGGCTGTCAGTATGTAAGGTAGAGAGTCATGGGGCTTGCTGGTTGTTTTCCCAAAGCCAAGGGAAGTTATTCCTGTAAAATTTAATTTCGGTTTAATAAATATATTGCCTGCAAGAAAATTAAATTTTAATTTGATTGATTTCGCGGGATTTTGGTAAAAATTATCATTCAATAATTGATCAATCGGACTGTTTGCTTTATCTACTAGAAATATTAGACCCAAAAGGAATGATTTTATTAGGGTAAAAAAAATCCTTTTAATATAGAACTTAGATTCCTTCCTTCCAAATCATCAATAGACAGTCGATTTTCAGTCTTAGGATTTTATACTTTTCTTATAATGTCGAATAATAGGAGCCGCAGATCAATCATAAATCTTATAATACAGAAATCCAAATTAGGGATGGAGCGTACCCCAAAATAAATATTAAAAAAGAGTTTGATAAAATATAGTTTTTGGAAGAGATACACTCCAAAATAAAAAGTAAGGTCATTTAAAAGCAGGAAAATATTTGCAATTAAAAACCATTTAAATGTTACGCGATCGTTTAAGTTACTTCTTGCAATATAGAAAAAAAATTACTCCTAAAGTGAAGAAGTGCACCACGGATTCTAGCTGAGCATATTTTATCTGAAGACACCCATTGGAATGACTAGAAAAGGAATAAACTCAACCAAAAAACAAGTGAGAGTAAGAAGAATGCATCTAGATAATTAAAATCTCTTAAGTAGAAAAAAGCATTTAGACTACTAATCTTCTTTAATCCAATAACGCTGTAATGGTATCACAAATATACTAAATTCAAACTTGGTCATTCTTAAGAGTCTGATATAATCGACTCTTTCTTAAAGCTGAGTTCTTTATGCAAAAAAAGATACGCTTTGCCACAATCGATGATTTTGACTTTATCTATGATTCTATGCGAGAAGATCTAGAAGAACAGGGAGTCCTCCATCGTTTTAAATATTCAAAAGAAGAGTTTAGGAAGGCAATTTTTGGTGAAAAGCCATTGGCCCATTTTTTAATACTTTTGATTGATAATCAGCCAGCAGGTTTTGCTAACTATTCGATAGATTACCGCAATTTCACCGCAAACTCTTTAGCAAACCTTTATTTGAATGATCTTTTTATCAAAAAGCCATATCGTCGCATGAGAGGTGCAACCCTATTAATGGACAAACTTAAAGAAATTGCCAAGCAAGAAAACTGTGGGCGAATTGAAGGTGTTGTGCTTGTGGAAAATACTGAAGCGCTTGAGTTTTATAAAAAATTTCTGAAGGCAAAAATTATAAGTGATAAGCTTCATTACATGCGTTTAGAGTTGGCACAAGAGGTTTAGGAGAGAAATATTTTCGTGAAATAGTAGAGGTACTTCCTCACAATTTCTTATCGAGCAAGAAATAGAGCAACGGCAGACTTTAAACAGTATAAAGCGGTGTGCATGAGGGTTGAGGTACCTATAAAAAATGGATTTATGATACATCAGGAACAGGGAATTAGAAACCAAAAAAGAGAGAAAATTTAATTCTGGTAAGCAAACGGTCATTGATTAGTAATGACTAAAAGTAGATTATTTATCTTGAAATTAGTTCTTAGTGGTTAATTTTTGATTTTTCAAAATGGCTCTCTAAATTTACTCTTAGTTAAAAATAAGATTTAAATTTTAAGAAGAAGATTTATCCACAATTTCTATTGATAACCCTGTTAATTAAGAGGAATTAATTTGCCAGATTCAGTTATTAAATAAATCATATCGATCACTTAATGAATATATTTGAATCTAAGAGCAACCTTTGATGTCAAACCCGTATCTAGGCAACTCATGGCATATTAATCTGTTTTTAAAATTGATTACAAACCAAAATGGATTACTCATCACCATTTATCTTGTTGGATTAGTGATTGCGATTTGGCGAGCAAGCATTGCCTTTTATAGCTTTAAACTGATGAAGCGCAAATTCAGTTATCAATATCTTCAAAGTGATGTCATTCGCTATGTCATTTTGAAAACTGTTTTTTGGCCATTTTATATTTTTGCTGAAAAAGTCCTCTTGTTCGATTGTCCGAGACATTTTTTAAACGTTACAGGGATAAAGAGAATTATTACTACGGTACCAGCGGCTTAAAGAATTTTTTAACAACATGATTAGAGAGAAACAACAATAACGGCATTTTAAGGTGCAGCATTTATTTTGGGAGCTATATAGTATTAATTATCCTAAAGATAAGTTTAAAGAGAAGTATGCTGAAATCATTCTCGCTACCAATAAAGACCACTATCTCTTTTCTGTGTATTTTATGAGTCATCCTATTAAGTCAAGAGGTAAAATTAGCCGGTTTATGTTGGATGGTTGTGAACGATTGTCACTTACAGACGTGAAGACTAGACTTTAAGGCTTTAAATCCATGTCAATTTGAAAAATGTGGGTTCATTTATTAATAACCAAGTGAAGGTAAAGAAAAAAATAAGATTAAATTTCCAAAAATAAAGGAGCCCATTTCTCGATATTAGGATGAAAAAACATCGATTCATGGGTGCCTGGTACAAGATGTACTGTGATTTTCCCTTGAACATACCTTTGCCAGCCGTTGTAGGTATCATTGATCTCGTTAAAACCTTTCCATAATTTCTGAGCTTTGAATAATGTGACATTGGCTGAAAGAGCAGGGATGGAATAGTTGCTTAGCAATTTTTTTCTGTATTCTTCCTGTTTTTGAAAGTGAGCACGTTGTGCTTCGGTTAAGCACTCTTTATTGTGAGAGATTAAATTCAAGGTCTCTTCTTGCATTAAACTTGAAGGATAATGCGCCCAACCGTCCAGTAATCCTAAGAATTTAATTTTTAAGTCTGCTTGTTGCAATTGATAGGCCATTTCAAATGCAACAGTAGCACCAAAAGAGGCCCCTCCTAAACAAAACTCATCACCTTGATACACTGAAGATATGGCTTGTAAATAAAATGCAGCCATTTCTTCAAGATTTTCAAAGGGGTATTTATCTTCTTCCAAATTAGGATCTTGGATGCCATAAATGGTGAATTTTCCCTCGAGTTGTTTTGCCACCTGTTGATACCAAAAAACTGAACCCCCAACAGGATGAATTAAGAAGATAGGAATAGGGTAAGTACCTGTTGATAGCTTTATCAGGGTACTTTCATAATTGAGCATGAGTTTCTGTGGCGAGTGTTGTTTAAGCAACTGCTCAATCTTTTGAGAAAGGGAGGTGATTGTTGGACATTCAAATAAGCAAGTTAGAGAAATGGGAATTGAATAATGATTTTTTAAAGAAGTGATAATTTGCAAAGCAATTAAGGAGTCCCCACCTAAATCGAAAAAATCATCTTCTAGTCGAATAGGTTGCTTATTAAAAACGCTCTGCCAAATAGTTAGGCAGTATTCTTGTGTCGGAGTTAACCTATCG
Source organism: Legionella micdadei (assembly GCF_000953635.1). Classification (NCBI taxonomy): domain Bacteria; kingdom Pseudomonadati; phylum Pseudomonadota; class Gammaproteobacteria; order Legionellales; family Legionellaceae; genus Legionella; species Legionella micdadei. The sequence continues at coordinate 742,103 of NZ_LN614830.1, forward strand.
AATTGAGCAGTAGGAGGAGAAAGTAATTGCTTGTTTATTTCATTCTCAATGCGTTCAAAATCAATTTTTTCACTTTCTTTTAGTGGGATGCTTTCAACTAAATAAAACTCCTTAGGTATCATATAAGTAGGCAAATAGTTAGCTAAGTAATCTTTCAGCTCATCTAAAACAATAGTGGCATTGCTAGAAACAACAAGATATGCACGCAAGAATTTTTCTTTGATACTTTTCTTAAGCACCACAACTGCTTGATGAATAGATTCATGCTGCATAAGTAAGGATTCGATAGCAGGCAATTCAACACGATAGCCGTGAAGTTTTATTTGAAAATCATTTCGGCCAAAGAAAATAAGCTGACCATCTGAGTTCCAGCAAACTTCATCGCCGGTTTTGTACACACGTATCGGATCATGATTGCTTAAATGTAAATTGATAAATTTTTCATCGGTTGTTTGAGGCTTATCCAAGTAGCCAAGTGCTACTTGTTCTCCGGACACATGCAATTCTCCTCTCATTCCTAAAGGGCATAAGTTATTGAATTTATCAAGAACATAACAAGAACAATTAAAAGCAGGCTTGCCAATAGGAATAGTAGAGGTATTAATGGGAAGATCTGGCTTCACAAAATAAGAAGTGACTGAAACAGTCGCTTCCGTAGGACCATATTCATTGACAATTTGAGTTTGTGGAGCTAGGGATAGCCACTGCTTGACTTCATTTGTATGAACAGTATCTGCTCCAAGCATTAAATATTTAAGCTTGTTAAGTTTGCGAATTTCTTCAGGATAATTAAGCAATATTTCAACGTAGCCAGGTGTAAGTTCAGTATGGGTGACTCCATACCGTTGTAAGTGCTCTAAATATTGCTTTGGATTAAATTTCTCTTCTTCGGAACAAATTGCTATCGCCCCTCCTGCAATTAATGGAGCCAGTGTGCATGGCACTGATAAGTCAAATGCGATAGATGATGAAAAATCAACGATAGATCTTGGACTTAAATGAGTGGTTTCTTGAAACCAGTAACAATAATTAATGACATTGCGTTGACTAATAATGACTCCCTTTGGCTCACCTGTCGTTCCAGAGGTAAACATAATATAAGCCAGCCGCTTATCTGCATCGCGAACTAAGGGGGCTTTAAACGTTTTTTGGGGAGAATATTCGGTCTCTAGAAGCATTTCGGCATCAATGATTGAGACAGAATTTTGGTTTCCAAAGAAATTACCTAACGTTGGAGCCAAGTCACTGGTCGTCAATATCAAACGAAGGTTAGCGTTTGTTGCAATCAGATTAATTTTGCCTAGTGGATATTTGATATCAAGCGGAACATACACGCAGTCGGCTTTAAGAATTCCTAGAATTATGGCTAGCATAATAGGATTTCGTGAAGTGTAGATACCAATAAATGTCTGCGGAGGTACTTTACTGCGAATCGCATCGGCTATGATTTCTCCCATTTGCCAAAGCTTTAGATAAGAAATTACCTCTTCACTATTCATTAAAATGGCTGGATGATTAGGCTTTTCCTCTACCTGTTTTTCAAAAAGTGTTGTGATCGAATGAGAAGGTAGGGGGTATGGCTTTCCACTACCTATTTGAAAAAGAGAATTTTCCTCTGTTGCACTAAGAAAGCTAAATTCATTAATTGGGGTTTTAGGGGAATTAGCCAAGACTTCAATAATTTTAGAAAAATGTAAATTGAAATAGCTAATTAATTTAAGTTGGGATTCATTTTTCACCTCATCCAAACGATGGTAGCAGTTAATGCAGTCATTTTTTTCATCAATATGGATATAAATCGTGACACTGTTAGGTAAGCGGTGAAATTCAATCGATGAAAAACTAATTGCTATGGAAGGGGAAACGTGATTTTCAAGTTCTGGGTGCCTCAAAAGTATATCGCCTAAATATCCTGCGTGAGCTAAAAGGCTGTGATATTTTTTTACTACTGTTTTAGTCATTTCTTCAAGCGAGTAGGCATTTTTAAGTGAAGGCCAATTAAAGGGCATACAACAAGGGAAAAGAAGGTTTAAGCTTTTTTGAGAGAAAGTTTGTGTTTGAGGGATTAAGTAGATGGAGGTTTTTTCATAGTTATTTAAACGAAAGAAATAAACCAACAAACCTGTTAATAAAATGATCGCTTTTTGCTTGTTCGAGGTGTCAATCAAAAGACTACTGATTTTTAGAGGGCCTATCCTTTGATTAAAATGATTTTGATGGGTAGATAAGGAAGGGAAAATTTTATGCTCCACGGAGTCCTGTAGTTTTTTAATCCAAAATTCCTCATTGTGAAGCGCGTCTTTGTAGCTTTTAGAATGCAACTCCACGAAATTATCAGGGAGTAAGGGAAGTTGTATTCCAGGCAATAAATTATACTTTAAGATAGTCTCTGTTGAGACTTTATCTGAAGTAGGCAATTTAAATCGTAAATTAATAATACCATCATGGGTTACAACTTGAATCTCACTTAAGCTGATATTTATGATTGTGCCTGGATTTTTTCTCTCCAAGGGTTTGTCTAGTACGTGAGCATCTAATACGATTAAAAAATCAGTCCCTAAGTAAATCTTTAAAAGTCCTATGTTATTTTTGTAATGGCCAAGGAGTAGGGCGCGATGCATCTTTACAATGAATTGTGCTGACATGATTTGCCAATTGATAAACCCTAAATCAGGTAAAAGATGGGTTGCAGCAAAATAGCGCCTATTTACTAAAGATTGAGGTCTGGCTGAATAAACTCCAGATTTAAGGCAGTTAAGTAGTTCACTAAAACTGCTGATTGCTTGCTCATAACAGCGTAAATTTAAACTCAAAGCAGTGTCATTTTGCACAATAGGGAAGGAACGCTGGATAAGAATATCCCCCTCATCGATTTTTTCATTTACTACATGCCAGGTGATGCCGTGTTGTTTTTCCCCATTGACTAATACCCAACTTGTGGCGTTTAGTCCGGCATAATCAGGTAAGAGGGAATCGTGATAATTAATCACTAATTTCCGTGCAAGATTGATGAAGGAGGAAGATAAAATATGACTATTAACTATACTAAAAATATAATCGACTTGAGAGGATGCCTCGAAATTAATCTCATGGATTGATTTTATTACTGGAATGCTATGTTTTTTAGCCCACTGATGAATGGATTTTGTCGAGGAGATAACTAAGCTAATGATATAGTCATTGGATAGGAGTAGATTCCCACATTGAATTAAGAGGCTATCTTCACCAATTAAATAACAGGTCGATTGCATAATAAGTAAGTTGGGTAAATGATGTCTAAAAGATAGGATATGATACCAGAATGTCCATAAATCATCTAAATTTCATAAAACAAAACCCATTGCTTCTTTCGATTGCAAATCAGCTTCCAGAAATTCTGGTCATTCTGGACGATCAATTCGATATTGCTATTTTTAATGATGGAGCAGAAAAATTATTTCATTGCACCTTGTTAGAGGCACAGGGAAAGCCGTTTTCTGAAATTTGTTACAAATCACGTATTCCTTGCTTTATTTCTGACTATGCTCGAATTAATGCGCATATAAAGACCTTCAATCAAGAGATTGAAACCATCATTAACAACACAAAGTATAAATGGCAAATTTATTCAGTTGAAACGCCGGATGGATTATTTCATGTCTTTAAAACCATTAATTTTTCAGAAAGTGAAAGCAAGAATGCGATTTACCAGCTAGAGACATTACTTGAGAACATGCCCTGTAATGTGTATTGGATGGATAAAAATTGTCTCATGTTGGGTTGTAATAAAAACGTACTGACTATGCTCAATATGACTATAGAGCAATTCCGCGGTAAAACTTATGAAGAATTATCTTTTCTTTGTAATTGGCCAGAGGGTTTAGCGCAAAAATTAAAAAATGATGACTTAACCGTGCTTCGTACGGGTAAAGCGATTTATGGCATTGAAGATCCTCCGCTACCGGGTACAAATGATACGGTTTTTAATTTTTTAACTAGCCGAGTACCTCTAAGAAACAAAAATGGTGAAATCATCGGAGTGGCTGGTATTTCTACAGACATTACTGCGCTTAAACGGGCTAAAGAACAAGCAGAGATTGCAAGCCGAGCAAAGTCAGAATTTATTGCAAATATGAGCCATGATGTTCGCACCCCGTTAACTGGCATAATCGGGATGGCAAGAAATTTAGAGCTAAATCTTGATGATGAACCGGCAAAAATGGATGCTCATCTAATTAATGAAAGCGGTGAGCAGTTATTGGATTTGCTCAACGGTGTTCTTGATATTATTTCAGCTGAAAGTATCTCTGAGGATGATTTACAAGAAGAGAGTTTTGATTTACGGCAATCAATCGAAGCGATTGCAGCACTTGAAATGCCCACCATTAAATTAAAGGATCTTGAGCTTAAAATTGATATGGATGACGATATTCCCAATTATCTTATTGGGGATCGGGTAAAACTAAATCGAATTCTACTTAATCTATTGGGTAATGCGATTAAATTTACGCTAAAAGGGTACGTGGAGATAAAAATTAAAGTTATTGAGCAATCTAAAAATAAGGTCATGCTCAATTTTATGGTAATAGACACAGGAATTGGTATTCCCGTTGGAGCACGAGAGAAAATATTTAAACGATTCTATCGAGGAAGCCCATCGTATAAAGGAATTTATAAGGGACATGGCATTGGATTACATATTGTTAAGAAATATGTGAAATTATTGGGCGGTAAAATTAAATTACAGAGTCAAATTAATCATGGGTCCACATTTTATTTTGATTTACCTTTTAAAATCGGTAGCCCAGAACCTATTCAAATAGATAACCAAACAAGACAATCCACTCAATCTGTTATTAGCCAAATTAAAGACAAGGTAAGGGAGATTAAGAAAAACACCCATACACCACACTTACTTTTAGTTGAAGATGATCTTGTCGCGTTACGAGTAATTGAAGGAATAATAAAGGAAACGGATTGTCGATTTACTTCAACTATGGACGGGAAAGAGGCTCTTGCCATAGCTACTACTAACCTGTTTGACTTAATTCTCACCGATATTGGTCTCCCTAACCTATCTGGTATTGAGTTTGCTCAGTGTTTAAGAGACTGGGAAAAGAGTCATCATAAAAAACCTATACTTGTCGTGGCATTAACAGGTCATGCTAAACAGGAAGTAGAGGCTAAGGGAATAAAATCAGGTATTGATAAAGTGGTACAGAAGCCTTTGCGGTTAGAAATGTTAGGATCAATTTTTGATGAATTTTTACTGTCGAGCAATAACTCTAAGGCTATGAATAAGGAGCATAAGCCTGAATCCACCTCAGACCATAGTTTGAAGAAAGCTTCGATTGACGTAGGGTTAGGAATAGATTTACCTAATACGGAAGCAGAATTATTTGAGATGGGACAATTTCCTCTATTGGATGTGGATAAAGGAATTGAAACACTCGGAAACGAAACAACTTTAGATGAAATGTTAAAAATGATGATTGTTGAAATCCCAAAAAGCAAAGAGGAGATTCAAACAGCGTATGCTCTGAGTGACTGGGACAAAGTTGAAAAATTGGCTCACAAAGCAAAGGGTGGAGCTTCTTATGTCGGTACCATACGGATGCAATATGCTTGTCAATACTTAGAACGATATCGTAAGGCGGGCTATGCGAAGTCGTTAGAACTGTTGTACCAACAGTTAATAAAAGTATTAGATGAGACCTACTTATTTATAAAAAATCGGTTTGATCAATAAATTTTCATAAGAATTAAGAGGTTGGATTAACTGATCTATTTTTTTATAAAAATCGGCTAGGATAGTGTAACCCTCCCTTAAAATAGGTGTATTTTTGATTAGAGTTCTCCAAGTTAAACTACACAAGAGGAGAACAAAAAATGAAAAAATCGCGTTATACAGAACCCCAGATTGTCAAGATTCTAAAAGAGGTGGAAGCGGGTCGACTGGTTAAAGAAGTTTGTCGAGAGTATGGTATTTCTGATGCAACGTATTACAACTGCTGTAGAGTTGGGCAATGATATGACCGACCTTTGCTTGAAATTCTGGCTTGATTCCAAGCACTCTGTTTTCTAAGAGCAAATCATAATGATCAGTGCGAAACGAGAATGAAAGAGGGAGCACCGCTACCATATCATCCTCAAAAGGTGTTTGTTTTGGTAGAAAGAAATGTGTTTTTTGATCGCTATTATTAAGTAAGTTAGAAGCTTGGGCTCTTTCTCAAAAACGGGGGCACTTTAATCGAGTTAGTATAGACTAACCCTTTGATTTGACGGTCAAAAGGAGATTAAAGTGCCAAAGAATGATCTTATCCTAAATTTACCTGGATTTACCATCAAAAAAGTAAGTGGTTATCAACCCTTAATTTTGGAGTTATCTTATAATCGCAAAGCGCGTTGTGGCCATTGCGCTAGCAAAGAGGTTCGTAAAAAAGCGTCGTATATGCGACGGGTGGCGCATGAATTAATTGGCCACCGACGAAGCGAGTTACACTTTAAGGCTTATAAGCTGTATTGCAATAGCTGTAAGCGTTATGGGAATCAACAGTTTCCTGGGATTAATAAGTATCAACGTTCAACTTGGCGTTTGCAGGCAGCTGTTTTCCATGACCATACCCGTGGCATATCGCAAAAAGACCTTGCTAAGCAATATAGCAAAGGCAAAGCAACCATTGAGCGCTGGTATCAGCAGCACTATCGAGAACAAGAACGAGAACTAAAGAATGCACCTTGTCCAGCTGTTCTTGGAATAGATGAACATTCCTTTAGCCGTAAACAACGATATGCAACTACACTTTGCGACCTTAGAAAACATAAAGTATTTGATATTGTTAAAGGTCGTTCTTCAGCTGATTTAAAAGACTATTTTAAAAACTTGGAGGGTAAAGAGCGGGTGAAAGTCGTTTGTATTGATTTAAGCACGAGTTACCGAGCACTGGTGAAACAGCACTTTCCTAACGCGCAAATCGTGGCTGACAGATTCCATGTTATAAGACTTATTAATCAGCTCACCTTACAAACCTTTCATCAAATTGACCCAACCATCAAGTATCAGCGAGGTTTATTAGCAGCGCTTAAAACCAACCCGGAAAACTTAACAACTAAGAGGCTCTCTCTTCGTAATCACTATCTTGAACAACAGCCGGCCATTGCTGCCATTTATGATTTTAAGCAAGAACTACATCAATTACTCACTAAAAAGCATTGCACCGCTAAAGAGTGCAAACGCTTATTACCCCGTTTCTTAGAAATGATAAACGAACTTAGACACAGTCCTTTTCAACCTTTGAAAACCTTAGGAAATACCTTATTTAGATGGAAAGATGAAGTCGCAAGAATGCTCCGATTCACTAAGAACAATGGGATAACCGAAGGCTTTCATCGAAAAATGAAACTCATTCAGCGTAGAGCTTATGGGTTTAAAAACTTTGAAAATTATAGAACGCAGGGTGCTCTGTTGCTAACGATTAGTGCCCCCGTAATTGGGAAAGACCCAAATTATAGAACGCGTGTTAGGGTGCTCTGTTGCTAACGATTAGTGCCCCCGTAATTGGGAAAGACCCAATCATTAGGCTGAGTGTTGTGATTTGTTGTAGTGAGTTGCTACTGGTTATTTCTGACTGTCCCAAAAGTGTCCCTTGGGAAAGGGCGTTTGTTTTATTTTTGAACTTCACAGTTCGTAACTACTTGATTTTGTTGGTGGGCCCACTAGGACTTGAACCTAGGACCAACGGATTATGAGTCATGTTTAACAATTTTAACCACTTGATTTTATTATAAATTTTGCCGCGGGTTTTTCCTACAAATGGCGTACCGTGTCGTACGATGTCGTACTCAAATACGACGATCTCCCGAAGGGGCATTATAATACATTTATTTGCATTTGAACGGTTTTTATTAATCAAAATATAAAATTCAAAAGAGTGATCAGGAGAGTTTAATGTATTGAAATACTGCAAGTAAAAACTTATTGATTGAAATTTATACTGATGTTTGAGTAAATACATCCCGAAAACTAAAGAATAACTCATCCACAACATCACTTGCTTCTAATGGTTTCTTTGAAGAGATATAATTGTGCAGTAGAAACCAAAACATCGGCACTGGGAATCTTCCCAAAGAAAGATTAATGTTCGAAATCATTGATGTATACGCACAGGCACATAAAGCAGCTGAATGAACTGTGAATATTGAAAGTTAGAAAATTGAGTGAACGGCAATACGAAAGCGTCGTAAGAAACATATGGGGACTGTATCAGTATGAGTAACGTTAATATCAAACGCGCTATCGAGAATATCCGATCAAACACAACAGTTTATACACCAGTTGTTGAAATGATCGTTAATGCAATTCAGGCTATCGAAGAGACTGGTCGCCAAGATGGGAAAGTCCACGTTCGTGTTCAGAGGAGTATTCAAGGTGAGCTGGGTAGAGGTTTATCTGAGATAACTAGCTTCGAGATTGAGGATAATGGTATTGGCTTCACTAACGCGCATCGTGACTCCTTTGATACACTTTACACTGATTGTAAGATAGCTGAAGGTGGTAAAGGATTTGGTCGTTTCACTGGGCTTAAGTATTTCGATGATTTACACGTTAAGAGTATCTACCGCGATGGTACTAATTTCAAAACTCGTAGTTTTTCGATGGGCAAAGAACACGATATTATTGTCCGCGAAAATATAACACCTAGTGACAAGAATGATACAGGGACAGTGGTGACTTTAAGGTCACTGAAGGCGGGGCGTGAATTTGACAAGAAGCTTTCGACTGTTGCACGCAGTCTCGTTGAGAAGTTACTGCCTTATTTCATTACACAAGATTACATATGTCCACAAATTGTTCTCTCAGAAGAAAACGGGAGTGACGCCATTTATTTGAATAACTTCGTGAGTAACGAGTTGTCTGCCGACATTCGGGAGATTAGTGTTGAGAACCAAGCCTTCTCACTTAAGTCTCCCTATGCAGAAGAAGAGTTTCTGGTTCGCGTATTCAAACTCTATTCTCCAGGGAAACATAAAAGCCGAATCAGTCTTGTCGCGCATAAGCGAGAAGTCTCGGGGTCTCCGATCCATAAGTACATTCCGGAATTTGTAGATGAGTTTCTTGAGAAAGTCCAGGATAACATGACCGAACGCAACTATATCATTAAAGTTTATGTATTTGGTGCTTATCTTGATCGTAATGTTTCGCTTGAACGAGGTGGTTTCGAGTTTCAAATGGAGAGTGACCTTATTTTTGGAATTGGGCAAAGCCAGATTGAGCAAAACGCTGCCATGATAGCTCGTGATGTAATGGGGGAAGATATCACATTTCGGCAAGAAAAAAAGAAAGAGCGTGTGCAATCCTACGTTGATGAAGAAGCCCCATGGCACAAAGAAATTATGGCAAAAGTAGATCTGAGTGCGATGCCTTATAATCCAACTAATGAAGAAATCGAAATTTGGCTACAAAAAGAGAAATTTGCTCAGGAGATTGCCATAAAGCGTGACGTAGTAAATCTTCTAGCAGAGAAAAATTTCGATCGTGTTAAGGATAGTGTAATCGAGATTGTCAATAAAATCTCCGACACCAGCAAGAATGATTTGATTCACTATGTTGCAATGCGCCGAAAAATCTTAGAAATTTTTGGCAAGAGTCTTGAGACAAACGAGTCTGGAAAATACTCATCTGAAGGGGTTGTTCACGATATCATCTTTCCACGTAAAGGAGATACCGATATAACATCATTTTACGATCATAACCTTTGGATCATAGATGAGAGGTTAAATTTTACCACATATGTTTCTTCCGATATTGCCCTCAATGGTGCGAATACCGAACGTCCTGATTTGTTAGTGTATAACAAACGAATCCTCTTTCGAGGCGATAATGAAGCGAGCAACCCAATTACTATCTTCGAATTTAAGAAGCCACAGCGTGATGATTTTGTTAATCCATCATCCCCTGAGGATCCCGTTCAGCAGATCGTGCGCTATGTGAATGACATTCGTGATGGCAAATATAAGACACCTGAAGGTCGAAAAATACTTGTTGCTGATAATACGCCATTCTACGGGTATGTTGTATGTGACATAACAACTAAAGTGGCGACATGGCTGGATCGCGAGAAAAATTTTACATCAATGCCTGATGGGCTTGGCTGGTTTCAGTGGATGGGAAACATTAACCTCTATATTGAAGTCATAAGCTGGGACAAAGTGTTGAAAGACGCAAAAATGAGAAGCCAGGTATTTTTCCAAAAACTTGGGATCTAATGTTAATCATTACATATAAGCATTAAGGGTAATAAAAAACTTTAATCTAAACTAAGAATAAGCCCTCTGAAGAGGGCTTAATAATTTGAAAAAATATGAATCTGTCCATCATACTCAACCGAACAGTAATCATTGATAAAAAGATCCCGAGCGAAAGCCTCAAAATCAAAGTAGCAGATCAAACTATCCGGCATTTGATGAGCATAACAGTCATCAAATAACTGCCTGGCAAAATCAACCTCTGAATCATAGCAACCCTGGTAATGGTCTTCCAACATAGTTTGGGCATCGTCTACTGAATAATCACAGAGAAGGGCTAAGCCTAGCTCTCCGTGTTCTTGAATAAATGAAGCATATTCCACAATGTTACTTATTGACTCATACTCATGAATTTTGATGCTGCCGAATCCTTCATAATCGTGTATGGCGTATTCTTCAGCATTGGGTTCAGGGCTGTTATCCAGCATTTCCCAGATTTCTTTCATGATGTCATCTTCGCTTTGTGTAGCATCTATCCAAATACCATGCAGGATGGCGTTATTGTATGATGCTAAACAGGCGACGTAGATTGAAGGGGTGTCCATGGGGATTATCTCCTTATGTGAATGGAGCAATCCCACACGGGAGCTTGCTCCCGTGGTAGGGTACGATTAAAACGGAATTTCTTCCGAATCCGGTTGCAACATTTCACGCATCTGAGCCATGTGCTGTTCTGCGGTTTTATTGCTGGATTCGTCAGCTGATTTGGATGAGCTGAGTAGCTGAATATGGTTAACAACAATGCTTAAGGCTTGACGTGCTTTGCCTTCGTTGTCTGTCCATTGATTGGAACGTAGTTTACCTTCTAGGTATACTTGTACTCCTTTCTTTAAATACTCAGTGACTTTGGTTAGCTTTCCAAATAGTACCAACTGATGCCATTCCACTCTGGTTTGCCATTCATCATTCTGTTTGAATGATTCATTAGTAGCCAAAGTAGCGGTGACAAAAGATTGTCCGTCTTTTCCGGTGATGCTTTTAGGATCAGCACCGAGATTGCCAATTAATTGAACGCGATTTAAAGATGCAGTCATTGTATTCTCCTGTTATTGTTTAATGTGGGCGGCATAACAGAAAAACATCCGCATAAGCAGGTGGTTTTCTGTTATGCGGATAAAACTTAAATTACTTCAATTAACAAGCGATTCGTTGAGTATCAAACTGTTTGAGAAACGAAATCAGAGATTCCAATTTATGCAAACTTAACTCTGCCTGCTGAATGTCATGGGATTTAATTTGAAGTCGGTAGCGACTTAAATCATTCACACAACAATTCAGCTCAAAGAGCAAATGTTCAATCTCAAGTTGTACCGATTCCTGTTGTTGCATGGTATCTCCTTGGGTAGGGAGGATTAGCCCCAAAGGGACTGTTATCCCACTTGGGTTATGCAAAAAGATCACCGAAACATCGGTTGATTTACCTGGTTATTAATGATGATGTGCTTAAAGCACTCCTCGGGCGTAAAGCCGTAAAACATCTCTTGATGGGGTTTCCCTGCTAAACGCTTTGCCATGGAATTAGGGGAACAAGATGGCATATCACAAGACCTGGCGGTTTCGTCAGAATTGCACTGACTCATCAGTTGTGTTGCTTTCAGCTTATCAAGTTAGTATTGGAAAGCAATATTTTTTTCTTATTGACATTAAATGAACGTAATTGAACATATTTTTTGTATTATTACTTATGGGACAACTCAAACTGGTAGTGTGATTTGTTTTAAAATTATTAAATGACCTATAATTAGTGAATGATCCATTACCCTAACAAAAAATAATTGGGATTGCGAACTTAATACAATGTCTCGTGCTTACTATGCTTCTGACATCGAACAATTTATCAACGATTCCCCAAGTTACATTCTTGGCGAGTTATCTACCTTCCATTCCTTTTCTCTTGATGAGTTACAGCGTAACGCTTGGCTAAAACAGATCGAGATCTGTAAAACCATTGGATCAGCCTTAGCGAGTTCTTATATTGCATTTGAATTCTCTATTCCAAGAATGGGAAAAAGAGTGGATGTTATCCTTCTTCACAAAGGAATTATCTTTGTTTTAGAGTTTAAAGTAGGGGATAAACAATATACAAATAGCGCGTTAACCCAAGCGCTGGATTATGCTTTAGATTTGAAAAATTTTCACGAACAAAGCCATTCTCGTTATATAGTGCCAATTTTAGTAGCTACTGATGCACCGAATTTCTATAACAATATTGATAGATATGATGACAAAGTATATTCACCGCTTAGGGCAAATAAGGAAAATCTTCTTGCAGTCATAAATGAAGTTACCAGGTCGATATCAGCGGCTAATCTCGTTTCAGAAATATGGATGGATTCAATATATAAACCAACACCAACCATTATTGAAGCTGCACAGGCACTCTATAAAGGGCATAGTGTTGCAGAAATATCCCGTTCAGATTCTGGTGCAATTAATCTTAGTCTCACTTCTAAAGCAATTTCAGATATAATTGATAGTTCCAAGCTAAACAATCGTAAATCGATTTGTTTTATTACTGGGGTTCCTGGTGCTGGAAAGACTCTTGCGGGCCTTAACATTGCAAACGAACGACACGATATAGATGCCGGTGAACATGCAGTGTTTTTATCTGGTAATGGTCCATTGGTTGCTGTGCTTCAAGAGGCACTGGCACGCGATGAAGTGGCAGACGGAAAAAGAACTAAAAGTAAAATATCCAAAAAGGAAGCACAATCTAAAACTAAGGCATTTATACAGAATATTCATCATTTTAGAGATGATGCTCTTCAGCATTTCCTTCCTCCTGTTGAGCGAGTTGCTGTATTTGATGAGGCTCAACGGGCCTGGACCTTAGAGCAAACAACTTTTTTCATGAAAAGAAAAAAAGGTATCTCAGATTTTGATATGTCAGAACCTGAGTTCTTAATTAGTGTTATGGATCGCCACCAGGATTGGTCCATTATTATATGCTTAATTGGCGGTGGCCAAGAAATCAACACTGGTGAAGCAGGACTTTCTGAGTGGTTTCATGCCATAAAAAAAGATTATCCTCATTGGGATGTGTATGTTTCCAACAAACTTACAGATAGTGAGTATACTAATGGACAAAATATTTACTCAGATTTTCGAGAAGGTCAAATCAATATAAGGGATGAACTTCATCTTGCAGTTTCAATGAGGTCTTTTCGGTCAGAGAAACTCTCAATGTTCGTGAAGGCAATTTTAGATTGCCAATTAGAAGATGCCAAACGAATTTTGGATAACTTAAATCCACTCTATCCAATTGTTTTAACACGAGATCTCAATACAGCAAAATATTGGCTTAAAAATAAGGCAAGAGGCTCCGAAAGCACGGGCATCATTGCCTCTTCGGGAGCATATAGATTAAAACCTTATGGAATTCATATTAAGTCAGAGATAGATCCAATTCAATGGTTTTTAAATCCTCATGATGATGTACGTTCATCAAACTTTTTAGAGGACGTCGCTACGGAATTTGATATTCAAGGCCTAGAGCTCGATTGGACCTGTGTTGCCTGGGATGCAAATTTAAGAAAAACACCTAGTGGTTGGAGTTACAAAAAATTTAGTGGGACAAAATGGTCAAACATCAATGATGAAACACGCAAAAGGTACTTATTAAATACATACAGAGTTTTGCTTACCAGGGCCCGACAAGGAATGGTTATTTTTATACCGAAAGGTGAGCTTAGTGATGAAACAAGACTACCCGAATTTTACGATACTGTTTATAATTATTTGATTCATGTTGGTATTCAAGCTATATAAATCTTAAGCCATATATTGTTTTATGTGCAAAAAAAACTCTGTTATGGTAATTATTTATTAGCGGTTTGGCATTATCCTAAGTAGGTTTTGGTTATAGATACTCTGGAGTGGCCGAGGTCTCTACTTATAATTTCACGAGCTTCTCTGTCTATGGCTTTTTCTGATTGAGATAAATATTTAGATGTTTTTCCCCCTTCAATGGGACATTCGAATGGTTGTTTATCAGGCGATAACTGCCTGGTTAAATCGTGGTATCTTCTTTGAGCATAAGCATGACGCAGACCATGACAATTTTTCAACCCTAACTTTTCTATCTCAGTTTGATATTGCCTCAGATACTGTTTATAAGTTTTATTTTTGGGGATCAATGAATGGCCAGGAGAGATTTGTTTTATTGTTTTTTCTAGCCATTCTTTTTGTTCCTTGCTTGTAATATCTATGGCTCTTCCAATTCCGCCTTTAGTCCAGCTGGATTTTAATATCAAACGTTCGCCAAACCAAGCCTCGCTTATAACCAATTTCATCGACTCTTCACGACGTAAACCAAAGAGGTATTGAGCCTCAAGAGATAATCGTATCATTGGATTTTCGCATTTTGAGAAGTCTATATTAGTGATAGCTTTATTGTATGTGGGTACATAATTTCGATTATCAATTTGATAATAGTCATTGCTGGGTTTGATTATCTCTGGTTTATTAAGCCAGATGGATAATTTCCTGAGTTTAGACATGTAATTTTTTATGGTGGCCGGATTTTTACCCTGTTTTTTCCAATGTTCTACTAACACTTGAATGTGTTTTGATTTTAGTCCCTTGACATGAGCTACCATAAAACCTTGCTCATGCAGATCCTTGATGCAACGATTCAATATATGGCGTGTATCAGCTTTACTGGCATGGGAATATACACTTAGTTCTTTGATACATTCGTTGATAGAAAATAGTGCGCTTTTAAGTTTTGATTTACTCATGTAGGTATGTCCATAGTGTGTTGCGAGATTTTATTCCAAGTTCATCCTGTAATATCAAACAGGTTTGGTAGTTACCCAATATGGGTAGTAAGTGTTGATACATTTGTTTTGCATATAGATAACGCCAGGACTTTTTTATGGGTATGTCAAAAGCCATGAGGGTATGATTCCAGCTAAGTTTGACTTGTTTATAACCAAAAAATTGTACCAAACTTTGTCTATTAGTTAGTTTTTCTAAGTCAGATACGACGTTTTTTTGAATTTCATTTCTGAAAGGGATCGTTCTGTCCACCGAGTTAAAAGTGATTTCTCTCGTGAGCGAAAGTTTATGCTCTTTGATATGGATCCCAGGTTTAATCTGTATTGCTTCACTAAAGGTCAAACCAAACTCTGTTTGTAAGGCCATAATAATGCGTGATGTCATTTCAGAGAACGATTCCCAGAGATTGGGTTGCCATTTTAATCGTTGGGGTTTTAATATTTTTCGATGCAATTGCAGAGACTTGTTGTCTATATTCTGTATTGGACAATTAATGCTTAGTAAATAATTTCTAATAATTGTCATATAACGCATAATTGTTGCATCTTTAACATGGTTTCTTTTCCAATATCCAACCAGTTTTTGAATATGCTCTGATTTCATGTTTTGCCATGAAGTAGGAACATCTCCAATACGGAATAGATCATCAATCATCTTTTGTATGACGTATGCGCGTTTTTTCTTTTCTTGGTAGCTGCCTCGGTTATCAAGTTGGAAGTACCGGTTTGCAGCTTGTCTTAAGGAATTTTTTCTCATCATCCAATCCGAAAATTCATTTGCCCTGTCTCTGGTTTAGTGTTGGTCGAGCGGCTCACTCAAAGATGAAACCTGGCAAAAGCCATAAAGCTCGAAGTGGGGGGCAAAACAATCGTTATAAGGCAAACGATCTCGCCGATTTACAACAGTTTTTCTGGTTATTTCCTCCTTGTGTTGTTGATTAATAAAAACGACAAAACGATGGGCTTTGTCACAAGTCCATGGTCAAATTGAAATAAATTGACTTAAACTCCCGAGGGAGTTGCCCTGTCGGATGACAGAGATTCCTAGATGATTTTCCCGACTGAACGTCCAGCCACAGAGTTAGGGAATAAAGTGGCTTTGCACAAGACGTTGGATTACGTTTCGCTGGAATCGCGCCAGCTCTTCAGTTGTGCTTCATTAAAAAATATCAAAGTGGTGCTTGCTGTGCAAGGGTTAAAAGAGAACAATTTTGTCCTGACGCCAGACTGGCGTCAGGACAAAATGCAGTAATGTGTTGATTTTACAAAGTAAAATCAATGGTTGTGTTCTGCGTCACTGCACATAGTATGCAGTGACGCAGAAAAAACTCCAAATATATATAACAATTAAGAACCAAGTTGTGCGTGTAGCATCAGCACATCTACTATTATGTGATGCTCATATTCATCAAGTTCTAAACCAGCTTTCATTTTAGTGCCGATATTTCTTACAAATATCGAATGTTCGTCATCACCATGGACATCGACGAGTTCTAGAGCAATTTCGAGTGACTTGCCAGTGAGTGGTTCTTTATTTGAAAGACAGTTTTTAATATGCTTATAATCAGAATTATCAAATACCAACATGTCATCAAATCGACCACGTTCATCGGGGAAATTTTTATAATAATCCTCTACTTCCATTTCTGTAAATCCGTGCATTGGAATTAATCCATTATCCATACTCATATCAAAATGTACAAAATTTATCTTTTTGTCTCTATGAATTTCAACGCCAAATGAACCATCAAACCTTCGGTTCTTGAATCGATCATCTTCGCTAATAGGGTCATTTTTATCCAATTCAAACTCAAATTCAGTTGTGAGATTATAGTTCCCATCAACATAGAGCATCCCGTTTTGTATTTCATAAGTAAGATTAGTTACAGAAATCTCTTTAGCTACAAAATTAGATGCTCTGAAATTTATTTCATATTGTCCCTCGTCAGTAAAAAAATAGTTCAATAGGAATTTTTGAATTTCACTTTTCATCACATTTAATTTTTTACAAATCATCTGAATAGCTTTTGCGGAATGTTGAAATTGTTCAAGAATGTCTAATAAATCTCGCAATGGAATTTTCACACTTTGAATAAATTGAATTGCCAGTTCTACTCTTTTAGTCATATCCTTTTCCAAGGATATATTTTTTAAAAGAATTTCTTTTGTTGACCTAGATTGCTTGAGATTAGATTCATAAATATTTAGATAATGTCTGTAATTAGAAAAGCCATACTTCTTTGAAATTTCATCAAGAGCATTGCTCATTAATAAGCCGTGACTTTTCTTTAATTTTTTGGCTTCTTGTTTAAGATATGTTGGAGAAACAGGAGTAATCATATAAATAAACCTTATTTTTACTCATCAACACTTTGTCGTCTGCTTCCAAAACATTGCTGAGCAATATTTGGTTTAATATGATTTGGATGAAACTTGTTCAATGACAGTGCTCGTGGAAGTTTTAGTATGCAGACGCAAGGTTTCTGTCTAACCTAGTGAGATTTTATCTCTTTAAAAATATGTGTCAAGAGGGGCGGTTCTTAGCGTGTAGTGGTATATTGTAATGCGTAAGAATCTGATTTCGAAGAGAGCCGTACTGTACAAAACAAGGTGAATATTAGTCGGCGTTGTTCGAAATCAAATTCTTGAAAGATTATTTTTTGAATTGATAGCGGTTTTATTTCCCTTGTTTATTGTATTTAGGTTGGAATTTGGCTATTTTTTTGGATTCAGCTGTTCTAGCATCTTGTATAGATGAAAATTGCTTTATTGTAACTTTAGCTCCTGGAATAGTGCCAATATGTTCAGCAATTCTGTCTGTGACTCTACCTCTTTTAGCTGTCCCTATATAGTTTTTATTGCCTCCTGCTGTTTGGATTTCATATACGACAGGTTTGTTATTGGGTAATTGGCTGATTAAATTAGATGTATATTTTGTTGTTTTCATTTAACACTCCATTGCTAAATCATGAGATCTCATATTGACAAAAATGATCAAAAAATGCAACAAGTTACATATAAAAAATAGATTAATAAATGGAGAAAACTCATATGGCATTTACTAGAGAAGGAATGGGTGAGCTTGAAGCCAAATGATGGTTGTTCTTAGGTAATGGGATTCTAATTTTGAATAGTTCACCTCCATTAATTAAAATAAATGCCTGTCCTTTGGGTAAGGCGATAATATCATCCACTCCAATCATAGGCACACAAGAAGTCTGAACCCGATCCTCATTGGTTGTATTAAAATAAACCCCATCGTCCCCATGTGGCGTATCGTTAACCATAGAAACCTGCGTATGTCCAACAACACCTACTTGTGGCAGCACCTTAACCAGTAAATTAGCTGTTTCTTCATTTTTAACACGCAGCATAATCAGAGTATTGAAATTTCCCTCTGATACCTCCGCTTTAGCTCTGGAACCAAGTGCAACCTCCATATCCTGGATCGTTTGAGCATAAGCAGTGACTTGAAATCCAGCCCCGCCAGCCTTATTAAGAATCTTTACAAAAGAATCCTGGATAATCTCTGATAATTCATCGCAATGTAGCTTTAAAGTGTATCGTGCGTTAGGTTCTTTATAGATTTTACCAGCAGTGGAAACCAGATCAGATAAAAAGGCTTTTCCTACAGCTTGGGCAATGTTGGGATTGGTTAGGCTATCTAAGCCGATATAAAGCACTTTCTTATTTTTAATTATATCCATCAGCTCAATTTCACCTGGCTGAGCTTTTGACGACAGGATTTTTGAGGCATTACTCTTATTAATTTCAGAAAGTACTGGTCCAACACTGGCAGTGATTTTGTCGTAATAATGTTTATCCATAATGGCGGCGTCGTAGAGGTCTATTAAGATTTGGTCATGCAGGGCTTCAGCATTGTTGCTTTTGATGGTTTTGTTGATGTGGTCTTTGACATATTGCACGACTGCCTGGTGACGCTCCATTGGGGATTTAGTCTTATTATTTTTGCCTATTTTACTATCATGCTCTTCGATGATGTCATCTATTTCTTGATGATAATTAGGATAGTGGTTAGGCAGAATGTTATCAGCATAGGACATTAACAGTTGCTCTAATCGGCTGATATAGAAGGCTATTGTTTGATAGGTAATGGATTGATTCATTTCTTCTAAGCATATAGCAACGATATTAACGTATTTCCATGCGAAGGCTGCGAACTGTTTTCCTTCTCCCTCTGCGGATATTGCATCAGTGATGCGTGTGGCAACTTCGCTGATTTGGTCGAAATTCTTTAAAGGGTTGTATTGTGCAGATTGTTCTGGAAAGCCTAAATGTACTATTTTGAAATCTTCTATTCGTCCTGATGCTTTGCAGGCTGCGATCATATCTCTAACCAGATCTTGATCGCCTTTCGGGTCTACAACAATGACAGCATCACCGTTGCGGATGTCTTGGTTAATCAAAATGCTGGCTAAACGGGTTTTTCCCACTCGGGTTGTACCAACAACGAAAGTGTGGCCTACTCGTACATCTTGAGGGATATATACAGATTTATCCTCTTCACCAACGCCATGCAAGAAAGGACTGCCGCCAACAGGTGGATCAGGTCTAAACGGATTTAGTTTTGAATTGGTATTTAACCATTTGGCTAGCTTTGTATGTTCATGGTTTTGGCAGAATCTTCTGGCAAGCTGGTAGCAATGGCTTCGTTGCATGAACTTTTCATTTTTGACTTGTTTAATTTGATGCAGTTTTTGGGTATGGCTTGGTCGCCAGCGAAAGCCTTTGCCCAGGAACAACCAGTTTTTGGATAAAGGTATTTGAGTGGTGGATAGGGCATAGGTGGGCATGGCTAATAATCTTCGGTGATAGCGTTTTACTTTAATTGCTTGCCAGGCTCTATAAATTCCAGGGATTAATAATGCGAGCGCAGCATATAATCCCATAGTCTGTGTTAGTAAAAACAAATGCGGTTGGGTATATGCCAGTAAGGATAGAGACAAACAGGTAATGGCTGACCAGGCTTCTGTTGGTTCTCTTAATAGGTTATTAATGGGGTAATTGCTCATAGTCGACTCCCGATCATCAAGGCATCAATAAATACAAAAATAGCCAGCAGATACCAACGAGCTTTTAAGGCGGTGCTCAACTGCTCTGTGGTAAGTTGGTGTTGATTCTGTAAGCGCGAAATTAATCTTGGCCATAACAGGATAAGGGTTAAATAGAGCACTCCATGCAGACCAAGAAATAATGGTTGAATGGTAGTGAAGGTGCTTTGCCAGCGAGTCAGTAGATTGCTATTAATGAACCAGGGCGCAATCGCTAATAAGGCAATGATTGGTAAAACGGTTTGAATTAATACTATAATAGATGAACGGATATAATGTTTAATCATAGGGATAGCTCCAAATGAGAAAGGTATTTCGGTTGTTGGCGGTTATTCTTGATGCTCTTGTCGGTGTAGCAGAGGAGAAACCTGCCAAACGCTACATGTCTGTTTATGAGGCTCAAGATAAACTTGATAATGGCTTGATCACTATTCGTGAATACAATGAAGCTTTTGAACGTAAGGATGTGCTTTAACATATTCATCGAATTCCTTTTGAAATAATTTTTACTCCTGTCTTGGCTACGTGCATACCGGATTGAGCCATGCTTTCGCTCTGCCTATCCGAACCATTAACCAAATCCATAAGACCAGCCCCAGCGTCACCGCCAAAATGACTTGATAATCTCAGCAATAAAACAGGCGCGACAAAATAAAACATCACAGCCATATTCTTCATGGCAGAAATCGCATCGTTTTCACCTAATGGATCAAGTACTGAACGCTCAAGAAATCCGACTAAATGCCAGAGGTATTGAAGAAAAATAGCCATGACAAATAAGGCGCACAGGCTGCCTAATGCTCGGGTGCTGTAGCAGCTCAAAGACAAAACCATTGGGGTGAGAATGATTAAAAAGAACATGAAAAATGCCTGCATTACAGGTAAGGTTTGCATGATGGCTTCTCTTTTTAATGGGGTAGATGTCCAGGATTTTGTCCATTGCCCGACATTGACCAAACTATGGGTAATCGCAGATGCGACTTTGCCATTGTTATTGTCCATGAGGTTTTGTACAGAACTTGCCTGCATGTCTTTGCTTTCTTGCAAGAGCATCTTGGCAATAAAATCTTCTGCACTGATGTCTGCTTTCCAGGCTTTCGGGTGTTTCATTTTATATTGGCGAACCCTATCCAGCATGGCGTAGTAATTTAGATGCTTGTTAAAAACACTGGCTTGATTAGAGACTTCAACCAGGTCAGTTTTGATTTTGCTCCACCATTGCTGACAGCTTGGATAGCCGTCCTCTGGCAATTGTTCTGGTGGGATATCACCACGATTAGCCGCTTTTTCAAGATTACGATTAGGGGCTTGATGGAAAGTAAAACCTGACACAGGTTGGCGTGCATGAAGTTTGCTGTAATACATTTTTTGCAGGATTTTAGAACCCATCCAGTTTAAATCATCCTCACCGCCATAACGTTTTAGCATGGGATCTAATTCACTGGCTTCATGCTTCTCACTGTTGAATTGCGTTCTCGCTTCAATAAAACATTGTCTATGAAAATCCAGTGCTTGTTTGCGAATATTCTGTGGCAGATAAGTTGATACCAAATCGCCTTGAATGGATTGTAGACTGTCGGTGCAGCCCGTTACTTTCATGAGACTGTAAGTAAAGCTCGACATAAAGTTCTGGATAATGGCAAAGCCTATAGGGATCTTGACCTGATTCGTCAGCAGATCTGCAAAGGCTTCATCATAAGTTGTCCCGCTGTCGCCAATGACCGCAGTCGTTGGGTTTTTTAGGCCACATAAGGGTTTAAATTGCAGGGCTTTGGTTTCCAGAGGCACACAGGGATAGACGAATAGGCTGCATATCAGGAAAGTGATTGTCAGCTCATAAAGAAAATTATTTAAAGCATGTTCAACCGCATAGAACGCACCTGCGGGATTGAGCACATTTTTAAGAAAGCGATAGCCAATGGCTAAAAAGCCAAGGTACAACAGCCCTGTTTGCCACAGGGCGTTGAATAGAACCTCATACTGTTGCCAGCCTAGATAGGTGGTATAGAGGGATAAAGGATTAAAGACAATCATAATTAAGCTCCTTTATTTTCTTTAACGTAAATTGCGCCATTTTTAACAGCAGGCTGTTCGTGATCCTGACCTGGCATATTTTGGCTTTGGGCTTGGTGTCGAATATCCATGATGGTTCCTAAGGTTTCAGTCATCATTTTTTTACGGACATCGTTTTCAAAAGACAAAGAATGAATGTCATCGTCCAGTTTTTTCAGGGCAAACAAGACCATATTCATAGCAGGTTTTAAATTCTGTACTTCTTGCACTTGTAATCCTGCTTGTAAGATGCGGCGCATCATCAATGCTTTATCCAACATATTTTGAACAGCGATTTCTTCTGCCAGTTTTGAGACTGTAAGCATTTGTTCTTCACGGGGTAGATGCTGAATGGTGGTAATGACTTCATCGGTAATCAGTAAATTGGAAGCACTGATTTTATGCAGATTTTCCTCGGTCAGTTTCCATGTACCATTGATCAAATTCCATAAGGCCTTGGCAATGTTCTGACTACAGGTATTGGCGTTCGCACAGCTTTGCAATAAAGCTGATAAGCCAATTCCTGCTTTAGCATCATGGTTTTGTTTGTTCTCACTGCTGCTAACCTGAATATCACCAAGAACCTTAACTGCCCAATTAGCTGCATCGGTAGGTGTTGGCCAGCTTTGTACCATAGGAATTTTAGTGCTTGGTTTTTCCAAAGAATCTAAGGGTTTTCTCTCTAAAAGGATGTTGTAGCCCGCAATGACCACATCATTGATGACCTTAATGGGACGTTGAAACTTACCGCCAGCATTGCCTTTATCGTGGCCTATCCAGGGCAGGCCATATTCATCTCGTTTTTGAGCAATACTTTTCGATGTTTCAGTCACATCGACGTTTTCCTTTTTAGCTCGTTTGGCAGCGTCGAGCCATCCTTGACTATCGGATACTGATAATATGCCTTCCATTGGCGATTGGTTTTGTTCCAGAGCTTGTTTGACTTCTTGGCAATCCTTAACCTTGAGAGTGAATTCATTTTGTGCGCTGGATGCGGCATTTTGTAGAACATTATATAAAGCAGGCATGGACTGCTGTAGCTTATAAAGTGGGAATCCTGCGACAGAGCCTTTGAGGTTATCAATGACACCGCCAGGGATATTTAACGCTGATTTTTTCAAATCCTGAAAGGTATTGGTAATGGATACGACAGGATTAAAACCGCTACAAGAGAATCCCATACGGCCATCAATATCTGCACCAATAACCAGTGTTTGGTCTTTATTAACAGGTGGAATAAATAAATTAGATGTTCCTCCTAATTCATAATAGTAATCCGATTGACTTGGCATAAAGCTGCCAGCATGAGTCAGTGATGGAATGAGTAAAGCTAGTAATAGAGATTTCTTCATGATGATGTCCTATCGTTTTTGAGGTTGCCCAACCTTGGGGAAAGTAAGAAAGTTGACGAGTTTGCCTTTGTGCTGAATACAGCCGCGATATTTGCGCCAAAGGACAAACACGTAATTGCCATTTCCAGCTTTTTCGTCTTCAATGCCGAAATCCTGTGCATCGCCTGGGTGGATATTGCGATTTAACGGATAAATTTCCTGCCAGATGACTTTCGTGTTTTGTGGGTCGTAAACGGCATTAGCCACCACACAGTTTTTACCGCAGGAATTACTGGTTGACTTGGTGACATGCAACGGATTTTTATTAGTGACAATATCAACCGCGTGCATGGCTGCAACAACTGACGCTCTGTAGTTATAGGGCTGCGTTACGCGCATTAATCTTGGAATTTCAGAACCCCAATGCTGTGTTAATGTGCCGATTTCATGGTTGATTAACAGATGAGGATGCGTTCCCATATACAGCAATTCAGCGGCTTCCGTTCTATCCATGACTGCATCAGCTTCGGCCAGATAATAAGGAACACCAAAACCAGTTTCCGGCCTGTGTGATAGATAGGGGATGCGGTAAAATGCAGCAGGGCTGCCAATCACATCAACAATGCGCGTGCGTTCGTCATTGATATGAAGGTCTGTGGTTTGACCGCTGTCATTACCAAATCCCAACGCTGAACCAGTTGCAGCTTTATAGGCTTGTTGGTACATCGTTCTTGCTGCTTTATTTTCATAAAGGGTTCGTGCTTCAAGCCAGGGATTTTCTTCTGGTTTATTGCTGATGGTAATCACCAAATCTGGCAAAAACTGTTCAATCGCAGGGGTGACTTCAAGTCTTGGCGGTAAACGTCCCACCGTCCAAGTGCAAGAGCCAATGACTTTGTAATGGCTGTTATGAAACAGCTTTTGCAAAACCCGTGTGGCGATTGTGAAGGTATTCACAGGATGAGGCGGGCTTGTGCTTTCTAAAGCAAAGGCAGTATTAGTCATAAAAATAAGCCCTGTTATTAGTAGTTGTTTTTGGTTGTTCGAGCTTTTTAGCCATGATTTCAGCGGCGACCAGGACATCATGTTCTTTCTCCAGAAGGTGGCGTTGTGCTTTTTCAGATTTCTCAGTCATTAAGAGGGCAAGCAGGTAGCGAGGTGGAATGACGCGAAATAATCCTTGGTAGCGTGACCCTAATAAAACTGCTTCTGCATACAAACCTTTTTGCGAATCAATATCTCTGATTAATGTTTCCTGCTGCGGTGTTAAGGATTTAAAGCGTTTCACATCAGTGATTTCTTTTTCATCCAATCCCAATAAAATCCAGGTTTCAATTAGCGATAAAATCTTTGCGGCCTTTTCAGAATTCATGTCGGTGACGTTTTGGGTAATCGCAACCAACCAAAGCCCGAGCTTTCTGGCTACTTTGGCAACCAGTAAACACACTGTCACCACAGAAGGAATTTGAAATTGCAGGTGGGACTCATCAATAAAAAGAAAGGTTGGTCTATTGTCGTTTTGAGTGGCCTCAGCCATAGCCAGTATCCTTGGCAACAAAGACACCATGACCAAAGCCAGCTTTCCGGTGTCATCTTTTATGGCAGAAATATCAATATGAAAGATATCAAAATCACCTAAAGGTTCTGTTGGTACATTAAAGAAGCGTGATTTTGCGCTGTTAATGACATAACTGTTTAATCGGTCGTGCATGTCCAGAATTCGGTCTTTTTTGCGGGTCACCGTTTCTTTATCCAGCCTCCGTTGAAAGCTACTTACAATATGCTCAGTCAGCATTTGTGGTATGCCGTTGTTAAATGAAGTTAGGATGGCATCAATTAATACTTCAATAAGCAGCGTTTCATCAGCCAGGGTAAATTGTTCTTCTTCCAGGGCATTGGCTTCTGTAATCATGGTACGTAAAGCCAAGGCAAGCTCTGCAAGATATGCGCGAGAACCATCGCCACAAGCCAAATCTTCTGAATTTGCAGGATCTTTAAGATCCATGATTTTTTGAGCCATTAAAGCAGCTTGTTCTGCGCTTAAATTATCTGTAATTTCTGGAATGGCTTTATATGCTTCGCAAAAGGGATTTAATGGAACAGCTTCCTCTTTCTTATTGCTCAATAATAACTGCTTGGTTTTTTTGCCATGGGCTTTGGCATGAATGAGCATCCGGTCAAACGAGTTCCCCATTTCAAAAAGTACTACACGGGCGTTTTTCATGGCGAGTAGTGATTGAATCATCCAACCTGTTAAAACTGACTTACCACCGCCAGAGTTGGCGAAAATCGCGCAATGCGAATTTTGGCTAATAAAATCATGGTGAAGTAAATCAAAGAAAACAGGTTCACCTAAGCGGTTGAAAAAAGGAAAGCAGGGTAGATGCCTTGCGCCTTGGTTTCGGCCATAGACTGGAAGCAGAGCCGCAAGCTCCGTGGCATACATCAGGCGGTCAAAGCATAAGTACTTACGGGCATAGTGGGGATCGAAATTAAACGGTAGGGCATTGAGCCAGGAATTTAAAGGGTGGATATCATAGTTGGAATGAATTAAGGGCATCTTGGCATCGTTGAAAATGCTATGTAGGTTTTTTTCTATGGCTTGTGCTTGTTGTTCATTTTCGGCTTGATAAAAAACGGCCTGATTAACCCAGAACAGGCGATTGCCAGTACTTAATTCATTACGGGCTGTTTTTATATCATCTCTGACCTCTTGGGGTTTTAGGCTGGTTCCCACAATTCCCTTTTCTAATCGTGTTAAATGAGAATCAAGATTTTCATCATGGCTAAAGACGACTTGAATGGTGTAGATGCTTCCTTCTGGCAAGGTATCCAAAAGCGCATAGCGGTGTTTAGGATTAGCTTGTTGTCTTTCTCGGGAGACTAAACCAATAATGGGCGCTTCTTTTAAGCCATCAACATACAGGATTCTTTGTTTTCGGCCTTCAAAAATAAATCCTTGCTCATCGCTCTCAGGCGGGGAAAAGAATATATTTTGTGCCAGATTAAAACCTGCGGGTATGGGATTAGGGTAGGGATATTGTTCCAAGATCTCATCGGCTGATTTAGGATTAAACCAGCGTATCCACCACTGATAATAATCCTGGCCTGTAAGACGTTTGATTTCGAGGCCTGGCGAACGCAGTTTGGTTTCAATCTGATTGACGACTTCCTGATGTTCGAGAAGAATTTGCTCGCGGGGTAGAGTGGTTTGATGTAATTGTCTATAAAACAATACTCGAATTCTTCTCCTGCGGCCACGATAAGGCGCACCTGTTTTCGGATCGAGAAATAAACCTTCTGGCCTGGTCATTTTGTTGTAGAGATCTTGCAAGCGTTGTAAGTAATCTTGCGTTAGTGGATTTTCAACGAGTTGTTGTGGGATTTTGGATTTAATATGATCGATAACGGGATCAAGGCAATATTCATCTTGAACAAACATTTGCATGACCCAAGGATCTATCGCATGAAGGGGAACTACCGTTGCAAAGGTATCGCGGATTTTATTAAAGACAGCGTGCAAGTATTCAGGCGAAGCTGCTTCGGCTTGAATATCACCTAGCTCAAACCCTGAACCTAAACTTTTTCCATCGGCAAATAAAAACACTTGTTCTTGCTCGTTGAAATCAACAATAGCCAGTCTGTCAGCAAACGAGGGTAAAGGATTGGCGTATTGCTTTTTAATGGTTTGTTCCTTTATAGCCTGGGGATTCATTTCCCCAAGCAACCAGTTAGATAATCGTTTCATCATGCCTCCTTAATACAGTTCTGATGCCAGGGCGTATTGATTTTGCTTGTAAAGAAAAAAGCGTGTGGTATAGGCTGGTTTGATGATTTGTTCATCGCCAAGCTGAGCCACATGAGCAAAAATATGGATAGGCACTTCGGGATTCGGCAGCTGCTTAAATTCTTCGCTTGAATCCTCAAACCGTACCTGTTGTACAACAGCCTTTTGTACAGGCTGCTGCATGCTTTGCTGATAGAGCTGGCTGACGGTTAAACCCTGCTCAGGAATGGCACTTTGCGATATATTGGCGGTTGAACAAGCGCTCAAAGCCAGACTAGCGCAAAGCATTGTCAAAGTTCTTTTGTTGATGGTAACCATAATCTAATACCCTCCCTTGGTGTTCTTTATCAATGGCTATGGTTTGACTGAAATGAAGACTGAATTGATTTGGTATAAAGCCTGAGTGGCTGCGGATGCTGGCTGGAACAAAAACCATATCGAAGCTGCCTTGTATTCTTTTCTCAAGCCAATCAGTAATTTTTTGGCTGCCCTCGTTGATGGCTCCACCTGCTGCGAAATGGGCTAAATCACCAGTAGGCGTGGCAATAGCAGAACCGCCTTCGGCTTGATAACTCATTTGCCATTTGGATAAAGCATTGCCGGCTCCTTGAATACCGCCAGCAGCCATGAAAGCAGCTAAAACTCTGGGAGCATTAGTGATGTATTGTCCTTTGATACAAGGATTGCCGAATTGGGTAGTCAGATAACCAATGCTGTCATTATTCACAAGCTCCGCTGAGCTTTTCATTTGTTCCTGACCAATACTGACGAAATGTCCGTCTTCAAAGACAAATAAAGCTGAGGTGACATATGCGCGAACACAGCTGATGTTATCGAGAAAGGAGCCTACGCCAATGGAGTAACCGCTGATTTTCATACCGACAATTTCTTCCGGCAATTGCATCCCATTGGCTGTCATTAAATCGCCGCGGCTGACCATTGCGGTAAAAGGAAATAAGGGCTGCATCAGTTTGCCCTCAACAGGTACTTCACCCATTAGGGCAGACAAAAGCGTAACCTTGCTAAAATCACTACCTGCCGGAATGGTATAGAAGGGTGTTTTGGTTGGCGCTTCTTCTTTAATAGATGAGTCTTGGTCTGCAAATATTTTTCCTTCAATAGGGGCTTTATCCAGCAATCCATCCAGATCTTTGATTTGGCCAGATACAGGAGCTTGAGTGCCTTCCATGGGATAAGATTGAGTTTGATGATCGGTAAGTGCTGAGAGCTTTTCTTTCAGCGTTTGCAATTCATCTTGTAGCGTATGGCTTGCTTCTTGTATGGGTTGCTTTAATTGTTTTTGCAGCGATTTATTCTCCTTGTGCATTTGTTCCAACTTCTTTTCTGTTTCCAGAAGTCTTGCAGACACATCACGGATGTTGTCGTTGAATTGGCTGGTAATGGCTTCATGAAAATTGTTGGGATTTGGTGTGTCATCATGGATAGGCGTACTATGACGGTTATTGATAAGAATCATGACGACTGCAAAAACCACCGATCCAGCTAAGATTTTAATGCCTTTGTTTTTGTTCATCGGCTGTACCTCGCATGTTGAGTAAGTGCTGTGGCAAAGGGTTGGTCAGAAACCACAAAGACAGTTGTGCTTTCATGTTGATTCCGCGGAGGCAATTCACTTTTGGGATAGAAACTTGCGGTTTGCCAATGCCCCATGAGTTTTGAAAATTGCAATTTCACGGGTTGATTCAGCAGGTTTTTTAAATCGACCGCGGTTACATAGAGGCTACCGCCACGCCATGAGGCCAGAGGGTGAGCTTCAATGCTTGCGCCATAAAATAAGGGGATGGTTTTATTGGTTTGCATGGGCGAGCGATAAATACCCTCTGGAATATCTCTGACACGCTCTGGTGAGTACAAGGCTTGAATGGCAAAACGAGTGAGCTGTATAGCGTTGTATTCATATTGGCTTGCACTTGATTGATGGGTGACTTTGGGATCATCAATGAGGATTTCAATAGGTGTGGTATTAACAGCTTTTTCATTGGCTTTAAGGTTCAGTATGATGACTTCACCTTCGGGTAGGAGCTGCACAATCAAACGTGCATCGTTGAAGATATCTTTAGCCTTTAAATACAGACTGCCTTTTACTTTCAGAATATCGAGGTTGTTACTCAGCTGTTGATCAATGATTTTAATGGCCAGGGGAAATTGAACGAGTCTTTCTTTGTTGATAGGTAATTCAATCGTTAAAGGGACTTTTTCCCAAACCAGATGTTCGCTTTGCAGGGCGTAGCTTACTTGCGTGAGCATAAAGCCAATTATTAATAATATGTGTTTAATGAGTTTCATGGGATTCCTCCGTGTCGACCAATAAATCTTGTAAACGTTCTTCAGGACGGGTGTAGCCATCGAGAGCGAGTTGGAAAGGGTTGTGTAAACGAGACAAATTGAGTTTGACCACACGCAGGTGATAGGCCACTACCTTGTCGGCAATCACCATACCGCTGTTGTCTTTCAGTCTTTGAGTAATGCGCAGGATTAATTTCACCTCCCAGGTATCAGGACCAATTTTTCTAATATCTTGAGGCTCCATGAAACGATAGAGACTGGCTACTTGACTGCGGTCAAAGAGCTGCGCGTTTTTATAAGCTCCCAGCGTTTCTCTGAGTAATTGTTCATGACGAGGGGTAAAATAATAATGAAAGGCTTTGATATTTTGGTTAAATTCTTCTTTGCCTTTATTAGACCAGGTGTATAGTGTTGGTATTAATGAGGACACAAATCCTTGCACATATTCATTAGGGATATCGCTTGCTTTCATTAAACCGCCATTGGCCGCCATATTAGGACTTAGCCAAAACTCATAGCGTTTGGGCATGGTCATGAGGTTAATGATTAAGGCCAAAACGATGGCTGATAACAGGCCGATAAAAGCCAGTAACAAGCGATTATGGTGCTGTAGGCTGTCGATCTTTTTCCAATATTCAAACATAAGGCTCTCCAACAGATTTATTCTTTTGCCACTGTCCTTGATAATGAATCCAGGGCGAGTGTTTGAGCCTTAATCGCACCATCCATTGAATGGTTTTCTTCATCACATAACCATAAGGTTTGCCTGCTTTGATACGGGCGACTCCTTTTGGCCATACGGTAATGGAGAGGATGAATCCAATCACAAAACCGATGCAGCCAGCGGCCAGTGGATATCCTGCCATTGTTCCTAAAAGGATAAAAAGCAGGGTGGTTACTGGTGTTGTAGTGATGACAATCCAAAACAATTCACGCAGACTTAAGCCTTTCCAGGCTGGGAAGTCATGTGATAGATGGCGCGAAGAAGGCTGACTCATAATTTCACCTCCTATATCTTGAACTTGGTAATCATGGTGTAACCCACATAACCAGAAGCGATGCTAATGGCTAAATAGGTAATCCCCATTACGGCAAAAGTACCGAAGGCCACCATGGAACCTTCGTTCTTTTTGGATTCTTCAATACCGTGTTGTACCGTGGTAATGAACTTGATAAAGGTCACGACTGCGGTGATGAACAGCAATAAGCCAAGACCCTGTTTGACGTAATTGCCTGTTACCGACATCATGCTTTTGGAACCGTCACCGATGTTGTCCGCATCAGAAATTTTAGGGAACCAGTTATCTGCCAATAACACAGGGGCGTAAAAAAGATTGACAGCTCCTAGGTAGAGCGTGCGAAGCGTTGTTTTCATGTTGTCTCCTTAACGAATAACACTAAAATGAAAATCATCAGGCCAATGACAAGCCTGACCATTCGAGAGCCGAAGTTCAGCAAGTATCCTTGTTGCTGTTTTTCCTCGGCTCCCATCATGTGGTTGACGCACCACATCACCGCTAAAATCACCAGGCTTATGGCAATAAAACGGATACTGCTGGAAAAGACTTGGGCTGAGATGTTGTTGCTGGCTTGTTTGAATGTTGAAGCAAACATTCTCGCTATTTCGTCTTTACTCATTAGGGTTTCCTCACAAAGTCCATTTCTAATGGTTTAAGTTTTCGAGGGGCAATGATGGGCTGGTTGATATAGTCAATCAGCCCGTTGCGGATGTTTAGCAAGTCCTCTCTCAATCCTGCGTGATGTTGTCCTTGGAGATCTTCAAATCCTTCTATTTGCAATTGGATACGAGCATTTGGTGTTATCTGTGTTTGCGCTTCATCAAGCAAAGGCATGATGGCGTTAAGCTGATTAATAATGCGTACCAGCGTTTCATTTAAATCAGGGTTATTCGCTGAACATTGCAGGCTTATTATCATTAAGGTCAGGCATAATATTCGTTTCATGGTTTCTCCCTATAAGTATTTCTTAAAGCGGCTGGCCGTCATGGCTACCATTAACCCCATCAACAAACTGACAGGCACAAAGACATAAGCAGGGGTGATGCTAACGGGCAGGGCAAGCCACAGCATGAGTAAAATCACCAGTCCCTTTTTCAAATAGTGATTAAGCCTGTGGAACACATAGGAGGATTCACGACCTAAACAAGCAGTGCGTATCGCTCTTTGGTTTAGACCGTCAACCAGACCTGCAATCATGGTTAAAGCAAATAAGGGCAGGGCAGCGAATAGGATAATGAGTTTGATTAAAAGGCACTGGCTGCTTAATAAAAGGATCTGCAAGAATTGTTGTGATTTTTCGATTAAGTCCTTGGCAAGATCGTTGATGGCTAATTTGTTTAAATAAGGAATGGTAAATGCCCAATCTGGTTTGGCATTTAAAGGAAGTGCTGCCAGCAGTGAGCCTTGATAAACAGGGGTGATGGCCTCTCTTTGAGTGTTTACAAGGATATTCACTTTTTCAAAAGCAAAGGAGTAGCCATGCAGCAGCCATTGACTTAAAGCCCAGATAATAATCGCCAACCAACCTAAAAATAGTACTATGGTTAACTGTATGGTCATTTGTCTTGAATATTGCTTTACTGCCATACAGCCCCCTCAGCAATGATTAAGGGGTAATGTTGTTCGTGAAGGTATGCAAGCAATGGATCAACATTAACTGGTAATAATGGTAGTTTGAATTTTTCTTGCAAAGCGACAATGGTTTCAAAGTCATTGACGTTGGTAATGAATCCTGTGGCCTGCATGGATTTTAATTCTTCTTGATGCTGCTCTAACCATTGAATGGATGCTTTATCTGCACCTATGACAAACAAGGGCATGTTTAATAAATTGGTATCCAATGTTTTGCGACTGACTTTGCCTGCGGTGGCTTTGCTTTTGGCTGGTACGCCTATGGGGCTGGACAGATTTAATTTTAATGACGCATCACTTTGTGACAGGGTTAACGGAATGACATTCATGCTATGAACATTCAACGCGACCAATAGCAAGAGCAGAATCCTAATCATTAAAATCTCCCTAAATCGACGACTTGCGAGTTTTTACCGTTGGCTATTAACAGTAATGGAGTTTGTTTTTTGGCAAGCGTTAAGCTTTCAAATTGTTGGTTGCCAGGGGTTAGGGTGATTTGTTGACTGGTTACTAATTGAATAGGGAGCTGATGTCGATTCGCCCACAGTTGTATGGCGTTATTGTCCATATCCAGAAACAGCAGGTTAAGTTTGGTATTGGGAGTGCGGTTAATCGCGTCAATCAGTTGCAGTACAATGGTAGTAACTGCATCATCAGATCTTATAAATAAATAGAGTGTTTCACCCGCTTTTAGTTGAATAGGTTGATGAGCATAGGGTGAGTAAGGGGAGGGATCAAAATCGCCAACCACGGGTACATCTTTAAACAGTTCGTTATAGGCTTTGTAAAAAGCATTGTTCCAAGCGATATTTTGCGCCACTTTTTGCGCTTCCTGGTGAGCAGCCAGGCTGGCAAAATGTTCACGCTCCACATCATCTCTGGCGTTAAGTCCAAGGATATCAATTGGTGTCATGCGCAAGTCTTTATAATAAACGCCACTCCTGCTCTGCATTAATTGCAGATAGCGTTTTTCTTCTTTTTCATTTAATCCCCAGGCTTTCGCTTCTTGCTTTTGAGCGTCATTTAGTTGGAAATCTTTTTCTTCGATGACTTCATCATGAAACTCAGTAAGGCCTGCTTTTGCCAAGGCATTGTCGGCTTGTTGCATGGGAGAGGTGGCAATACCAGGGATATACAAACCAGCGAAGGCTTGTTGCCCAAGCACTAATCCCATGGCTAGAGTAGATAGCTTAAGCATGGCTCACCTCATGTTGATTTAAGCGAACCAGTACATGGGCTTTATCTGCGTTTTCAAATTCTATGATTTGTTTGGCAAAGTCTATTTCAAAAACTGTCCAACCAGCTAACGCATCACCTTTTTCCAATGCTTGGGTTTTGTAGTGGTAAGCAAGAGATACAACGGGTATTTCTTGGATGCTGTCTATGCTTAATACTTTAAAGGGCAGTTGACTTGCAGAGAGCATTTTCACGGGTTGCTTTTTCTCATCTAAGTGGCGTAATAACTCCGTAATGCCTTCGAGTTGTTTTTTGATTGCACCTTGTTCTGTAGTAAATATCTCACCTAATTGATGCTCGTCTTTATTTTTCAGTTGCTGAACGAAGTTATTTAACTGGTTGAGGTTTTGGGTAATTGGCGATAAATCAGGTTGTTCTACAGGTTGTTTTAATTGTGTTTGAATAGATGTGAGTTGTTCGCCAAGGATATTTAGCTCATTATGATTTGCAGGCGATTGATTTTTTACACATACAAAAGCAATTAATAAAACATTTAAAACAAGCAGGCTAAGCCATTTAACATCCAGATACTTTTTCATCTTGCGCTCCTTGCAATCAGGCTAAAATTGATTTCCCTTAATAAATCGTCTTGTTTGAGCGTGAACAGTTGTTGCCCCACCAGTACCGTCAGGCCTCGCTCAATGGTTAGTGGCCCAAGATTTCTACTGACTTGTGGTAATGGTTGTTGAAAGACTTGTTGCAGGCTTTCGCTTTGCTTTTCTTTAGGAGTAAGGTGATAACCGGAATAACGTAACCAGTAATTCACTGCTTCCCCTATGGTTTGAATGGAGGCAGGAAAATGAATCTGTTGTACGGTTTTCATGGGGTTAATTTGAGCGGCTAGTGGTTGATTGCTAACCGTGGCATAGCGGCTTACTTGGGTGATATTAGCTGCATGAACTTGCAGACCACATAACACCAGGTTGAATAGCATAGTTTTTTTAAGCATCATCGCCTCCTGATTGATTTCTAAGTGCCTGCGCTTGTTCATGTTGTGCCACGGCTTTGCGGACAAAGACTTCTTTACGTTCAATATCAACATGCTTAGGCGCTTCTATACCTAGCCTGATTAACCCCTCTTTTTCAGAAATCAGATGTACTTTGATTCGGCCTTTATCAATGTAAATTGCTTCGCCGATACGGCGGATTAAAGTCAGCATGATGTTTTCTCCTTTTGGTCTTTAAAGAGGTAGTCTTTCATTTGGTTGATATGCAGTTGAACGACCTGGGGATCGGTAGGGACATGCGGTTCAGTTTTTTGTTTGATCGCGTCTTGACGGGCTTGGATGCCTTTTTGGATGTTAGTGCAATACTCATAAAAAATTGGCAGACAAGGCGGAACAGCTAACTTCTTTTTTATTTGTTCTAAAGCAAGTTTCAGTACTTGATTATCAAACTCTTTTAAACCTTCTGACCATTCACGTTTTGATAGTTCAAGAAAATTAGTGTTGCTGTAAGTTGAAACCCACAGATAGCCATAAATTGCAGCAAGTCGCAAAAACAATGTATCCATTCTCTTATCGTACTCTGGCGTTGTCGAATGAGAGGACGTTGCTTCCTGGGGCTGATGGTTCATCAAAGTCGAAATCGAAGGTTGCATCTTTGCAGGATTCAGTAATGATATCTGTTGCTGATTTTTTTCGAGAACGCGCTTGATTGGCTTCATTCTGCTGCTCCTCTTGGGTTTTTAAGGTTAGTAATTCATCGTTCCAACATTTACGTGAAAGCCAGGTAGCTGGGTATTTCCAGTTTGGTAGCCACTCTCCGATGAACTCCATTTCTTCACGATTGTTAATTTGGGCTTGCAGGGCAGTTAGTATTTGTTCAACCAACTGTGCATCAGGTTTTAAGCAAGCAAATTCACGCCAGGCTTTAGTTCGGTCTTGTTTTAAAGGATAAAGAGACCAAAATTTTTCAAATTGCTGCTGTAAAAAAATAAAAAGATCTTTGGAGTTATGAGGTGTGTCGGGTTTTTTGTTTTGTGCTGTGTTGGGTTTTTGATATTTCTCATCGTAACTTGATGATTTAATATTATTTTTATCGTTCTGGTTTGTGTCGGGTTGATGTGTCGGGTTTGTGATGGGTTTATTTTGAGCAGACAAATCCGAATTGGCTAATAAGCATTTTAAAATGAGTTGTTTACCAATAGATTTGATCTCCACTAACCCAGCGCGTTCAAGCGCATAGATGATACGGCGTAATTGCGGACGGCTAGGACTACCTGAATATTCAAAACCTTGGTGGGGTTCAACGTAAAGGGCTTCAGCAAGCTGTTGGTAGCTGATTTTGCGCTTAACCCCTACCAGAAAGGTATTGCGATCCATATACGGACGAATCCCCAGCAAATAGGCGGATTGCTGAATATAAGGCAATCCCATCAGTGCTGATAATTCATCGGTATTAACAAACAAAAATCCCATTTCGCTATTTCATCCTTAATAAGCACCGCTAAAAACAGCACTTGCACTATCAAATGATTTCAATTAGTATCAATCAATAACACGAAATGTGTTGTTGATAACCCATTGTAAATAGGCGCTTTTTAGAGTCAATGGGGTATTTCCGTTTGATAGCAAATGAACCTAAATGAACATGAAAAAAATTATTGGCAGTAGGATTACACAGGCTAGAAAGGCAAATGGGTTGACAATTAAGGTCTTGGCTGAGAGGACAGGATTAGGGGCTGCTAGGATTGGAAATTGGGAGCAGGGAACTAGGAGCCCTGGGCCGGAGGAAGCGAGAGTTTTATCAAAAGAATTACAAGTTGCTGCTTCTTGGCTCCTTTGCTTGACAGATGATCCAAGAGGAGAGTTTGTGGAGCTGGTAAAATTATTTATATCTTAGGTTATATAGATATTTAGTTTCGTTTTATAATAAAATGTTCTATGCAAAATTATGTAACATGCTTCTCCTCTAAAAGGGTCTAACAATAAATTTAAGAAAAGCCTAAACATAAGGCAAGGTTAAAGGACCTAAATTTCTATGTCAAAAAAGAACATAAACAGTGACATTTTAGCATCAGATTATTTTTTAAACAAAATAATTAATGGTGATGCTATTCAGATCATGCAGAAAATCCCTGATGAAAGTATCGATATAATAGTCACATCACCACCATATAATTTAAAAAATTCTTCTGGAAATGGAATGAAAGATGGACGAGGTGGAAAATGGTCCAAAGCTGCTTTATTGAATGGTTATGAACAACATAATGATTGTATGCCCCACGATGAGTATGTTAAATGGCAAAGGGAATGTTTAATTGAAATGCTTAGAGTTGTAAAAGACACTGGAGCTATATTTTACAACCATAAATGGCGTGTTCAGAATGGATTGCTTCAGGATAGGCAAGATATTTTAACAGGTTTTCCTGTGAGACAAATTATTATATGGCGAAGAAAAGGGGGTATTAACTTCAATCCAGGATATTTTTTACCTACTTATGAAGTAATTTATCTAATTGCAAAGAAAAAATTTAAATTAGCCTCTAAAGCAAATGCTTATGGCGATGTTTGGGATATAGGACAAGAACTTAAAAATAATCATCCTGCTCCATTTCCTGTTGCATTGATTGACCGTATTATCTCTTCCTGTTTGGGGAATATTGTGTTAGATCCTTTCGTTGGCTCTGGAACCACTGCAATTTCAGCAATAAATCAAGGTTGGAATTACATAGGTATAGAGTTGTCGGAATCTTATTGTAAAATGGCAGAGAATAGAATTTTACAACATTTGAAACAAAACAAAGATAGTGTCCATATAAATAAATATTGTAAAGAGAATTATGAAACAGTCTGATCAGGTGCATGATATTGCATTATTAAATACGAAATTAATACAGAATCCATGGAGCAATACATATTGGTTTGCTCGGATGTTGCTTAATTCTGATAAGTATGCGGGTATAGGTCGAGATACAAAAAGAATATCGCAGATTGGAACAGAAATTATCACAATAATAAATTCAAATTATACTGAGCCAGATACGGTACTTGTGCCAATTATTTTGTCGTATATAAAAAAGAGTTTTCTTTTAGGTAGAAAAGAAGGAACTAAAGTTATTGCGAGTATTGAAAATTTTGTGAGTGATATAGAAAAGCATATTTTTTCAAAAATAGACGCGTATGTTTTTGCATACACATGCATAAAAATAGTTGCTTTATCTAACATTGCCTTAGAAGCAGTGCCATCAGATGACAAAGAATATACTCAAGAATTTGGTAGATCAATTCTTGAAACGCAAGGGGCCAACGGCCTGAAAATACTCATTAATTCTTGGGACGATTTAGGAGTTAGGGGATGTTTAGAAGCGGAACGTACTCAAGTTGTTAATGTTTTTCAGTTGATTAAAAGAGACCTACAATCTGTAAATAGTATTGATGACAATGGGATTGATTTAACATTAACAGCATATGTGCAAGAAATGGAAAGACGCCTTGGCCAAAAAAGAAAAGGCCGAGGTGGGCGCAGCCTTGAAGATGTTACAAGTTTAATACTCAATCATTTTGGATTTGTTTCATGCCCAGCACCATCTCATTTTCAAGCTGATATTGAGGTGGACACATGGTTACGGACTGAAAGGAAGTTTTATATAGGGATATCTTGTAAAAGAACTTTAAGAGAACGTTGGAAACAGGTTAGTAGTGCTGATTCGTCAAATATGGGACGATATAAAATTGCCTGTTTCCTTCATGTAATTACATACTCGAAAGATTTATCGGATGATAAGTTATCTTTGCTGGGAGGGTATGGACATGTTTTTTATCTTCCAGATGATGATCCAACTCTACTTAGGCATAGCCAACATTCTATATTGTCAAAATATGTTCGTCCTATGTCTGAATTTATCAACGACTTAACTAAGATGATTAAAAATAATTAATACTGTCATTAATAAAGGTTATCGCGATTAACTCAATAAACTATTTCATATAGATTGTTATTATTAACTTTGAGCTAGAAGTCTATTTCTTTTATTTATACCAAATTTCAAACTTATACAGGATATTGCAGAAAAAACTAAAATAAATACTAACCATGATGGAGAAGATGCTATTCCTGTCTTTTTTACCAGAATCAATGAAATCAGTGGTGCCAACCCAGCAGACAAACTAGCCGCTGTAGAATACAAAATTGACAATACAGTACATCGTAATTTAATTGGGAACATCTCAGCCAACATCACAGGAACGGTTGCATAATAAGTTCCAGCTGGAATCGCAATCAATGATTGTCCTAGTAAGAGTTCATAAATGTCATGATGTGACAAAACATAAAAAAATGGTTGAGATAGAATCAAAAATCCTATACTGGCGAAAATTACAATTTTTTCTCGATTAATTTTATCGGATAGTTTTCCAACCAAAGGAAATACAGCTAGTAAGACAATTAATGAAAGTATATTTGATAGGATAATTTCATAATCCTGAAAATGGCCATATAAATGGGCCTGCATAGGACCATAAATATAAATTTGGAAAGTCGTTGTTACTCCTAAGCAACTTAAAACAAATACATAGATGGATTGGATTTTATTGTCTTTGATATAGTTTATTGATTCTGAAAGTAGGCCCTTAAATTTAGGCTTTGGTCTGTCTGCATAGTACATGATATATTCCATGCTTTCAGGGATACATAAACGAATATATAAGCCAATGGAAGAACCTAGTAGTGCAAGAACAAAGGGCACACGCCAGATTAGCCAATCGTGTTCAGGATAGTGATTGGTAAAGTAAGTAACTATCAATGCTACCAGTGAAGCTATCAGCATCCCTGACATGGCTCCAAAAGAAGCCCAGCTGCCCGAATAGCCTTTTTTTGATGCTTCAGCATTTTCAACCAGGTAAGCTGATGAATTCAGATATTCTGCTCCGCAAGAAAAGCTTTGGATAATTCTCAGTACTAATAAAGTAATAACTGAAAAAATACCAATAGTACTGTGAGGAGGGATGAAGCCAATAAATGTGGTTGATACACCCATAGATAGTATTGAGCCTGCCAGGATAATTTTTCTACCATAAATATCAGATAGTAAACCCATTATCATAGCCCCAATAGGTCTGGCTAGGTATCCAGCAAAGAAAGTCAAAAAGACTAAAAATAAACCCTTTGAAGCATCACCAATTAGGTATTTTGCAATATAGACTGAGAGTAGGCCACAAATGGCCATGTCAAACGATTCAATTAAATTACCTAATGTACCTGCCAGTATGATTCGGGTTTGATGCTTCATGCGATTATCCTTTACTTTGCATTGCCGATAAGGTGGTTAGTGAGTCTTGATCTTCCACTCGGTCTAAAAATAAAAATCCATCCAGGTGATCAATTTCATGCTGAAGGATACGCGCTTCTAAGCCAGAAGCTTTTTTGGTAATTCTATTTCCATCTATATCAAAGCCGGAATATTCAATCTCCATGGCTCTTGGAACCTCACCCATTATTTCGCCGCAATTAAGGCAGCCTTCATGGCCAATTTGAATTTCCTTGGAAAGGATCTTTAAGGACGGATTAATTAAAGCTGTATCAGGAATGGGGTATTCAGGTTTTCTTCGTTTGGTATATTCAGTACTAAATACAATAACTCGTTTGCTGATCCCAATTTGGGGAGCTGCGACACCCACAGCGCCCTTGTCAGCCATAATGCCGAACATGGCCTTAATCAACTCTTTTAACCAGCTGCTACCAAATTCTGATTCAGCGATTGGCTCAGCGGTTTGTCTTAAAATGGGATCGTCCTTATCCAGGAGTGTGTTCATAGGTCACCTGATTGTTAATGATTAATTTCAGTTTTGGTTTGGTTATCGTGTATGGCAGTTTGTCAGGAAAGGTTAAATAGTCTTGAATTTGTCTTAACGCGTATTTCCCCATGGCCAGTAATTTCTCGCAATGGATTGATGTTTTATTCTGAATGTATGGATTTATCCGTTTTAATCCGAAAGAGAAAATAACTTTATAAGAATCGTATTCAGCCGGTATAGCAATGCCGGTAATGAGTCCTGGTTCTATTTGCTTATATTGTTTTATTAACTCTGTATACCCCGTATGAGGAAGTTCGCTCCATAGTTTAGGTTTATCCTGGCTATAAAAACTGGATTGATAGCAGCCGTCGAACAGCCAGAGGTGTTTCTCAATTAAATTCTGTTCGATGGATGGTTTAGAGGACAGGAAAAATATTTGTCCTGTTTGGTTAATAAGAGCAATCGAAATGTAGTCAGTTTCTACTTGCCCTAGTACATCGGAGAACACCTTGCGCATTGTGACAAAGTGTTCAAAGAGAAATTCCTTGGCTTTGGGGTGAAGCGTTACTTCCACAGCTGTTACATCCTTATCTACAAACTTTTTAAACTGCATGACTATGCTTTTTTCTCTTTTCTTCATAGGAAGAAATTGAACCAAGAGCCAAGTCAATGATTTTTAGTAAATTATTCTCCGAAGTGTCAATTGCTTTGACTTCTTTGATCAATCCTAACACAAAATCGGCGTAATCGTCATTACTCCCATGAGATACGGGATATAAGTGGTGACTGTGTTTTAAGATGTAATGAAGCAATTTTTCATCAACTTCATTTTCTTTAGATACCACATGATCGTCTTCGCCAAAAAGCAGCCAGCCAGGGCTTACCGTAAGATGTAAAGCCAGCTGTTTGACTTTTTCATAGTCGGGTAAAGCATCCCCTCGTATATAACGGCGACAGATCTGCTCGGACGCACCAGTAAACTCAGCTAGGGTTTTAATACATATCCCATTTGGAGAACGTGAGGCAGTATATCCTTTATCTTTGAGTGTGCTAATCAAGCGGTTAGCAAACGATTGATAGAGTCCCTTACTCATAAAATTATCCTTGTAATCGAATGTCGTAAAAAAATTATCATATAAAACGGTATCATTCAATATCATATCGTATATTAAATTAAATTTCTTACAAACACATATTGATAATAAAATTAATATCGTTTTAATATAAGTTTCGTCAAATGATACTAAATGTTAATTTGGCGCGAATTGGACTTTAGTACACATGTTTTACAGGAGTATGTCGCATGTTTCATGATCAAAAGATCGCCATCTATAAAGGGATCATTCAGTATTTACTGGATTCCACCAACTATTCTCTACAACGAATTGCCAACTTATCCAACTCGTCAGTAGCTCATTTGCAATTGATCCACCAATATGGTCGGTTACCAAAAGAAAGTAAGGTTGAAATCAATTTATTGAAATTGTTTACCACGGTAACTGATATGGAACTCAAGGGTGAATGGAAAGCACGTGTGCTTCTTAAGTAACAGAAGGATTTGGAGAATCAATAATGCAACCTGTGAATGAATTATTTACACAACAAGTTTTGTTTATTAATGATGTTGTAGCCATCATTGGCAAAGATCGTTTGACATTACGTC
Source organism: Legionella micdadei (assembly GCF_000953635.1). Classification (NCBI taxonomy): domain Bacteria; kingdom Pseudomonadati; phylum Pseudomonadota; class Gammaproteobacteria; order Legionellales; family Legionellaceae; genus Legionella; species Legionella micdadei. Next base: position 784,001 of record NZ_LN614830.1, read on the forward strand.
GCTGGTGGACGGATGGACGTTTTCCTAAACCCGTGAAGTTACACGGTACAACTTTGGTATGGCATAAGGACGTGATTGAGGAATGGATTAATCACAACATCAGACGAACATTTTGATTCAGGATGAAATGATGAGCAGATTTAACATATTACCAAGATTAATACGTCTCAGAGACGCACCAGCATATGTTGGTATGGATCGACATCGTTTTAATGAAGAAGTACGGCCTAGTATACGAGAAATTGTTATTGGTACACAGGGCGTGGCTTTTGATCGACTTGATTTAGACGCGTGGGTAGACGATTATATACAGTGTAGTGATCGACCCGCGGCATCCAAGCGTAGGAGTTTGGAATTATGGGACGAAAACGAATACCAGGGATCTACAAAAAAGGTAGTCACTGGCAAATTGACAAAAAAATCTTTGGATACAGACTTTGCGAAAGCACTGGTACAGGCGACCTCGAAGAAGCCGAGAAATATCTAGCAAGACGAATTGATGAAATTCGCCAAGCAACGGTATATGGTGTCAGGCCAAAGCGAAGTTTTATGGAAGCCGCGACCAAATTTCTAATGGAGAATCAGCATAAACGCAGCATTGATGACGATGCGGGGCGTTTGCGCGAAGTGGTAAAGTACATTGGTGATTTGTCGTTGGAATCTATCCATATAGGTTCGTTGCAACCCTTCATTGAAGGCAGAAGAAAGGATGGTGTATCAACGAGAACCATTAATCATGGTTTGAAGGTGGTACGGCGAATTCTGAATCTGGCAGCAAGCGAATGGATGGATGAGTTTGGCTTAACCTGGTTGGCTAATGCGCCTAAAATTAAGCTCTTACCGGAGCATGATTTGCGTAAGCCTTATCCACTGAATTGGGATGAGCAACATCGACTCTTTGATGAGTTACCGCCACACTTGGAAAAGATGGCTTTATTTGCCGTTAATACGGGTTGTCGGGATCAAGAGATATGTGAGCTGCGTTGGGAATGGGAAATTAAAATTCCTGAAATGCCGCATATTATGGTGTTTATCATACCAGCTGAGTTGGTCAAAAATGGTGAGGAACGACTGGTCGTTTGTAATGATACAGCCAGATCAGCTGTGAATGGAGAGCGTGGAAAGCATCCAACACATGTGTTCAGCTTTAAAGGCAGGCCGTTAGCTCGGATTTTATCAACGGGTTGGCGAAATGCCAGAGTTAAAGCAGAATTACCACATGTGCGAGTGCATGATTTAAAACATACGGCTCTTTCTCAAAAACGGGGGCACTTTAATCGAGTTAGTATAGACTAACCCTTTGATTTGACGGTCAAAAGGAGATTAAAGTGCCGAAGAATGATCTTATCCTAAATTTACCTGGATTTACCATCAAAAAAGTAAGTGGTTATCAACCCTTAATTTTGGAGTTATCTTATAATCGCAAAGCGCGTTGTGGCCATTGCGCTAGCAAAGAGGTTCGTAAAAAAGCGTCGTATATGCGACGGGTGGCGCATGAATTAATTGGCCACCGACGAAGCGAGTTACACTTTAAGGCTTATAAGCTGTATTGCAATAGCTGTAAGCGTTATGGGAATCAACAGTTTCCTGGGATTAATAAGTATCAACGTTCAACTTGGCGTTTGCAGGCAGCTGTTTTCCATGACCATACCCGTGGCATATCGCAAAAAGACCTTGCTAAGCAATATAGCAAAGGCAAAGCAACCATTGAGCGCTGGTATCAGCAGCACTATCGAGAACAAGAACGAGAACTAAAGAATGCACCTTGTCCAGCTGTTCTTGGAATAGATGAACATTCCTTTAGCCGTAAACAACGATATGCAACTACACTTTGCGACCTTAGAAAACATAAAGTATTTGATATTGTTAAAGGTCGTTCTTCAGCTGATTTAAAAGACTATTTTAAAAACTTGGAGGGTAAAGAGCGGGTGAAAGTCGTTTGTATTGATTTAAGCACGAGTTACCGAGCACTGGTGAAACAGCACTTTCCTAACGCGCAAATCGTGGCTGACAGATTCCATGTTATAAGACTTATTAATCAGCTCACCTTACAAACCTTTCATCAAATTGACCCAACCATCAAGTATCAGCGAGGTTTATTAGCAGCGCTTAAAACCAACCCGGAAAACTTAACAACTAAGAGGCTCTCTCTTCGTAATCACTATCTTGAACAACAGCCGGCCATTGCTGCCATTTATGATTTTAAGCAAGAACTACATCAATTACTCACTAAAAAGCATTGCACCGCTAAAGAGTGCAAACGCTTATTACCCCGTTTCTTAGAAATGATAAACGAACTTAGACACAGTCCTTTTCAACCTTTGAAAACCTTAGGAAATACCTTATTTAGATGGAAAGATGAAGTCGCAAGAATGCTCCGATTCACTAAGAACAACGGGATAACCGAAGGCTTTCATCGAAAAATGAAACTCATTCAGCGTAGAGCTTATGGGTTTAAAAACTTTGAAAATTATAGAACGCGTGTTAGGGTGCTCTGTTGCTAACGATTAGTGCCCCCGTAATTGGGAAAGACCCAAACATACCTTTGGCCGTCGGTTACGAGCTGCTGGGGTAAGTTTTGAAGACAGACAGGATTTGTTAGGACATCGTTCTGGACGGATCACCACGCACTATTCATCGGCTGAGTTACAAAACCTATTTGAGGCAGCCAATAGAGTTTGTGAGAAGCAAAAGAGTGGGGTGGTTTTGACTTTATTGCGGAACACAAATTTTAAAACCAGGAAGGTAGTAAATGGTGGTGTAAGTGCAATTTCGCTTTAGATTTTGCACACAGCTCCCGAAGAAGTCCCGAAGTGGGTTTCTAGGAGTTTAAGGTATCAAGTGTAACTTGTTGATTTATATGACTTTAATTGGTGGGCCCACTAGGACTTGAACCTAGGACCAACGGATTATGAGTCCGCTGCTCTAACCAACTGAGCTATGGGCCCGGGGAGTTGCCATTGTAATGGCTAAAAGCGTTTATTTCCACCGTTTTTTTATGATAAGGACAAGTTAATTTGTCCTTATCATAATTACTTATTAGGTTTCGTCACCTTCAAGGAAGCTACGCAGTTTCTCTGAACGAGAAGGGTGGCGTAGTTTGCGTAAGGCTTTGGCTTCGATTTGGCGGATCCGTTCGCGAGTTACGTCGAACTGTTTACCCACTTCTTCTAGCGTATGATCGGTATTCATTTCGATACCAAAGCGCATGCGCAGTACCTTTGCTTCTCTTGGGGTCAGTGTTTCTAGAATCTCTAGTGTTGCTTCACGTAAGCCTTCAGCGGTTGCGCAATCAATGGGTGATTCAATGTTGTTATCTTCGATAAAATCACCTAAATGTGAGTCGTCGTCATCGCCTACGGGTGTTTCCATGGAGATAGGTTCTTTCGCAATTTTTAATACTTTACGAATCTTATCCTCGCTTAACTCCATTTTTTCAGCTAATTCTTCAGGTGTGGCTTCGCGGCCTGTTTCCTGTAGAATTTGGCGTGAAATACGATTGAGTTTATTAATGGTCTCAATCATGTGTACCGGAATACGAATCGTACGGGCTTGGTCGGCAATAGAACGGGTGATTGCTTGCCGAATCCACCAAGTAGCATAGGTTGAGAATTTGTATCCACGGCGGTATTCGAATTTATCTACCGCTTTCATTAAACCAATGTTACCTTCTTGGATTAAATCGAGGAATTGCAAGCCGCGGTTGGTGTATTTTTTGGCAATAGAAATTACCAAACGTAAATTTGCTTCCACCATCTCTTTTTTGGCGCGTCTCGCTTTTGCTTCACCAATGGACATCTTACGGTTAATGTCTTTAATTTCGCTGATGGTCAAGCCGTATTCTTCTTCGAAGGCTGCAAGCTTGCTTTGTAGGCGCAGAATTTCATCACGATACTCTTCGATACGTTGCATTTCAAGTTTTTTACCATGATTACGGATCAAATCATCTAGCCATTTAATATCGGTTTCTTGACCTGGGAAAGTATCGATGAAGAGCTTGCGTGGAACGCGCGCTTTCTCGATGCAAAGCCGCATAACACTTCGCTCAAATTCGCGTATGTGGTTTCGTAATTGACGGAAGTGACGGGTAAGTCGATCGACTTGTCGTGAAGTCAATTTAAGTTTTAAGAAGGATTCAGACATAGTGTCTAATAACTCAACAGTTTTGCTGTTGGTTCGCCCATGCTCCTTCAGCGATTTCATCGCGTGGTGATAGTTCTCTCGCAATTCATCAAAATAGATTTTAGCTTGTTCTGGATTTGGGCCGTCGTCGGTTTCAACAATTCCTCCGCCCTCGCCATCTTCATCTTCGTCAACAGCGATTATCTCTTCCTCTTCAATGATCTCTTCTTGCTGTGATTCGTCGAGCATAGAGCCAATATTCGCTGCAGGTGCTTCTTCTTCAATATCAGCAAAGCCACTGATAATTTCGCTTAGACGCATTTCCTCTGTCGCAACACGGTCGTAATCTTGCAGCACGAGCTCTACCGTTTCTGGGTAGTGAGCAAGTGATTTTAGGACCTGGTAAATGCCTTCCTCGATACGTTTGGCAATACGTATTTCACCATCGCGGGTCAGGAGCTCGACTGTGCCCATTTCACGCATATACATACGTACTGGGTCAGTTGTACGGCCAGTTTCTTTGTCCACGGACGCGAGGACAGCTGCAGCTTCTTCGACATCTTCAGGCGCTTCTTCAGTGGTACCCAAAAGCGCTAATTCGTCATCACTTGGAGGCGTTTCGAATACTTTAATATTCATCCCCTCTAACATGCTGATGATGACATCAAAATGTTCAGTATCAACGATATTGGGGAGCAGGTCGTTAATCTGGGCATAAGTTAGGTAATTTTGCTCTTTACCCAAGCTAATGACTTTGGTGATTTGCGAGCGCTGCTGTTCTTGGTCATTCATGTTCATAGGCACTTATCAGGTGAGTGAATAAAAGCAACAAAAAAGGGTTTGATTATAAACCCGCTATCGTAAACTTGCCAGCATATTATGGGTTAAATTTTATCATTCAATTTGATGCCTCTGTTTCATCATCTCTTGTAACATTAATCTTTCAGAATCAGTTAAGCCCTGATTTCGCGATTTTGCAAGATATAATTTAATTTTATTTTCTAAATTTTGTTTTTGCAAAAATATAATTATATCCGTAAATTTTTTGATTAATTCTTCTTCTGGTTCATGATGGTCCCAGCTCGCTAATTTTCCAAGCGCTTCAAAATAGGGGGTGTCGCGCCAAGCCTCGATAAGTGTTGCTGTGTTAGCGTTTGGTGAGTTTTCAATTTGGTGTAAAAGTTTTCTCAACACCTCTTGCTCCTTACCATCAAGTACGCCAGCATTGACCTGGGCTTTGCAGGCATTATAGATTTCAGGATTTTGTATCAGCAAAGCGATTGCCAGCCGAATAGGGGAATTCGCAATTTTTTTGCTTGATTCCTGTATCTTTTGTTGAGGCTTGTCGCTGAGTATTTGTGCAATGCGGTAATTCTCAATGTGGGTCATGCGAGAGAGTTCATTGAGTAACAATTGCTTGTAGGGTCCTTCCATCATTTTTAACATATAAGGCCTAGCGGCATTGATTAATTGGCTTTTCCCAGTTACGGTAAAAATATCAATTCCTCTAGCGATAGTATCTAAGAAAAAGCGATTTAAAGGGGTTGCTTTTTTTAAACGTTCTCGAAATTTTTCCCCACCTTCTTCTCTCACAAGGCTGTCAGGGTCATGTTCTTCTGGAAGAAAGATAAAATTCACATCAAGACCTGTATTCAACTCAGGCAAACAACTCTCCAAAGCTCTCCAGGCAGCTTGTCGACCTGCCTCATCGCCATCAAAACAGAAAATAAGTTGCTTAGTGTGTTTGGCGAGGAGCTGGATATGGTAGCTGCTTGTTGCTGTTCCTAATGTGGCAACCGCGTTTCTAATACCATGTTGTGCTAAGGCAATAACATCCATGTAGCCTTCAACGATAAGGATATTATCGATAATCTGTTGTTGCTGAAGGACTTGATGTAAGCCATAAAGTTCTCGACTTTTTTGGAAAATGGTTGTTTCTGGTGAATTTAAATATTTAGGCTTTTGCTGCGGATCAATGACTCGTCCACCAAAACCAATAATGCGGCCGTGGCGGTCATGAATAGGAAACATAATGCGATGGCGATAACGGTCATACGTTTTGCCATCCTCTTTTTTAATGAGCATCCCTGTGGCAATAAGTTCGTTTTTATTCTTTTTAAATTGAGACTCGAGGGTTTGCCAGCCTGCTGGAGCATAACCTAGTTGGTATAATTTTGCTATTTCGCCACTTAAACCGCGCCCACGTAAATAGTTAATCGCTATTTCGCCCTTAGTTCTAAGGCTTTGCTGATAGAATTGGCTCACTTGTGTGAGCAGCTGATATAAGCTTAAGGCCTCTTGGTGTTTTTCACTGTTTCCTTCGCGCGGAACTTTCATTCCTATACGTGAGGCTAAAGTTTCTACTGCATCAGTAAAACCTTGATTGAGGTAGCTCATCATAAAGCTAATGGCATTGCCACTTACACCACAACCAAAGCAGTGATAAAACTGCTTTTTAGCCACCACGTTAAATGAAGGGGTTTTTTCGCTATGGAAAGGGCAGCAAGCAACGTAGCTTGTGCCTTGTTTTTTGAGGGGGACATAACTGTCAATTAGCTCGACAAGATCAATTCGGCTAAGTAGTTCATCGATGAATGGCCGCGGAATTAAGCCAGACATGAGAGGTATTAACTCAACTTAGCCTTAATTAATTGGCTGACTTTGCTCATGTCAGCTCGACCCTGCACTTGAGGCTTCAATTGCGTCATGACTTTGCCCATATCACTCATCTTGGTGGCGCCTGTATCGGCCAGGGCTTTGGCAATAAGTGCCTCAATTTCTTGATCTGACAAGGGCTCAGGCAAATAATGGCTGATGATCTCAAGTTCATATTGCTCTTGGGCAACGAGGTCATCACGCCCAGCCGTTTGGAATTGAGCGATGGACTCTTTGCGTTGCTTGGCAAGCTTGTCCAAAATGATTAACATGCGCTCATCGTCGACAACAATTCGTTCATCGACTTCGACCTGTTTGACAGCAGCAGTAACAAGACGGAGTGTGTCCAGCTTTTTTTTGTCCCTGGCACGCATAGCATCTTTGAGATCGTTACTAATACAGTCTTTAATAGTCATGATTACTTACGTCGGTGTTTGACATTGCGACGCGAAGCCGTTGTGTCACGGGAAATCTTTTTAAGATGACGTTTTACGGCAGCAGCTTGTTTGCGTTTACGCTCAGCAGTAGGTTTTTCGTAAAACTCGCGACGACGTAATTCAGTTAGAATCCCTGCTTTTTCACAGGAACGCTTGAAACGGCGTAGTGCGTATTCGGGATTTTCTCCCTCTTTCACACGAACGGTAGGCATTAATTATTTCCTCTGATTTAATTGAATACAATAGGTTGGCAATTCTAGTGCTAGTTGTAACAGTCGTCAAGTTTATTTCGATAAGTTAATTATCAACACGCCCTGGATTGTGGGTAGTTTATCTTTATATAATTGGTAAAGATGATTTATTTGGGGTATTGATGCGAGTTTTGGGGATTGAATCTTCTTGTGATGAAACTGGAGTAGCAATTTACGATTCAGAAAAAGGATTATTGGCCCATGCACTTCACTCACAAGTACTGATACACCAACGCTATGGTGGTGTGGTACCTGAGCTAGCTTCACGGGATCATGTTAAATATTTAGTACCTTTAGTGGATACTGTTCTTAGGCAAGCGGGTGTTCTGAAATCTGCTCTTGATGCTATCGCTTATACGGCTGGTCCAGGTTTAGTTGGTGCCCTTTTAACGGGAGCTTGTTTTGCGAAGAGTTTAGCATTAGGACTGAATAAGCCTGCATTGGCAATTCACCATTTAGAAGCACATTTATTGGCTGCAAAACTCGATTCACCGCAGCTTGATTTCCCTTTTTTGGCACTATTGGTTTCAGGAGGACATACACAACTTATTGAGGTGCATGGCCTAGGGGATTATCAATTGCTTGGTGATACTTTAGATGATGCAGTAGGAGAGGCTTTTGATAAGACAGCAAAATTAATGGGATTAGCTTATCCAGGCGGAGCGGTTCTCGCGAAATTAGCGGATAACTGCCTTCTAGGAACCGAAGTCTTTCCTGCTTTTCCTCGACCAATGACGGATAGACCTGGCTTAGATTTCAGCTTCAGTGGCCTTAAAACCCACGCACTAACTACATGGAATAGCAGTGCCAAGGATGATGAAGCCAGAGCAGCAATTGCAAAAGCCTTTCAGCAAGCAGTAGTAGACACGCTATTAATTAAGTGCAAACGTGCGTTGAATCAAACCGCTTGTCGAAGATTAGTAGTGGCAGGTGGGGTTGGGGCTAATCGCAGTTTACGTGTGTCATTGAGGGCTTTAATGGAAGAGCTGGGCGGAGAGGTATATTTTCCTCGCCCAGAATACTGTACAGATAATGGCGCGATGGTCGCTTTCGCAGGTTGCCTTCATTTGTTGCAAGGTAAAAAGGATCTAAGTACCGCGGTTGAAGTTAAAGCGCGCTGGCCTTTGACCGAACACAGTTTATAGTATCTTGCTCCCCTCAAGAGTAAGTAGTGAGTGGCCTCAACTTCCTTGTTGGATGGGAGGCTGAAAATCCTACGGATTTCACTGCTTTTTCTTCTTCGTTGGAGTTCTAGGCGAAGGTTTTTCTCCGGTTTCGATTACAGGCGATAAGTTATCTTTTGGTTCAGTTGATGTTTGCTTCTCTTTGATTATTGGGGATATTTTTTCTTCCGCTTCATCTGGTATTAATAGAGAGGGGTCTTCCTCTTGTTCAATTTGACTCTCCCGAATTGCTTCTGTGAGTGTGGCATCGATCTCTTCGTTTAACGAGCTGCGATTAAACTGAATTTTAGGCTCCTCGCCATCAATTAGACGGGTGATATTATTGCGGTGTTTATAAAGAATGAATAAAGCGATAAAAAAGAGAGGTGGGAAAATATCGAGTCGTCCTATTGTAAGAAGTGCGTATAAGGGGGCAAGTACCATGGAAACGATTGATGCAAGTGATGAGTACCGGGTAAAGTTGGCAACCAATAACCAAGTTGCAATCACCATAACGCCTAGAATAAAGTGTAGACCTAGTAGGGCGCCAATTGCTGTGGCGACCCCCTTGCCTCCATGAAAACCAAAAAAAGCGGGATACATATGCCCAAGAACGGTCGCTAAGCAGGTGAAGCTGACTGTAATTGGGCTCACATCAAACGCTTTGGCCAGCAGAACTGGGAGGAGTCCTTTGAGTATGTCAGCAACTAACACCATCGCTGCGTATTTTTTACCTGCTAAACGCAGAACATTGGTAGCACCTGGATTTCGTGAGCCAGAAATACGTGGATCGGGAAGAGAAAAAACTTGGCTTACTATTACTGCGGAGCAAACTGAGCCAAATACATAACCAAGTACTACAAAAAAAATAAACACCAGGGCTGCCATTGTATGTCTCCTACTACAGGAAAGATCTTAATTTGATCTTTTAACCCTGTTGTGAGTTCTGAATTTAAATCTATTATTAAGCAAACCGAGTTGGATGTGAAGCGAATTAATCGGGCAAAAACATCGCTTGTAAATTATTAGTATAGCGCCTACCAAAAGAAGTGACTTGCCAAAAATGATCATCCATGGTGATCAGGCCAATTTCTGCAGCTTTTATTAGGAATGGCTTTAAAACACTGAGTGGCAGCTCGGTCCTTTCAGTGAATAGGGACATAGGAATTGCTTGTTCTAAGCGGCTTGTATTCAGCATGAATTCAAAGAGCAATGAATCCGCACCCACTTGCTCCTCGGCCGCAAGATAGGATTTTTCTGGGTGTAGATACTCATTCGGCTGACGATGTTTTTTTAGTCGGAAAACTTGTCCTGCTTCAGTAATTTTGCCGTGTGCGCCAGCACCAACACCATAATAATCGCCAAAGAGCCAATAATTTAAGTTATGGCGGGCAAATTTTTCAGTTTTACAAAAGGCAGAGATTTCATAGCGTTGATAACCGTGTGCTGCCAAAAGGTTAAGTCCTTGCTCTTCTAGCTGACAAACTTCGTCTTCACTAGGTAGAAGCGGGGTTTTCTTGTAGAAAATGGTATTCGGTTCTATTGTTAATTGATACCAGGATAGATGCTCTGGTTCATGAGCCAGAGCCATATTCAAATCATCAAGCCCTTGGCCGGCTGATTGCCCGGGCAAGCCATGCATGAGGTCAATATTGAGATTGGTAAAACCAGCATTACGGGCAGCTTCAATCGCTTTATGTGCTTGTTTATCATCATGAATACGTCCTAACGCCTTTAAATGCAGAGGGTTAAAGCTCTGAATCCCTAAAGAGAGACGATTGATCCCTAGTTGACGATAGTCACTAAAGCGCTGCTGTTCAACAGTTCCTGGGTTAGCCTCTAGGGTAATTTCAATGTCTTTAGCAAAGTTGACTAATTTTTGCAGTTGAGTGAATAAAAGGGCATAGGCTTCTGCAGATAATAAGCTAGGTGTTCCCCCACCAATAAAAATAGTATGAATTTCGCGTGCAGGAAAACGGGCTAAATCTGCTTTAAAATCAGCGATTAAAGCGGCAATATACTCTTTTTCAGGTAAAATATCAGGACTTTTATGAGAATTAAAGTCACAGTAGGGGCATTTACGAATGCACCAAGGAATATGAATATACAAAGAGGTTGGTAACATTATTTAAATCATACTGGCTTGTTCAGAAGTGCAATAGTATCATAGTTTGTTTTGGACTACCGAGAAGCTTAGCCCGCTTATTTGGAAAGGTAATTACCAGGATGCGCGAAAAACCAATTTGCACCAATAAAACAGTAATCGCCAAGTCAAGATTATTTACAGTCGAAGAAATGAAACTTCGTTTTGCCAATGGTGCCCAGCGTTGTTTTGAGCGAATTCGTAGCCATGGTCACGGGGCGGTGTTAATTGTTGCACTAACAGCGGGCGAATCGCTACTTCTGGCGCGTGAATATGCGGCTGGAACGGATACTTACGAATTAGGCTTTCCTAAAGGGTTAATTGAAAGGGGAGAATCTTTATTTGAGGCAGCTAATCGTGAATTGCGCGAAGAAGTTGGCTTTGCAGCTAAAAAATTTGACTGGGTGAAAACGATGACTTTGGCACCTGCTTATTTTGGTGCGAAGATTGATTTAGTCATTGCGAGGGATTTATTTCCTTCGCCTCTTCCAGGAGATGAACCTGAGCCTCCCGAAGTCATTGAATGGCCTTTAAGTGCTTATCAAGAGCTTTTGGTACGTCCTGATTTTTCTGAAGCGCGCAGTATTGCTGCGCTTTTACTGGTAAAACAATGGTTAGAAAAGGGGAAGTGAACGATGAATAAACGACTTAGAATCGCTGTCACAGGTGCTGCGGGACAAATTGGATATGCTTTGTTATTCAGAATTGCCTCAGGACAAATGTTTGGTCCGCATACAGAGGTTGAATTGCACCTGCTTGAGTTGGAGCAAGCTTTACCAGCTCTTGAGGGTGTAGCTATGGAGTTAGAGGATTGTGCTTTTCCATTATTGAAAAATGTTGTTTGCACCTCTGAGCTAAAACATGCAATGGATGGCGTAAACTGGGCTTTATTAGTTGGTTCAGTACCTCGTAAACAAGGTATGGAGCGTTCTGATTTACTGCAAATCAATGGCGGAATCTTTACTAAACAAGGAAAAGCCATTAATGACTATGCGGCTCAAGATGTTCGCGTTTTTGTAGTAGGAAATCCTTGCAACACAAACTGCCTAATTGCTAAACATCATGCAAGGGATGTACCTGATGATCGTTTTTATGCAATGACTACTTTGGATGAGCTGCGTGCACGTGCTCAGCTTGCAAAAAAAGCTGGTGTTGATGTTACGCGTGTAAGCCAAATGACGATTTGGGGTAATCATTCTTCTACACAATACCCTGATTTTTACAATGCAAAAATCAATGGGTTTTCAGCAGCGACAGTTATTGATGATGAAGATTGGTTGAAAAACACATTCGTTTCAACAATACAACAACGAGGGGCTGCTATCATTAAAGCACGTGGCGCTTCATCAGCTGCTTCTGCTGCGAATGCCATCATCCATGGTGTTGGTTGCTTAACTAACGATACACCTCCAATGGAGTCTTTCTCAGTTTGCCGCAGCTCTCAAGGAGAGTATGGAGTAGATGAAGGCTTAATTTTCTCTTTCCCTTGCCGTCACGAACACAACGACGTGCACGTAGTGGAAAATTTGAAATTCAATGAGTATAGCCAAGCAAAATTCAATGAAACCTTAAATGAGCTTCGTCAAGAACGCGATGCGGTTAAAGAGCTGGGTTTGCTTGATTAAATTTGTCGCAGCCAGCTTTCTACAGCTCTTGACATTATGTTAAGACTTTAATCCGAGCCGCGCGCGTGAGCAAGCAGATATAAGAGCACTACTTCCTATCCGCCCTCACGATCGCGGCTCGGATTTTCATAACTTAATGCAATGGGACTGAGCATTTCCCCTAAAAGTTATAGTTTCGATTTGACAAAGCGAGAACTTCTCTTCTACCCTTTTACTGTTGATATTTAAACACCAACTTTTAAGAATGGAACTTGATTTGCTTGGAAAATAAACCTAATACTTTATGAACTTATAAGGAGATTGGTCATGAAAGCGATTAAAACTCTGTTATCTGTTGCAGTGTTATGTGTAATCAGTGTTGGGGCTGCAAATGCGGCATGGATGTGCTCAGTGTCTGATGCTAAACAATTGACTTTTACTGGCACAGGTAATGATCGGGCAAGTGCACTTGCTAGTGCTATGGCTGCTTGCTCTAAAGGTTCAACTTATGCAAAAAATTGCGTAGTGCAAAATTGCTCTCAGCAATAATTCTCTGCTCTATCAGGGTAAGGGAATAAAAACAACAAAAATGCCCTTACCCGCTGATTATTATCCAACAGAAGCGTAATAACTGAATGGAACGAATAGTTCTTTCCCATCTATTTTGACCTGGGCAAAAAGTTTTATCGCTCCTGCTTTTTGCGGCTCAATATGGAAGTTAAGTTCAGGACCCCCTCTATCTGTCGCTTGCGAAGGCTCTGTTCCCATCGGATGAACATGCATTACCGTATTAAAATCATCGCTAAACCCAACGATATGGGCATAAGCACCCATGATGGGTTCTAAATTGTGCACGGGATTACCCTGTGCATCAGTGATGTCAATTTTTCCCATTGTTGCTTTACCCAGCTCTAGCTTAGGTTTATCAAAAGATAATTTAAATTTGTATCCACCAACGACACTCTCAGTGGTAATGCGAGGAATAATTTGAGCAAAATTAGATTTGGATTTGTATAAGTCAGCGATGATGTACTCTTGTTTCATAGTATTCACAGGCACAAGATCAGCCCAAATACGGTAATTTGCGTCCTTTTTCTTTGGTTTCCAAGAAAATTGATAGACACCAGGTTCTTCTGTAGCGACAGGATGGACGTGACTGTAATCACTAAGGCTGTCGTCAATGATGAGCATGTGGATTTTCTGAGTGTGTACTTCATTGAGATCTTGCAAATGTATGGGCTTATTGGTTCCAATCTCAGTTAATTTTACAAAAACTAAATCCTTCCCGCGCCCGCTTACTATTCGTTCCACTGACATTTTAATTGACGGTTGATCGTTTTTTCCTACTATTCTCGAATGACGGTGCATTTCATTCGTATGTGCCAAGCAGAAGGGTTGATAAAATAAGCCTAGAAAAAAAATGCTTAAACCGAAAAAAAATTTAACTATCGTGTGTAAATTGGTCACTATGTAAGTCTCCAGAGTTACTACTCATACGTTTTTCTCGCCGCTTTTCCATCGCATTATATATTGTTGGTACAACAATCATATTCAACAGGGTGGAAGTAAAGAGTCCACCTAATAACACTTGGGCTAAAGGCCTCTCCAGCTCTTTACCTACTGGTGAACCCCACAGCAAAGGGATTAAGCCTAAAGCAGCGGTAGCAGCAGTCATTAAAACTGGGACAAGCCGATCAAGGGTACCTTGGACTACAATGTCCTGTAATGGTTTGCCTTCTGACTTCAATTGGTTGAAATGACTGACCAAAATAATACCATTGCGAGCAGCAATTCCAAAGAGGGTAATAAAACCAATCATCGCTGCTATGCTCATTTCACCGCTGGCGAAATAAAGTGATAAAACACCGCCGATTAGTGCTAATGGTAAGTTACAAAGGACCAAAAGGGCTTCGCCCAATTTTCCAAATGCTTTATACAAGAGAAGTAGCATGGCTATAACGGCTAAAATACCCAAAAATAAGATTGTTCGGGTTGCTTGTTGCTGGCTTTTAAATTGTCCGCCATATTGAATAAAATAGCCGTTGGGAAGTTGTATCTTTTCTTTAATTTGCTGCTGAACCTCCTGAATTACACTGCCTAGATCACGTCCTGCTACGTTAAAGCCAACTGAAATCATCCGTTGTGTATTTTCGCGACTAATCGAGAAAGGTTGTTCTTCTTCCCCAATTTGTGCTACTGCCCGCAAAGGGATTTTACCGCCATTCTCTATTCCTGCACCGTGGGCATCGATTAACATGTCTTGTACTGCCCTAACAGTGTCCCTTCCTGATTCGGCCATGCGTAGGTAAAGATCAAAACTTCGCTGTCCCTCCAATACACTAGAAACACGGACTCCGTTGAGCAAAGTTTGCACATCTTCGGAAATTTGTCCCACATTAATGCCATAACGTGCTGCTTTCTCGCGATCAATCTTAATGATTAATTGTGGGACGTTGATTTGCTGCTCTCTATTGACATCGACAATACCAGGAATTTTTTTGAGCAATGATTCTACTGACGCGCCTAATTGATTAAGCGTTTGGAGATTGTCGCCAAAAATTTTTATTGCAATCTGTGAGCGAACCCCTGAAAGCACTTCATCCATGCGGTGAGCAATAAATTGGCCTATATTAAAAACAGCACCAGGAATATTTGCCAAGTCTTGGCGAATTCTCTTAATTAATTCGACCGATCGCATGCTTTTATCTTTATCAAAATTAAGATTCACATCGAATTCGCTCACATTAGGAGGTAATGCATCTTCGTCAATTGCACTTCGTCCCGCACGCTGAGAAATAGAGGTTACTTGCGGGTATTTGAGTAATTCTTTACGAACTTGTTCGCCAATTCGCATCGATTCACTGAGTGAGGTGCCAGGTAGGGTGGTCATGGCGATAATGTAATTGCCCTCATGAAATTCTGGAAGGAAGGCAGTACCAAAGAAGGGTAGCAAAGCAAGAGCAAGTAAAATTCCTAAACCGGCGAAGCTCATTATGGACCAAAGATGGTTCAAAGCCCAATTTAGAATACGCTGAAAATGAGCTTTAAGAAGCTTGGCAAAGGGCGTTTCTTTCTCTACAAAACTGGCTTCTGGATTTTCTGTCATTTGCGCAATTCGTTCTGCGTTTGTCATCGGATGCAAAACGATATTTTGTTCATTTTGTTTTTCCCGACGATAAACTAAAAGCAGGTAACACAATGCAGGAACCATAGTAATGGAAACAACCAGTGAGCCAATCACTGATGCAATATACGCTACAGCTAAAGGACCAAAAATTCGCTCTGCAATACCGGATAGAAAAAAAATAGGGAGAAACACCAGGCTAATAATCAAAGTGGCATAAATCACAGAATTTCTAATTTCGAGAATTGAATCGAAAACAACTTCGATTGCAGGTTGAGGAGAAATAGATAAGCGATTTAATTGTAAGCGGCGTAAGACATTTTCTACGGTAATAATCCCGTCATCGACAACTTCACCAATGGCTATGGCAATTCCTCCAAGCGTCATTGCATTAATTCCAAAACCAAACAGGTGCAGTACTAAAATACCAAGAATAAAGGAAACGGGCATTGCCAAGAAGGTGATCAATGACGCACGAATATTCATTAAAAAGATGAATAATACGATGATCACAATGAGCGCACCCTCGAGTAACGCCCAGCTCAGATTCTTAATGGCTGATTCAATGAAATTAGCTTGGCGAAAGACATTGGTATACAATTTTATGCCAGGTGGGAGCGAAGCTTTGATTTCATCTAACGCTTCTTGGACTTTGGAAGTGGTTGCTAGGGTATCAGCACCATACGTTTTGGAAATAGTGCCTATCACAGCATGATCGAAATTATAAGCAGCATCGCCTCTTTTGATTTCGCCACCGAAAGCCACCGTAGCAACGTTATCAACGGTAATTGGGATCCCTTCTCGTGTGGTAATAAGCGTTTTTTTTATGTCCTCGAGCGTTTTTACTCGACCAATTGCGCCAATAGTGAGTTCTGTCCCTGATCGTTGTAAAAAGGCGCCGGGAACATTGCGATTTGAATTTGCTAAGGCTTGGCTCACTTCTTCCACACTCACTCGATAAGCTAGCATGCGGGCAGGATCTAAGAGCACTTGATATTGTTTTACTTCACCTCCCAGTGAAACCACAGAGGCAACGCCGCCCAGCGCCAATATCCTTGGGCGGATCACCCAATCGGAGATAGTACGCAATTCTTCTGGTGATACAGTATTGCTAACCAGAGCATATTTCATGAGCCAGCCTACAACAGAGATGACCGGTAACATGACTGGATTTGAACCGGGAGGTAATTGGCCCATCACTTGTTGAATCCGCTCGTTAATCAACTGCCTATCGCGATAGATATCTGTTTTATCAGCAAAAACAACAGTAATCGTAGACAACCCAACTGTCGTTTTAGAACGGACATGGGTTACTCCAGGGGTCCCATTGATAGCGCTTTCTAAAGGATATGTGATTAAGGCTTCTACTTCTTGCGGTGCTAGCCCAGGTGCTTGAGTTTGTATAGTGACTTGTGGCGGGGCGAATTCAGGAAAAACATCCACCGGCATTTTCGTTAAGGTATAACCTCCATAGAGGCAAATGCCAATGGTGATGGCTAAGATAAGAAGACGATTTTTTAAAGACCAGCTAATTAGGTATTGAAACATTTCAGCCGATCCCTTTGCCAGTTAGTCATTTCTTTCTTCTACAGGTTGAGGCTTACTGCCTGTTAGCCAGTATGTATAAAGCTGACGATTACCTTGAGTTACGACTTCATCACCAGCCGCTAAACCGCTTAGAATTTCCGTATAGTTATCATCACTGATTCCTGGTTTAACTATAACATGTTGGTAAACATTCCCTTGTTTTTTAAAAACAAATTTTTCATTGTTCGCTTCCATGATCGCTGCATTAGGAATAACTAAGGCTGATTTGTTTTCCTGCAATACGAGATAAGCACGGGTAAACATGCCTGGTTTTAATAAGTCTTTGGGATTATCAAGAAGAATTTGGACATTCACTGTGCGAGTGAGCGGATCGAGGTTGGGTTCGATAAGGGAGACTTTTCCTTTAAAGATTTGTTTTGGATAACTTAAGACATGTAATCTAGCCTCTTGCCCCACCTGCACTTTTCCTAAGTCTTCTTCATAAGCTTTTGCAATCACAAGTAGTTTTGAGCGATCGGAAATGTGAAAAAGCACTGTATTTGGTGCTACTGCTTGACCAAGATTCACATTGCGTGCATCGATAACGCCGCTCATTGGGGCATTCATGACGACACTGGGTGGCGGAGCGCCTATCAGAAGGGATTGTACTTTTAAAAGAGGTTGGCCAGTTTTCACTTTATCGCCTAAATTTGCATAAAGCTCAGTCACATTTCCTGAGATCCTCACACTCACATCAGCTTGGGCGTTGGGTAATAACTGAATTTCCCCATTGAGTCCCAGTGTCTCCTCAAGGGGTTTAGTGATGGCTCTAACGGTTTTAAGATCCATAAGTCTGGATTGTTCTGCGTTAAGTGAAAATGAGCTGGGGGGAGGCCCTGAAATCTCGAAACGTTCTCCGTGGGCAAATACGAGAGATGCCTTGATTAAGACGGCGAGAAAAACAAGGGATTGTAATGCAGTTAGCTTAAGGTTATTTTGGGAAATCATTTAAATTCCTTTTATCAGTCAAATAGGAACACAATGAAATATTGCCGCCATTACCAAGTGCTGTACAAAATTTAACTAATGATTGTAAGTATTTTTCGAGCATATTGAGATAGGCTACTTGGAGATCATTTTGTTGACGCTGTATTTGTAATACTTCCAGAAGTGACACTTGGCCATTTTTATAGGCGTCTCTTGCTAATTTAACATTGCGGTAGGTGAGTTTTACGGTTTTTTGACGAGATTGTTCGAGTGCTTTTTCTAACGCTTTTAATTGCGCATAATTGCTGGCCACTTCAGTTTGAATCGCTAATTTCAAAGCTTTCATTTTCCCAAGCGCTTGTGTGCCCACTGCACTTGCTTCCATGATCTTACCCTGATTTGCATTAAACAAAGGGAATGGGACAGCTAAGCCAACACTCAGGGCGCGATCCGGTTTTTGTGGATCACCCCCTTCGACAAATATTTTGCTTTGTTGAAAAGCGACACCTACTGTCCAATCAGCCCATCGTTCAGACCGGGCTAGCCGTTGAGAAGCTTGAGCACGATTTAAGCTGAGCTGAAGTAATTGCATATCTGGGCGCTCCTTTAGTGCTAAGGCTTGAGCATCAGTCACGCTGGTTGTTATTAGCCCTGATTTAGGTAGCGATTTATCGAGAAGTAAGGGGGCGCCTGCCTCACGGCCTATTAATTGGTTAAGCTGGGCAATTTGACTGATGCGTAGACTTTCTAATATCTGTTTTTCTTGGAAAATACGTTGGTATTCTAAGTTGGCTGAATTGGTGTCGAGCTCAGATACTTCAGCGGCATGAAAACGGTTTTCAGTGACTTGCACTAATTTTTTGTTAATTGCTAAAAGATTTTTAAGCTGTTTTAAACGATAATCGGTAATTAGAATAGCATAGTAACTTTCAGCAACTGCGCCTTTGAGTTTGCGTTTAGCATCTTTGATTTCAGCCATAGCAATAGCAATATCAACGCGGGCAACATTTTTTTGGCGACCAATTCGACCAGAAATTGGAAAATTTTGGCTAAAACCTGCACTTCGTGTATATTCACCTTCCCTGGTAAAGAATTGATCGTCAATGTTATTCAGGTTTAGACTTGGGTTTGGCCATAATCCTGCTTGCACTAAGCGTGCTTGCGCTATCGCAACATTGTACCGGGCTGCCTTTAAGTCATTGTTATTTTGGATTGCTATTTGAGCTAATTGATTAACGGTTAAACTTTGTGACGCACTGCTGATGGGTGTTCTGGCGAGCATGCTGATAATAAAAAGCCAAGCGATTAAAGTAAAACGCTTGTTTCTCATAGGGTTATCCAGCGTAAGCGGAGTGCATTGAGAATGACAGACACAGAACTAAGCGACATCGCTGCCGCTGCTATCATTGGATTTAAGAGTAATCCTATGAAAGGATAAAGTACCCCTGCGGCTATAGGTATACCTAATGCATTATAAACAAAAGCAAAAAAGAGGTTTTGGCGTATGTTTCGCATGGTCGCTTCAGAAAGATGACGAGCTTTAACGATGCCATGTAAATCGCCGTGAAGCAAGGTAACGCCAGCACTTTCTATGGCAACGTCAGTGCCCGTCCCCATGGCAATGCCGATGTCAGCTTTAGCGAGAGCAGGAGCATCATTGACTCCATCTCCAGCCATAGCAACAACTCGGCCTTTTTCCTGTAATTCAGTCACAATACGACTTTTGTCAGCGGGTAAAACTTCGGCAATCACTGTTTTGATGCCAATCTTTTCGGCGACTGCATTAGCGGTTTTCTGGTTATCGCCAGTGAGCATGACAATATCGATTCCTTTATCTTGTAAGGCTTTTATGGCATCGCCTGTGCTGGATTTGATCGGATCTTCTACGGCTAAAATGGCGGAAATTTGATTATCAATTGCTATGAACATCACTGAAGCGCCTTTTGCCCTAAGTTCGTCAGCATTCATGGAAAGGACTTGATAATCTATCCCTAATTCTTGCATTAACGCCGAAGTGCCAATCACGATAGCACGATTTTCAACGCTACCGCGTACCCCTTTACCGGTTATTGCTTCAAACTGACTAACCGGGGCGAGTGATAAATTTTTCTCTTTGGCACATGCCACAATCGCATGCGCTAAAGGGTGTTCGCTATGATGCTCCACCGAGGCGGCGAAGGTGAGTACTTCGTCCTCTGCAAATGTTTTTAAGGTTATAATTTGGGTTAATTTGGGATGGCCTTCAGTCAGAGTCCCTGTTTTATCAACGACTAAGGTATTTATTTTTTCCATATGTTCGAGTGCTTCAGCGTCTTTGATGAGTACGCCATTTCCCGCGCCTTTACCCACTCCAACCATAATCGACATCGGCGTTGCGAGTCCTAAAGCGCAGGGACAAGCAATGATTAATACCGAAACAGCAGCGATGAGTCCATAGCTGAGCGAGGGGGATGGGCCGAAGATAAACCATAAAGCAAAGGCTAATAGGGCTACGAATATGACAACAGGTACAAACAAGCCAGAAACGGCATCGGCCAAACGTTGAATTGGTGCCCGGCTGCGTTGTGCATCACTAACCATCTGGACAATCCGTGAAAGCATTGTATCGCTACCCACATGGATAGCTCTCATAACAAAGCTGCCGCTTAGATTAATGGTGGCGCCAATGAGTTTATCACCAACCCTTTTGCTAACGGGTAACGATTCGCCAGTGACCATTGACTCATCGACGTTCGATTGACCCTCGACAAGCTCGCCATCCACAGGAATTTTCTCACCGGGTCGTACACGTAACAAATCTCCTACGAAAACTTGATCGAGCGATACCACTGTTTCTTGATTATTTTTATCGAGGCGATACGCTGTTTCGGGGGCTAATTTCAATAATGCCCGTATGGCCCCCCCTGTTTTTTCTCGTGCTTTTAATTCAAGTACTTGCCCAAGTAAAACTAAAGTTGTAATGACCGCGGCTGCTTCAAAATAAACGCTTATCATCCTATGTTCATTGAGCAAACTCTTAGGGAAAAAGCCAGGAAATAAAGTGGCTACGACACTATATCCCCATGCTACAGCGGTACCCATTGCAATCAAAGTGAACATATTTAATCGACGGGTTTTTAACGATTGCCAACCCCGTTGGAAAAAAGGCCAACCACACCAGAGGACAACTGGAGTCGCTAAAACCAATTGAATCCAAATTGATAATGGGATAGGAAGCCAGTTTGCGAAAGCGTATTCACCCATTGCCAGTATGAATACTGGAACACTGAGTAATAAGGCAATCCAAAATCTTTGTCGCATGTCAACATATTCTGGGTTACTCGTTTCTTCACTAATTGCCTCAGGCTCTAATGCCATGCCACAAATTGGACAACTTCCAGGCTTTTCTTGGCGAATTTCGAGGTGCATTGGGCAGGTATATATGACTACACCGTTTACCAGTTGAGATTTTGGAATTTTTTTTGAGTGGTTCATTGAATGGCAGCAACTTTTTTTTTCTTTTGGGGGGTGTTGATGTTCCATAGCCTACCATCCTATGTTCTGCAGTTTTGATATATCTATTCTAGCAATGGTGGGAAGACAACTCTACATGAGATATTTGTATTGCAAGTTATTCTGTTCTACATTTAGCAGGTAGTAATTAAAAATTGAAGATATTTAACTTATTGGATTATTGGGAATTTTGCTGTAAAGGAAAGCGATCATGATTATAAAAACCTGTGATATCACCGATGTTAAACATGTTATTACCCCTGATGAAAATTACGAAATAACACTTGATTCACCTGCTCTCGATATTTTTACTGATTTCAAAAAAACACCTCCTTTAGTAATCGATCAATCATTGGATGTGGTCACGGCCGAAGATTTAATGAAAAAAACGCATGTCAAATTAAAGTTGGTGCTAGATAAAGGTGAATTTGTCGGCGCTCTTGCTTATGAGGATTTAATTGGTGAAAAGGTCATGTCTCGAACTAATCATGTCCACCGCACTGATATCTTTGTTTCTGAGGTGATGACGCCAAAAACATGCTTAAAAGCAATTGAATTTAACGATGTAAAACGCGCAAAAATTAGGGATATTGTTGAAACACTGAAGAATGAAGGAAAGCAACATTTCCTTGTTATTGATGGGGCAGAGCACCATATCCGTGGGATTTTTTCTGCTTCGGATATCGCACGACGGTTACATGTCCCGATAAATATTGATAGAGTTTCTACGTTTGTTGATATTTATAAGGCCTTAAAACATTAGGTTTAAAAAATTTTACGTAGATGGTTTAACTATGCGTGAATCTGCGTGAAGAAGCATTGTCTATCAGGCATCTTCACGCACACATAAAAAGCATGCTAGTGCTTAAAATGCCTATACCCGGTAAACACCATGATAATTCCGGCCTTGTTAGCAGCTTCAATGACTTCTTTGTCGCGTACGGAACCACCAGGCTGGATAATGGCGCTAATCCCTGCTTTAGCAGCTAACTCAATGCTATCTGCAAAAGGAATAAACGCATCAGAAGCCATGACCGCGCCTTGAGTACTCAAGTTGGCCTGTTGGGCTTGCCATAAACCAATACGGGTACTCATGACACGGCTGGTTTGCCCGGCACCGATCCCAATTGTTGCACCGTCTTTTGCAAAGACAATGGCATTCGATTTCACGTGTTTGACAGCAATCCAGGCGAATAATAAATCTTGCACTTGTTGTTCGGAAGGTTTTTGTTGGGTAGCCGTTTTAAACTCTTCGTCACTGACTAAAAAATCATCATGCTCTTGGACAAGCAGTCCCCCATCGACATGGCGCATATCCAATTTAAATTCGGAATTCGTTTGCCATTCGCCTGTACTGAGTACTCGAATATTGGGTTTTGTAGATAAGATAGATTGAGCTTCCTCACTAATCGCCGGGGCAATAATAACTTCCGCAAACTGTTTCTCAAGGATAGCTTGCGCTGTTTCTGCCGTTAAAAGCTGATTAAACGCCAAGATTCCACCGAAGCTGGAAGTCGGGTCGGTTTGATATGCTCGTAAGTAAGCATTTAGTTGCGTATTGCCTAATGCGATTCCACAAGGATTACCGTGTTTGACGATGACGCAAGTAGGGGTTTCGAGCGGAAAAGATTTAACACAGTCAAAAGCTGCATCTGCATCGAGTAGATTGTTATAGGACAACTGCTTGCCTTGAAGCGTTTTTGCTGTGGCTAAAGAGCCTGCAGGCGGATTTTTATCGGTATAAAATATCGCTTGTTGATGAGGGTTTTCGCCGTAACGTAATTCATAGCGTTTGTGGAACTGACAGGTGAGCGTGGATGGGAAACCCGAGGGCTCCCGCTTCTCGTTCAGCGTTCCCAAGTAATTGGCAATAGCTGCATCGTAGGCGGCAGTATGGGCAAATGCCTTTTTAGCTAACTCAAAGCCCCAATTAGCAGGAACCTTTTGAGCGCGAACATATTTGCTCAATAAACCGTAATCATCAGGAGTCACGACGACAAAAACACGAGTATGATTTTTAGCTGCGGCACGAACCATTGCGGGGCCGCCAATGTCGATGTTTTCAATTGCTTTTTGGAAATCGCAGTCATGATGACTAATGACTTGTTCGAAAGGATATAGATTGACAATAAGTAAATCAATTCGTTTAATCTGATGAGCTTGTAAAACTTTGTCATCTTCGGGGAGATCGCGTGCTAGTAAGCCTGCATGAATAGCAGGATGGAGCGTTTTAACCCGACCATCCAGCATTTCAGGAAATTGGGTGCATTCACTCACATCGGTAACTGGGAGCTGATTTTTCGTCAGTAAGGCAGCTGTGTTGCCTGTAGCAACGAGCTCTACCCCTTGCTCATGAAGGGTTTTTGCTAATTCGACTAATCCTCGTTTATCAGAAACACTCAGTAAAGCCCTTTTGGGTGTAAAGGGGCAGAATTCTTGTTTATTCATCATTTTAGCTCTTTATAATGATTAGCGACGAGTGAAAGTGAGCAGTGACCAATCTTCTAAATCCGCAGAAGATTGGTGGGCAAAATCAGTTTGATAAGCCTCAATAAGAGACGCTGCTTGCTCCTTGAGAATGCCCGAAACAATTAATAGGCCCTCATCTTTAAGTAATTCTCTAAATTTAGTGCGCAGAGTCAGCAAAGGAGCTAATAAGATATTGGCAATAAGTATATCAGTAGGTTCTCGCAATATTTCCGGAAAACCAATATCCAACTGTTGTGAATTAATTTCATTGGTCAGGGCATTGTTTTGTGTTGCTTGCAACGCTTGATCATCAATGTCAACCGCTTGAACTTTTGCTGCACCCAGCTTTAGTGCTGCCAAAGCAAGGATACCTGAGCCGCACCCATAGTCAATGACTGTTTTGTTGGTTAGATCAGCTTGATCAAGCCAACGCAAGCAAAGAGAAGTTGTAGGATGAGTTCCGGTGCCGAAGGCTAATCCCGGATCAAGGATTAGATTAACGGCTTCAGGTTCGGGTGGTTCCATCCACGAAGGGCAGATCCACAATCGTTGGCCAAAGCGCTGGGGTTTGAAATCATCCATCCAGGCACGCTCCCAATCTTGGTCAGCCAACTCACTGATAGAAAAGGATAAATGCTTGAATTGGGTCGCTAGTTGTTGTTTTGCTAGTGCTGCTTCTCGGATCTCAGTATAAAGCGCGTGGACGATAACATCGGGCCAAAGTGGGGTTGTTCCAGGCTCTGGCTCGAGGACAGGATCATCATTTTTGTCGGTTAATGTGATTGATAAAGCTCCCGTTTCTTCGAGAGCCTCGCTAATTGAATCCACTTCATCACGGTGGCATTGTTCAATTTGTAACTGATACCACACAACTTATTCCTTGAGCATTTTTTCTAAATAATGGATGTTTGTGCCGCCTTGCATAAAGGCTCTATCTCTGAGAATGCGATGATGCAGCTCGATATTGGTTTTGATGCCATCGATAATAATTTCATCTAGGGCATTACGCATTCTTGCAAGAGCGACTTCTCGGGTTTCGCCATAGCTAATTAACTTACCTATCATCGAATCATAATTCGGCGGTACGGTATAACTGCTGTATATGTGAGAATCAAAACGGATACCAGGCCCGCCAGGTTGATGCAGAAGACGTATTGTTCCGGGTGAAGGCATGAAAGTTCTCGCGTCTTCGGCATTAATGCGGCACTCTATCGCATGGCCTTTTAATTGAATATCTTCTTGTTTTAAAGTGAAAGGGATATCGCTGGCAATTTTGATCTGCTCTTTAATCAAATCAATGCCGGTGATCATTTCAGTCACTGGGTGTTCAACTTGGATTCGTGTATTCATCTCGATGAAATAAAAGCAGCCATCTTGATATAAGAATTCAAAGGTGCCAGCACCGCGGTATTTTAGTTCACGACAGGCATTAACCACAGATTCGCCTATTTTTTGTCGTAATTCAGGGGTAATTCCTGGAGCGGGAGCTTCTTCAAGCACTTTTTGGTGGCGTCGTTGCATCGAACAATCACGTTCGCCGAGATGGATGGCATTTCCTTGTCCATCACCCAAAACCTGAAATTCGATATGGCGCGGGTTTTCCAAGAATTTTTCCATGTACACGGTAGGGTTATTAAAAGCTGCTTTTGCTTCGCTACGGGTAAGGGCAATTGCATTAAGCAAATTGGCTTCATTATGAACAACCCGCATACCCCTGCCCCCTCCACCGCCAGCCGCTTTAATGATAACGGGAAAGCCAATTTGGCGTGCTAATTCAATATTGCGGTTATCGTCATCAGTTA
The DNA here is from genome assembly GCF_000953635.1 of Legionella micdadei. Lineage (NCBI taxonomy): Bacteria > Pseudomonadati > Pseudomonadota > Gammaproteobacteria > Legionellales > Legionellaceae > Legionella > Legionella micdadei. Next base: position 809,777 of record NZ_LN614830.1, read on the forward strand.
AAGGACCATCCGAACCTGGAACGCAGGGGACACCTGCATTTTTCATTGCAGCGATGGCAGATACTTTATCTCCCATTAAGCGAATGGTATCGCCCTTAGGACCGATAAAACGAAACCCACTTTGCTCAACAATATCGGCAAAGTCAGCGTTTTCTGCTAGAAAACCATAGCCAGGATGAATAGCAACCGCATCAGTGATCTCAGCAGCAGAAATAATCGCTGGAATGTTTAAATAACTCTTCTGCGAGCTCGCAGGTCCTATACAAACAGTTTCGTCAGCAAGGCGCACATGCAATAAATCTTTATCGACATCAGAATGCACGGCTACAGTTTGAATGCCTAGTTCTTTACAAGCACGTAATATGCGGAGCGCAATTTCACCACGATTGGCAATAACAATTTTACTGAGCATTAATATACCTTTTATTCTTCTATTCTTCGATAATAAACAGGGGTTGGTCGTATTCAATTGGATCGCCATTAGCGGCAAGAATTTCAACGATTTTACCGGCGCGATCAGCTTCAATTTCGTTAAACATTTTCATTGCCTCGACAATGCAAAGCGTATCGCCAACTTTCACTGACTGACCGAGAGTAACAAAAGGGGGCGCATCCGGTGAGGGTGAAGTATACAAGGTACCTACCATTGGGGAACGGACTTTGTGGCCTGATCTAGTAGCTCCTGCTTTGGCTTCAGTAGAAATCGCTGCTGAGTTTGCTGCTGGTTGGGGTGCAGGCATCGGCGGAGGCGGTGCTGAATAACGCATTTGTGCGGGTGCTTCCACAGCATAACTGTGACGGCTTAAACGAACTGACTCTTCACCTTCTTTGATTTCAATTTCTGAAATCCCTGTTTCTTCTAATAATTCGATCAATTTTTTAATTTTGCGAATATCCATCGATAATAACTCTCTAATTAATTAAATTCTTCAATAATAGCTTGTAATGCTAAGGTGTAACCCCTAACACCAAGCCCACTAATCACACCGCGGGCGAGGTCAGAAAAATACGAATGGTGACGAAACGCCTCGCGGGCATAGATATTGCTGATATGAACCTCAATGAAAGGTATTGATACTGCAGCTAAAGCATCGCGTAAAGCAATGCTGGTGTGTGTAAAAGCGGCTGGATTAATAATGAAATAATCTGTCTTTTCGTCAGCAGCTTGGTGAATCATGTCAATTAATTCAGCCTCGGAATTGCTTTGTTTGCTATAAAGCTCAAAACCAGCAGCTTTAGCTTGATTCCTAAGCATCGTGCTTACTTCGTCAAGGGTTGTTGAGCCATAAACAGAAGGCTCGCGTAGACCAAGACGATTTAAATTAGGTCCATTAAGGACGAGTATTTTTTTCATCATAAGCTGGGTTATCAAAATTCATCGGATTCTGCCTGAACTTTCCAATAATGTCCAGATGTCCGATGATATCGGCACGATCTCGGCATGATGGCTGGAAGTTTGCTGTTGCAGATAATATAGTGCAGTTGATGCTTATTCTTTGATGATGTTATTTCATTCTTTGAGTATGCTATCTATATAATTAAATGGAATTGCGATTATGGCGACTACTTATATAACAGATGTTACCTTACGGGATGCTCACCAGTGTCTGATTGCGACACGTATGCGTACAGAAGACATGTTGCCTATTTGCAAAAAAATGGACGAGATAGGCTTTTGGGCTATGGAAGTTTGGGGTGGCGCTACTTTCGACACCTGTTTGCGTTTTTTGAGGGAGGATCCCTGGGAAAGATTAAGATTATTACGCCACGCTTTACCTCACACCCGATTATCGATGCTCTTGCGCGGCCAAAACCTATTAGGTTACCGGCATTATGCTGACGATGTGGTTAAAGCATTCATCACATCGGCTGCAAACAAGGGTATTGATGTATTTCGTGTTTTTGATGCGCTAAATGATGTGCGTAATTTAGATACTGCGATAAAAGCAATCAAGCGACATAAAAAACATGCGCAAGGGGCAATCTGTTACACAACAAGCCCGGTTCACACCTTAGAAAATTTTGTGAATACCGGAAAAGCTCTAGCTGATATGGGTTGTGACAGTATTGCAATTAAAGATATGGCAGGATTACTCACGCCAATGGCCGCTGTTGAGTTATATAGGGCTCTGGCGGAAGCAACCCGATTGCCTATACATCTCCATAGCCACTCAACCTCAGGACTTGCGGCCATTTGTCACTATCAAGCTATTTTGGCAGGATGCAATCATGTTGATACGGCAATTTCTTCATTCTCTGGGGGAGCGTCGCATCCTGCAACCGAACCTTTAGTCGCGGCTTTGGCGGGAAGTGAATTTGATACGGGACTTGATTTGAATGCATTATTAGAAATTGCTGATTACTTTCGAAACGTGCGAAAAAAATACGCCAAATTTGAGAGCGAAGCGCGCGAAATTGATCCTCGAGTACAACTTTACCAGATTCCTGGAGGGATGATTTCAAACCTTTATTCGCAACTGAAAGAGCAGCAAGCTTTGGATAAACTTGCTGCGGTTCATAAAGAGATACCACGAGTGCGAAAGGATCTGGGTTATCCTCCTTTGGTAACACCAACTTCGCAAGTCGTTGCGACCCAGGCAGTGTTGAATGTGTTGACAGGTGGGCGCTACAAAACCATCACTAACGAAGTCAAATTATATTGTGAAGGAAAATATGGGGCTGCGCCAGGCAAAATAAGTGCAAGTTTACGTAAGAAAGCCATTGGTCAAACTGAGGTTATTGATATAAGACCTGCTGATTTAATACCAAATGAACTATATCGTTTGCGTGAGGAAATCGGTGCCCTTGCGATCTGTGATGAAGATGTCCTTTCCTACGCAATGTTTCCAGAAATTGCTAAACAATTTTTGGAGCAACGTAAAAACAAAGCATTGATCCCTGAACCTTTGCATGCAACGATTCAGCAATCGACCGATTTATCTTCCGAGTTTGATATTGCTTTGCATGGCGAAAGTTACCACATCAAAGTGGCAGGATACGGGCCAAAGGAACAAGGGAAGCAGGCCTGTTTTTTATGGGTCGATGGCGTTCCCGAAGAGGTCATTATTCACCATGAAGATAACCTAATACAACCTGTTCCTACTGAAACTAAAAAACCTTCAGGGCCGGGAGACATTTCCGTTGCCATGCCAGGGGTGTTAGTCAGTGTCAATGTTGCTGTAGGGCATAAAGTCGCTGAGGGTCAGACTTTGCTGGTTCTTGAGGCGATGAAGATGGAGACGGAAATTCAAGCGCCTTTTAATGGCATCGTTGTGGATGTATTTTGCCAGAAAGGGGATAAAGTCACGCCAGCACAAGTTTTGCTCACTATAGAGAAAATTTGATCCGGGCAAATTAACGATACCCGGCTTTCAAAATACGTTCTCTAATGGCTAGCCATTCCCCTTGTTCTGGCGGCAACTCAATTGCAATAAAATCAGCCTCTGATTGATCTGCTTGTCTTAATTGGTAGTAAAGTTCGAAAGCCACTTGTTCGGGTGAATTGGGCAATTGGTAATAGAATAGACTATCTACCTCTGTTTTTGGGGCAAAAGAGAGGACGTACACAGCAGATTTGGATTCCTGGCAAAAGCGCTTGATAGCTTCGCTATCGGGAAAACAATACAATGGTTTTTCGGGTTGATAATGGCTAGCTAACCGGCCAGGTGCTCGAATTGTGCTTGTTTTTTTTAATTGTTTCTCAGGTAAAATCGCGTTAATTTGCACCTCATTGATTGAACCATGACGCAAAATTTCATAGCCTTCCGGATTGGTGGCAGCAACAATGGTCGATTCAATTCCTACCTGACAACGCCCGCCATCGAGAATTAAAAAATCCTCTTGTCTAAAACTATCTTGTACATGTTCAGCTGTCGTCGGGCTAATCTTACCAAATGGATTTGCAGATGGGGCAACTAAAGGAAAATTAAGCCGTTGCAAAAGTGCTTGCGTGATAGGATGTTTAGGGCAACGTATAGCAACAGTATCTTGACCTCCTGTGACTAATTGGCTCACACAGCCCGGTTTGGCCTGCATCACAAGGGTAAGAGGGCCAGGCCAGAACTGTTTCATTAAACTGCGCGCATAATCAGGAATATAAGCTACCCACCGAGATAAATCCCAACCTTCGGCAACATGCATGATCAAAGGATGATTTAAGGGTCTATTTTTTATCGTATATATTTTTTTTATAGCGTGTTCGTCTTCAGCATTTCCTGCCAGGCCATACACGGTTTCGGTAGGTATCGCTACTACATTCCCTTGTTTTAAATGAGAAGCGACTAACTCAATGTCTGTTGTGATCGTGCTCATAGGCCTCAAATATCTTCGTTGGTTAAGTCAATAGATTGGGTGTTGAATTATACCCAAGATACTTCAAAATGCTATTTTTAGTCAGCTAGGTACATGGCCGACAAAAATTGTAATTGATTTCACTGCTGCAAATTTAGCTAAATCTTCTCTTTGCGAAACCAATTGTCAATAGATCCCAGTAATAAAAGCACCGCCGCTGTCGCATTTTTAATGGTAAAGCCGTGGTAATAAAAGAAAAATTATGTAAGTCATAAAATACCTGATAAGATGATATTTCGGATTTTAGTAAGCCAACCTCAGGATAAATTGCTTACCCAAAATTCGTAACTTTCAGACTCAACGGGGTAAGTTCAAACGTAGTTGTTACCAGGCTATACATTAAACAGTGGATGTTATGGGCTGGTTTGTCAATTCAATAAGAATAGTCCTATTTGTTTGATTTATGGCGCATTGTGCCCTATATAGGGTTGCTTTATGCACAAAAATCGGCATTCATGGATTAGATTATTGTATTGCCACTGATCAGACGAAGCAGGGAAAATTAACAACATGGGCACTCCCGGGACGAGTTTGCCACATGCATATTTTTAAGGAGAAAGTCTAAATGCAATTAAATGTTCGTTTATCCACTCTAGTAGCTTGTTCAGCCTTAGCTGCAGTGGCTTCATCACAAGCCGCTGAACCAGTGTCTTTGCAGCAGGAATCATTCAAGGCTATACAACAGCAATTCCAAGTCGCTTTACCCGGCATTGGGATCGCGGGGGGAGCTCCCGATACTTTGCAGTTTATCCAGCAGCGAACGGATAAGAACCACATTACTCATATCCGCATGCAACAACAATATTTAGGTTTCAATGTCCATGGAGGCTATGCAATTATGCATAGCAAAGCAACGGTAATGCATTTGCTTAATGGTCAGGATAATGTGTGGATGAACGGCGTTTTGTATCGCGGATTACCAACGGAATTGGGGCAGCCTTCAGCTGATTTTGTTAAGAATGGAGTTGTCGCTTTGCAGCTGTTTAAAGCGCAATATCAAGGTAAAGACTTGAGTGAAGCAGAGGTTGTTCCGTTGGTCTATATCGATAACAATCGGCAAGCTCATTGGGCTTATCGAGTTAGTGTATACATACGCCATGATCACCAAATACCCGAAAGACCCACTGCGATTCTTGATGCTAAAACTTATAAGCCTTTCATTCAATGGAATGACATTAAAACAGCCCGTATGGCTGTGAAAGGGACAGGTTATGGAGGTAATGCTAAAACAGGTCAATACATCTTCGGAAAAACATATCCTTTACTAGATTTAACCTATGATAGCTTGTTAAAAACGTGCTATATGGAAAACACCTCGGTGAAGGTGGTTAATATGGAACATGAATACCATTCTCTTAATCTACCGATGAAATTTAGATGTAGAAAATACCAAGATAATAATCCACTTACTTTTTGGACAGGTTACGGGAATGACGGCTATGACAAGGTGAATGGGGCATTTTCACCGACAAATGATGCTTTGTATTCCGGTTATGTCATTAAGCATATGTATCATGATTGGTATGATGTTGAGGTATTATCGAAGAAAGGAAAGCCCATGCAATTAGTTATGCGCGTTCATTATGGTGATGGGTATGACAATGCGTACTGGGACGGTAAACAAATGACGTTTGGTGATGGTGATTCAACAACCATGTATCCTTTAGTATCGTTGGGCATTGGTGCCCATGAAATTAGTCATGGGTTCACGGAGCAACATTCCAATCTCGAATACACAGGGCACTCTGGTGGCCTGAATGAGTCATTTTCCGATATGGCGGCCCAAGCTGCTGAATTTTATTCCACCGGCAAAAATACATGGTTGATTGGTGCCGAAATTATGAAAAAAGGCAGTGGGTTTGATGCATTGCGCTATATGGATCAGCCTAGCCGAGATGGCCAATCAATCGACTCAGCAGATCGTTATTACGACGGATTGGACGTACATTACTCCAGTGGTGTCTACAATCGTTTGTTTTATTTGATGTCAACGGCTCCTGGCTGGGATCCCCGGAAGGCTTTTGAAGTTATGGTGAAAGCGAATATGGATTATTGGATTCCCAACACAACCTTTGACGAGGCGGGTTGTGGAGTACTCAATGCAGCCCATGATCTTGGTTTTTCAGTCGAGGACGTTAAAAAATCCTTGGCTGCAGTTGCGGTTAATTATGATTCTTGTGTCATTGGCAATAATACTTAAAGAGTTTTATAAAATTCCTCCAGACACTGGGCTACAGTGTCTGGGTGTTCCATATGAACATGATGTCCTCCTTCAAGATGATAAATTTGTAAGTTTTTTACTGCTTGTTCGCGGTGTTCCCTTTGTGCTTGATTTAATTCAAAACCATTACTGGCCCAGATTAGACAACTTTTTGCACGAATATTATTTAAACAAGACAAAATTTGTTGTTCGGTCAGGCGTAAAGGTGTTGCTAGCAGCAAGCGCCTGTCATGTCGCCAGTAAAAGGTCTCTTTTCTTCTCTGAAGTCCGCGCTGGCTGAGAATATTGATGTATTTTGGTGCTAAAAAACCCCGTTTGGCTCGTGCATGGACGGCTAATTCTAAGGAAGGATAGGATTTTATTTCATGAGCTGCGTCTTCGCACGCAAGCTTTGCGTATCTTTCCAGTTGATTGCAACAACTCTCTTCTGACTCAGAGAAGGGGCCTAGCCCTTCTATCAAAACCATGGATAAAATTTGGTTGGGAGCTACTCCAGCAATAAGACTCGCTAAACAAGCCCCCATTGAATGACCTAAGAGATGATATTGTTCGAAACCGAAAGCCTTAACAATTTGCAAAACATAGAAGATGCCATCAGTAAAATGGTAGTAGCAGCCTTCAGGGAGATGGGATGATTGCCCATGCCCGGGCAGGTCAATGGCGATGACGTAAAATTGCTTTGCTAGGTAAGGAGCGAGCAGGTCAAAAGAATTGGCGTTATCAAGCCATCCATGAAGTGCAATAAGAGGGGGTAGATCTGGTTCTCCCCAAGTTTTATAAGCAATAACAAGTCCAGGGATAGTAATAGTGGATGCATTCATTTCTTGATTCATTAAAAATGATTTTTGTTAATAATAACCTATGTTAGAGGTATTTGCCGCTGTACACATGCAATCTGTTTTATTGTTGTGATTAAATCAAATTGCTAGAATAAGGATCTTCTTCCTATCGCGATAGCAATGAAAAAATTATTTTTAATTTGCCTACTTTGCTTTACGGTCACCGCTTTTGCAAAGGCTATTATTGATCAGGATGTGCTTAATAGTGTTAGAGCCAGACAATTAAAAGGTGCAGCAGAGCCATCCACCTTGCCTATCCTCGTTTTCCTTTATTCCATCGAGAAAAAAGAGGAGTTCTTAAACGATCTTATCAATTTCCCTAATACTAGCTTTCAGGATTTGGGTTTCATGCCGGCGGTAGCAGTGACTCTTCCGGCAAATTTGTATGATTTAAACCGAATTGCTAATCATAAAGCAGTGGCTCAAATTTCCTCTAACAACCCAAGCACGAAAGAATTGGATGTAAGTGTTCAAGCTATAAAATTAGCGCCTTCTTCGTGGTATCTCGACGTTAATAACTGGTGGGCACATGGTTATACTGGTAAAAAAGGTGTACTTGGCTTAATTGATGACGGGGTTGATCCCACCCATCCTGATTTGGCCAATAAGCAATTGATAGTTCGGACCGAAGATGGCTCGCACTATGAGGATTTTATCAATGGCGTGAGGGCGCCTCATGGAACAGGTATAGCCTGTATCTATGGTAGTAATAATGAGAGGTATAAGGGGGTTGCTTATGGTTTACCCACTATTATTTCAGGGCTGTCTGGTCCAGAAAACCCAGATGTACAAAGCATTATGATGACTATGTCAACCCTGGATTGGATGTTAGAACGCTCCCAAATTAAACCAACACTTATCAACTACAGCATGGGGAATGGCAGTTTATCGTGTCAGGGTTGCCCTGAATGGAGCGGACTGGCCAAGTTAATTGACTATGTGGTGAACGAGAAAAAAATTTTATGGGTGAAGTCAGCAGGCAATGCGGGGTATATTGAGCCATCAAAAAATATACTCTATGCATCAACTTTAACGGTTCCCGGAGACAATTATAATGCACTCACTGTGGCCAATATGAGCCTTAACGTGATTGAAAATAACACTGTCGTCAAAACGGCCAATCGAAACCAGCATATCATTCGTTCTACGAGTAGCCGCGGGCCTACCCCTTACGGAAGGCGCAAACCGGATTTAACAGCACCGGGTCATGATACAAGAACATGTGCTCCTGATGTGCAAATCTATCGTTTTAATTACATGAAGGATATGGATTATCACGACGGTTATCGTTTAATGGGAGGAACAAGTTCCGCTGCACCTCATGTGGGAGGGGCAGCTTTGTTGCTTCAAGATGCGGGGATTAAAAATCCTATGGCGATCAAAGCATTATTAATTAATAGCGCTGATACTTGGACCGATAGTGGGAAATCTGATAATGAGAAACAAGCACATTTTTCTATTATGGGTTCAGAATGGAATAGGACATATGGTTGGGGTTATATCAATATGCAAACTGCTTTTGAGCAAAGAAAAAGTATCATTGAAGATCAACTCACTTTAGAAAAACCGGTTCTGGAATATCAAGCTGATTTGCAAATAGGGGAAAAAGTAACTCTGGTGCATGAACGTCGGGTGGGCTTTTCAGCAGAGGGTGCCGCATGGAAATTAAGCCATCTTTCCTTGGAAATTATTGATCGCGACACTCAAGAAATCATTGCTAAAGATGATAGCCCAATTGACACTGTGCATCAGGTAGCAAATTGTGAGCGGTTGGCTGGGGAAAGAAATTGTTCTTCATCAACAAAGCCCATCCATGCTTTAATCCGTGTGAAACTACTTAGCTCAATCATAGACGGCAGCAACAGCGAACCATTTGCCCTTGTTTTAAGAACGAAATAGTGGCAAAAATTTGCTCTAGACGACACAGGTGTGTAAAAAATGGTATGCTAAAAGTAGATACTTAATAATAAATTGATACGATATGCAGCATTCCAGGAGTCTATCTCTTATAACCTACAACATTCATAAAGGATTTGGGTTGGGCAAGGTTCGTTTTTTATTGCCAGAGATGCGTGAGGCTTTATCTACATTAAATCCAGATTTTGTTTTTCTACAAGAGGTGCAAGGTGAGCACCGACGCCGAGAAAAACGAATTAACGCCTGGCCTGATCTTCCTCAATTTGAATACATTGCGGAGGAAATTTGGCCTCATTTTCTTTATGCAAAAAATGCAATTTATCAATCAGGCCATCATGGGAATGCTATTTTGAGCAAATATGGTTTTGACCGCTTTGAAAACATTAACCTGTCTTCCATGAATCGCGCATCGAGAAGTATCTTGCATGGCCAGATAAAAGTAGGCGAAAACCCGCAAATCACAGTACACTTGCTTTGTGTGCATTTAGGTTTATTCAAAGCGGAGCGAATTTCCCAGTGTAAGGCTTTGATGCAACGAATTGCTGAGGCAGTGCCTGAGCATGAACCATTGCTCATGGCCGGTGATTTTAATGATTGGCGTCATCATTTATCTGCGCTTTTGTCTGATAAGTTAGGCATCAAAGAAGCTTTTTTTATGTTGAAAGGCCGCCATGCTCGTTCTTTTCCTGCAATAAAGCCAGCACTCTGCGTGGATCGAATTTATTACCGAGGCATGGAGGTTGTTGATGTACAGTGCCTCCAAGGAAAGCCCTGGCGTATGTTATCGGATCATATTCCTTTGTTAGCCCGGTTTGAGTTTGTTTAAGAGGGTGCAAGAGCGGGTATCAACTGTCTTGAGTTTGGGCATAAGACAGTTGATACGCCGGGGATGTCAATAATGACAGAAGCAATTACTCCATGTCACTTTTATATTCACCAAAGCAAGCGATGCTGTTTAAGCGAGCTCGTTTTAATAAAGCGTCTTGTGCAGCTTTAGTATTAGCTTTTTGGCCTCCCCAGGCTTTTAAGCAATCCTCTTGCAGAGCGCGACCATAAGAAAAACTTAAAAGCCAAGGTTGGTAACCCAAGCTGTTAATTGCATTTAAGTTGATTGTAGCTTGTTCTGGAGTTTGTCCACCAGAAAGGAAGTTAATTGTAGGGACTGCTGCAGGTACGTGATTGCGGAATATACTAATGGTGTAATTTGCGACTTCTTCTGGTGAACTGAAAGGTGTTGCACTCTTACCAGAAGTGATCATGCTCGGCTTAAGAACAATATGTTCAAGCTCCACCTGATGAATAAATAAGGCATGGAAGAGTTCATGCAGAACAATCTCAGTTGCTTCAGCGCAATGCTCAATGGAGTGATCACCATCCATTAATACTTCTGGCTCGACAATAGGAACAATGCCTTGTGATTGGCAAGTTGCAGCATAAAGCGCGAGCATTTCGGCACCTGCTTTGATGGCAGTTAGGCTGGGCGTGTAATTTGAAATGGAATAGACATTCCGCCATTTTGCAAATTTTGCTCCCAATTTTTTAAAATGTTGTAAGCGCTCAGTTAAACCGTCTAACCCTTGAGTTACTTTTTCGTTTTCGGTGTTTGCCAAGTTAACAAGGCCCTTGTCCACTTTAATTCCTGGAACAATTCCTTTTTGCGCAAAGAGATCAGCAATGGGTGTACCTTGCTCATCTTTATGGGCAAACGTTTCTTCAAATAAGATAACGCCATTAATGTATTGCTCTAAGTCAGGTGTAGTAGCGAGTAAAATACGGTAATCGCGGCGATTCTCTTCGGTATTCTCTAGGCCAATTGACTCAAACCTTTTGCCAATGGTGCCGCCGCTTTCGTCAGCAGCCAAAATGCCTTTGCCATCTTGCAACAAAAGCTCCATCGTTGCTGACAATTCATCATAATGCATAGTTTTAATCTCCTCATGATTTACATAACGGTTGTACCTAATAGATCAGCCCATATCGCGAAACGGCTCAAATCTGGCCGTTCATTAGATTCGAGATGGGAGACTTGAGCTATCACGGTTGTCATTCATAGCAGTGGCCCTATTTGGCTGGCGAAGAAATATATTTCTCACGAATAATTTGATGCATACCAAAGCCGTGCTCTTTTAAATAATTAAATGCCTCATCAATCATACCTGGATTCCCACATAAATAAATGGTGTCCTCTTGTGGATTAAGAGCAAGATCAGGGAAGGCGCTTTGCACATACCCTGAGTATTCATGTTCCCCTAATTCCTTATCAGGGCGGCTCAAATGGGCACGAAAACTGACTCGAGGGAATTCAGTAGCGAATTGTTTAAAGTCCTCACCATAAAGGATGTCGCTCTGTTTTTGTACCCCCTGTAATATTACTATTCGTAAATCAGCGTTCGTTTGCAGTCTACGCTTCAATTCTTCCAGCATAGCGCGGTAAGGGGTGATACCCGTGCTTGTAGCTACTAAAATATAGCGTTTTGGCATATCTTCTTTCAGAACCAGACGGCCGAATGGACCAGCAACATTGATTTGGTCACCTGGTTTTAGATTAAATAATAATTCAGTACCTGGCCCTCCCTTAACATAACCTGCTGCAAATTCAATGCGATTGTTTTGTGCTGGTACATTGGCAATACTGTAACTGCGTTTGAGCATTTTGCCATCACGTTCAAAATGGATCGTGATAAACTGGCCTGGGATAAAGTTGAAAGGGGGAGACTTTAACACCTTAAAAGTAAAGTGTCTTACATAAGAAGAAATCATAAAAGCTTCTTCCAAGATAATGGGAAAGGTACTGACTTGCATAATTAAATTACAATATATCTAAGAAAACCTACTAATATAGGGGAAAAATTATGCATTGCAAGAGTATAAGAATAATTGAGTATATAATTAGACTATGAATAGCACCGATCTTGTCCAAATGCTCGGCAATTTGAGCCGATCACTGTTCCCTGTTCAACAGCTACTTTCAGGTTTCGCCTATGTTATGGGCATTTTATGTTTTTTTGTGGCGTTAGCAAAGCTTAAAAAAATTGGCGAAACTGCAGGTAGAGGCTCACAAGAAAAATTGATGGTGCCATTTGCCTACATTATAGGAGGCACAATACTCGTTTTCCTGCCATCAGGTGTTAGTTCTCTAGCCAATACAACTTTTGGCGCCGGTAATATTCTTGCTTACACAGATTACAACCCCTATAACATATATAGTTCCATGGGGTTAATTATTCAAACCGCTGGATTAATTTGGTTTATTCGCGGTTGTGTGTTGCTGGTGGGAGCCAGTCATCCTAATGTGAAGCATGGATCAAAAGGACTGGCTTTTCTTTTCGCGGGTATATTAGCAATGAATTTCCAAAGTACAGCTGCTTTCTTAAATACAGTAATGAATGGATTAGAGTCGCTAACGATGACCATAGCATCGAATTTTTAGTTCAAAACGCCTTATTCTTCTTCACCGCATATTCTCAGATTATTTGCTTTAGCAAAATCCATAATTGCTTTATAAACTTGTGGGCTTGATTCTTTCAATTTAGGATCAAGCAAAACACATTTATACCCTTCCGTATTCACACTTGGCTGAAGAAGGGGCGAATAATGAATGCGTCGATTTTTAAAGCTCGCCATAGAGCCGCTCATCCGTTCCGCCCAGTCGCTAGGACGAAATGGTTTCCCTTGAGGAGTGATACCTTCGATAATAATCTTTTTATCTTTAGAGTCGGCCATGGTGGATGCAATTTAAAAACAGTATGCCTATTATAGCACCATATCGGTAAAACAACGAAGCATAGCAGGTCGCTATACGATTGTGTTAGCATGTGTAATTTAATTTATGGTGGGTACTTAAGTTGTGAATCATAAAGAGAGTCATTCAGGAATATATTTGTTACCGAACCTGTTTACCACAGCCAGTTTGTTTGCTGCTTTTTATTCGATTGTTGCTTCGCTAAAAGCACAATACGAAGCAGCTGCAGTATCCATTTTTATTGGGATGATTGCTGATGGTTTGGATGGCCGTATTGCGCGCTTAACCAATACACAAACTGCTTTTGGAGGCGAATACGATAGCTTATCTGATATGGTTACTTTTGGTGTGGCTCCAGCCTTATTGATCTACAGTTGGAACCTTCATAAATTAGGGAAAATTGGCTGGCTTGTGGCATTCATGTATACCGCTGCGGTTGCTCTGCGATTGGCACGTTTTAATACCCAAATCGCCACTGCAGATAAACGCTACTTTCAAGGCCTTGCCTGTCCAACAGCTGCAGCCATTGTGTCCTCATTCACTTGGTTTTGTTATCAAAACCAGCTTGAACATTTCGCATTCTCTGTGGTGACAGCAATTCTCACTTTCATTGCAGCAGTGCTGATGGTGAGTAACATACGTTATTACAGCTTCAAAGAAATTGACTTTAAAGGAAAGGTTCCTTTTCTCTATCTTTTACTTATGATTATCTTATTCGTAGCGATTGCAGTGAATCCTTCATTAGTCTTATTCCTGGGAGCAATTATCTACGCTTCCTCGGGACCTTTGCAAACTTTATATGGTTTGCACCGCATGCGAAAGCAACGGAAGCAGAATCCGGAGGAAAAACCTTAGGCCTACTCGGGTTCACCAAAGCAGTTATTGATCAAGTCGACAACTGCTTTTTCCATTTCAACCTCATCAGGTCCTTCTATGCGTAGGGTCAATTCGCAGCCTTTATTGGCAGCAAGCATCATAACTCCCATAATGCTTTTGCCGTTTACAGTCTGAGAATCCTTAATGACCTCTATATGACTTTGAAAACGTGATGTAGTAGAAACAAATTTCGCAGAAGCTCGAGCGTGCAATCCTAATTTATTAATGATTTTAATCTTAGTCTCTATCATAGCTCGCAATCTATCATGTGCTGCAATTTTATACAATAGGTAAAAGTAAATAAATTTGATTAAATGATTATTTTTTTAACAAATTGACCTTGAATTTATTCGAAAAAAAATAATTTCCAGTTTATTTTATATCCTTAATAGTTTTTTAAGTTTTCTGCAAGATAATTTATCGCGGTTAACCCTATAGGAGTAGAAATGGGAAAATTTACAGAGCAACTTAACACAAGGATGAAGACAAAGCCAAGCTATCTTCGTCATCAATATCAATCGTACATGACCGGACCTGAATGGCGAAATGTAGAAATGGCGGAGGAGTTCGCCGCTTTTGCAAGAGAAGGGAATTCAATATTTCAATTTCCCTATTTTCGTCAAATAGCTGACTTATGGAGAGTGATTTCTCGCTCATACTCAGCTGCTCGAAAGTATAATAGCCATTGGCAGATCCTCACTTCCGAATACATGTTAATGGATGTGTTTATCGGGGTATTCACAACACTTGAACTAATACCAAAAGGGATACTGTCTTTGATTCTCTATCCTTTCTTAAAGAAAGAGAATAACACAGAAATGCAAGGTAAAATTGCTAATTATTTTGCTGAGTACGCAAGAAATTTACAAACAATTCCATTTTATGACCACAAATATCAAGAAAAACGTGCAGAGTTAGCGCAAGCTTATCAAGAGTGTGGCGAGAAAACCTGGGTTGACTGGTTTAGCTGGAAATGTCTTTCTATTGAGCTTTGGGCAAGACATTGGATTTCAAAACCGCTTCATTATTGGTTTCACCAGGAAGATAACCTTGTTGAACCCACAACAGATATTATCGTTAAATATCGCGCAGAAGGTGAAGAGAATCGGGAAGTGGCGATACAGCAATTTCAGCGTAAATTAGAAGAAGTTGGAGAGAGACTACACACTTCAATCGTCGATCAACTCTACACGAGAGAGAAAAAACCTAAGCGTATTGAAGAAGATGAAAAAGGTAAAGAACGCGAACAGTCTTCTACCTATGTTTATGCTCGACTAAAGGCACCCCGTTATGCTGCCTTTCAAGAGACTGTTCAAGGTTTAGCTGAACAGGGAATTTACTTACGAAAAATTGCCGGCCAAGAGCAGGTACAAGTGAAATGTGTGGTTGAGGTTGAAGAAAATGAAGACAGGCAATCAGTAGAACAACAACTGGAAGAAAAAATTTCCACTCTTGATACCATACCTAATACTTCTCCCCTATACACATACGGCGATCGAATTCACAGCCAACGCAGAGTCTGTTTATTTGATGTGCCTGTCAAAGATTTGCATCATACCTTGGAAGAATTTGATCAAAAGGGCGCTGAGGTCAAATTCATTCATAATTTTTAACGGAGTAGATAAATGTCAAAATTTAAAGAAATAATTGATTCGTTACCCGAATGGGGGCGTTTCACTTCCTGGCCAGCGGCAATGATTGACCGGGCTTACTCGGCGGATTCTAAAGGGTGGCTAAGCAAGGCTTGGCGTTTTGTCAAAGTGAGGGCAATTTTTTTAACGTTATTCTTGCCACTTGCGCTCGTTGACCTTGTCGTATCGGGTGTTTTGGGAGCACGTTTTTCCTTTGGCACTTTTTTTGTTGCGGATGAGTTACAAGATAAACGGCTCTCACAGCAAAAAAAATACACCACAATTTTTAGTAAAAATCTCTATGCTTTATTGTCATTCATTGTTGGCTTGATCAGTCCGCGGCTTGTTGCCTTTTATTTCACTCCTGAGAAAACCACAGAAAAAGGAGTTACTTCCGGAGGGGGATATTACCATAATGAAGAGGCTGAGCTCGCCCAACCCAAAACGGTTGAAGAACTTCAGCAGCTCGTTGCTCAAGCGCCTGAAAAAGGACAAAAAGTCATGGTCGTTGGCGCTGGTCGTAGCCAAGGTAAGCAATTTTTACCTGAAGGCGATAAAGCAGTAGTTGTTGATTTAAGTCAACTGGACTTACCTCATGGCCCTATCGTTATTGATCCTGTAAGCAAAACAGCCACGGTCAGTGCCGCAGTACGTTGGGCAGATTTGCAAAATGAAGCGGATAAACACAAATTAGCCCTAAAGTTCATGCAAGCCTCTAATGTGTTTTCAGTTGGCGGATCAATTGGAACTGACATTCATGGGTGGAATATTACTGGGACACTCGCGGATTCCATTTTAGAGATGGAGTTTATCGATGGGCGAGGAGAAAGGCATACACTAAGGCCTGGAGATGAGTTATTTCATCAAATCACTAGCGGATTTGGTATTTACGGTATCGTGACGAAAGTCAAACTGCAATTGATCGATAACGAGAAGCTTTACGAACGCGCAGTAGAGGTTGCTCCGGATGATTATGCGAAACATCTTAGAGAAAACGTCCAAGGTAACGAAAAGATCCGCATGCATTTGTACCGCTTATCGCTGGATCCCAAAAATTTATTGGGTTCAGGGGTTGCAGTTGATTATGTTAAAGAGGATGAAGATCCTCCATGCACTACACCTCATTTAACACAAGAAGGTGATCGAGGTACGCGCTTTAATCAAGTCATGATAAATGTTGCGCGGCGAGTACCTTGGGTGCGTAAAAAATATTGGGAAGGTGAGCGTGATCGGTTGTTGGCGAACAATTCACCTGCGATGACCACCAATGAAATTATGCAGCCGCCTATTAATGCTATGTTTAATCCTTCAGTGTCTGAAGCGGAATGGCTGCAGGAGTATTTCTTGCCCGAAGACCAACTTGCTGATTTTTTGAAAGAATTAGGACGATTGCTTCAAGAAAACGATGTTGCTTTGCTTAACGCTTCCGTGCGCTTTGTTAAATACAATGAAGCCACACATAAGTCACCACTGTCTTACGCAAGTAGCGGTGATCGTTTTGCTGTGGTGTTGTGCTTTAACCAATCGCTTGAGCCAAGTGAAATCATTAAAGCTAAAAAATGGCTTCGGGCAGCACAGCACATGGCTGTTGAACGTGGGGGTAGCTATTATTTGCCTTATCAACATGTTTCATCCCCTGAAGATTTTAATAGAGCCTATCCTCGGGCGGCTGAAGCAGTACCTGGCATTAAAAGCGAGGTCGATCCGCAGGGCATTTTTACCAGTGGGTTTTATCAGAAGTACTTAGCTCCTCAACCGCAGCAAACCAATCACTTCAAAGTGATTATGGCTTCGGAAGAGTCTAAGAAAAAATTTGCTGGCTTCCTAAAAAATGTGTTGCATCGCGTGGATGCCGATAAATTCTATGCTTTGCTTGAAGACATTATGGATTATAACGACACGCATGCTGAAATTTATGAAGAACTATGCAAGCGGTTGCCAGAAATAATGCCTTCCGCAGTGAGTGATTTTCGCCGAATACTCAATTCATTAGCCACTATCAAAGAGGATTTAGCTGCCCAAGCGAAAGCCATATTGCCTGAAGACATGACTGAAATTAATGGGTTAGTGGAAATTGGTTACCCAGGCCGTTTTGTAGGTGGCTTTAAGCAAAATTTTCATGTGACAGGATCTATTGTCGCCATGCATGAAAATGATCCGGGGTTAACGGACTATATTCAGACAGGCTTTCCTAGACCTTATGATCGCTTTGAAAAATTGGATTACAATAAACCGAGCCTTAAGAACTTGCCTAGTAACAGTGCTGATGTAATTACGTGTTACGTCGGCTTGCATCACTTTCCAGAAGAGGAGCTAGAATCATTCTTAACCGATGTAAGACGCGTATTGCGCGATGGCGGGCATTTCTTGCTGGTGGATCATGACGTGGTGGATGAGGAATCAGCAAGTATGGCGCACATGGCCCATACGGTTTTCAATGCGGTAACCGGAGTATCCTTACAAGAAGAACTGAATGAAAGAAGGGATTTCCGTCCGATGGCTCATTGGAAAGCGCTTTTGGAAAGACACGGATTAGGTTACGCAGTTGAAGGTCCTGATGTTGAAATGATTCGTGAAGGTGACCCCAGCCGTAATCGCATGGTGAGTTTTGTTAAAGCAAAACCGAAGGCTGAACTTAAGCTGCATAGCGGATCTGTAAATGATATTGGGGATGAGGTACAGCTCGAAAGACATCACCGCAAAAGTTCTGCCGTAACTGGGGCTTGGAGGAAAAATGAACCATCAATTCCTCGCTCACGTTCCTATGACAGCTTTTTCCAAGAGATTCCTGATTCTGATGAGGAAGAAGAGCGTACACTCGAAATAGTCTACCACTAACTGTATTGAAAGCCCGTATAGTTTATGCGGGCTCGCTTAATTCCTCGTGGGAAATCAAGAAATGATACAGTTCTTCTTGATTACTAGCCCGTCGGCATGCCTCACGGAAAGTAGGAGCCCTGAATTGGTCAACAATGGCTGCCAGTATTTTTAAGTGTTGCTCGGTTTGTTCTTGCGGTACCAGAAGACCAATCACCAAATCAATAGGTTGTTTATCCGTAGCACCGAAATCGACTGGGTTTAATAATCGAATTACACAACCTATGGGTTCCTCAAGATAAGTGGTCCGAACATGAGGAATGGTAATCCCTTGTCCAATCGCAGTACTTCCCAGCGATTCTCTTTTCCAATACGCTTCAAATAATTCCTCTGGGTTAAGATTAGGATGGTTTTGACAAAGCAGTTGGCTTAATTTGAGTAACACAGCCATTTTGCTTTGCGATACGGCATCAATGTAAACAGTGTTTAAATTGATGAGCTGATTAAGATGCATGGAAAATTGTTGACCAAAATAAAGACTAAATGTATTTTAACGCTACTGAGGACGGCTGGCAAGTGAGTAGGGGAGGAATGAGATAAAAACCTGAGCTGGTTTGCGCGTAGCCTCGAGCTTGGTTGATGCTAGACGCAACCAAGATTGCTAAAGGGAATAGAGGGTTCTTATTCCCGGTTGGCGCGAAGCGACAACCGGGCTATATTTCTGAAACCTTATTCTCGGTGATTTTGGAGTTTTTCTTTATGTTTGATAAGTTGCCTATCTAATTTGTCGATTAGGGCATCGATGGATGCATACATATCTTCTGATTCTGAACGGGCATGCAATTCACCTTTTGCGACCATGATGGAAGCTTCAACAATTTGATTCAATTTCTGTACATCAAAAATTACATGGATGGACGTAATTTTGTCAAAATGTTTTTCTAGCTTATTGAGTTTATCTTCAGCATAAGATCGCAAAGCAGGGGTGATTTCGATATTATGGCCGGTGAAGTTGATCTGCATAACGTTCTCCTTCGATTTAGTAAATCTAACTACGAATTGTTTTGCGCTCGTTGGAAGGGGCAATGCCCATTGCTTCGCGGTATTTAGCAACAGTTCGACGTGCAACTTGAATACCTTGTTCACCAATAAGCTGAGCAATTTTACTGTCACTCAGAGGCTTTTTCCTATTTTCTGCGGCAATCAATTTTTTAATGACAGCGCGAATAGCCGTTGATGAACATTCTCCGCCGCTTATGGTTCCTACATGGCTTGAGAAAAAATATTTTAACTCAAAGACGCCGCGAGGGGTATGCATAAATTTCTGTGTTGTCACGCGGGAAATTGTTGATTCATGCATATCTAAGGCTTGGGCAACGTCATTTAAAATAAGGGGCTTCATGGCTTCCTCACCATGCTCTAAAAAATCTTGTTGATATTCAACAATGCATCGAGCCACCTTGAGTAAGGTTTCCTGGCGGCTCTGAATACTTTTTAAAAACCAGCGGGCCTCTTGTAAGTTGTTTTTTAGAAACTGATTATCTGCACTGTTATCAGCCCGTTGAATAAGTGAAGCATAATGGTTATTAATGCTTAAACGAGGTAAGGTGTTGGGATTTAAAGAAGCCTGCCAAACACCATCGATTTTTTTCACCGTGATGTCGGGGATGATGTATTCAGTAACATCCTGCTGTATTAAATTTCCTGGTTTAGGATTTAAGCGCTGAATAATTTGCAATGCTTTATCCAAGTGTGCTTCATCAACTTGATGATTTTTCATCAGTTGGCGATAGTTATGCTGGCCGAGCAACTCGATATTATCACGGATTATCCGTTTGGCTAAATCAATATCCTCATTATCGGGCAATTGCCCTAATTGTACTAATAAAGTCTCAGCTAGATTATAAGAGGCACAACCGACAGGATCAAAATGTTGTAAACGATGGCGAACCACCTCAATTTCTTCTAAGTCTAAAGGATGCGTCTCACTGTCTAAGCTGGCGTGTAATTCGGCTAAAGATAAAGTAAGAAAGCCGTCGTCATCAATGGCATCAATGATTGAAGTAGCGATGACACGATCCACATCGCTCATGGGAGTTAGATCGAGTTGCCAACGTAAATGATCTTGTAAATTGGTGGTTGTGGAGTACAAATTTTCGTAGTTAATATCCATATCCTCAAAACTGGCTTTTTTACTGGTGTTATAGAGCTGGGACCATTGGAAATCAGTAAATTCATCAGGGCTTTGTTTATTCTCGGTGCGAATCTCTTCTTTTTCTTCATTAGGGACTATTTCAAGCATGGGATTCGATTCAACAACTTGTTGAATCTCCTGTTGCAAATCTATGGTTGATAATTGGAGCAGACGGATGGCTTGTTGTAGTTGTGGAGTTAGAGTTAGTTGTTGGCTAATGCTAAGTTGCAACGACGGTTTCATGCAAATCCTCTTTCTTATTTTTCCTCACTTTTCTTAAGTTTAACCGATCCGAGGCGATTATCCAGTAGGAATTTGAAGCAATTTGTAAACAGGATGAGATAATGTTGGCTTCTAAGTGTAGTAACTTATAAGTGTGGGAAAAATTTAGATGATTGCAGAGCCATCCCTCGCTGGTGCTTTGGGATGGGCTTCTCTGATGCTATTTAATTTTTTTCTCTTTATAGATAACGTGCTTGCGAACAACCGGATCATATTTTTTTAATTCTAATTTTTCAGGATTATTACGAGGATTTTTTACTGTAGTGTAGTAATGCCCCGTACCTGCGGTTGATTCTAACTTAACTTTAATAGTAACACCTGCCATGATTTTCCCCTTGAATTAAACCTTTTCGCCTTTAGCTCGGAGCATGTCGAGAACAGCTTTAATTCCTAATTTATCAATAATACGCATGCCCTTAGCACTTACTTTTAGGCATACAAATCGTTTTTCTTCTTCAACCCAAAAACGGTGCTGTTTGATATTGGGCAGAAAGCGTCGTTTTGTTTTGTTATTAGCATGCGAAACATTGTTGCCCGTAGTTGGTCGCTTGCCAGTAACCTGACATACTCTTGACATGTTGTTACTCCAAAGTATTCGTAGATTTAAGTCAGCTTTGTATAAATCGGGACATCGCGTCTTGTGTTATTGCGAAATTTCCAACACAAGCCAGACAAATCAGCCGGGTGTAAAATACAAGTGCGGTTTTATAGCAAAAATCGTCGAATTATGCAAGATTTTCTCTCACACATTCAGGCCAACCACATGTAAACTTGGTCAAGTAAGCACGTCAACCCTTGAAAGGTGGACGTCATTTCCAAAAAAATGAATATATTTTATACAAATAGCATTTAAATGGTCGCAAAACTGTTATAAATGAGTATAATCTGCCCAAATTAAATTAGAGTAAATGCATGCAACGAACAATTAAAAGCTATGTTTTACGTGGTGGCCGAGTAAGTAATCGACAGCAGCTTGCGTTAGATCACTTCTTACAAGATTACGAGTTACCTGTAGAAAATGGTTCATGGGATCTACAATCCATTTTTGGCCGAGAGGCGAAGACCATTGTGGAGATTGGTTTTGGTATGGGCGCGTCTCTAGTGGCAATGGCCCAACAGCAGCCTGAATATAATTTTATTGGGATCGAGGTGCATAGAGCAGGCGTAGGCAGTTTGGTTGCAGATCTGCATGAAAATGCAATAACTAATGTACGAGTAGTCTCCAAAGATGCGGTAGATGTATTTAAGCATCATCTATTAGATGAATCGTTAGCTGGCATTCAAATTTTTTTTCCTGACCCTTGGCCTAAAAAAAGGCATCACAAAAGACGCTTAATTCAACCCGGATTTGTTGAATTATTAGCCAGTCGACTTGAGCTAGGTGGGTTCATCCACTGTGCTACCGATTGGCAAGATTACGCCTTGCACATGAAGAATGTTTTATCTCAGCAGGTAATGTTAATCAACACACAAGCTGATAACGAGTTTTCTCCCCGTCCTCCAACCCGACCACTGACTAAGTTTGAGCAGAGAGGACAGCGATTAGGTCATGGGGTATGGGATTTAATTTATGTTAAACAAAAAGACAACGAAACTTAGCGAAGCAATGATGGTTTTGCTCGCGTTCCACCCTAATTACTGGTGTAGGTTTAGGAATCCATAGCTATGAAATCGTTCCGAGAATTAGAAAAAGCAATTGCTGCTGGAGAAGAAGCATTTAATGCTTTTATTTTAAAGGAAATCGAAAATGACGAGCAATTCCTGAGGCGTAGATTCCTTGTTAGAAAGAATAAGCAACTCACTGTTTTAAATTATCTTATTTATAAACATCAAAAGGGTTTAGGGAATCCTCATATGCAAAAGCATATTAAGATGCTTCTTGATTTCGGAGCTCCCTTTAATTCTGATTGCTCAATTCATTTGCTATTACGCCTTCAGAAATTTGAATTATTTTCGCTCTTTATGCCGAGTTCGGAAGAGGTGGCAAGCGAGATTATTCAAAAAATTAATTTTGATAATACGGATATTGAAGGTCGCACTTTACTTTCCAGAGCTATTGATACTAAACATCCAGATGTTATACGTAGACTTCTTAAAAATAATTTCCCAATTGACGTAAACAAGCCTAGCCGTTTTGATATCGAAACCCAATTTGCCGAAATCCAGCCATTGCATCAAGCAGTGGTCAATGATTTTCCGCATGCAATTTATTACCTGCTTGAGAATGGTGCCATCCTTGATAGCCCTTGCGGTGAATTAGATGAAACCCCCATTTTATTATCTGCAAGATTAGGAAAAATTAAATCATTGGAGGTTTTGCTTGCTGCTACAGCTGGTAAGAATCATTTGGATTTAGAGGCAACAAACAATCAGTTTGACAGGCCAATTGATTTACTGTGTAAGCGTTTGGAAGAGAAAAAAAATCCTCAAGAAGCTTTATGTGGTATTGCTATGCTGCTTTGTCATGGAGCTAAAGCCCCTCGCGAGGAAAAATTCAGAGACCTATTAATAAAAAATCGCTTCGCTTTAATTGATGAAGTAAAAAAATACAAAAATAAAACTGGAAATTCCGTAGCGAAATTTGTCAGGGCTTGCCATGATAAAAATAACCCTTTACATGATATCATGTATGCCAATACCTGGTTCCATGCCTTATGGCGCTATTCTTGTTTGCAATGGATATGGCATCTATTTGGCTTACCCTGCGATGAAGCATTTCTCATTGAGAAGCTAGTGTATGATGGGCCTGATTCAATTGAGCCAATAGTTGCAACAGAATTTACGCCGTTGGATTCAATTGAAATAACAAGAACAACCCAGTCACGTGAAAATTCCTGTTTGCTGTATCAAAGTAACGAATGCGCTGAAGCACTTAGCCTTGAAGAAAGGACTCACTTTACCCAAGATGAGCGGAAATTTTCTGAATTCGTTTGGCGTTACTCTCACACTTGCGGATTTTTTAAAGCGCCTTGGAGTACGATGTACAGAAAATTAACTTTAGGGGCATGCACCGATATTGAAGAAGTCCGCGAGTATTCTGAGAAACAGGTAAATGCAACCACGACAACACGCACGATAATTAATGCAATGGATGGAAGAACTCCCTCAGTTCATGATGATTTACTTGGCACTAGGATGCATTATTAAGATTTATTCGACGCATAGTAACCGACATTGACTTGCTTAAACTAAGCATACCCCCTAGAATTCTAGTTTTCGGTGTTAAGGCGGGAGAGATAAATGGGTTGGAATGAGCCAGATAAAGGCAAAGATCCATGGAGTGGAAAAAATCAGCCACCTGATTTAGATGAAGCGTTAAAGCGTTTCCAGGAAAAGCTTAAGAAAACTTTTTTTGGGGGCTCAGAACAACCAGATGAAACTCCTCCAACAAATAAAAGCACCGGTTTATTGGTCGTTATGGCAATGCTCGTTATCTTTATTTTATGGGCGTTGTCAGGGATTTTTATCGTTGACGAAGGTGAACAAGCCGCAATTCTTCGCTTTGGCAAATATGTTGAAACGGTTGGTCCTGGACCCCACTGGATTCCACGAATTATCTCGTCAAAAATAGTTAAGAATGTAGAACGCGTTTCAGATTATTCTTATTCTGCTCAAATGTTAACTAAAGACGAAAATCTTGTATCAGTTTCTCTCGCTGTACAATATCGCATTGGGGATTTGCAAGCTTATTTATTTAATGTTGCTGATCCGCAGGAAAGTTTGCAACAAGCCACCTCAAGTGCTTTACGACAAGTTGTGGGCACAACTACCCTCGATCAGATTATTACTGAAGGACGTGAAGCTTGGGGCTCAAATGTTCAGGAATCCTTAACGCGAATCCTTGAGAACTATAAAACTGGAATTGTCATTGTGAATGTGTCACCTCAACCTGCTCGAGCTCCAGAAAACGTCCAGGATGCTTTTGATGATGCAATAAAGGCACAGGAGGATGAGAAGCGATTCAAAGAACAAGCTTTTGCTTATCAGGCACGTGTTGTTCCCATCGCAGAAGGAAATGCAAAACGGATTAGTGAAGAGGCACAAGCTTTTGCCCAACAAGTGGTTCTTCGCGCTAAAGGGGAGGTCTCGGAGTTTTTGGGACTGTTGCCGCAATATACCCAATCTCCGGCAGTGACTGCAGAGCGCATGTATTTGGAGATGATGCAACAAGTCTTAAGCAATAGCTCTAAGGTCATTGTAGACAGCAAAGCGAATAATCTTTTGTACTTACCACTGGATAAATTGGCAAATACGGACAATTTATTGCCTAAAGCTGCTTTGGCAGGGGCAGCAACCACTAGTCCTAAACCCACAGTAAGTTCTGAAAGCGAGAGTTTGGCAGTCAGTAGTCGGGATATTACTAGACGAACCTATAGCAGCGGCCCAGGGGGAAATTAGTACATGAAGGCGACAAGAACAATTTTAGGTATCCTGGTGTTTATCATTCTTATGGTAATGTTAGCCAGTATGTTTACTATCACTCAAGGGCAGCACGGGATTCTGCTGCGGCTAGGCCGTTTGGTGAACGATGAAAGCGGTAACCCTTTAATTCTAGGGCCCGGTTTGCATCTCAAAACCCCTTTTATTGAAAATGTTCGTGTTTTTGATACCCGTATTCTAACCATGGACATCAAATCTTCACGCATCGTCACCAAAGAGAAAAAAGATGTCATCGTTGACTATTACGTAAAATGGCGTATTGAAGATTTAGCACGTTATTACAAATCCACAGGTGGAAACGAACTTAAAGCGGAAACTTTATTAGAACAGCAATTAAATACTTCCTTACGAGCTGAATTTGGTAAGCGTACAATTTCTGAAGTGGTCTCAGCTGGACGAGATGACGTAATGGATTCTTTGCGCCCTAAGGCAGAAAAGCGTGCAGCGGGGTTAGGGATTAACATTGTTGACGTGCGTATTAAAGGAATCGAATTGCCTGAAAATACAAGCAATGCAATCTATCAACGAATGCGGGCTGATATGCAGAAAATTGCTAATCGTCACCGTGCAGATGGTAATGCTGCAGCAGAAGCCATTAAAGCTGCTGCGGATGCCCAGGTTACCGTCATTTTGGCTAAGGCACAAAGCGAAGGGCAAATGATTCGGGCTCGAGGCCAGGCAGAAGCTGCGGCTATTTATTCAGAAGCCTTTAATAAAAATAAAGACTTCTTTAGTTTTTATCGTAGTTTAAAGGCCTATGAGAATAGCTTTAACAATAAACAAGATTTATTAGTACTTGATCAGAGTTCTGCATTCTTTAACTATTTTAAGGGTGCTTTGAATAGTAGTGCGAACGTCAAAAATCAGACTTCGTCTAGAACGAAAAGTTAATAAAGAAAATAAGTCAGGGTGATGGTTTTTTGTATCTAGGCTTATCTTTAACAACAAAAATACAAAGTGAAGCAATCCCCTTATTTTAATCCCTCGGCTTGACCGGGGGGCATTGGATAATTAACTTTAGATTGGGTTCGGTGGCTCTGCAGGACAAGTTGCGGAGACATCGTAAATACGTGCAGAATTTATTTTTGATTTTGCCTCGATAAAGAGCTTTGGTACATTGGTCTTGGTTTTCTCTTAAAAAGAGTAGAAATCTTAGTAGACCCTCATTATAATTACCGATTTTGCTGAAATCGGGTTAAGCACGCTTAACCCTTTTTTATTGGAGTTTCTTGGGTATATGATCGTTAATTTTCTCTCAGCAGTTGCGTTAGTATTTGTGTTCGAGGGATTAATGCCTTTTAGTTCTCCCAAACGAGTAAAGAGGTTATTACGCAAAATTATTGAACAGGATGAGAGAGTAATGCGTATAAGTGGTTTTTTCAGCATGCTAGCGGGAGTAGTTTTACTCGCCGTTGTTCATCAATTTGCAGAGTAAAGAGTCGATTATTATGGGTAAAAATGTTGTTGTAATTGGTACACAGTGGGGTGATGAAGGCAAAGGTAAAATTGTCGATCTCTTAATGCATGGTGCACAAGTTGTTGTTCGCTATCAAGGCGGACATAATGCAGGTCATACTCTGAAAATCAAAGGTGAAAAAACAGTATTACGCCTCATTCCTTCGGGAATATTGCGGCCTCATGTGCAGTGCTACATTGGTAATGGTGTTGTTCTCTCTCCGCAAGCATTACTTGAAGAAATTAAAGAACTGGAAAATAAAGGGATAGATGTTCGTAGCCGTTTACACATTAGTCAAGCTTGCCCTTTGATTTTACCTTGTCATGTGGCGTTGGATAAAGCACGTGAAAATCATAAAGGAAGTGTTGCAATCGGTACAACAGGCCGAGGAATTGGTCCTGCCTACGAGGATAAGGTTGCTCGAAGGGCCCTTAAAGCGGGTGATCTTTTTCATCCTCAACGCTTCGAAGCAAAATTAACTGAACTGCTGCAATATCATAACTTTGTACTGAAAAACTACTACAATCAGCCTGAAATTGAACTTCGACCCTTGCTGGAAGAAGCAGAAATCTGGGCGGATGCCTTGCGCGCTATGGTTTGTGATGTAACCACACGATTGCATGAGCATAGAGAAAAAGGAGATGCCATATTATTTGAAGGAGCACAAGGGGTTCATCTCGATATTGATCATGGCACTTATCCTTTTGTAACTTCATCAAACACCTGTGTGGGTAGTGTTATTAACGGTGCTGGCTTTGGCCCTAAATACCTTGATTACATCTTAGGGATAACTAAGGCTTATACAACCCGCGTAGGAGGGGGACCTTTTCCCACAGAATTACGTGATGACATTGGCCAAGGTTTAGCTACCCGTGGCAATGAGTTTGGAGCCGTTACGGGGCGCCCTCGTCGTTGCGGATGGTTTGATGCAGTGTTATTGCGACGCTCTATCGAACTGAATAGCATCACCGGATTATGCATGACTAAGCTCGATGTATTGGATGGCATAGAAACCATAAAAATTGCTGTTGCATACCGCGATGCATGCGGCCAATTATTAACTCGACCACCACAGGCCGCAGAGGATTTTGTTGATTTGGAGCCAGTTTATGAGGAAATGCCAGGATGGACCGAATCCACGGCGGATATAACTGAACTCAAACAGTTACCTGCTAATGCTCTGGCTTACGTTAAGCGAATTGAGGCTTTGCTCGGGGTACCTATTGATATGTTATCGACGGGCCCTGAGCGTGATTCGACAATTGTTCTACGCGATCCTTTCGCCCTCTAGATTCAATAATCCGAGCCACAACCGTAGGGAGCGGATACTATGATTACCTATCTGCCCCTCAACTGTGGTTTGGATCCCCTGCCTGTGTCCTATCCCTCTTTGCTAAGAGCAAATTAAGAGGTAATATGAAATTAGCATTTTGTTAGAAAAAGATTCACAGCGGAGGTGATGATGTCTAGTTCTTGGCAAACCATATTAAACTTATTACCCCTTGATTTGGGTAGTGTTAAACATTCTTTGCAATGGGTAATCTCTGAGTCAAAAGATAAATTTTATTCTAATCCTAACTTTAGGCCACCAGAAGATGGAAGGTCTGTCTTAGGTAAGAAAGGCATGGTTCTTTACCTTATACATGGCACAGCAGATTATCCAGACGTATTTAATGAGCTTATCGGCAATTTATTGCTGAAACTCCCAAGTTATGTTTATGGCATTCGGAATGTGACGCTCGAAAAACGCTTTCAAGGACTTTCCATCGAAGAACAGGCTCGGCAGATTATTGGAAAAATGAAAGCCAATGGTGATACTGATGTCGGCTTCATCGGCCATTCAAGAGGAGGTTTAGATGCACAAAGAGTCGATGCCATCGTAACAAAAGAAAAGGAACACAACATAAGAGTACATCTTGTTACAAATGTGTGTACCCCTTACCAAGGTTCTTATTTAGCCATTCGCCCGCTGACTTCAGCCTCTGATTCGGTGGCTCAGATGGCAATTGGGGCTGACTATTTAGAAGAAGTTGAAAAGGAAGTAATGCAGTCGTCGGCAGCTTATTATTTTATTTTGGCCCGAAACGATTACATCGTGGAACCTACTAAATGCTATTTGCCCAAGTATGTGGAACAACATCCTGATTCTGTATTCGTTATAGAAAATACGGGGCACTTGGAGATTATTTATAAAGAGTTTTTCTTCAGGCGTTGCCACACTATCTTAGAAAAACTCGAGAGTTCCTTAAAGCCAAGAAACCTGGCGACAGAGGAAATGCATGAGGAGAAGCCTTTGATAGGCGTGACTTCGAGCTACGCATAATTATTTTCAAAGTCGATAAATTTTTTCTCAAGCGCGTGTTGCAAGCGGGCTTTTTCGTTATTTTTTATAAAATTGAGGCAACTCTGACTATTGAGTTTTTTACAGGCATTAACGGGAATTGCTTGAGTGGCCTCTTCCCATAAACTTTGACCTGGTAAAAAACTGTAGGTTATTGCGTTACGGCTTATCATTTTTAAAGTGGGATAATCCAGGCCATGCTGCAGAACCGCTTCGACGTATTGTTGAGTGAGATCAGTACGCAGGATGCCTTCATCATCCGTGGACAAGACAACAGGGACTTTATGGCTAAGGTAATCATTTAACGGGTGATGAATGCCTGAGACATTAAGCAATTTTTTATTGCTAACTAAATTAATTTCAACGGCGGTTTTCTTTTTAGCCATAGTATTGAATAACTTTTCTGCTTCATTTTCATAGGCAATATCAACACCATGTCCTATTCTTTCTGCTTGTCCGGTGATGATGGCATCATGAATATGAAAACGTAAATTTTCAGGGGCAACATCGCTGGGTGATAATTCTCCAGCATGTAAAGCGATATGAACGGTCGGGTACGCCTTATGCAAAAAATCAAACACTTTCATATGTTGGTGATAATCACGCAGGGAAATAATACCATCCTCGGCCTGCACTAAATTCACACCAACAATATCCCGCGATTGGCTTGCCGCTGCAAAGCCATTTAAGGCTTGGGCAAATACTTTTTCTAGCGGTTGTTCCCGTAAAATGTAATATTGAAATTTAACTGTCAGTTGGCAAACGCCTTGGCTTGGATTCTTATCGCAGCCTAGTTGTTGCCGAGCTTGTTTTAAAATTTGAGTGGATTCGTTGGCAGTGGATTGAATGTTTTTCACAAAATTTGGATCTTGGAGTAATTGCTGTTGCACCTGAGCAAATTGATTTGGAGCAATTTTTGCGGGCGCGAAGTTTGTTGATTTCGCGTTATCCGGCAGTATCATGATTTCCAGGTAGAGTTCGTGTTGACTCGCCGCACGCTGCATTATTTCGGCAAGCAGTTGCGGCCTATAGTCAGCGACAACGGGCATGAATTTATAGAAACTAGCAAAGAAATGATCATGGCTGGTTTCATCGCGACTCGGTTTAAAATCTTTTAATGACCACGCTCGGATTGTCTGCGCGTAGAGGTTAGGGTATTCGCTTAATTCTTTTCCATTAATGCCGAAGCAACGTTCAACGGTTTTGGTGATAGACAATGTTTCTTTATCCAAGCAGTAATTACCTTGCGCGGCAAGCGCAAGCATCGTTTCAGGATAAGCACCACCTGCCAAATGATAATGTAATTCACCACCTTTAGGCATGTTCTTTAGAAACGCGTACAAGGCGTTTGGTTTTGTCCTAATGCTATTGAAATAATCATTAACTGTTGCGTTTGCCAAGGCATGATAGATAACGAGCGAAAGTAAAAAGCCTAGTCTTAATAGATTCATAAAAACACAATGAGATTTGTTTGGCAGCAATTATCTCATAAATAAAACAAATCAACAAATTAAGTGAATAGCTTATCCCTTTTATCCCTATGTTCTGCACCCAGCAAGCCGGACGTATAAGAGAGGAGGTATGACCCTGAAGCGAAGAAAAAAAATTCACCACATGAACCTAAGATCATATGGTGAATAGTATGCACTTTCGAGTTAACGATTAGCAGCTACAGCTAAACCTTTTAGAATAGTCAGTGCAGCATATAATTGATAATCCTCATGCAATAAAGCTTCATCATCTTTATTTGAGTTAATGTTTGCTGCTTGTTCAGAATTATTCATTAAGTGACCACTTAAATCAGCCTCGCTAAAGCCGGCAAAGCTATCTTTTTTAGCCTCGGTTTTAGGTACTTCGATTTCTTCCACGACGATGTCCGGTGTAATCCCCTTCGCCTGTATTGAAGTGCCGGATGGAGTATAGTACAGGGCGGTTGTAAGTTTAATTCCGCGCTTATCATCAAGAGGAAGTACAGTTTGCACTGAACCTTTACCGAAGCTTTGGGTACCTAAGATGACTGCTCGTTTATTATCCTTTAAAGCACCTGCCACGATTTCAGAAGCAGAGGCAGATCCATTATTTATCAACACGACCATAGGGGCATTATTCAAAATGTCTTTGGTATTTGTTGATAAGGCTGTAAATTTTGATCCAGGTAGACGTCCTTGAGTATAAACAATCATTTCTGGTTTGCCATTTTTGTCACTGGCAAGAAACGCATCGGACACTTGAATGGCTGAATCCAAAAGGCCCCCGGGGTTATTGCGTAAATCGAGAATCAGTCCTTTCAATTTACCACCCGATTGCTGTTTCAGTTGCTCAATTGCTTTCTCCATATCTTGACCCGTCATTGCTTGGAATTGGGTAAGGCGGACATAACCATAGCCGTCATCAAGGAGTCTACTTTTAACGCTCTTGATCATAATTTTTTCACGGACGAGGGAGAAAGTGAGTGGCTTACTTTCGCCTTTACGTAAAATAGTTAGATCAAGTGTGGTTCCTTCTTTTCCGCGCATCAAATCAACAGCTTCTTTTAAACTAATGCCTTGTACAGATTTAGAACCAAGTTTGATGATGTAATCGCCTGCTTTAATGCCTGCTTTAAAGGCTGGCGTATCGACTAGGGGGGTAACGACCTTGACGACTCCATCTTCCATGGTGACTTCAATACCAAGTCCACCAAACTCACCACTGGTCGAGGTTTGTAATTCCTTAAATGCATCTTCGTCAAGATAAGTGGAATGCGGGTCTAATCCACTCAACATACCACGAATAGCATTATCAAATAATTCCTTGTCATCGACAGGTTTAACGTAATATTTTTTAATTTCCCCAATCGCATTTGAAAAACGTTGCACGTCTTCCATTGGAATTTGTTTTGATCCGCTGCCCTGGTCATTTTCTGAAAATGCTTGCGCCGGAAAAATTAAGGCTGTGGTAACCAGTGTCGCCATGGCGCCAAAATAAAACCGTCTCTTGTGCATACTGTTCTCCTTGGTAAGTTAGGATCGCCTGAGCGAACCACCTTCCGGTATCATTTTATGTATTGCAATATAAATGCCAGGAGCAACCTTAAGACAACCAATCTAGGGGTGAGATCGCTTTACCACGATGTCTTACTTCGAAGTATAGTCCGTTTTGCTTCAGTCCGCCGCTGTGGCCGACTGCAGCAATTTGTTCCCCTTGAAGGACAGTTTCACCTTTTTGTTTAAACAAGGATTGATTATGAGCATACAAGGTCATGAAGCCTTGACCATGATCGAGAATTAACAATAAACCGTAACCATTTAGCCAATCACTAAAGACTACTTTGCCAGGGTAAACGGCGGTTACTGGTGTGCCTTCTCCGGCAAAAAATGTCACTCCTTGATTCATTTTTTGTAAGGCTTGAGGTTGGATTCGAACGGGCCTTGGAAGTTTTTTGCGCATTTGGGTAAAAGGTTGCTTGACTTGTATAATGCTTTGCTGCGCTAAAGTTTTCAGAAGCTGAGATAAATTTTTCTTATTGCGTTCGTATTCAGAAAGAGTCAATTGCTTGGTTTGAATTTCATTATTGAGGGATTGAATGACTGCTTCGTGATAATGCTTATTTTGTTCAAGTTCTTGTTGGTGTTTATTCAATTGTTGTTGTAATTGCCGTTGGGCTTCGAGCTCTGTTTTTAGTGTTTCTTGGTTAAGAGTAAGATTTTGTTTGGTCATATCGATTTGGTCGATGATATTTTGCCGTGAGCGTACCAAATACTGGTGAAACGTAAGCAACCGGCTAATGGCGTAGGGATCATCTTGGTTCATTAACCACTTTAAAGGCTGATATTCGCCCATCTTATAACGGGCGCGAACATGTTCAGCGAGCAGCTGTTGTTGAGCAATCAGTTGCTTATTTAAATCATTCACACTTTGTTGCAAATTGACAATCTTTTGTTGTTTAGTGTTGATATCTTGTTGGATGTTGCGTAATGAGTGTATCCCTTCACCGATTTGCCTTTCTGTATTCGCAAGCTCCTTATCCAATACTCCGCGTTTGTCATTTGCCGAAGCTAAGGTTTGTTTGAGTTTACTGATCTGCTCATCAAGTTGCTTGAGCTTACTCTTAGTTTGAGTAAGCGAAGCGGGTTCAGCCCAAACGCTGACTGAAATTATCAAGCAAATACTAAGGAGACGTTTAATTCGAGAGCTCATGGGTTTCCGCCAATAATGCGCTACCTGTCATTTCAGGGGGTTGTTTAATATCGAGTAAGGCTAAAACGGTAGGGGCAATATCAATTAAACTTCCTTTATCTTTATTAAATTGCCAATCCCCCCCCACATAAAGTAAAGGCACGGGCTGACAAGTATGGGCAGTATGTGCTTGATGGGTGGTTTCATCATACATGGCTTCAGCGTTACCGTGATCTGCTGTGATTAATAAAGAACCTCCAGTACTTGCCAATGCCTGCCAAACTTCGTGCATGCACTGATCCAAACACTCAATGGCTCTTTTAGTGGCTGCGAAATCGCCGCTATGGCCGACCATGTCTGCATTGGCATAGTTACAAATGATGACATCATAAGCCTCGCTGCGGATGGCGTCTATTAATGCGTGTGTGAGTTCCGGAGCGCTCATCTCTGGAAGTAAGTCGTAGGTAGCAACTAAAGGAGATGGGATGAGAATCCGGTCTTCGTTAGGAAAAACATGCTCCGAACCGCCATTAAAGAAAAAAGTCACATGAGCATATTTTTCTGTCTCGGCAATCCGCAGTTGGCTTAATCCATTTGCTGCGATGACCTCCCCAAGTGTGTTGTGTAAATTTAAAGGGGGGAAGACACATTCTGTGGATAAATTTTTCGCATATTGGGTCATGCTTACAAAATGGCTCAGAGTAGGCTGCTTTGGACGAATAAAGCCATCAAAGTTTTCGTCAATAAGCGCTTGTGTCAATTGACGTGCACGGTCAGCGCGAAAGTTAAAGAATAAAATGGAATCGCCATCCTCTATAGGCTCACATTCACCAATTAAAGTAGGGGGGATGAATTCGTCTGATTTTTTTTCTGCATAAGATGCTTTAACGGCCTCTTCTGCTGAATTAAAGTGATAACTGCTTTTACATTCTGTTAATAAATGATAAACAGGTGCTATTCGCTCCCAGCGTTTGTCGCGATCCATTGCAAAATAACGCCCGGTAATTGACTTGATAGAAGCTACAGGATAAATCTCAAGCTGTTGTCTAAGTTTTGTTAAACTTTCTAAAGCACTTTGCGGCGGAGTGTCGCGACCATCAAGAAACAGATGCAGACAAACCCGGTTAAAAGCGTGTTTCGCACACAGCGCAAGAAAAGCAAATAAATGGTTTTCATGGCTATGTACCCCTCCTTGAGAAAGCAGTCCCATCACATGCACTGTTTTCCCATCTGTTTTTGCCTCTTCAATAAGTTTAATGAGTACTGCATTTTGGTTAAATTCCCCATTGGCAATGGCTTCGTTAATGCGGGTGAAATCCTGATAGATGACACGACCCGCTCCGATGTGCATGTGACCCACTTCGGAATTTCCCATTTGCTCGTCGGGCAATCCAACTTGGTGTCCTGAGGCATCAAGCAAAATGTGGGGTCGAGTTGCCCACCATTCATCCCATTGAGGAGTGTTGGCTGCGAAAATTGCATTATGTTCTTTTTCTTTACGGTACCCCCAGCCGTCTAGGATCATTAAGACAAGCGGTACATTTTTACGCATATCAATCTCTTTAAAGAAAAACCTAATTATATACACAATCAAATAATACAACACTTAATATTTTGCTCTAAAGCAGTTAGACTATTGGCTTTTGTATAGTTGGATGAATAGTTTGAATGATAGCTTACCTCAACATATTGCCATTGTGATGGATGGGAATGGTCGTTGGGCAGAAAATCGTGGTTTGCTGCGAATCGAAGGTCATCGCGCCGGAGTTGAGGCAGTCAAGACAGTAATTCGTTGTTGCTTAGAAAGTCAAATACCCATCCTCAGTTTGTTTGCTTTCAGCAGCGAAAATTGGTCAAGGCCGGAAAATGAGGTTGAATTTCTCATGCAGCTTTTTATCGAAGCTCTAAGCCACGAAGTGCAGGAGCTACATCAGCATGGCATTCAACTGCGGTTTACTGGAGATAGGCAAGCTTTATCCCCAACCCTATGTGAGCAGATGCATGCTGCAGAAGAGTTAACTAAAAATAATACACGATTGACATTAAATGTTGTTGTCAATTACGGGGGTAAATGGGATATAGTCCAGGCAACAAAATCCATTGCAAAAAAAGTTTTTGCCGGCGAATTAACCGTGGATGCCATTGACGAAAGTGTTTTAGCTGAGGCGTTAAGTACACACGGTTTACAGGATCCCGATTTATTCATTCGTACTAGTGGAGAACAGCGAATTTCTAACTTTTTTCTTTGGCAGCTGGCATATACTGAGCTGTATTTTGCTGATGTACACTGGCCTGATTTTAACGCTGATGAGTTTCAAAAAGCACTCGCTAGTTTTAGTCGAAGAGAGCGGCGTTATGGTAAAACTTCCCAGCAACTGAAAGAGTCAAATCATGTTTAGACAACGGTTATTAACCACGTTAATCCTTGCGCCGCTTGTTTTGTTTATCATTTTCTATGCAAAAAGCTGGATTTTTACTGGCTTAGTTGGGCTACTATTGACGGCCTGCGGTTTAGAGTGGTTGGTGTTAATTCCAGTTAAGCAGCTTTGGTTAAAGATGACTTTTATTGCCCTTTTATTAGGAGCTGCGTGGGTTAGTCATTTTGCATTTTATTATTGGCTTGTCGTTGGAATAGTACTTTGGTTAGCCATTTTTGTTGCAATAGTTAGCTTCCCTAAATCTCAGCGCGTTTGGGGATATTCTTGGGTTGTTTTCCTGGCAGGATTATTTTTACTCCCTTTGTTTGCGCAGACCCTATTGAGAATTTATGAGGCACCTCAGGGAAAAAATTTAATTGTTTACTTGCTGTTTTTAATTTGGGCAGCAGATATCGGCGCTTATTTAATGGGCAAACAATGGGGAAAACACAAATTAATCCCTTTAGTTAGTCCAGGAAAAACGATTGAAGGGTCATTGGGTGGTTTTACATTGTCGATGTTGATTGCATTGGGGGGCTATTTTTATTTCCAGCCAAAAAGCTTGGTGTATTGGTTCTTAATTGCAATTATTACCACTTTAACCTCTATGATAGGCGATTTATTCATATCAATGCTTAAAAGACGAACTAATATTAAAGATACTGGGCATATATTGCCTGGGCATGGCGGGATTCTCGATCGTTTAGACAGTTTAATCGCTGCCTCATCTCTATTTTATAGTGGGTTGTTTTTTCTAAACCCGGGATTATAACTATGGTTACAACCTTGCTTTATTTTTTTCTGGCTTTATTGCTGTTAATCACAGTGCATGAGTATGGACATTTCTTAGTAGCTCGTCTCTGTGGAGTGAAGGTTTTACGTTTTTCTTTTGGTTTTGGCAAAGTATTAGCGCGTTGGCGTGATAAACAAGGGACAGAATATGCTTGGTCTCTTTTTCCATTAGGTGGTTATGTAAAAATGCTGGATGAAGCAGAGGGGGAGGTTCCTGCCCATGAACGTCATTTAGCTTTTAATACTAAATCGGTTTGGTCACGAATTGCTATTATTGTTGCAGGGCCGTTATTTAATTTTATTTTTGCCTTTGTAGCCTTATGGCTAGTACTTGTCATTGGCATCCAATCGTTAGCACCAATGATTGACGGAGTGAAGCCAGGCAGCATTGCTGCAACAGCTGGTTTAACACCTAAGCAAGAGATTTTGGCTTTGGATGGTAAAAAAATCACCAGTTGGCGTGATTTTCAATTTGCATTAATGCCTTTGCTAGGTAGTGATACAACCGTCCCGCTTACAGTAAAATCCTTAGAGAATGGGCAAATGAAAACAGTATTCTTACCTCTTGCGCATTGGGAGTTGGATACAAAAAAACCTGATCCTTTAAATAGTTTGGGTATAAACCCTTTTATCCCCAGGATTCCGCCTGTAATTGGCGAAGTGGTGGATGATTCACCTGCAAAGGCTGCAGGTTTACAACGAGGTGATGTCATAGCGAAAATCAATGGCAAGCCTATAGATGATTGGCTGGAATTGGTCGAGTATGTAAAACGTCATCCTGGTGAACAATTATCCTTAGTCATAAAAAGGCAAGGGCAAGAGCAAATTGTTAATTTACCTATTGGCACTAAACTGAATGAGGGGCAGCAAGAGGGTTTTCTCGGGCTTCGCTCGGAAAAAATGGATTGGCCTAAGCAGTGGTTACGTACGCAACGCCTAAGCCCTTTACAAGCAGTTAGTACAGCTTTCTACCAAACCACTGAGTTAACAGGGGCTACTTTTTCATTGATTGGCCGTTTTATCACAGGAAAATTAGCTTTACAAAGTATTAGTGGCCCAGTTGGTATTGCTCAGGGAGCAGGTGAATCGGGTCGTAGTGGATTAACTTATTACCTGTCGTTTTTAGCATTAGTAAGCATTAGCTTAGGTGTATTGAATTTGCTTCCAATCCCTATGCTTGATGGTGGACATTTGTTGTATTGTGTGATCGAAGTTATTCGAGGTAGACCACTCCCTGATAACGTAAAATCAGTGGGTATTTATTTAGGACTAATGGTACTAATGGGATTAATGTTATTGGCATTAAGTAACGATATTTCGCGCTTAACCAATTGATAATATTTAATAAAATAGCACCAGAAAAAGTGTACAGCCAGGTAAGGTCTTCTTCATTTTCTTGACAGGGTCGGTCAGTTCCTATAAAAGGGTTGCAATTTATTCTCTTAGGCTCCGAAGAGTACTCTTTTGATCCTAAGAACAAGAGGTAATAGCTCAGGTCTCCTATGTTTATGTTTACTTGAACAGTCGGATTTGAGTGCAGGTTGGCGATAAAATTATTTTTGTGAGTATTTTGATAGTTTCTCGCAAGGTGCACCTAAAAAGATCGTTCCCTGAGAGGAACTGAGCACTTCAACATGAGTAGTAGTACTGGACGTAAATAATAATGAAAAAAGTCAGTAGAAAAATTTTATTAGGTATATGTTGCTCAGCGGCGTTGACTTGGTCGGCACAAGTGAGTGCAGCAGGTGAATTCATTGTACGTGATATTAAAATTACCGGATTACATCGGATAAGTGCAGGGACTGTATTAAATTACTTACCCGTCCAAGTGGGTGAAGAAATCGGTCCTGCTTCCACCGCGCAAATTATTCGAGCCTTATATGATACCGGATTTTTTCAGTCAGTAGAGCTTGAAAGGCAAGGAAACACTCTAATTGTTAATGTTGTTGAAAGAGCAACCATTGGTTCAGTGACTGTCGTTGGGAATAAAGAAATTCCCAGTGACAAGATGAAAGAATTGCTAAAAGAACTTGGTCTAGTTAAAGGGCGAGTCTACCAACGATCTTCGCTTGAGCGTTTAGAAAAGGAGTTAAAACAAGCTTATAATGCACGTGGAAAGTATAATGCTCGTATTGAAACTAGTGTAAAAACGCTAACTGAGAATCGCGTAGCAATTAATGCGACTATTTCCGAGGGGCGTGTTTCGCGCATTAAAGAAATTAAATTCATCGGTAACCATGATTTTTCGAGTAATGAGCTGTTACCCCAGATGTCTTTGTCTACATCAAGCATTTTTACTTACCTTACTAAGAAGGACCAATACTCTAAAGCCGCAATGGATACTTCGTTAGAGTCTTTACGGTCGTTCTATCTTGATCGCGGTTATTTAAAATTCCGAATTGTCTCCTCACAAGTACTGTTATCACCTGACAAAAAAGACGTATTTATTAATATTCATATCGAAGAGGGACCGCAATACCGATTTGCTGGCTATTCGGTCATCGGCAAGACCATTCTACCTAAAGAGAAAATTGACGCACTTGTCCAAGTTAAGAAAGGGGACGTCTTCTCAAGAAAGAAAGTGACAGAAAGTATCTCTGCTATCGGTTTAGCACTGGGGGATATTGGTTATGGTTTTCCTGCGATCAACGCTGAGCCACGCATTGATGAAGCGAATAAAACCGTATTTATTACTTTTGTCGTTGAACCTGGACGTCATGTTTACGTACGACGCATTAATTTCCATGGCAACACTAAGACTGCTGACTATGTTTTACGGAATGTCATTCGTCAGAATGAGGGGGCACTACTCTCGTTACATAATATTAAGGAATCTGAAAGACAAATGCGTCTTTTAGGCTATTTAAAAAATGTTAATGTGAAAACCACTCCAGTTCCTGGGGCAAATAACCAGGTAGATTTGGATGTTGAAATCGAAGAGGCGCCATCCGCAGAAGCTACCGCTTCATTAGGATATGGAACCAATGGGCCCCAATTTAATGCGGCTTTTAATCAACATAACTTCATGGGTACAGGGCGCTCAGTAGGGTTTGGTTTTAATGCAAGCTACTGGGGTAAAGACTATTCATTTAATTACTATAACCCGTTTTATACCAAAACTGGTGTTGGGCGAGGTATTAACCTCTATTACAATACCATCGACCCCAAACACTTAAAAGATATTAGTGTTTATTCAGCCGATCGTTTTGGAGGAGACGTAAACTATAATATTCTTCTCAGCGAATACAGCAGCTTACAATTGGGTTATGGTTATCAGGACTTACGTATAAAGTCAGTTGGAATTGTCCAGCAAATCCAAAATTTCGTGCTTTTGCATGGCCGCAATTTTCATGAAATCCGTTTAAGCAGTGGTTGGAATCGCAACACCTACGATCAAATGCCTTATCCAACCAAAGGATGGAACCAACAACTCAATGGGTTGGTAGCGCTTCCTGCATCATCAAGATCACTGGCTTATTATAAAGCGACTTATATGACCCGTTTTTACCAGCCTCTCATCCGCGGATTTATTCTGACAGCTTTAGGCAACATAGGTTATGGAAATACCTTTAATAGAGACGGCTTACCTTTCTTTGAAAACTATTATGCTGGAGGTATCGCATACCCAGGTCAGGTGCGCGGTTACGACAGTTATTCTTTGGGGCCTAGAGATAACAATCGTAATGCGTTAGGAGGAAACTTTCTGGTCAACGGTAGTGCAGGACTTATTTTGCCTTATCCATTGAGCCGCGACACAGTCAGAACCACGATATTCACTGATGTGGGTAATGTGTATGCGAGCCGGTTACCTACTTTTTTGACTGGTACAGACTCAGGTCCTTTGCGCTATTCCGCGGGCGTGTCTGTTGAATGGCGTTCTCCTTTCGGGCCTTTAGCGTTCAGTTTAGCTAAAGCGTTAAACAAACAACGCTTTGATGATGAGCAGGTATTCCAATTTACTTTATCTTCAGGCTTTTAGCGATTTGTTAAAGAAAATTTACAATAGACTGGTTCGCAATTATCGCAACCTTTGTTGATCTGTGATAGCATCAGAGTCTTTTAATTAGGAGAGCAATAAAAATGAAGCGTGTGACTGGGATTTTAATCTCGTTGATGTTAAGCGTCGTTGGGTTCAATGCATTTGCGGATGTAAAAATTGGTGTGGTGGACTTGCAGAAAATCATGCAAACCTCTAATCAAATGAAGGCGATCCAGCAAAAGCTAGAAAAAGATTTTAAACCCCGTCGTGACAAATTAGTCGCTATGGAAGAAGGTTTAAAACAAGATATGGAAAAATTTAAACGCGATAGTTCAGTAATGAGCGAATCACAAAAGAAAGATCTTGAGAAAAAAATTCTTTCTACTCAGCAAACTTTCGAAAGAGAAGGCCAACAATACCAACAAGAGTTGAGCACAGCTCATAACGAAGCGATGGAAGATCTTTATAGCAAAATCCGTAAGGCCATTGCTAAAGTCGCTGAGACTGATAAATATGATGTTGTTCTGCAAAAGGATGCAGCCCCTTTTAGTTCTGATAAGCTAGATATTACTGACAATGTGATTAAGCAAATCAGCTAATTAGGCACTCTGTGTATACCCTTGCCGAATTGGCACGCCGGCTTAATGGTTGCTTGCATGGCAATGCTGAGCAACCTATAAGAGGTGTTGCGTCCCTGAGTTGTGCTACCAGCACTGATCTAGCTTACTTTGACAATATAATGATGTTGCAGTTGTTAGATAAAACTCAGGCAGGTGCTGTGTTGTTAGCAGCCGGACATGCCAAATACTGTCCGGTCAATTCCATAGTCGTGACTAATCCCTTGCTCAGTATAACGATTGCTGCCGAAATGCTGCCACAGGCGGCTATCGAGCACCAAGCTGGCATCCATCCTACGGCATCGGTTGCTTCTTCAGCGGTTTTAGGGGAACAGGTTGCAATAGGCGCTAATACTGTAATCGGATCTTCAGCGAAGTTAGGGAACGGGGTAAATGTTGCCTCAAACTGCGTTATCGAAGAAGGGGTGAGTATAGGTTCGCATACTACCATTCATAATGGTGTCTACATCCATAGAGGGTCAAAATTAGGTGCCAATGTGGTGATTGGAAGTGGAGTGGTTGTTGGGGCAAGGCCTTTTAACAGTGCTAAAGTACAAGGACGATGGCATAGTGGCATTGCTGTTGGGGGAGTGGTGATTGCAGATTATGTACAGCTTGGTGCAAACACGGTTATTGCTAGGGGTTCATTAGGCGACACTTATATAGGCGAGGGCGTGCACATCGATAATTTGGTCCACATTGCCCATGATGTAGCTGTTGGTAAAAATACAGCAATCGCCGGCTGCGCAGCAATTGGTGCTTATACTCAGATTGGTTCACACTGTATTATTGGGGGAGCGAGTTGTATCGCTGCACATATTAATCTGGTCGATGATGTCGTGATTACGGGGATGTCAACTGTAGCCAAGTCGCTGTCTAAGTCTGGTGTTTATTCTTCGGGAACCATAGTAAGCGAGCATCATCAGTGGCGTCGTAACGCTGCGCGTTTCCGCCGTCTCGATGATTACATTAATCGGCTCGCAAAATTGGAGAGAGAGTATAGCAATAAAAACAAGGAGCAAATCTCCCAGAATTAGTGTTTTGTATCTTTTGATATTCATGAGTACGAATCGATTAAATGATGAATTGAGTGAGAGAAACGATGAGTGAACCCGTTGACATAATAAGAATTCTTGATCTATTGCCACACCGATACCCCTTTATCCTGGTTGATCGGGTTTTGGAATATACTGCATTCGATTATTTAATAGCCACAAAGAATGTGACAATCAATGAACCTTTTTTTAATGGACATTTTCCTGGAAATCCAATTATGCCAGGTGTGCTGATGCTTGAAGCTTTAGCGCAAGCAAGCGCGTTATTATCTAATTTGTCGCGCAGTCCGAAGGAAGGACACGAATTCATGTACTTTTTTGCAGGTATCGATAATGCTAAATTTAAGCATGTGGTGACTCCTGGGGATCAACTTCGCTTAGAGGTTAGACTGATTGGTCAAAAAAGAGATTTTTGGCGAATGCATGGTGAAGCATTTGTTGGTGACAAGCTTGCCTGCTCCGCAGACTTAATGAGTGCAGCAAAGGAAATAAAAAGTGATAGATGAACGTGCAATGATCCATCCCACGGCCAAATTGGCAGCTGGGGTATCAATAGGTCCCGGCAGTGTGATTGGTGCTGGGGTTGAAATTGGTGAAGGCACCTGGATTGGCCCTCATGTGGTAATTCAAGGTCCAACTGTTATCGGAAAGAACAACAAGATTTTCCAGTTTGCCTCAATTGGTGACGAGCCACAAGATATCACCTATAAAGGTGAGGCTACTCGTTTGGAAATTGGGGATAACAATGTTATTCGCGAGTACTGCATGATTAGCCGCGGTACAGTCAAGGGTGGAGGCATCACCCGTATAGGTAATCAAAATTATTTAATGGCCTATTCTCACATCGGCCACGACTGTGTTGTTGGTAATAATGTCACGATGATAAATTATGCAGCGCTCTCGGGGCATGTTATAGTTCATGATTACGCGATTGTTGGGGCTTATGCTGCTGTACATCAATTCTGTCATATTGGTGCTTATGCATTTATTGCACGAGCGACATACATTACTAAGGATGTTCTTCCCTACGTCATGATTGCAGGCCATACAACTGCAGCTTGTGGACTTAATACTGTGGGTTTACGACGCCGGGGATTCTCACCTTCCGCCATTGAATGTTTACGACGCGCTTATAAAATCATTTTCCGTAAGGGATTAACTGTACAACAGGCAGTTGCAGAATTAGAACTTATGCAAAATGATTGTCCCGAAGTAATTCCTATGATTGATGCATTAAACCAATCAACACGAGGTATTGTGAGGTAATCATGTTAGATGCTCAATTATTGCGTGATAATCCAAAGTATGTTGCTGAGCAACTCCAGCGGCGTGGTTTTCTTTTTGATGTCGGCTCTTTTAGTGCTCTAGAGGAAAAGAGGAAAGCACTCCAAGTTGCAACACAGACACTGCAAAATGAACGGAATCAACGCTCTAAGGCCATCGGCCAAGCTAAAGCACGTGGTGAAGATATCGAGCTTATGCGCCAAGAGGTCAATCGACTTGGCCAGGAATTGGATAAAAACAAAGCAGAACTTGAGCATGTTTTACAGCAAATGGAGGCAATAACGTTAACTTTGCCGAATTTGCCGCATCAATCGGTACCCACAGGCAAAGATGAGAATGATAATCTCGAGATTAGGCGTTGGGGGAGCATACCACATTTTGATTTTCCAGTTAAATCGCATGATGAATTAGGAGAAGCGCTCGGGCAAATGGACTTTGGGTTGGCTGCAAAAATTACCGGCTCCCGCTTTGTAGTGATGAAAAATCAGTTGGCAAGGCTTCATCGCGCGCTAATTCAGTTTATGTTGGATATTCATACTCAGGAGCATGGTTATCAAGAAATTTATGTTCCTTATATCGTGAACGCAGACAGTTTGATAGGTACAGGGCAATTGCCCAAGTTTGAAGATGATTTGTTTAAGCTCAGAGGTGAACAAGATTACTACTTGATTTCAACATCGGAAATTTCCGTAACCAATACTGTACGCGATACCATCCTAGCAGCAGAAACTTTACCATTTCGTTACGCTTGCCACTCCCCATGTTTCCGTAGTGAAGCTGGTTCATACGGTAAAGACACTAAGGGAATGATAAGACAACATCAATTTGAAAAGGTTGAGCTTGTATGGATTACTACCCCTGAAACGTCCTATGAAGCGCTTGAGCAGTTAGTACGCCACGCCGAAGTTATTTTACAACGCCTGGACTTGGC
Organism: Legionella micdadei; assembly: GCF_000953635.1. NCBI lineage: Bacteria > Pseudomonadati > Pseudomonadota > Gammaproteobacteria > Legionellales > Legionellaceae > Legionella > Legionella micdadei. Next base: position 854,116 of record NZ_LN614830.1, read on the forward strand.
ATACCGGGTTGTGACATTGTGCACAGGGGATATGGGCGCAGGGGCTGCAAAAACATATGATATTGAAGTTTGGTTACCCAGCCAAAACAGATACAGGGAAATTTCTTCGTGCTCTAATACAGAAGCATATCAAGCGCGGCGAATGAAAGCACGTTACAGAAACCCTGAAACGCAAGCGACAGAATTGGTTCATACACTCAATGGCTCTGGTCTCGCTGTAGGTCGTACTTTAGTGGCCATTTTGGAAAATTACCAAGATAAGGATGGGAATATCCATATTCCTAAGGCGTTACAGCCTTATTTAGGGGGATTGCAAGTAATTACGGCATAAAGCCAAGCTTACGGATTCCCGCTTTTCCTAATCATGGGTATCCGGGGAGGCCAGAGCGGGCCATAGCCTGGAAGTGGCATAGCGAGTCCCGAATACGGCTGCCGCTTGGACTCGGAACTGAACAAAATTCACCAATTTCAACACATTTTGAGTAGATGAGTCGATTGACTCATCTACTCGATAATGCAGAGGATAACCACACTGTTTTAATGTGGTTCGAACCGAAACTGCGTAGTCTCTTCCGCAGGCTGGTTCGCGTGTTCAAGCTGTCTTTTTATCCAACACGATGCAATTGCTGATTGAGTAACAATCAGTCGGGATTTGTTGCTGATCTTTGGTGTGACGATTTCGTCTTCGGTTTCGGCAACTTCTTGTAAACGTTTAATTTTTTTGCCTAGCCTGCCAATTTTAACATCGTTCTCTTCTTCTGAAGAACTTTCAGTATTCCAAAAAACATCAAAGAAGCTTAAAGCGCCGAGCTTTTTCTGATGTTCTCTTCGTTCCCGCCGAGTGTGACACAAATCTGTCATTATTTTAATTCTTGATGATGCGGAGATTTTTTCTTCTTCCATTCTGTTTTCGATAGTGCTGCGAACATAACCAGCATCCTCTAGCAGTTGAGGAATTAATTTTGCCATTGGTCGACCTTTAAGATGTGTGGCGTTTGTGTCGCAAAAAGTAGTCCAAAGTTCGCGACATTTCCCCAGGACGAATCGGTCATTAAAATTGTATCTAGGGTTTAGCAAGCCAACAGCCCATTTTAAAAGGAATTCAAAAGCATCAAATCCAGTGTAAAGATCATAGGGCTGGCCTGCTGCAGCTAATGTTTCACAATACTTAGTGAAAATTTCTTTTTCTTCTTCTGCCAACTTATCAAAAATAAAAATTTGCCGTGAACAGGTTGCAGGCCTGAAGCAGAATAGTTTTTCTTCGATACTTTGAAAGATATGAGAAACCTTCTTTTTACTATCCAATTCACAATGTAATACAACAAGCGATTCAAACATCTTATTCCCAATCAAGAAAAGGAATTGTAATATTACACTAAGTTATTTTTTTTGCACAAAAATAAGATTAAATAAATATACTGTTCTCCGTCTATTTTTTTTAATTTAACATCTACAGGCTTTGCTCGAAAGGAACATATTTTCTCATAAAAAGGCTGCAGTTCTGTCATCAATAGGTTTTAAATTATACAGTTGGAGTAACCGGGGTTGGTTGCGACAGTTCAATTATTTTATACTGTTCACAAAGGAGGGAATCATCATTAGATTGGGAGGTCAACCTTTCTAAAAAGGTGGCAAAATTTTGTTTCCATGGAGAGCTACTAAAGAATCGCTCATAAACTGAATTTGAATTTTCCTTTAAAATATCTAAATATTCAGCTAATGTTTTGAGTAAATCCACCAGATATAAATGTCCTAAAAAAAACTGACATAATTTATAAAGAACATAGGCATTTTGCTCAGCTTCATTGAATAGAATATTCAAATTACGAAGCCATTGGTTAGAGCTAAATTTAAAATGAAAATTAAAATAGGATTGATTGTTTTCGCTAAATTTCCTCACTGCACAAATGAGAGAGTATACACCTAGGCTATTATCAATTAAGCGTTCAGGATGGGCTTTAATTTCTTCTTCAATGGATTTTAATGAGGCGAGAATTTTTAGTAAATCGGGATGATTGCCTAAGTTTTCTGGGGGGCTAGCCAAATTTTTAGAAACTGATATGAGGTAGGCAAGCAATACTTTATTGGCTTTATCGGGAAAAGAGTAGTCATCAATATCAGCTTCGCTGAATAAACAGCCAAAAAACTCACGGTTTTCAAGGTGAGGATTTCTTTTTCCGAAGATAGTTGAGTCAAATAATAACTCCAAAGAAGCAGTAATAGTATGTGGTGTAAAGGCAGTATTGTGGATTAGATACAAGTAACTTTGGATAATCCCTAATATCTCGGATAATTTATTAATAATATAATTTTTCCTTTCTTCGTTCACCTCATTTCTATCGATAAAACTGATCGCCATACTTAATGAATGCAGCCTTTCAAGGAGCATTAGCCTGTACTCATTCAGAGTCAATTCTGAGGAATAACAAAGCTTTTGACACAATTGAAGTTGCAAATAGAATAAATCCTCAATAGGGTCTTGTTCTCCTTCAAACATCAAAGTTGGAATAACATAATCATAGGATATTTTTGTTGCTTTAACCCTAATAATATGAAGAAACTCTGCTTTTCTATACTCTGAGATGAGGTACCTAAAGTTAATTGATTTAAAAATTCTGTCTAACTTTTCTAATTTAAAACGGCTTTCGTCCGTGGTTTCACGAACGATTGTTTCTCCTTGAGTTTCACTCAAGTATGAGTTTAGAGCATAGTAAATTTGTGCAAGAGAGTATCTTATTTTTGCGATGGATGACTCATCACTGGGAAACGAAGCAATAAGATAACAAATAAAGGTCAAATCTCGTAAATCTGGTTTGATGATTGATAAGCACTCCATGACAATAACAATAATATCATCTTGAGAGACTGGCTTAACTTTTTTGTTAAAGGAATCCAATCCAATGTATTCTCTGACTCTTAAATAAAATTCTTCTAGCGAAATTAGGAAAAAGTTATAATCCTCTGTCCTTAAATAATAAAAAGCCTGATCGAGCTTTTTTGCTAAGTTAATGACCTGACTATTAGGATGTGATTCATTAGTAAACTGCATTAAATCATTATTGATATGATGCCAAAACTCTTGATAAATAGCTAAATCTGCTGTAGCTCCATAGGTTTTGAATTGATGCATTTTTTCAGCATCAACAGGATGAAGTAATGATGAGTTAATGGCAAGTTTAGTGAGTACAGGAATAAACTCAATTTGACCTTCGTTCCTGATTTTTAACCTTAGATAAACTGCTGCTAATGGGGCTATGTCAAAATCGAATTGTTCACGTGCCTGAGATTCGAGAAGATGCTTGCCCTCATTGTGTGCGTAAAAAGGAAAAACCGCTTGATAATCTTCATTATCAATTCGTTCCAGCATTCCTGTTTTCCTATTTAGAACTAAGTTAGTATTTCCCCCGTTACGCATACCATAAATGCACATGTACAGATTAATAAAATGGTCCTGGGATAAACTCTTAGTATAAATCAGCCTTCGGTAAGTACCTGTCTTATAATATCGGTCAAGTATTTCATCAGCAATGTGTAAATTGCTTAATATTGCTTGAGGGGTACTGAAAAGGGCTTGGCCGCCACCACAGGAGAGAATAGCCTCCGTGAGTAGTTGATTATTTGTATAATGATTAACCATCTCATAAATCGTTTCGGGAGCGCAACCGCAGGTATTGAGTTGCGCAATAAAATTTTCTCGATGAAAATCCATTACACTGGAAGATTCTGTTGAGAAAGGCTTTGCGCGTAAGTAAGAATTTATTTCATGACCAATTGATTCTAATAATTCTGGGGAAAAATAATAAATTGAGGAATGCATGAAACTTCTCCTTGTTTCATTAAATATCATGAAATGACTAGCCTTCCACAGCAAATATCATATATTCTAGTTCGGAAATAATCTTAGCGATCTTGTTTTGATTAATCTTAAGACTTATATACCACTTAGCTATCTTGCTGTTAAAAAATTATTCTCATAAATCAAACTAATTGCAATAGCAGGAACGCTAATTTTGTGAATTTCAATTTAAGTTAGTGTGTTACAAAAGGAATTTATGAACATTATTATCGATATCACTCGTGTGTTTCGCCGCTCAATAAAGGGAAAGATGCTTACAGGCATTGATCGAGTTGCTATGGCCTATGTTCACCATTATCGTCATACAGGGCAAGCTCTTGTACGTTGGTGCGGCCGTAGTTGGGTATTATCTCATGCAGCATCGAAGGCTTTATTTGCATGGTTAGAATCTCCTACCTCAAAGTTCGCCGCAATGCTGATTATCGTTAGGGGGATCTTATCTTTTTCGCCCCCCAAAAGTGAGGCAAATACCTTTTTGGTGAATACAGGACACATCGGTCTTGGCCAGTCGGATTATTTGCGAATGATGCGTAAATGGAAAGTTAAGCCCATTTTTTTTGTCCATGATCTTATTGCAATAACTTACCCTGAATTTTGTGATCCTGGGGAGGATACCAGACACAGGGAGAAGATGAATTATATCTTGAGGATTGCCAGTGGCGTTATTACTAATTCCGAAGCAACGCTTCAGGATTTGATTCAGTATTCCCAGCTGACTGATAAACCTATGCCTCGAGCTAAAGTGGCGTTATTAGCATCAGGGATTACAGCGAAGGCGCCAGGCAAGCGCCCTATAGAGAAACCTTATTTTGTTATTCTGAGTACTATCGAACCCCGAAAAAATCATTTGTTATTACTTCAAATATGGCGTAGTTTATCACAGCGTTTGGGCGATAAAACTCCACATCTGTTCTTAATTGGCGGTCGAGGGTGGGAGTGTGAGAACGTAGTCGATATGTTAGAACGTTGCCAATTCTTAAAAGGCGTTGTGACCGAGATTGCTCATTGTCCTGATACTGATTTAATCAATTATATCCATCATAGCCAGGCTTTACTTACGCCATCTTTCATAGAAGGATACGGTCTACCTTTGATCGAGGCGTTAACCTTAGGTGTTCCCGTTATTGCCAGTGATTTACCTGTATTTCGAGAGATAGCAGGTGATGTCCCTGAATATGTTGATTCCCTGGATGGAATGCGTTGGGCTGAGCTAATTTTAGAATACACACAACCCGACAGCGTTCGGAGGGCGGATCAAATCAGACGCATAAAAGAATTTAAAAAACCCACTTGGGAGGAGCACTTTAGCAAGGTAGATGCATTCTTAACCGAATTCGCAAGTGCTTCTGGAGTTTCGGCAAAAAACTCGACCATAGAGATTGATCTGTTACCAGTCAAATAGGTAGGTTCAGGTTCCCATGTTTGGATTTTGTACACCACGCAACCATCACCATGGGAGACTTAAGCAATTACAATGTCCCATATAGCTTAGTAGGCGCAAGTGCTGCTTGCGTGCGCTTATCAAGGAGTTCTTTGTACTCTGTAGAATTGTTATATTTTGCTGGCAAAAAGAACCTTTCACGCTTGATGTTGGTTTGTTTTAAATTGCTCCCTTCTTTTTCAATATCTGCATCAATACGAGATAAACGGAATCGTTCAAAGTCCTTTTGTGCGCGAGGGTCGGGAGAGCCATAAGTTATGTGCGTCCGTTCCCCAAGTTGGAAGATAATTGGTTCCCCCTTTGGACCTTCTCTATCAATCACCCCCTCACGATGTTCCCGTAAACGATGTAACTTCACTAAAGATTGAGTCATTTCCTCTGTGATTTGCTTATATGTTGTATCATGTTGCACAGCCAGTTGTGTGTCTATTTCTCTCTTGTGATGCTCAATACACTGAGTAATTTTCTGGTCTACTTCATCATCCCTTTGCAATACACCAGGACTTTTTAAGGTTGCCTCTTCAATTTTTGCCCACAAGGAGCGTTTAAGTTCGTTTTTCTGGACTCTAAAAAAATGACTAATCAATTATTTAAAGGCCGAAACAACAACCAGTCAGGGAGAAAATTGAGCGATTGAGGTAGTGAGTCAATTTCATTTTTAGCTTCCGTTAATAAGAGGAGTACCGATTCTATTGTTTTTTGTTCAGATAACCTGAATTGTAGGCTGGAAATTAACGGTATAGGAATACTAAACCAATACATACAAAATTTGAAAAAACTTGGTTGAGTAAAATGGCGTAATTCCAGATTTAAAGGATATGCCTTCTTAATATCTCTAGCCGCAAAATACTGCATCTAAAAACCCAGGAAATTAAATTAATCTCAGATTGTACCAAAAAGAATCAAAACAAACAAAAAAGGAAGTTCACTGCACCATCATTCTGAAAGCGACATAGTCGCTTGAGGGATCTTGCCAAGAATCGCTTGTTTTATCGCCAGGTATTTCGTTTTCAGGATGACATGTAGGTGAGTAACCAAAAAAGGACTTTCTTGCTAAATTTGATAAATTTTATTTTAAGTTTTTCTAGTTGGAATAGCGAAAGCCGATTATTGGTCGGAGTGACAGGAATTGAACCTGCGACCCCTGCCTCCCGAAGGCAGTGCTCTACCAGGCTGAGCTACACTCCGACAGAAAGATTAGTTTTAATGATCCCGTTTTAGCGAAAACTGTGCGAGTTCCACAAGAGCATCTTTATAAACGGTATTGGGTAAAATTTCCAGAGAAGATAGAGCGCGATCTACCTCTTGTGCTGCATAATTTCTTGTGAATTCGATTGCTTGTGTCTCTTCAATCGCTTTAAGAACTTCTGGCAAATTGTCTAAACTACCTTCGCTGAGGCTATCCTTGATCAATTGCTGTTGCGTTATTGTACCGTGCTGTAGAGCATGAAGTAACGGTAGAGTTGCTTTACCATCGGCTAGGTCGTCTCCTATATTTTTGCCGATTGTTTTTGCATCCGAGCAATAATCCAGGGCATCATCGATGAGCTGGAAAGCATTGCCTAAATGAAGACCATAAGCATATAAACTTTTTTCTACCTCTTCCCCGGTATGACTTAACAAGGCGCCAATTGAGGCTGATGCGGCAAATAAGAGCGCGGTTTTCGCACGAATAACGTCAAAATAATCATCAATTGAAAGCGAGCAATTATGGCGATTGACCAATTGCTTTACCTCCCCGCATGTAATTTCATGAGAAGTATCTGCTATTAAACGAAGAATTCGTGGGTGATTGACGCTCACCATGAGTTGTACCGATTGGGTAAAAAGATAATCACCTACAAGGATACTTGCTTTGGAACCCCAAATCTCATTAGCGGTTTCCCGGCCACGCCTTAGAGTTGATTCATCAATCACATCATCATGTAACAGTGTTGCGGTATGAAAAAATTCAATCATAGCTGCAAGGGTAATATGATCACTGCCTTGATAATTGCAAGCACGGCTTGCCAAGAGTACTAACAAAGGGCGTAGGCGTTTACCCCCGCTTTGCACGATGTGATGCGCTAAGTCGTCAATCAAACCAATTTGTGATTGAATTTTGTTAATAATGAGGGTATTAACTGCATCAAAATCATCACTCACCAGCGCTTTTAAACGGTCTACCGTCATCGCTAATCCTCATATTGGTACTTTAGCCCCGGCAGGGGCAAACATCGGAATAAAGAACTCCGAATCAGCAACCCCTCATCCGATTTTCGGGGCACTTCTCCTCATTATGAGGGAAGGGAAAAGAGGAAGTTCTTTGGAAGAATCTATGCATGCTAAGGGGGGGCTCGGCTAATGTCAAGTTATAATCGAGTGATTACGTAAACAGTTTTTACTAAGAAAAAGTTTTCTTCGTTCTTTTGGCGAGTTTATAAGTATTGCCGCCAGCATTCTTAGCGTAATACATCGCCTGATCAGCTTTGACGACCAGTTCATCCGGGTTTTGGCTATCAAAAGGGTAGGTGGCTAATCCTATGCTAATTTTGCAATTAATGAGTTTACCATTAATTAAGAAAGGCCTATTAAATTCCTGAATAATCCGTTTTGCAATTGCTTTAGGTATTTTGTCCCTCTCAAGATGATTGATCACAGCAGTGAATTCATCTCCTCCTAATCGTGAGAGAAAGTCATTTTCTCTAAAGCAGGATTGCATTCGTTTTCCGCTTTGGGAAAGCAGCGAATCACCGGCGTCATGTCCATAACGGTCATTTACTTCTTTTAAGCCATCCAAATCCATAAAGAAAACAGTGACGCAATAGTTCTTTGCTTTAGCTGATTCAATAATACTTTGAAAATAATTTTGAAAATAGGAGCGGTTAGGTAAATTAGTCAACGTATCGTAACGGGCAAGATAATGAAATTTATCTTTATCTGCTTGCAATAGATAATTATGTTCACGCAGCATAGTTTCATAAAGAATATTTTCCCTTAAGACGGTGTATAAAGTTGTTGTGATAACAAATAGGGAAAAGAAACGGTTAATAAAATTGATAAGTAGATATTCAGAGTCTGACAAGGAGTAAATTGGCACAATAGCAATTATTGAGAATAAAACGACCATGCATAACGAGAAGACAGCATAGACGACTAAACCCAGCAAGCCAACGGTGGAAGCTGCAAGAACAGGGATAACATAATACCAACCAAAATAAGAAGTGGAGATGCCTCCCATCCAGTAGTTTGCTAAGGTGGCTGTGATTAAAACTGAAAAAGTCAATATGTTTCCACAAAGCATGCTGTTCTTCGTTTTTTTAAGGATTAAGAGATTGGCAGCCACTATGATTGAGGCGGCTGCGACTAGGTAAAGCATTAACCAAAGTTCCCATGAGAAAGTGATGTATAACAACACCAATCCAAGAATTATGAGCTCAATACTTACACTACTAATTAACCTGTTCTGGCGACTCAAATTCACTTGAGGAGTTAACTTGTAAAACCATCCTAGCAATTGTTTGGATAAGTACATTCGCTATTTGCTCCAGTTAAATTCGACACAACAACACCAATCTTTGGAGGTAACCTCAATGGAAATAGTGAATACACACTGTTTTCAATTAGTATAGTTTTATTTACTCAATTTAAACAATAATGTGTCAATTTTTACTGTTTTTTATTAATAAAGTTTTTTGATAGCAAGAGAGCTGCTGTGTTAGCTTCTTTCAGAGATCATGAGTGTGATTTTCGAAAGTTGGAGTCTAATGTTCCAATTTCTTTCAAGAAAAATACTTGCCATTCCAAGGCAGTAGGTTCAATAACCATTATAATCCGTTAAAAGAGAAGCAAATTTTCTTTAAGTTCTCAGAAAGTTAAGACAATTCCATTAGGGGCTCTTCAATAAAGGTATTTTGATTATTTGCTGCAATTTGAATTTGTTCAATCGCACAAGCAAGAGGGGTTTTAAAAAAACCGCTTTTGACTAAATGAATCCCTACACCTGTACCAACAATGCCGCCTATTAATAGCGTAACAACCCCTAGACTAAGAACGGATGAAGCAATGAACATGGCGATTGTGGAAGCAGCTGCTACTGCCAGGACGGCTTTGCTTATTTGAGAAATTGTCATTTTTGATACCCCTGAATCACGTGCTTCTTGCAGAGCGACGCCGCAGATTGACACAAACGTCCCAATAACAACCTCTTTGTCTTTTTCCGGATCACGCAAACCACCTATTAATTCTACTATAGCTTCCTTAATCCTCCTTTCTTGCACCAGGGGTAATGCAGCAGCGAGTTTTTCAAGGTTTTCAATCGCATTGTATAAAGGTGATGTTGGATGGATGAGAACTTTCATATCGGCTAGTTCTGGCTCATGGAGACTAGGCTTGCGGACAGGATTAGTTACATACTCGTTTATTTTTTGGTAATTCCCGGATTTTGCGATTGCTGAAAATAATTGGTTAACACCTTCACCGGTAGCCGATGAGGTAATAAACCCATAAGGGATCCCGTATTCTTCCATGATGCCCTGGAAAGATGCGTTATCTATTTTTCGAGGCAAATCGCTTTTACATCCCACAAGAATGAGTGATGCGTTAGGCGCAGATTCTTTGATAACCTCAAGGTAGGCGGAAAATTGTTCCCTGTTGAAAGGGTTAGTTAAATCAACGGTGAATACGCAAACATTGCAGCCCTTTAGGTAAGTTTTTGCATAATGTATTCGGGCAGGATGTTTACCCGATAAATCCCAGAGTTGAATTTTTGTATTTTCTGCATGGGCGATATTATAAACAACCCCAGTACTGTCTTCAGCGATCGCTCTTTGAGTAAAGCGCTCTATTAAGGCAGATTTTCCACTTCCTGGTTCACCAAAGAAGGTTGCTGTAACATTTGGCAACGTGCACCTCGGGCATTCAATTACACAAGGAAGTGTATCCTACATACTGGATATTAATACGTCAATAATATGAGGCAATTAGCAATCAGACATTAAAGCGAAAATGCATTACATCGCCATCACAAACAATGTATTCTTTTCCTTCAAGCCGTAATTTACCTGCTTCTTTCGCACCTTGCTCACCGCGGTAGGTAATAAAGTCATCATAAGCAATGACTTCAGCACGGATAAAGCCTTTTTCAAAATCGGTGTGTATAACAGAAGCAGCTTGCGGTGCCGTAGCTCCTTTACGTATTGTCCATGCGCGAACTTCTTTTACCCCTGCGGTAAAATAGGTTTGTAGGCCTAAAAGATCATAGCCGGCACGGATAACACGATGGAGCCCTGGTTCGTCAAGACCTAAATCTTCCATGAATTCTTTACGATCAGCTTCATCTAATTCGATGAGTTCAGCTTCTGTTGCTGCACAAAGGGCAACGATAGATGCTTTTTCTTGCTCAGCAAGCGCTGTCACTTTATCTAAGAGCGGATTATTCTCATAACCGTTATCATCAACATTGGCGATGTACAAAACTGGTTTCGCGGTCAGCAGAAATAGGCGTCGGGAAATGAGCTCTTCTTCACCGGTAAGTGGAAGGGTTCGCACCGGAAGCCCTGCGTCCAAATGCGCTTTTATTTTTTCGAGAGTCTGTTTCTCAAAGAGGGCTTCTTTATTACCGCTCTTGCTTGTTTTACCGGCTTTATTCAGTGCTTTTTCCACCGTCTCCATATCCGCTAAAGCGAGCTCAGTATTAATGACCTCAATATCACTTAACGGATCTACTTTGCCCTCAACATGTACGACATCTGTATTTTCAAAACAGCGTACCACATGCGCAATGGCATCGGTTTCGCGGATATTTGCTAAAAATTGATTGCCTAAGCCCTCTCCTTTGGCAGCCCCCTTAACCAGTCCCGCAATATCGACAAATTGCATGGTAGCTGGAAGAACTTGTTGTGGTTTAACAATTTCGCTTAAGGCATCAAGACGAGGGTCGGGTACCGTGACGATACCCACGTTCGGCTCGATAGTGCAAAAAGGGTAATTTGCGGCTTCAATGCCAGCTTTTGTTAACGCATTAAATAAAGTGGATTTACCTACATTTGGCAAGCCAACTATCCCACATTTAAATCCCATTTTACACCTCACAAAATTAAACGTTGGGTAAATCACCCGGAGTATCTAACCATTTAATAGATTCATAGCCCCAGCTATATTCCCTGTCAATAATGTGGGAGTAATAGCAATGCCTCGCTCTATTGCGTCGTACATTAATTGCCTGTCTTGTTGCGTAGGTTTCCCTAACACAAAATTTAAAACTAAATCTTTATGGCCTGGATGGCCAATCCCGATGCGTAAGCGATGAAAATCTGAGCTGCCGAGTTGAGCAATAATATCCCTAAGTCCATTATGCCCACCATGACCACCGCCAGTTTTAAGTTTTATTCGTCCAGGGGGCAAATCAAGTTCATCATGGACAACCAGGATTTCATCTGGGGTGATACGATAAAATTGACTTGCTTCTCGAGTTGGTAACCCACTGTGATTCATAAAAGTTAATGGGAGTAGGGTTTTGCATGGCAAATTATTTACCGTAAAGTTAGCTAACTCAGCATGTAATTTTTTTTCGATTTTAAACGAGGCATTGTGGCGTTGGGTCAGTGTTTCGACAAACCATCCTCCTGCATTATGCCTTGTGTGTTCGTAGGCGGAGCCAGGATTACGTAGCCCAATGATAAGTTTAATTGCCATAAAGAGGTTCTTTAGAGTTAATAGCTAATTTTGCAATTCGACATTCTCAACTGCTGACTCTGCTTTGGGATTATTGCTTTCGTACCAATCCGTTATATTTTGCTGTTTCCTTACAGTTGCCAGTTGTCATTCCCGCCTCAGCGGGAAGCTACTTTAGGCCGATAATCTGATTCCCACCTAAGGGAATGACAGCTTTTGCGTGGATCGCAAAACAAAATAAATCCCTGAAGTAAAGCGCTTATTCAGCGCTTTTCTCTTCCTTTTCCTCAGCGGCAGGAATTTCAGCTTCTGCAGCAGAAACAGCAGAGGTTTCTTCTTCAACTGCACTGACTTTGGGCGCATGAATACTGACAACGGGTAGGTCATGGCTGCCATCTTTCACATCAATGGTTAATTGTACGCCTTTAGGAAGTTTCAGGTGAGAAAGATGGATAATGTCATCTAATCCCACATTTGCCATATCAACCTCAATAAATTCAGGCAAATCTTTTGCTCGACAGCGTACTTCGACTTGGTTCATTGTGTGAGTGATAATTCCGCCAGCTTTAACGCCCTTAGCAGTTTGTTCATTAATAAAATGAAGGGGAACGTGCTTCACTAACACATCTTTAGCACCTACACGCTGTAGGTCCATATGCATAATAATCGGTTTGTATGGATGGCGTTGCAGATCCTTAAGAATGACATGCTCAACTTTGCCATCAACGTGTAAATCAAAAACGCTGGAATAAATGCTTTCACTTTCTAACGCTTTTAACACTTTATTATGTGATAAATGGATTGATTGGGGTTTTTTTTCACCACCATATAAAACAGCAGGTACTTTATTCTCAAGACGACGTAGGCGGCGGCTCGCACCTTTCCCTAAGTCTTTTCTTGTTTCAGCTTCTAAAACGATTGTTGACATTGTTAGTCTCCGTGATTAATAAAAACCCTTACTTCGCCCGCGACCAGGACAAAGATACCTTATCAGGAAGGGTGGCGCAGTATACAATATTTTAAAATCAACTTGAAGTCATTGGTGTAATTTCATAGAATATGCCACTTTATTGAATTCGTAGAAGCCATTCAGGCGAGTTGGAGAATAGCTATGTATGCTGTAATTAAAGCAGGCGGTAAGCAATACCGCGTTAAAGAAGGCGATGTGATTAAATTGGAACTAATGCCGGATGATGTAGGCAATGAAATAAATTTCTCTGAAGTCCTCATGCTTGCTGATGGTGATAAAGTTACTTTGGGCAGCCCATTGGTTGAAAAAGCTGCAGTTAAAGCAGAGGTACTTGCTCATGGCCGCCATAAAAAGATTAAAATCATTAAATTTCGTCGTCGTAAGCACCATATGAAACAAATGGGTCATCGACAATACTATACTCAAGTAAAAATTACTGCGATCAGTAAGTAAGGGGGAAAGAAATGGCTCATAAAAAAGCAGGCGGTAGTACACGTAATGGCCGCGACTCGAATCCTAAGTACCTTGGTGTTAAGCGCTATGGTGGTCAAATAGTTAATGCAGGCGAAATCCTTGTTCGTCAACGTGGCACTCGTTTTCATGCCGGCGAAGGCGTAGGATGTGGCCGTGATCACACCTTATACGCTTTAGTGAGTGGAATAGTTAAATTCACTATTAAAGGTGCTAAAAATCGCAAATACGTTACGGTTATTGCAGAAGAGAACTAATCGGTAGCTATTGTAGGTTGGGTCAAACCACCTAACCTACTAGATACCCAAGTATAAAAGCAGCCCCGTTACCCGGGGTTTTTTTTTGGTATTAATCATGAAATTCGTCGATGAAGCAATCATTAAAGTGGAAGCGGGCAATGGTGGCCATGGTTGCTTGAGCTTTAGACGCGAGAAATTTGTGCCACGCGGCGGGCCTGATGGAGGAGATGGTGGTGATGGCGGCAGTGTTTTTCTTGAAGGGAGCTCAGATTTAAACACCCTAGTTGATTTCCGTTACCAACGCCACTATAAAGCAGAAAATGGTCAACCGGGAATGGGAGGAAATTGCACAGGTAAAAAAGGCGACGATTTAATTGTCCAAGTTCCTGTTGGTACGATGGTTTATGATATCGATTCAGGAGACCTACTGGGTGATGTAAATCATGCGGGTGAGCGCCTACTGGTAGCACAGGGTGGTTTCCATGGTTTGGGCAATACTCGCTTCAAAAGCAGCGTGAATCGCGCTCCACGACAAACAACCCAAGGTACACCAGGTGAAGCAAGGCATTTACGTCTTGAATTAAGGGTATTAGCTGATGTGGGATTGCTCGGTTTACCTAATGCTGGAAAATCGACACTGATTCGCGCTGTTTCCAGTGCCAAGCCCAAAGTAGCTGACTATCCTTTTACCACGCTGCACCCAGGTTTGGGAGTAGTCAGTGTTTCTACCCATAAAAGTTTTGTTATGGCAGATATTCCTGGTTTGATTGAAGGAGCAGCCAGTGGCGCTGGCCTCGGCCATCGTTTTTTAAAGCACTTATCCAGAACATGCATATTATTGCACGTGATTGACGTATGCCCGCTTGACGATACTGACCCAGTCGATTCGGCTAAAGCAATTATCAATGAACTTGAACTCTATGATCCTGAGCTTGTAAGTAAACCTCGTTGGTTAGTTCTAAACAAAATTGACATGCTTCCTAACGAAGAAGCAAAGCAAAATGCAATAAAGACCATCATTGATGGATTGCAGTGGAAGGATAAGGTATTTACAGTTTCCGCTTTAACCGGTGAGGGTACTCAACAACTGTGTTACTCATTGATGCAGTTGATTGATGAGATGAAGGAGGCGGAAACTTAACCACTCTGCTGCATAATGAATGACGAGGGGACTGCGATACGGAAGTTCATGCGTTTCCTCGCCATTCATTTTCGCGCTGCGATAGTCTATCGACACCTGCGTTTTTCCTTTTTTTCCTTCGCCTGACCAGTACTCCTTAAGCCCTCGCAAATGAAAGTGAAGTATGGTTCTTTGATCCTCATAAAATTTTAACCAAGGATAAGTGCTGGGTTGCTGGATCAACGTTTGCAAAATTCCCCCCGTTGCCTCATCCACAATAGAAATTGGAATCTTGAGTTTGGGAATAGTTTCTAGGAGGCGTTCAGAGGCTTTTTGTTCTGGAGTTGCGATAAGATAGGGCGCTGCTATTGATTCAACAATTTGCTTTACAGTGCCCATAAGATGATTTTTACAGCGTACTTTGCATTCAACATAAGGTGTTTCTAAGCGATAGCCTGTTTTGCAATCAATACCTGCTAATGCCTCGTCTATTTGTTGGGCTATTTGGCTTTCAGCAACACCAAATAAGCGCCATTTCACGATTTGTTTATCGCTATGAGCCATTTGTTGCAACAAAGGTAAAACGTAATGATCAAACATGGGTAGGCATTCTCGTGGAGGCCCTGGTAATAAAATGAATACTTTATTTTCTTGATTGCAATAACAACCCAGCGCGGTACCATTGGGGTTGGGCAGAATAGTGGCATTAGCCGGGAAGAGTGCTTGTTGACGATTACCAGGGTTTAATTCTTTTTCATCGAGCCCTAATCGAGTTTGAATATGCTGAATTGCTTGTGGGAATTCAACTAAATCCGCTTTGAGAAAACGTCCTAAAGCAAAGCGGGTACGATCATCTGAAGTTGGCCCGAGTCCTCCGGTAACGATGATAATATCGTGTGTTAAGGCAAGGAAGGAAAGACAATCATACAGTTCGTTCTCTTTATCACTACAGGCAAGCTGTAGTCCTAATGGTAAACCTTCGGAACTTAGTGCATGAGCTAGATTATGACTGTTGGTGTTGAGTGTATCACCGTGAATAATTTCATCACCTGTTGCGAGCAGAGCTATTGTCATTTCATTGCTTCCAATTTGATAAAACTTAATGAGTCCACGTGCCGCGCACCTGGTAAGAATTGAATACCCCATAAGGATAGGGTTGGATTGTCGTTAAAAAGATAACGTCCATCAGCCAGTCTTAGCGGTTGCTGCTGGGCTAAGATAACATAACCATCGCAAAACCAGTTGAAAATAGTAAAATCTCGCATTTGACTTGGCGACTCTCTAACCGATTGCGGTAAGTGTGAGGGGAGAAATAAAGGGAAAGTTCCTACTGGTTTCAATCTGGTTTTTTGAGTAAGTGAAGTCTCGACATCGGCAACATAAAGATGACTGTCAACTTCGGCAGCAGTTCGCCAAAGCGTTGAGCTTGCAAGATAGGGGAATGCTCGCATTCTTTTTAATTGAAACCCTTGCTGCTTTAAATAAGTTTGCATTTTGGTTAGTGCACGATAATGCTGAACGGTATTAAAGAGAAAAAACAAACCGACAAAAATAAGGGTATAAAATACGCCTCGCCGGTCATCGTGAATGACTGTCCAAGCAACCCCCAGAACTAAAGGTATGGTGACAACAGGATCAATGATAGCGACAATATCCCAACTGATTCTAAGATCAGAAAAA
Organism: Legionella micdadei; assembly: GCF_000953635.1. NCBI lineage: Bacteria > Pseudomonadati > Pseudomonadota > Gammaproteobacteria > Legionellales > Legionellaceae > Legionella > Legionella micdadei. Next base: position 870,547 of record NZ_LN614830.1, read on the forward strand.
GGCCAAAATAGCATCGTCCCATAACTGGTACATGCGTCGAGTAGGCCATGAGTTCCGTAGCCGATAAGCGCAGCGAGCAAAGTGAATCGCCAATGATTACGAAAACGTTTAAATAGCATAAAGGCTAAGGCAACCAATAATCCTCCAACAGGGATGAAAAGGAGCGAATGAGTAAAATTGCGATGATAGAGCAGGGATAACATTGGGTTGGATTGGGAGCTAATTAATATATCCAGATCAGGCGTCATTGCAGCGATGCCGCCGACAACCCATGCATTTCGTTTGTCTTTGTTATGTAAGAGAGCTTGTGCGCACGCTGCACCCAAAGCGCCGTGAGTAATCGGATCCATTACTATATCCGTTGCACAGTAACTTGAGGTAAAGGCGTTTCGATGCCTTCGCGATCAAATTGTTGTTTGATAGTTTCTTGCAATGTATTGCGTGCGTACGAAACATCTGCAGTATTAACCCAAACCATGAATTTGAGTTCGACAGCCGCATTAGCAAAATTATTAATAGTGACGACGGGGACGGGATCTTTTAAGACGCGGTCACAATCCTCAGCAATGGTTAACAGGATAGATTTCACTCGGGCAAAATCACAACTGTAGGCAATTGAAACAAGCAGATCAAGGCGCCGTGTTGAAAAATAACTTAAATTAATAATTTCTGATTTTATCATTGCTTCGTTAGGAATGCGCACCAGTTTATTGTCAGGCGTTTTCAGCTTGGTTGAAAGTAGATCGATAGAATCCACGACCCCATTAAAACCTTTCACTTCTACAGTATCACCGACTTTGAAGGGGTGTTCAAATAATAGAAAAAATCCGCTGATTAAATTCGAAACTGCTGTCTGTGAGGCAAAACTAATGGCCACAGTAAAAACACCAGCCGCACCCAGCAATACACTCAATTTAAAGCCTAAATGTTGTAAGCCTGTAACACAAAAAACGATAAAGATAATATAAAAGACAGAACGTCTAGCCAGCATGGTTTGGTGGCGTGAAAATCGTCGAGCAAGTGTACGCTCAGTAATATTGCTGACTCGTTTAGCAATAAAATATCCAATAAAGAACAAGCATAAAGCATAAATGAAATTCATTGTTCTGTCTGGATGAAGAAAATAGTTGTAATTAATTGATTTTCCAGTGAATAAATTCGCTAACTCCAACATGCTGTATTGACCTCATTGTCATTTTTACTTGAGTGATGGGCTACGAGTATCCCGATTTATAAATGATTATTACGCTGATGAAGGTAATCAGTAAGTGCTAATAAATCATTTGCTTGCTCGCCTAAAGCGATCAACGCATCCTTTGCAAATTGAAAATGGACATTAATTAAGTTACACAATTCATCTTTACTGTAAAGGCTTGCGAAGGTAATTTTTTGGTTAGCCAGATCAGAAGCTCTTCCTTTACCAAGCAAATCAGTTTTAGCATAGTGATCTAAATAATCATCTTGAATTTGAAAAACGAAACCTAAGTGTTTGCCAAAGTCGCGTAAGGCTTCAGCGCTTGCCGTGGTAGAATGACTCGCAGCAATGACCATGTTAATGCAAGCCGAAATTAATTTTTCAGTTTTTAGCGAATGAATAGTGCGTAATTGAGACTCAGTAATCGTGGCATGAGCTAATTCAGAAAGATCGAGACTTTGACCACTGACCATACCAGCAGGTCCACTCGCGACCACCAATTCCCGAGTGACTGCAATTACTTGGGATGGATCTAACGATTTTGGTAGATGGGAAAGCAGGATTTCGACCGCTAAGGCCTGCATTCCATCGCCAACTAAGATAGCTGTTGCTTCATCAAAGGCTTTATGACAACTAGGTTTGCCCCGGCGTAAATCATCATTATCCATGGCTGGCAAATCATCATGAATCAGTGAATAACAATGAGTTAATTCAACTGCAGCCGCGATAATATCGAGGCAATCTTGGTTCGTATGGAGAATTTCCCCAGATAAATAAATTAATAAGGGGCGAAGCCTTTTACCTCCAGGAAAAAGTGAGTAAAGCATCGCGCTTCTTATACGTTCGGCTGGTATTTCTGCACTTGCTACTAAATGTTGCAACACTGCTTCATGACGAACTAGATAATTGCTTATGGCTTCATTAATCATGTGGAGTTTCGCAGTCTACAGATGTGGTTGAGGTAAGCATCTCAATTTTTTGCTCGGCTTGTTGCAACACTTCTTGGCATTTGCGCGCTAATGTTATTCCTTTCTCAAATTGTTTAAGGGAATCTTCTAGAGACAATTCTCCCTTTTCTAATTGCATGACGATTTCTTCTAGTTCTGTCATGGATTTTTCAAATTGGATTGGTTTAGTCATAGCATTATCTAAATTTGAGAATTGCCAGAGTATACTTCATTAGAACAGTGCTTGTCTTGTTTGAGGATTAAGTTGGGTATTTAAACCAAATGGGCATCACCCTATTCAAATACACCATAAATTTCCACAAGCCGACTTGCCACTCAATACTGCCGTAAGGATCTGCTTTTAGTTCAGGATAGCCAATCCCCAAACCAAACAAACCAGGCCCTATGATTCCCAAATGATGATTGTAGTTTGTTTGTTCGTAATCATCGATGGTGATGTTGTTACGCCTCTCAAAGCCTACAGCATAAACAACCTTATTGCATTCAGGCAAAAAACGGGCAATATTTGGTTCACTGGTGTTGTAGCGGAAAAGATTAGCGGGTAAAACACCATCAATATTTTCTCTAGCCCAAGCTGCTGTTTGTCCTTTAAGCCCTGTGTTATCAAATAAAATCCAATCCCCCATATCAATCGCATAGCGGCAGGGCGATCGATAGAAATTAATAATTTTTTTAACACCTAATTCAACAAGATAGCGAATAATAATTATGGCAGAATGGGATGAACCGAAAACGCCATAGGTATGGTTTTTATCCACAAATTGCGTTAACCGCTCTTGATCAATCGCAACATCAAAAGGCACGACTTCGACACCAGGGTAGCTCAAATTAGAAGGAACTGCACCTGTTGCAAGAATAACGTTTTTAGCTTTGTAAGTTTGTTCCTCTGAGGATAAGGCCCAGGTGCGTTCTTTTAATGCCATACTATGAATCATTGTCTTTGCACTGACCACTTTTTTAACCAAGTACTCTGTGATCCACTGTAAAGGGTCAACTATCTGGCTTAAGACACAAGTGTGATCCGGAGGTAAGTGGTTTAGTTGGAAATCAATGGGAGCTTGCTTGTAGGAAAATGAATTTGCATCATGCAAAAAGTCAAGGAAACGTTTTACGACAGTGTTGCTTGAAACATTACGCCATAATAGCCCTAAATCACCGACCTTAAAGTGAGGATCAACCCATAAAATATCGGTTGGGGCGATACGATGATCTAATAATTTCCCGACTGCGGCTATACCTGCAGGCCCTGCACCCACCACAGCCCATTGAAATGTTTTTTTATTTTGCATTGAGTGGATAGAAAAGATCATTGCGATAATCGATTTTATGCATGGAAACGATTTTTAACAAGGGCGAGCTTCAATTTCCTTAAACCCTACATAGACTAATGCTTAGTGAAGCGCTTTACTCACATTGTCCGAGCGAAGCTACGCTCGGGATAGCGTGGGGAGTTACGATTATTCTTCAATTAATAGCTGCCGAGTGCGGTGAATAGTATAATGTAAATTGAGGTTAGTTAAGTATTGACAGTTTTGGGGTACTCAAAAGGATGAATGACCTATCGGTTAACAAGATTGATCATTTAGTTGATGAAGCGAAGACTTATCTTCATGAAACAAAATCCATTTTAAGTAAGCTTCTTCAGGTTGCGATTGAAGACGAAGATTCTTCTGATGGAGACAAGATTCTTTCGATTCAATTGACACTGCAATACCGCTTAAGTTGTGAGGATGCGTTGTCCCTTTTATTAAAAATAGATCACAATTTGCTCTATTTTCTTGGAATTCAACCTCAGCATTCTGCTAAAACGAATATCGATCGGTTAGCCTATGCTGTAGGGAATGAGGATCTAAAACAAATCTTAAATGTTTTAGCACTGTTAATTGGTTCCCTCTCAAAAATTATTGCGCGCTACAAAAACGATCAGGCCATATTTGCATTAAAGGGCAGAAAACCTAGCAAACAACACATGCTGACAGGGGAATTGTCAAAACTACTTGCTCGGCAACAGCAATTTGTAAACGCACTGCATAAGCTAGAACTAGAAATTGAACCTCTTTTGAAACTACAGGCTATAGGTCCTGTTTATGATCACATCGCTGCACTGAGAGGTCCAATCTCACACTTTTACCAAGCCATTCTTCATAATATTGGTCAGGGGGAAGAACTCTATCATCATGTAAATAAAACACCTTTGATAGACTATCAGCTTAATTCTTTACTAGAAGAAGCAGCTCAGGTGCTTCATTTAATGCCAAGTATCTACAATCCTCATCCTACTTACCCTCTCAAACAGTTTGACCATCAATTAACGTCTGAGCAATTGGAGCAACGTGCTACGGCAAAACGATTACGCCCTTTTTTTGGATAAAAATGAACATGGAGATTTTTATCCATGCGGTATAGGGAAACCTTTATTGACAAGGCTAATTCTTCTACCTAAGCTCACGTTTTGCAAAAACCAAAAGCTAAGTCTAAATGAAAACCAAAACACAATTCGTTTGCAATCAATGCGCAGCCGTTTTTTCGCAATGGGCCGGTCAATGCAATCAATGCGGTGGGTGGAATTCAATCATCGAAGAAAATAGAGTGGCTGCAGGGCGTACCGCGCGCGTAGGCCACTATGCAAATCAACGCTCAGAAATTACTGCAGTTGCTGATGTGATCCTAGATAAAGAAGTTCGCATGGATTGCGGGTTATCCGAATTGAACCGCGTTTTAGGGGGGGGGCTGGTTGATGGTTCGGTAGTGCTGATTGGCGGAGACCCTGGTATTGGTAAATCGACTTTGTTGTTGCAAACCTTAGCGAATTTATCTCAAGCGCAAAAGGTGCTTTATGTTACTGGTGAAGAATCTTTGCAGCAGGTTGCTATGCGCGCTAACCGTTTGCAATTACCTACAGCAGGCTTGCGCTTACTGGCTGAAACCCAGGTAGAAGCAATTCTCTCCCATGCCCAAAAAGAAGCGCCTCGGATCATGGTCATTGATTCCATACAAACCATTTTTACCGAGACTTTAAGTTCAGCCCCTGGCGGTGTCGGCCAAGTGCGCGAATCCGCAGCGCAGCTAGTCCGATTCGCTAAAATGACACAAACGGCGGTGTTTCTCGTTGGGCATGTCACCAAGGAAGGGGCTTTAGCAGGACCGAGAGTTCTGGAACATATGGTTGATAGTGTTTTATATTTCGAAGGACAAAGCGACAGCCGTTTTCGTGTTATCCGTGCCATAAAAAATCGTTTTGGTGCAGTCAATGAGCTGGGTGTTTTTGCTATGACCGATCGTGGTTTAAAAGAAGTCGCTAATCCCTCAGCAATTTTTTTATCGCGTCAACCTGAAACAACGCCAGGGTCGGCTGTCATGGTTACTTGGGAAGGATCGCGCCCCATGTTGGTTGAAGTGCAGGCCTTAGTGGACGAGGCGTATGGACAACAACCAAAACGTGTTTCTGCCGGCCTTGAACATAATCGTCTTGCCATTTTACTTGCAGTTTTGCACCGTCATGGCGGAATAGCAACTTTTGATCAGGATGTTTTTGTTAATGTGGTGGGCGGTGTGAAAGTGAGTGAAACAGGAAGCGATCTGGCGCTCATAGCGGCGGTGGTATCAAGTCTTCGCAATCGTGTTTTTGATCGGGAAACGATTATTTTTGGCGAAATCGGTTTGGCCGGAGAAATCCGTCCGGTGCAAAGCGGTCAAGAGCGCTTGCGGGAAGCTGCTAAACATGGCTTTAAAAGGGCGATCGTTCCCTTTGCTAATGCCCCAAAACAAGCTTTAAATATGCAAGTGGAAGCAGTAAAACATCTTAATGAGGTTTTGGAGAAAATTTAGATAATCATTTAAACTGAAAGGTAAGAAAACCAGCCAGGCATAAAAGCATGCCAAAAGGGAGTAGATAATGAATAAAAAATTAGTTCTTTGGTTATTATTTTTGAGTACATGCCTATTAGCTGGGTGTTGGACAGTCAAATCTGGTCAAAAATCAGGCATTATTGTTAAAGTGGCGAAGGAAGGGAAGTTTTGGGGAACTTATGAAGGGGAGCTTATTCGAGGCGGGCTTGAGAACGCTAGCGGAGCGACTGGCCGTGAATTCCATTTTACTTTGGGGCAATTTAAATCAGCTCTAGTTAAAAAAGCAGAATTAGCAATGCAAAACAATGATCATGTAATCCTCACCTATCATTGTGAAGAGTTTGTATTCCCTTGGCGTGGTGAAACGAAATGCTTTGTTGACGATATTAAGATTATTGAAACCATGAATCCACAGTCCAATGCGCCAAAAACACCCTAAGCATTCACGCCACATTCACCGAACGGCAGTATTTTAGCGCATCTTGCGCTAAAATACGACTTCGCAAGTCTCGTTTGCTCCGCATCATTTTTCCACAACTTGTGCTTTGATCTAATCGTTTCCAAAGATTTAAGGATACCTTGAAAGTGTAAGGTTAATTTAATTGTGTTTACCTTGATTGGTAGCAATGTTCAATTGCTCTAATTTCTTCTGCTGCTGTCTCGCTTTGTTCGTTCATGGTTGTGTTAAACCAAGCCGCTAAAATTTCTTTGGCTAAATCTTGAGTCAAGAGTCGATTGGACAAAGCTAAAACGTTGGCTCGATTCCATAACCTTGCTCCTGCTGCTGTTTGTGCATCTGTACAAAGTGCCGCTCTTATCCCTGGCACTTTGTTTGCTGCAATGGAGGCGCCAGTCCCTGTCCAACAGAAAAAAATACCCTCATCGCAATCTCCTTGACGAATAGATTCGGCTGCAGCTTGGGTGGCTTGTGTCCATGATTCATTTTGGCGCGATTTAATTGCTCCGAACCGAATAACTTTATGTCCCATACGTTCCAATTCTCGTACAACAAACTCATTTACCGGATAAAGTTCGTCACTGCAAACAGCAATTTTCATAGAGTAACCTGTGAAGTGTTGACATAATGGCTAGGGTAACACAGTGAAAGAACTAGGTGCTACCAAAGAAAGCTGTATCAAAATACCTTGTTGATGCTGCCTGTAAGCCTATCAAAAATGTGCTTAGGTAAAAATAACCAATAACGGCCTTCATTTTTCATGTTTTCGCCGAGAAAGCTTGCCTTTTTGCCAGATCCCCAATAGACATCACCGCGAACTAATCCTCGGATGGCACCACCGGTGTCCTGGGCAATCATCAAACGGTGGAATCGTTTGAGTTTATTATCTTGGATATGGGGCTTTTTAGTACTCAACCATAAAGGGGAACCTAAGGGAATCCACCTTTTATCAATGGCTAATGAGTAGCCTGGGGTAAGGGCGATATCATGCGCGCCAATTGCAACAGGTTTTTTTAAGTTTTCAAAGAAAACGAACGATTTATTTTTGTGTAAAAGTGCGTCGACTTTGGCAGGATGATTATTCAAGTATCGCTCTATTGCTTTTTTGGAGGCGGTGTCCTTAGTCATAATGCCTTTCTTAATGAGTACATTACTGATCGACGTATAATGAGCACCATTTTCTCCTGCGTATCCTAAATATAATCGCTTACCGCTGGTGAGTTTAATTACTCCTGAGCCTTCTGTTTCTAAGAACACTCGATCAACAGGACTGTGGATCCAAGCGATAACGGGTGCTTTCTTTTGAAGTCCCCCTTTGTCAATTGCTTGGCGGGTGTATCGATTTTTACTTACAGTATTCCAATTTAAATGCTTTGGTAAGCCGTAAATGGGTGTATTGTAGGTTTTTGTCCTCGTTAAATTACCCTTGACCAAGGGCATGTAGTAGCCAGTAAATATACCGCGAACAGGTTTGCGTTTGACAAGTTCTAAGGGATAAAACCATTTTTCAAAAAATGCTTTTGCATTCTCTTCTGAAGTCGTATCTATAGACAAAGCTTCGTTACAGGCAGGAAGCCAGTCTTTCGCTTTTAGTTTGATAAGCTGAGAGCCGACTGGATGTGATGGTTTCTTTTTTAAGAAAACTTTGCATGATCGTCGGAATGCGATGAGGGAGTTTTTAACACCGGATTTGTTCCAGCCAGGCAATTGCTCAAAAGGTATCTTCTTTAAAGTAATATTTTTGATGGTAACTTTTTTAGGAGCATTATTTTTAGATTCTTTTTTGGGAACTGTTCCTGCTTTAACTAGAACTTTTTTAGGCGTTATAGCCCGTACTTTCATTACTTGTGCAGAAGCAGCGGCAGCCAAAACCATGTCAGTTGCTGTTTTAGATGCATTTTCTTTTAATGCGGCACTAGCAGCCAGAGCGCTTTTCGTAGTTACAGCTTTATTCTTATTTGTTAGAGGAGCGCCGGCCGAAACCTTTTTTGCGGTTTCAGCTTGTACTGTTTTATTTCTTGTATTGACTGGCTTGTGGACCTTTTGAAGATGCAAGAGTCCAAAAAAACTCAATACAAGGCAAGCTAGGCCAGTTATTATGTAAATTATTATTCGCTTCATAACCGGGAAAAATTGTACATAGGTTTAAATTTAATTCAACTTGTTTTTCCATTGATGCTGTATTTTATGGTCTACTTTAAAAAATGAAGGAAAGAAAAAAAGTTAATAAACAACGTGTTATTTTTGCTGAGAAGGCATAAAAAAATTAAAGGAGATTGTCTATAAAGCATTTATTTTTTTAAATAATTTGTTTTATTTAAATACTTTTTGATCATAAATAAATCTATTCGACCGGGTAAGTGCAAACCTAAGTTAAGGAAATCCGAGCAGCAGGGCTCGGATTATCGGAAGCCTAATAGCAATGTTTGCTCTGCACTAGAGCTATCTAGGTAATCGGTGATTTAAGGCTTTTTTACCACTTTTCTGAAAATGGACGTGCTTCCACCTCAAAAGACCACGCGGAGGATGGCTGTTGTGTAAGCCAAAAAGCGGTGTTTGCTATATCATCTGGTTTAACAAAAAAAGAATCCGGTTTGTCTGGCATATATTCACGGGTTCTAGGTAAATCAACAACACCATCGATGATAATGAGGGCTACATGAATACCTTGCGGCCATAAATATTTCGCCATGGACTCAGCAAGATTGCGTTGTGCCGCCTTTGCAGGAGCGAAAGCGGCTGTTGCAATTCCTCCTCGTCTTGAGGCTGTCGCACCAATGACAATAATGCTGCCCTGACCACTTCGTTTCATATCGGGAATGACTGCTTGACTTACCGCAAACAAGCCGAAGGCATTAATTCGCCAATTCATTTCAAAAGCCTCTGGTGTAATTTCTTCAATGTTCCCCCAAACACCAGAGCCGGCATTATAAATAACCACCTTAATTTCACCTAATTCGCTACTTATTTGCTTAAAAACCCGTTGAACCGATTGAATATCACTCACATCACATTCGTAGGCTTGTGAATTTCCGAGTTCCTGGGCAAGGTTAGCAGTAAAATCTTTCTTTCGTGCTAATAAAGCAACTTGGTAACCTTCTTTAACAAAACGGGAAGCAAAAGCAGCTCCATTGCCCGGACCAACCCCTACAACGACACATACTGATTTTTTCATATCTTACTCCCTAGTGAGGCCATGGATAAAAAAACGTGGCTTCGTGCTTGTTATAATACAGGTTTATAATGCGGGAATTAGGTATAGTTTGAAATGGTTTAAGGATTGATAAATCAATTTTTCCCTGAAATTTTATCGTAAAAATCATGTGTTTTGCTTTACCTGAAGTAATCCATTTCATAATAAGGTCGTAAGCTCGAGTTGGATAGCAAATGACATCGGATAAAACCCAATCATAGCTTTGATCCAATTGGGCAGGGTCTATTGCAAATGCGCTTTGTTGCAAGCAATTGACTCGGGGAAGGTTAGCTATTTTGGCGTCCAGTGGAGCCTTATCTACCGCGGTGACTATTGCCCCTAGAGATTGGGCTACATAGGTCCAACCCCCTGGAGAGGCACCTAAATCCAATACTGTTTCCCCTGAACGAGGATATTTTTCCAAAAGAGAGAACGCTTCCCATAGTTTTAAATAAGCACGATTAGGTGGATTGATTTTATCTTCGATAAAAATACATTTCCCATCTGGCCATTTTTTCCAGCGATTTACACTATAAACGAGGGTATTGTGGTCAAGGAGGCAAAAACTGCCTATCGAGGGGAGCTCGTCTTTAACAGGAAAATGTCGTTCGAGAGGAGGACATTGCCTTAATTGTTCTTCGATCAGGCGTGAGCGTCGTATTTGGTCAATAGGGTGCAAATACCAGAATTTTCCTGCTTGCCGTAAAATCTTTGCTGCTTGGGAAATGGACTGAAAAGTTACAATTTGGGGATCCAGCCAAATGTCCAAGGCGAAACAAGGATTGATTTTGTTAAATGGGCAAAAAACAAGATCATCAATGACTTGGGAAACTTGACCTAGCTCTTTGCCTAAAACGGGTAGAAATTCAGGTTTTACGACATAAACGGCAGCGACTTTTTCTTGCATGGGAATCCTGTAAGGTTAAAGTGACTTTTTTTATAAATTCTGTTATGAAACTTAAATAGCTGTATATATTGCATAGGAAATTCAGCAGTGACTCAATATCAAACGATCAAATCTTACGCTTTTCCTATTACTTTGATTTCCTCTATTATCTTAGGTGGTTTAGCAGGCTACCTATTAGGCTCAAAAGCGCATTATTTAAAATTCCTTGGTGACATTTTTCTCAATTTGTTATTCACAGCCATTGTTCCACTTATTTTTTTCTCAGTGTCTTCAGCGATTGCCCGGACTGATTCATTAGGAAAGTTGGGTAAGATTATTCTGTACATGGCTTTAGTTTTTTTATTCACTGGCGTTGTGGCAGCGGTTTATGCGCTTTTTATTGTAAAAATTTTCCCCCCAGCACAGGGTGTTTATTTGCAGCTTGCAAACACCGAAAGTATTTCTCCACCCACTTTGTCCAGTCAGATTGTAGCAATTTTCTCTGTTCCTGACTTCACGAGTTTGCTATCGCACAAAAACATGTTGGCATTGATCGTGTTCTCACTATTAGTTGGTGTTGCTACTGCCACCGCGAATAAAAAGGGCAAAAAATTCGTTGTGTTTTTGCAGGCAGGCGAAGCCGTTTTTTTGCGCGTTTTTTCTTTAATTATGTATTATGCACCAATTGGTTTTTTTGCTTATTTTGCTGTTTTAGTGAGCGAACTTGGTCCTCAATTGATAGAAGCTTATGCTCGCATTGCTGTAATTTACTATCTTTCTGCGATTGTATATTTCATTTTAGCGTTCACGTTATACGCATATCTTGCAGATAAAGCTAAAGGAATAAAGTTATTTTGGACAAATTTATTGTTACCCTTCCTCACATCCATTGCGACATGCAGTAGTGCGGCGAGTATTCCTGCCAACTTGTTGGCAGCAAAAAAAATGCGTGTTCCTGCTGAAATTTATGAAACGGTAGTTCCGCTTGGCGCCATGATTCATAAAGATGGTTCTGTCATTGGCGGTGTCTTTAAGATAGCGTTCTTATTCGGCATTTTTCATTTGGATTTTAACGGAGTATTTGTGTTATTTGCAGCACTTGGGGTTTCATTACTTGTAGGTACGGTAATGGGTGCTATTCCCAGTGGCGGTATGCTTGGTGAATTGTTGATTTTGACAGTATATGGTTTTCCGCCTTCGGTTTTAATCGCTATCGCTGCAATTAGTATCATCATTGATCCGCTAGCAACGATGCTTAATGTTACCGGTGATTGTGTCGCAAGTATGATGACTGCACGCCTCAGCGAGGGTAAGAAATGGCCAGATTAAGGAGTGGAAATGCTTTGTTTAGAGGGAGTATGGGCTTGCCTGTTTTCATAGAAACGAAAGGTGCTTACGGAGCCAGTTACAGCAAATAAGATAGGCACAAGAAAATTAAAATTAATGCCTGTAAATTCCGCAGTAAGGACAATTGCAGTTATGGGCATTCGCTGGGCTGCTGCAAGAAACGCAGCAGCTCCGACCACAGCAAAAGCTCCTGCATCAGTGCCTGGCCATACGATAGACCACAGCCCGCCAAGTGCTATTGCTAACAATACACCATTGGCAAGTGAGGGGGTAAGCAACCCCCCTTGTGTGCCAACTTGTAAGCTGCTCCAAACAATGAATACCCTAAGTATGAGTAGTCTTATTGCTAAATCTACGCCTAGATTATCAGTAAACCCAAGTTGAATGGGACCTTTTCCATTTCCTAAGAGTTCCGGAAAATAAACAGCTAAGAGACCTATCCCAATAAAATTAAGAATACACAAAATCAAAACGTGCCAATTGCGCGGAGCGAATTTGCGTGCTGCAGTAGTGATTTGATGAAAACGAAAAGCAGCGACGCCAAAAATAGGTCCTACAATGATTGACCATAAGATTAAAGAGGAACTGAGCGGATAATGAGGCAGATGATATTGTGGTCCATTGCCTAAACCAATCCAGGAAACAGCAGTCGCGATTGAACAGGTGCAAAGAGCTGGTATGACCGCTGACCAACTGAGAGTACCGAGTAATGTTTCTAAGATAAAGATGACTCCGCCAAGCGGGACATTATACACCGCAGCTAATCCTGCTCCTGCTCCGCAAGCCACCATGATTTGCGAATCTCTGATACTCAAACCTGTTTTTGCACTGAGCCAACAGGCAAAAGCTGCACCCACTTCTCGTGGCGCTACTTCACGTCCTAAAGGGGAGCCTAACGCAACCGCAATGATTTGGAGTAAAGCATTTAGCATTGTTGTACCGATTGGCATTTGCGGCTTGTCGGATTTAATCGCATTAGCAATGCTGACAAGCGGCCTACCATAGCGATAAATTGCCCACCATCCAAATCCAGCAATAAAACCACAGAGAGTAAGTACAGAAATCCGCCTTTCAGCAGTCGATGCAGTGACACCCTGCAGAAAATTTTCAGGGTGTTCTAAAGTATGGCTATAACCGTAAGCAACATGCTGGATGTGATGCAGCAATAAAGCTAAAAACATCCCTGCCAATCCTGAGACAATACCTATAGCGATAGTAACAAAAATGAGGACAATTATAGGGGGTTCAGATTTCGATTTTTGTAAGTTTGATTGTTCCACAGCTAATCTTCTACTCCAGGGAGATTAGTGTTTATCATTTCTACCATCATGCAATTGAATTATCTTTTTCGCAAGTAGAATTCGCCTAAGCCCTATGCAGAGGTAAATGAGTTTCTTGTTTCTCTTCAGGAGGCTCTATCACATCATATAAAACAGGGTTGCGGAAAAAAAAGGTTAGCGATAAGAAGATAAGCAGGGCAACCAATATCCAGCCCATTAAAAAGAAGCAATCATCCAAAGCCAAAGCAGTGGCTTGTCGATCTAGGAAAACATCAAGCTGAGCTAAGGCTTGTTTTCCGTGGATGTTAAAAAATTTTGCGCGCTCGAAGAATTGATTAGTTAGCTGGGAGAAGGCAGTCAAACTGCTCCCTAAGCGTTCATGATAAAACACTTGCCTGCGATGCCATAAGATAAGAAATAACGATACACCTAAGCTACTTCCCAGGAGCCTTGCGACATGGAAAAAACAGAGCGTATCAGGCAATTTGTCTGAAGGATGTGTTTGTGCGGATAAACGAAAAAGAGGGGCTAAAAATAAAGCAAGTCCAACGCCTGCTAAAGCCCGGGAAAAAGCTATACGATCAAAATTAATTTCGACATTGAAGTAAGTCGTATAAAAACTAGAAATAGCAAAGAAAACTAAGGCTATGGTCAGGGGTAAACGAGGATCATAACGCACGCGGCTGATAACGATTGGAATCCAGGCTCCTAGTGCCATTGTCCCGATGATTAGAGCAATCCAATTGGGCGTGTAATTCACATAGAGCTTCAGCCATAATCCTAATAAAATGACCATTCCAAAATAAATTGCAAAAAGAAAAGACACGTTTAACATGGCAAACGAAAAATAGAAATGTTTAAGCAGTCTTAAATCAAGAATTGGGTATTTCGATGACAAACTGTGTAGGATAAAAAAAATAAGACTTATGCTTCCTGCTATCAGCAAAAAAGTAATAAGTGAAGAGCGAAACCAATCCAATTCTTGGCCAACCGTTAAAACGGTGCCGATGAAAACAATGCTAATTGAATAAAAGAAATACCCTATCGCATCAAAATGCACTTCTTCTGGAGGATGATAGTGTTTTCTATGGGCATAGCCAACAAAAATAATAAAAAGAAGGCAAAGAGGAATGTTGGAATAAAAGAGGATACGCCAATTATGATAATAAGCTATCCAACCACCATAAGAAGCGGCGAGCACGGGTGCCAAGGTAAAACAGACTAATAAAAGGGACAAAATGTAATCTTTATCCTTTCCCGGGGCTAATCGTGGAATAAGCGTGTAGGTGATAAGAATAAAGAGTGGTCCTGAGGCAATGCCTTCTAAAAAACGAAATAAAACGAACTCAAAATAATTTGTGGCTACAGCACAGCGCCAAGAGAAGATGCACATCAAAGTTAAACACACAAGGAAAAGATGGATAGCTCTTAATCCGGTGGAGGAGGGTTTACCCAGAGGAACCCCCAATATATTTCCAATGCAGAAGAAACTTACTGCATAAGAAGTCAGGTAAGAGCTGCCCCCTAAGTCGCTCACTATATAAAGGCCTGACATGATGGGTAAGGTAAGGTTAAAAACCACAGCAGCCAGCGCTAAGATGAGCACATAAAGAATCATTTTATGCTTTCCCTATTACACATTTTCTCTGCAGATGTTTCCCTTTATGGTTTTTAATAATGGGAATTTTTTTCATGTCCTTTTTTATTAGCGCTATTTTCATAAGGTTTATTTAGATCCCTATTCTCTTCTGAATTCTTGCTTTGTAGGGCAATGTCGCTAAGAGTAAGGGGCGTTCTGGCGTATTTTTTTAAATTAGGATCCATATTGCTGTTAATAATATTTGCGATCAGCTCCTTATCACCTTGCTCTTCGAATTGGAAAATATCAGTGGAATAACGTGGGGAATTTAAGAATGTCGTCGGTACGAGTGGTCCATTTTGGTTTCTGAGATCAGCAGTCACTTCGAGTGATAGGCCAATGCGCAGTGGGTGTTTTTTTAATTCTTCACGATTTAATGCAACTCGAACAGGTAAGCGCTGTACGATTTTTATCCAGTTGCCTGAAAGGTTTTCGGGCGGAAGTAATGAAAAAACATTACCAGCACCACCTGGTAAACCCACGATTTGCCCGTGGAAAACCACATCACGACCGTACAAGTCTGAGGTAAATCGCACCTTTTGACCAATCCGCATTTTTTTAAGCTGTGTTTCTTTGAAATTGGCATTGACCCAGATTTGATCAAGCGGGATGATTGACATGAGCGGTTCGTTAGGTGAAATCCACATGCCGACTTGAATTGTACGCTGAGCAACAAGCCCTTCCACAGGCGCGTAAATTTTACAACGATAAAGTTGTACCCAGGTATCGCGTACTTCTTGCGCTGCGGCTTGTACCCACGGGTGCTCAGCAATGGAAGTGCCTTGCACAAAAGCTAGCATTTTCTGATAGTTGCTTTTGGTACTTTTTAATGAAGCTTCGCTCGCCCTTAAATCATCCACAGCATGCTGATAATCCTCCAAAGACACCCCTTTAGCATCAATGACGTCGTAGCGGTGTTTGAAATTTTGTTGGGCTTTTAGAAGTTCTGCTTGCTTCACTTCAATTTCTGCCGCAAGGATAAAAACATCGTGAAATGCTTGGCACACATCTCGTACGGTTTGAGCAAGTTTCTTTTTTGCTTTCTCCAGTGCAATCAAAGAATCTGTTTCATTGAGAGAAACTAAGAGCTGTCCTTTTTTTACGAGGTAACTGTCATCTGTGTAGACAGCGGTAACAAAGCCTTTACGTAACGATTTGATATAAACTTGATTGCCTTGTACATAGGCATCATTAGTATAAGCTTGAAACCGCCAAATAAAAAACCAGTATAAAAAAAAGATGACCAATAAACAGAGGACTATGATTGCGAATAAAAAGGATGCTGATCTTTTTTTCATGTCTTTTTCGCCAGTGGAACCACAGTTTGACAGTAGCCACCACCTAGCGCCTTAATCAATTTTACCGCAGCTAAATATTGGTTATAGAGTAAGGTAACATTTATCAGTTTTCTTTGGATCACTTCTTCCTCAATAATGTACAGCTCGAAGTCACTGTCTAAACCTTTTTGTTGTCGCAAATAAGTTAAGTTATAACGCTGCTGAGCATAATTAACAATCTCTACTTGCTCTTTTTTCTGTTCATACACGTCTTGGGCAAACGCCAACACGTCAAGCACTTCTTGTGTGCTTCTCAGTAATAAATCATTGTAGGCGTAGATCGCCGCATCAAATTCTGCTTTCGTTGCGCGAACATTCGCTGCTATCGCTCCAGCGGTAAAAATCGGTAAATGGACCGCTGGTGTAATACCTGCCTTGCCGCTAGTGATATCTAAAAATTTTCTCCACTTAGTGCTTTCCAAACCAATAAAGCCGCTAATATTAAAATCAGGGTAGAATTCAGCCTTTGCTGCGCCTGTGCGATATGCTAAAGCTTTAGCCCGCCAAATTTGTGCCATTAAATCGGGTCTACGGGCGATGAGGTCTATGGATAATGTTTTAGGAATAACCAGAGAACGCGGCAAAGAAGGGAGCGAGGAGCTAAATTGTAAGGGCGTATCAGGATTACGGCCAGCCAAGATGTTAATTAAGTGTTTATTGGTAATTAGTTCATTGTTAATGCTGGAAAGCAATTGCTTCGCTTCAAATAAATTTTCATTAGCTGAAAACCTGGGCAAATTTGAGGCGAGACCTTTTGTCGAAACTAAATTTTGTAAATTTGCGAGATGGCTGCGTACTCTAACGAGTTGTTCATAAAGTTGTTTTCTTACCAAATTCGTTTTGTAGGCTGCGTAAACTTGGGTCAGTGCTGTGGTGGTAATTAACGCCACTTCAGCCGCTTCAGCTTCAGTGGCGAGGGCTTCGCCAATGGCTGCATGAAAGAGATTACGATTTTTGCCCCAAAAATCGAATTCATAAGTAAAGGATAATGTTAAATCGATGAGTGTTGCATTTCGGGCAAGTTTATGGTTAAACGCGCGGTATAATCCATTTTTACTCAAATATTGCCTCAGCATACTCGCGTCAAAAAACACCAGAGGAAAGAGAAGAGACCGTGTAACAATTGCTTCCTCTTTTGCAGTAGTAATACGACTCTTGATTTCTTGCAGCGAAGGGTTATTGATTAAGGCTTCTTCAATCAAATTATTTAATTCTGGGGAGTGGAAAACTAGCCACCACCTTTTGTCTGGCCAATTGCCCTGTGAAAAAATATTTGTCTCAGCTAAAATTTTTTTAACGGCTGGATCCATATTCGGAGTGGCTTGTAAATTTTTGAGTTGTGCTTGCGGTGATAAAGAGATATTACACGAGATGAGTAAGCATGAGCTTAAGCAAATAAATATCACTAACCGCATAAGCAGATTCCTTGATTGCCAAAAACGAAAGGCTTTTTATAACATAGTATTTTCAACATACTATAAGAGAGTAAGTCGGGGGATTACAATAATTTAGAAATATTATTCTTCTTTGAGGAAAAACCAGAAAATTGGAAAAAAGGGGATTGCATACCTTATGTAGGAAATAGGGAATGACGGATTTAATCCGTCATTCTTAATAAATTATTCTTCAATTTTTACATCTATCTTCTTTTGCACCGCACCCTTTTTCTTAGGAATAGAGATTTCTAATACGCCATGTTTATATTTTGCGCTTATTTTTGCGTCATCGGCAGTTTCTGGTAGGCTAAAACGTCGATAAAACTGACCCTGCGAGCGCTCGATGCGGGTATAGTCTTCTTTTTTCTCCGTTTTTTCGAAGCTGCGTGAACCATGAAGTGTTAAAATATTGTTCTCCAATGAAATGTGCATGTCTTCTTTTTTAACACCAGGAATATCGGCAACCACCAAGAAGCGCTCCTTTTCTTCTTTAATATCAACTGCGGGTGCCCATGTGCCGGTATCGACAAAAGAAGAGTCATCTAATTGGCCTCTAAAAAAATTCTCCAATAATTTCCCAAAGTCCTTTTGAAGGGGGAAATATTCACGTTTTAATAATGAATTCATCGCATTCTCCTTAATAAGATTATCTGGATACCTATAAGATGGTGATATCAAATTTAAATTTCAAGTGAAATTGTCAAAATAAGAAAGTTTCATCGGTGGAGGACAAAAAACCAAAACCACCCTTGCATCTAAGGGTGCCAGGTTTATTCGGTGTTGTTGCATAAGGTCTCATCTTCCCCCCTCCCCCGCACGAAGTTGGAGGCGGGAAGAGGGGGGGCATAAACTGAGAGAAAGTTGTTATTTTTATCCGCATTTTTTTTATCCTGCAGAGAGTAAATTTTTTTCTTATTGATTCTTTCATCATAACAAGTTAAAAAAGATATATTCTGACCTTTTTGCGTAAGATCAAACCATGCCTACTTATAAGGGAAAAGAATTAACCAAAGTTAAGGATAAAAGTGGAGGCAAGAATCACGATGAGGTTGATGGTTTTTATCAAAATTCGGATGGTGAAGAGTTTTTCATTAAAAGACCTAAGGATCGTAATGAGCTATTTACTGAAGGGTTTGCCGGGGCGTTATTAGAAGAACTTAAAAAAAGGGGGTTAATCGATACGATTTATCATGATTCGTTGATTTGTGCTGACTTTATTCAATTCGAAGATGGTTCTTATGGATTAATTCAACCTAGGGTGTACTTCACCGAACTTCATAAAATTATTGGAACCTCCTATTGGGACGGTTCGGATCGTAGTCCTCTGTTCGAGATGTTTCTTGGTCCACGTTACTACCTTTTACTCACCCAGACAGGACAGTATTTTGGGCTTGCTGTTGCGCTTATGTTCTCGCTGCTCTTAGGGGATTATAGTGTCCATAGCGGTAACATGGTTTGTTTGAACGTTATCTCGGTTGAGGAAATTGTTTTTACACAGTTTGCTCGGATTGATTGGGGGGCTGCCTTCCGCTATTTTGGCCATGCGGACAATGTTAATTTGCTTCACCCTCATGAGTATCAAGGATGGTTAAATATAAAAAGTTTCACGAAAGGTTACTTCCTGAATTACAAGCTTATTTCGGGTTTGTTTTTAGCAATTGCTGAGCATGCTAAAGTGCTCATAGGTCAGTTAAACGATGATTTATTACGCGACATTGTCAGTACGGCATTAAGAAAAATTCCAGTCGATCTAGTTGATAAGAAAACCCAAAAAGAGCTTAGTCAGTATTTGTGCATGGATTCATTTGATCTGATTAATTTTCCTGAGCAAATGTATCAGCCATTCTTAAATGAATTTATTCATTTATTGAACATGAGGCTGAAAAAAATGACTGAATTACAAGATGTCTACCCAATCAATGACAATGCTCAATCTTTATTCATCGAACATGCTCCAACTCCTGTTAAATTGCAAGCTAATGGTGCCCTTAATTTCCCTGGTCAATTAAAAATATGGCGAGATACCCTAGCTTCATCAGATCAAAAAACTTGTTTTGATTTTAATTCAATAGATCTACCAATTTTGACTCGACAATTTAATGGATTAATCGACTATTTACTCGAGCAATTTGAAGAAATTAATCCATCAATTGAAGGAGACAATCAAACAGGGCATGGGATACAAGAACTAAGTTCTGAGCAAGAAAAGCCAAGTTCAATATTACGCCATTTATTTACTTTAAAACCCGATGCAACCCCTTTTTATTCTTGCCAAAATTCAGACAAAGATTTCAATGAATCCAGTAAGGTACACTTAAAACATCTCGCCTCCGTTTTAACTTTGGGATTTGATATTGTTGTTACAGTGAGGGTTATCAGAGAGACGCAAAATTTAAAAGGACATGATATGACTAAGGCTTCTGCAGTTCGGTTTCTTTTTAACGCATTACAAAATTACATTGATGCCTTCCAAGAATCATTTTCGACATTCTCCAAACTCATTGAAAGAAAAAATACTCCAGTAATAAAGCCTGAGATTGAAAAGATAAGCGATAAAAACTCATTTTTTAAAACAGTAGTCGATAACAAATTCGGATTGATACCAACAATAAATATACTTAGCTAAATAGAATAGCAAAATGACAATAATAAAAATAAATGGAGACAAGGTTTATCTTACACAAGTAAGAAATCCGAGTGTAAAAATGGGTAAAGGGATGTCGGCAACGCTTTTTATGGGTGATGCAAACGGGAATATCTATATTGCAAAAAAACCAAGATGGCGGGCATTAGGTTCAATTTTTAAAGAATCATTGCCCACTGAATTAAAGCCTTACGAAAGTTGGACTTACCTCGATTTTAGAAGGGAAAAGGAAAATTTATCAGAAGAGAAATTGAACTTACTTAGATCCTATTTTAATCATTTAAAAGAGCTGACTATTGAAGCAGCTTTCGGAGAAATAGTTTACATGAAAGTTGCAGCGAGGCTCTTTCCGATTAGCGCGCAACTACCAGTCTGCTTTTTGCATATTGAAAGCGAAACGGATGAACCTTTGATAATATCCACTTATTTACCCGATTTTAATGAATTTATCTCCAAAAAAGTAGAGTTAATCCTTGGCGCAAAGGTTGAATCAGCTGCTGAATGGGATTACCGGAAGAAACTCAGTAGAGCAGACTTAAAATTTACACGACATGAGCTTAAGTTACTTGGTAAATTGTATTGTTTAGGTTTGCTAATGCATGATTGGGATCTAGTAAATAATATAATGTTAGCAAATTCTGGTTGCATTGGGGATTCAGAAACTGCCAAAAAAATTTCTGTGGTTGATGGAGGAAATAAATTTCATTTTGGTTTTGGGGGGTTAACTTGTGAGGAAACTGCTTTAGAAAATCGAGTCTTTAACCCGAAGGCAAAACGAGATGATTCACCGAGAGGGTTTAATTTCACTTTTCCTTTTGACACAGGGGTTTTTCTAACTTTGCCACGCATGGTCATTCCTGATTTATTCGATTTGAATGATCTCGATTTTGTTCAAGGGTTTTTGGAAATGATAGAAGAGGCAAGAGCCTCAATAAATAGCCAGCCTTCTTGTATTCAAATGGCAGTGAGGGAGGCATTTACCCATATTACAGAAGACTCAGACAAGCATATAAAAGAACAACTCAGGAACCGAAATTCAACACTGTTAAATCATCGTTATTATAAAGGGAAAGAGCGTTCGGGTTATATTTTAGAGCAAATTTTACATGGTCGCTTACATTCACTCGAAAAAATTGCGGCTCGTTTATCTAAGGGAGATACAGTTGCACAGATCAATCAAGAAACCCAAGAGAATTATTATTTTTCTCAATGTTGGTAAGCAATTACTGAAAATGAATGACTAAAGATTCTAACCCATCGCGTATTTGTTCTAAAATTTAGATAACCAGCTGCCCGGAAAATCGCTGGAAGAGAATGGATCAAGGAAATGAAAATGAAAAATAGGTACTCTTCATTGGTTTTTATTTTGCTAAGCTGCCTAAGTGTAGGAAGCTTTGCTTCAAGCTTATCCCTTGAGAGTCCAGCATTTAATGTGAATACTCCTATACCCCGCCAATATACTTGTGATGGGGCTGACATCTCACCTCCTCTTTTTTGGCAATATCCTCCTGCAAATACACAATCCTTCGTTCTAATCGTTGATGATCCAGATGCTCCAAGTGGGGATTGGGTCCATTGGCTAGTTTTTAATATACCCGCTAATACGTGGTTATTACCTGAAGCGGCAGAAAATCCAACAGGTGCAGTGACTGGACAAAACAGCTGGGGGCAAGCTACCTATCGAGGTCCATGCCCACCAAGCGGCACGCATCATTATTTTTTCAGACTTTATGCTTTGGATACCGTTCTGCATCTCGGTTCGGCAGCAGATAAGTCTGATGTATTAAAAGCGATGCAAGACCATGTTCTTGAAACAAGCGAATTAGTTGGAATTTATTCAAAAGAGTGACGCATTTCTTCAAGGTTTTTCTGCGCCTTAATTTTTCAGTCAAAACTCGGGATTTAAAGTAAGGGGAGTCTAGTGGGAATCTGACAAAAGAGTGCTGACGTTTTAAAAAATAAGCTCAATGAATCGCTAGCCCAGTGGTATATGGCGCATTAATCCCATACCAAAAATTTCTTTATAAGTGAGTCAGGATTGGACTTTTCCTTTTTAGCAAACTTCGTACCTTCTTCGAACGATTTAAGAGCTTCCGTTAAGCTGATAAAGGTGTAACCGTTTTGTTTGTAGAGATTAATAATGTCGGGTAGGACGTAAGCGTTGAGTAGGTTTGCATGGATCAATAATATTTGTGCTTGATCAGGCTTATGGGCAAGGCGGCTATGTTCCTCAGCTTTTAGAGTTTGTTGCCAAATAAAATTTAAATAACAAGGTTTTAACACATTAAGAAAATTGCGTCGCTCCTGTTGTTGAACAGCTAATAAAAGCTGGTTGAAAACAAAGTCCCTGCTGTCTATAGTAATTGGTGCGATTTGATAATTTTTTGCAGCAAGGTAATCAAGGACTTTCGCTTTTTTTGCGCCCTCGCTCATCGCTAAGTAAGGATAACGAAAATATTTAGGTTCGGTGAGGACGGGAGCTAAAATTTTGTCTGCTGTCTCAATTTCCTGAATATAATTGTCACTATTCATCCTATTCAAATTGGCATGGGAAAAGGTATGATTACCTAGTCCTAATCCTGCTTCACGAAATTTGTGGAGCATCTGCCAATTGTTCGCGCTAATCTCTCCCGCAATAACAAAGCCCGTAGCCGGGATTTCATTGGCTTTGATGGAATTGATGATCATATCTAAATGAAAGTTTTTGCTTTCGCCAACGAAAGGTAAGTCATCAATAGTAATTGCAATTTCTCGTTTTTGTGCAAAACAGATGTTCATTGCTAGGGTGATTAAAAGAAATATCAAGAAAGGCTTTTTAAACAAAATGGTTCTCATTAGTTGTTAGTAGGTAAACCAATATCATTTTTAACTTACATTCTTCATCTACCTCCTGTCGTTTGCCTATAGAACCGCCAAGGGGGTAACGCAGAATGCATTCGCGGCAAATAATACCACATCATTGCTAAGGTTACATGTTGGTTTTTTAGGCAGCCAGAGGACGCCTTTATTCAAAAAATAATCAATATGTGCTAAATATGTTATATTAAAATAAAATTTGTTTTCAAAGGTATTATGAAAGATTCCGTTGTTTTGCAGATTTATGCCAGTGCCTTCTCAAAAATGGGCGATCTAATTTATCTTCTCGATAAAGATGGTTTCCTTATCGATTGCAGTCATAATTTATTGCGCTTTTTTGGATTTAATCGTATTGAGGATAATTCAATAGGTGCGATTTATGAAATGATGGGTAAGGAAGGATTATGGACTTCCCAGCAAATTCAAAATTTCCAACAACATGATATTGATGCAATGCTATCGGGTAGAAATAGTAAAGAAGAGCAGGCTATTATAAACAATCACGGCTCAGTTCTTTATTTTGAAATTTCACGAATCCCGTTAGCCGATAAATCAGGTAATGCGCTAGGATTGCTTGTTGTCTTGCGTGATTTGACTAAATTAAAACAATTAAACACCCAATTAAGAAGTGCAAAATCACAACTTCGTTATAGCCATAGGCTTAGCGGCGCTTCATCGCATTCTGAAATAAGCCAACAAATCAGTGCATTAAAAATACTCCTTATTGAAGATAATGTTATCGCCCAAAAAGCAGAAAAAACGGTGTTAATGTCCTGCAAATGCATGACCGATGTAGTAGCGACTCCGCAACAAGCCGATGAAATTTTTAAGCCAGGTAAATACGATTTAGTATTGATGGATCTCACATTAGAAGAAGGGGACGGCTATCAGTTGACCGCTACCTTACGGAAAAGGGAACAAGGCAGTAATTATCGTGTTCCCATTATTGCTTTAACTGGCCATGATCCAACTGTGGTTGGTTTTAATTGTGAGGATGCAGAAATGGACGGTATTCTGCGCAAACCCTTAACAGTTGAACAAGCAAACCAACTGATACAACGTTATGTTCGTCACGTGGATGTGAACGTCAAAGGATTGCGAGAATTTAAACAATGAAAATTGTTTGATCCGAACCAAGAAATTTTCCGCCATTACTTCTTGCAATTTTATCCCAAGCCAGTATGCTTTAAATTATCGGGCCGTTAGCTCAGTTGGTAGAGCAGGAGGCTCTTAACCTCTGTGTCATAGGTTCGAGACCTATACGGCCCACCATTAAAATCAATCGGTTATATTGATTTTGTGTTTTAGCGTAAGCTCATTTCATTCAAAAATTTCAATTAATGATCTTGATATAATTGATCATTCTATGCTTAGATGCTCTGACAATTTTACCCTTCTATAGAAATGAATATTAAGGCTTACAGCCTGAATATTGTGTAGGGATACATGATGAAATTATTACCTTTATTGTCTCGATTCAGCCTTAGTTTAATTGGTTTAGTTTTTTGCACTGGAGTAGAAGCTGGTATTCCTTTATGGAAATTTACCCCAGATCCCAATTTCCCCCCCAGGTTATCCTTAAGCTCGGCAGGAACTGCGATAGTCAAATACATCGTAACCAATCAATCACAAAAAACGCATACTTTAGTCATGCAGCCGATGAACGGGATCAGCCAAATCCCATTAGGGACAGGGAGTTGCATCGATCCTTTTACTTTAGGGTATCAACAATCCTGTACCCTAGTCTTGCAAGTGGATGGCTCGGAATTAGTGGATAATGTGTTTGCAGGCCCTGTTGTTTGTAGTCAAGGTAGTACATTGCAATGTTATCAGCCGGGCTCAGCAGATAGCCTGTTCATCACACGAGAAGAGGCGATAAAACTCTATGTCAACGGCAGTCTACCAACTAACGGCAATGGAACGAGTTGGGCCGATGCGTTTAATAATTTACAGTCCGCACTAGAGGCTGCTGAAATCAGTGCCAGCCCTGTCGAAATCTGGGTTGCACAAGGAGTATATAAACCTTCTCGGGTTTATGCTCCGCAAGGAGTCGTTGGTGGTGCTTATGGAGTTAATACCCCTAAATTAAAAACGTTTAACTTACCCAGTGACACGGCTATCTATGGAGGATTTGTCGGAAACGAAACGAGGCGGGAAGAAAGAAATGGATTGCTTCACCCAACTATTTTGTGTGGTGACATGGAATCCACTTGCTTGCCCCTTATTCACCGAGTAACGATCGGGTTTGGCACGTACTTATGGCCGGAAACGATATTTTACCGGGTACAGGAGTTAAGAATGTTAAACTAGATAGTCTCATTGTCAGAGGCGGATATGCAAATGGTCCAGATAATGGCGTTTTAGGAACCCACAATGTGCTTCAGAGTTTATTTTATGATCATGCTGCTGGTGGAGGTCTTTTAGCGCGCTATGGCTCAACCATAGCACTCAGTAGAATGCTCTTTGACCAGAATGGTAGTGACGGTTCTAATGCGACAATCACTGAGATCTTAGCGGGACAGTTGCTTGTATTGGCATCAGGAGGAGGCGCTGTGGCAGCAATAGATCCCAATACTTTAATTACTATCAACAATTCCAGGTTTTTTAAGAACATCGCTTCATTCCAAGGTGCTAGTGGCGGGGCATTGATCAATATGATTAAGGCTTCGTATTCAATCACTGCAAGTCAGTTTGAACAAAATGTTTCCTTCCGTAATGGGGGGGCTATTCGGGGTAAAGATGCGAGTGACATCGGTATTTCATCGAGTATTTTTAACAATAATGTATTGTCAGGTCCTGTCCCGGATGCGAGTGGCGGCGCTATTGGCACAATCAATAGCAATTTATCGGTATTCGATTCAATTTTTACACAAAACGCCACTACGCCTACAGGTTTTGGCGGTGGTGCTATTTTTTTCCACATTCCTTTTAATGATGGCAGTCCTCATTTTTTAACTGTTGAAAGATCAAAATTCGCCAATAATTTTGCCGCAGCATTTGGAGGCGGCGGGGTTAATGTTTTTGGAATACTTCCTAATTTAGGTTCGCAAGCCCTGATCAATCGTTGTGAATTTAGTAACAATACTGGTGGTGTGGGCGGGGCAATTTATTTGGACTCAATCACTACAGCAGTAACACAATCTACTTTTTCGGCGAATACTGCGCAGTTGCAAGGCGGGGCAATTTTTTCTTCAAACTTTGGAAATGCCATCTTTAATTCTATTCAGCCTACTCAGCAGCAAATTTCAAATAATGTATTTTCAAATAATGCTATTGTGGGAGTGCCAGCAGGTACGGCTTCGCCGTTATTCTTCTTCAACTTTATCGCCAATTTCTTTAGCAATAACACCTCTTCAGTAAATGGTATGTCACCTGGGGGAGGTGCAATTGCGGTTGTGTTTTCGGGAAACACCAAGATTTTTAATAATGCTTTCACCTATAATGCCGCGTTGCGCAGCTTGCTGGAAGAACCAGGCCATGGAGGGGCGATATTAGTAGGCGGCATAGTAGGAACACCACTACCTATTGATCTGTCGCTTGCTTGTGCTTCTTCGAATTTGTTTTATGGCAATCAAGCAAATATCGATAATGATATTGCTGTGTATAATCCAGCAAATATACCAAACGGTGTAATTGTTGCTCCTTCGTGCCCTATTCCGGTTAAAGGTTAGGGTTTTAGGGGATTTGCAGGCATTATCCAGCGTGCTGAGGAGGGGAGATGATGCAGCCGTTTGCTCATCTTCCTCAGAAGCCCTTACTAACTTACTCTACAAACCCAAGCTCAACTAAAATGCATGGGCCTCTGGCAATTATATTTACATGATTTTTCATGCAGTTCTCAATAGCACTTTCACTTTCTGCACCAGGTTGCATCCAGACATTCTTTATGCCTTTTTCTATAGCTTGCTCCACCACCTTTTCAGTGATTGAAGGAGGCGTGACGATAGAGATACTGTTGACTGTTTCAGGTAAATCTGCAATGTCATTAAGGCAAGTTAAGCCTTCAATAAATCCTTCTTTAGGATTAACAGGGTAAACTGTTTTATAATGTTGCAAATAACAACGCAGCACTTTATTGCCAAATTTATCTCTATTCGTTGATGCACCGATAACTGCATAAGCATTTGAACTAAAGAACTTTTCGATTTGATCCAACATAGCTAGCATCCAAGCTGAAAGCCAGCAAACACCCGCTGTCATTTTCAACCATTTACTTCTTCATTTAAAGTTTAGCTTGTTTTAATTCATCTCGCTGGGATATCGATTCAGTGAGAAATAGTCAAGAAATTTAGAAAAATGCTAGGTTGCTAGCCCCTTGCTCTTCAACCTATCTAAAAATTATCACACAAAGTAGCAAGGATAATGATTTTGTTAGGTTGTTACAAGGCCATAGGAGAAGTTTTGACAGCTTTAAATTATCAGAATTTTTAAAAGGAGGATGCATAGCTAACTTCTTGATAATTCAAAATGAATTTGCAATAATCACTAGGATCAAAATTTGATCATAAAATGAATTATAACTAAGATAAAGATAGGGATATCATGGACTAATGACCTGATGAAGTGGTTAACACAAGAAATACTAGATCCTGGTAAATATCAGCTTCTACTCGAGAATTCCCTGCGCTCGATTTTTTTTAATGTGCTTATAGGGGGACTACTGTCTTTAGATTTTTTTCTTCAAAGTGTCCCTGTCACTCCTATATTAATATGGCTAACATGTGTTGTGGTTTTAAGCTTGATCCGTTGGCGCTACAGTAAACATGCAATAAAAAATGAGTTCTACCTTGGAGATAACCGCTCCTCAGTGCTTATTTTCTTAGTACTAACTTGTATGATGGGCTGTGTTTGGGGAGGAGGGTATGTATTTTTTCTTCAGTACATTAACTTAGTTAATGAAACCATATTCATTCTGATTTTGGGTGGAATGTGTGCTGGTGGGTCGGCTTCTCTTGCTGCATTTTTACCTGCCTATTATGCCTACTTACTACCCATCTTTTTACCTGTTATTTTTTATAATTACGCGATATTTGATCTTGAGCGAGCAATTTTAGCAACCATGTTTTCATTATTTGTCATCCTGGTAGCCACTGCAGCTCGAATCAATCATAAATTGATTGATAGAGTTTTCCAATTAAATTGCCAAAAAGATTCTTTAATCAAAGAATTATCTTTCTCTAACAAAAAATTAGAGGCATCAAATGAAGAAATTCGAATTCTATCAATTACTGATTCGCTAACGGGCTTATACAATAGGCGCTATTTTGATAATTGTTTGCAACGGGAAATACAAAGAGCAAAGCGGAACAAATACCCTTTAAGCCTCATACTTATTGATATCGATAATTTTAAATATATCAATGATACTTTTGGGCATCCTTATGGCGATGAATATTTACTACTCGTTGCTTCAGTTTAAAAAAAACAATACGTCGTACAAACGACATCTTAGTTCGCTTAGGTGGCGATGAGTTTGCAGCGATTTTAGCGAATATGGATGTCGATAGTGCAAGACATTTATGCCATACAATCAACTTGGAGTTTAAGGAGGTTAATACGCATAAAAATGTAACTCTCAGTATTGGCCTTGTGTGCGTGAATCCAGGTAATGAACATGAGATAAAAGTAATATTGTCATTATTGGATAAGCTTCTCTATCAAGCGAAAGAGAGGGGAAAAAACCAGACTATTTCACAAACTATTTAGAGGTGTATTGATGTTGTTTATTCATTCGATTTTGTCCTTATAGTTTTTAAATCAAACGAGAAGTGAATTCTATTTCAGCAACAAAATTTCATATGATGGCTATACTTTTAGAGTTAATGATTAAGTTTATCTTAAGAATTAATGGATAAAATTATAGATAATGAAAAAAGCTAAATTGGAGCTTTGTGGATGGCCTATTGTAAAAAATTTATTGATGGCATAAGTCTCATTAATTTCGCAGATAATTCCGCCGAACTAATTCGAAATACTTTAATTTCATACGCTTATAATGAACTATCAAAAGAGCTCGAAAAAATCAAAGAAGGTTTGGAAAATTTACCCCCCTCAATTCCAGATAATTCAAATGCCAACGAACTGCTCGCCCATTATAAGAAAACCCAGAAAGCAAAAGCTGAGTTAATTGCTAGACAAATGGGTGCTATGGAAGAGCTGGTTGGTGCAGAAAATCTTAAAAAGGAGAAACGGGTAGCCCTTGAAGGGGAGGAATTTATTAAGAGTTTTGCTAGTAAATTCCGCAACATTCGCCATTTAGCAGACACCTTATCTGATGCACCATCCGAAATTAAAGCATTGCAAACTCGTTTGTATACCGAGGTATTGTTTAAATTAGATCAAGCAGAACAGGAATCTCAACTGCAAACGCTATCTTCGGCCAATATTTTGGATATGATTCAGGAAGCAGTAGCGTTGTATAACACAACGGCGGATGAACAATTACGTAATCAATGTCATAAATTAGTCCAGATGGGTATTTATGAGTTGATAAGAAGTAAATGTGAGGCAGTTGCAGCACCTGAGAGCGTTGAGCCTAATTATCAAGAATATCAAAATTTTCTTGCAGCCTTAAGCGAGCAATTGCCCGATATCGGCGATTCATCCATTCTTGATAATTTGAGTGACTACAGAAGTACGGAAGGGAAATCTATTGCTAATTTGCTCGCTGAGGTTGAAGAAAAATTCAATATAAATCAATCGGCTGATTGGGATAAAGATGAAAAAATTAATGCCTTAATTGAGAAGAAATTTCTTTTTAATAAACTGAGGTTTGGGCAAGAAGATCGGCGAGAATACGCGCTAAAAATTCAAAAAAATCTAGAAAGAGATTTGTTTTGGGCAAGAGGGCAAATCTGGGAGATAGAGCTCTTTACTGCAAGTAATTTGGTCAATGATTTTTTCACGGCACTAGCTGAAAAGCGTTACCTTCGCCAAGATAAACAATTTAAACTCTTAAGTGATGCACCTCCCACGTATACTAATGTTGTATACAGTAAAGAGAAAGTACTTAAAGGCGAACCACCAGAAAGAACTTTAGTAAAGCAAAAATTGGAAGTGACTTTAGCTGCTGTTTTACATGGACGTGGTAGTCGTGAAAAAGCAATCTTTCCCACAGGAGACAGGATTCATCCCATCAACGAAAAGGACAAGGATAAGGCCATCAATTTAATAAAAAATTGCATAGATAAAAAGTTTGATACACCCATTGTTGAGATCACTGAAACAGGGCAAATACGTGTCAGTCTCTTTGCTATTGGAGATAAAGACGAAATGGCTCAAAAACTTTTTTATCACATCTTAGAGAAAAAAGGCTTTGGTGCAGGCGCTTATACATTGCTCATTGGTTCTGACGCAATTAGTGAAAAAATTTCTTGTCATACTCTCACGGGAAATACGCTTGAAGAGATCGAAAAGCAGATTGGTAAGCTAAGAATTTATGGATATCAAAGAGAAAAATATCTAGCTGCTTTGCAAAAGGTTAAGGGCAAAATAAAAGAAAGCCAAGTTACTTCAATCAGCGATTTAGTGATAAATGATAAAAAGCTAAACAGCAGTGAGCGGTTGCTGCTAGCAAAATTATTAGAATTAATGTTTAGCTATCCTTACCTCAAAGATGAGATTGTTTTTCCAGAGAAAATTCGACGGGCATTTACGGAAATTTCCAATGGAAATTTTGCCGCTGCATTTAGAATTTCTCAATTAGAGATTGTAGTTTCAAATGTTTTTGGGCAGTTGACCAAACTTGATGAAAGGGCGGTTGATCCTAGTGTTAAACCGATTGTTGAAAAGGCAAAACTCCTTGATGCTTCCACAGAAAAGCGTAATAAAAAATTGGAACTCTTAGAAGCTGCATTTGCTTTGAAGGACCAACCAACCATAGGGGAGCAACCATCCCATAAAGTGAAAGAAATTACCAAAATATTCTACGAAGAATATCAGGAAATGGCTGATACATTGAAACTGACAGAGGTTGATTTAGTACGGCTAGAAAAGGATATTCAGCTCATGGTTGATGAAATGGTTTGTTTAAGTGAACGAACAAAACAAGGTCAGCCTGCCATAAAAGATGAAGAGCAAGATGCTTATTTTTTAGCTATCAAGCAGATTGCCAAAGCTATTGCTCCTTGGGGCATGGCTGATGTGCAGTTCAAAATACCTCATGGCCATACTTCCCCATTCGCGTTAAAAATTATGCATCATTCTGGGGAAGAAAAAGAGGTAACCATTGATTTACAAAATGTGAAACTGCCATATTCACTGATTAAACCACCCGGCAAAGAGGAATTTATCTTTTCTTACGGCGGTAGCCGTGGGGTCATTGCACCTTTTGAAGGTTTTGATCTTGCCTATGTTGGAGAAGGAAAGGAAAAAAGACGTTTATTTACTCATTCTAGGCTGTTAGGAGTTGGACAATACAGTTCTGTCAAAGAGGTGGAGGATTTATTGACAGGCCTCAATAAAGCATTAAAAAAAGGGTATGTTCCTACCGAAAAATCGACTTTTACTAAAACCAGCCGGCTTGATCCACGAACAAGGCCCCTTTCTTCCCGTAATGATTCACATTACCGCATTGAGAGTGATGTTTTACAAAATTTACTGAAGGCAACTAGCGCAAATCCATTGCAGGCAACCGAAACCGCAAGGCTTTGGACCGTTGAAGACAAGCTTAGGCCAAAAGGTGGTCTCTATCGGGAAACAGGCAAGCCTGTTCAATATCGTATCCTAGCCGCGCGTGCGAAAGGGGAGACTTTTGCTGATAAAGCGAATGCAAAATTTAAAAAATACGCAAAAAATAATATTGCTTATCACAATCCTACCAGGCGTGATGCGAAAAATGTTAAACATTTGAGGAAGATGATTGCCTTATCGCAAGCTGTGGTCGGCGAATCGGCAAGATTAGCAGATTTAAAGTTTTCGCATAATGACATCAAGCCAGAAAATTTTCTTTATAAAAAAAACGAAGATGGAAGCTACCAAGTCAAATACATTGACTGGGCGACAGGCGGTTTTGTTCGGAATTACACTGGTGAAAAAACAGAAGTGGAAGCGGTGTTTGCTGAAATTTTCGGCGCTGACCTTAAATGTGTGTCTGACGGTGAAAAGTGCTCGGACGCTTCTGGACGTTTTGTTATAAGGGATGAGAAAGGATTAATCACTTATGGGGTCAATCCAGTACTCGAAATCCTACATGGGGAAAGGAATGGCACCCTACCTTACATAAGCCCTAAAGTTTTGGGTCCTGATAGAGAACGTCGACCGGTTGGTGGCAGTAAGCCTGTTCCAGCACTTAATACTCAACTGACAGCAAATGATCCCTATTTAGATGACTGGGCTCTAACCGCGATGACTTTTGGCATTTGTAATCGCCAAGCTTATTTTGCCTTGGTCAAAGGACGGGCAGTTTCTGATTATGTTGTACCTGGCATTTTAGAAACAGATGGCCAAGAGCCATTAGGTTTAGCAGTCATTAATCATAATAGCTTTAATGAGTTTTTTGCCTGCGGTGATGATGTAGCTACAGATGAAAATTTACGAAGTGGTGAATTTTATCAAAAACGGGATGCCGTGATGTATATCCCTTCTAATCAGAGGGAAGGGGAACCGATGCATTTGTATCGCCGACTCTTGCAATTAAAAAATGAGTTAGAGAAACAGGAAAAACCCGTTGAAAGTCCTGAAGGACAAATCATTCAAGATATTGAGCGAATACTCACCACGGTACATGAAGCAGTAGCCAGTGGAGAGGGACTGACAAAAGTACAACTCAAAGAGCAACTCAATTTAGCACAGCGTTGCTTACAAAATTATGCAAAATTACAGGATCTAACCTATCAACAATCCAAACAAAAATTAGAGTCCTTACAAACTATCCTCAAAGCAAATGAGGAAGGGAAAACCTATTCAGTTTACGATTTGTTACAACATTCCGAAGGAGAGAGTAGACTAAAAGTACTGTGTACTTATCCAAGTACAACGGAGCAAAAAATACGCGCTAAAGAAATTTTAGTTAAAGCATTTGACGAGCATGATTTTAATGAAACTTTTCTCGCGAGAGGAGTGCCTGGACGTACCCTATTGAAAGAATGCATTGAGCAAGGGCAAGAGGAAGTTCTTTTAGCTTTGTTGGGAAAAGTAACGTCGACAAACCCTGGCTTTATTAAGTTGGTAAAGAAAGATGCCTTACTCCACTATGCGGCTGAGCAGGGAATGACCCCAGTTTTTAATGCACTTATTAAAGCAGTGGGAAAGGCGGGCGCAACTCCAGAACAAACCTTTGGATTATTACTGGGCGAATATGGGCCTGGACGTATTGAAGGTGTACCCCATATTAAATGGGCCACTAATTGTTTTCATATTGCCATACGTAACAATAATGAAGAGCAATTAGAAACAATATTAAAAATCCTGCCGCCCGGCCAAGGAAATGATAAAGTTATCCATCATGCACTTCATCTTTGTGCAGTATGGGGAAATAAAGAATTCTTTAATCAAATTATTCGGACATATAACGAATTAAATCCAGGTAATCCCATCCTTGCTAAAGAAATTTTAAGCATGACATTTCCTCCGGATGATCTTTCTCCTTATCATTTATTCTTACAAAATGAATCGACATCCGGTTCCGATGTGATTGCTTGGAATGATTTAAAAGAAGATTCGGAACTTGCCAAAAACTTTCTCATCCCAAATCAGCCTTCTAGCCCGAATCCAGCAGCAATCGCCGCTGCAAATGGCAATTTTTCTGCAGTTTCACAATTAATTCAATTAGGTAAAGAGATCCAGTTATCAAATTCTGAATGGTTTCAATTCTTTACTCAACAAGACGAAAATGGAAAAAATTTATTAAACCACATTATCGAAAAACGTCAGTTTGATTACCTTAATCAATTCATTGCATCAATTAAAGAAATATCCCCTGATGATAGTGCAGCTATTTTAGTCCGTTTATTGAGTAACCCTAATCCAGTAAATCCTTTAAAAAACTATTTGGATTCTGAAACGAATCCTGGGCGGCAATTTGCAGTCACAACGCTATTACTGGACGCCATTTGTGACAACTATAAAAAAGAGGGCAGCGAAGAACAACAACGTGCTCGCACCGTCGCCCTTTTGATCAACCAAGATTGGTTAATTAAACAAGCTGAAAATCGTTTCAATCACAAGCTGCTAAGTAAGTTATTACAAAATGACGCATTGGCAGCTGAAGCTAAACAATTTCTTTTCAAAAAACTAAAAGACGCTGCCCAACCAGAGTCCAATGCAAAAGAATTTTATACTCAACTATACGCTCAAGTTTTTTCTCCCGAAGAAGAACAAGTCAAAACAACTCGAATTGATCTTTCTCAGGTGATGCTAGAGTTTGCTCGTCAGACGAATGATTTGGGTGGTTTGCTTAGTGCATTGATTGTTACTCATAAGAAATATGATGGACAAATCAAGTGGTATGAAGAGCAATTATCATTATTAAATGAAGAAGCAGAAAAAGCGCGAGTAGAACTTGAGTTAGCGCGCAAGGCGCATGAAGAAGCGCAGGTGCAATTGCAAGGTCGCTTGGATGAAGCGCTTAAGTCTTTGGAATCAGGCAAGGTTGATAAGTCAGCACTTGAGAAGACACTTGAGCAGTTGCGTAGCGAACTTAAAGAAACGAAAGAACAAGGTGAGCAAGCGATCGCTAAGCTTAAATCGAGCTATGAAGAGAAGCTTGGCGAGCAGACTGAACACGCAAAGGCAGAACTTGAGTTAGCGCGCAAGGCGCATGAAGAAGCGCAGGTGCAATTGCAAGGTCGCTTGGATGAAGCGCTTAAGTCTTTGGAATCAGGCAAGGTTGATAAGTCAGCACTTGAGAAGACACTCGAGCAGTTGCGTAGCGAACTTAAAGAAACGAAAGAACAAGGTGAGCAAGCGATCGCTAAGCTTAAATCGAGCTATGAAGAGAAGCTTGGCGAGCAGACTGAACACGCAAAGGCAGAACTTGAGTTAGCGCGCAAGGCGCATGAAGAAGCGCAGGTACAATTGCAAGGTCGCTTGGATGAAGCGCTTAAGTCTTTGGAATCAGGGAAGGTTGATAAGTCAGCGCTTGAGAAGACACTCGAGCAGTTGCGTAGCGAACTTAAAGAAACGAAAGAACAAGGTGAGCAAGCGATCGCTAAGCTTAAATCGAGCTATGAAGAGAAGCTTGGCGAGCAGACTGAACACGCAAAGGCAGAACTTGAGTTAGCGCGCAAGGCGCATGAAGAAGCGCAGGTGCAATTGCAAGGTCGCTTGGATGAAGCGCTTAAGTCTTTGGAATCAGGCAAGGTTGATAAGTCAGCACTTGAGAAGACACTCGAGCAGTTGCGTAGCGAACTTAAAGAAACGAAAGAACAAGGTGAGCAAGCGATCGCTAAGCTTAAATCGAGCTATGAAGAGAAGCTTGGCGAGCAGACTGAACACGCAAAGGCAGAACTTGAGTTAGCGCACAAGGCGCATGAAGAAGCGCAGGTGCAATTGCAAGGTCGTTTGGATGAAGCGCTTAAGTCTTTGGAATCAGGCAAGGTTGATAAGTCAGCACTTGAGAAGACACTCGAGCAGTTGCGTAGCGAACTTAAAGAAACGAAAGAACAAGGTGAGCAAGCGATCGCTAAGCTTAAATCGAGCTATGAAGAGAAGCTTGGCGAGCAGACTGAACACGCAAAGGCAGAACTTGAGTTAGCGCACAAGGCGCATGAAGAAGCGCAGGTGCAATTGCAAGGTCGCTTGGATGAAGCGCTTAAGTCTTTGGAATCAGGCAAGGTTGATAAGTCAGCGCTTGAGAAGACACTCGAGCAGTTGCGTAGCGAACTTAAAGAAACGAAAGAACAAGGTGAGCAAGCGATCGCTAAGCTTAAATCGAGCTATGAAGAGAAGCTTGGCGAGCAGACTGAACACGCAAAGGCAGAACTTGAGTTAGCGCGCAAGGCGCATGAAGAAGCGCAGGTGCAATTGCAAGGTCGCTTGGATGAAGCGCTTAAGTCTTTGGAATCAGGCAAGGTTGATAAGTCAGCGCTTGAGAAGACACTCGAGCAGTTGCGTAGCGAACTTAAAGAAACGAAAGAACAAGGTGAGCAAGCGATCGCTAAGCTTAAATCGAGCTATGAAGAGAAGCTTGGCGAGCAGACTGAACACGCAAAGGCAGAACTTGAGTTAGCGCGCAAGGCGCATGAAGAAGCGCAGGTGCAATTGCAAGGTCGCTTGGATGAAGCGCTTAAGTCTTTGGAATCAGGGAAGGTTGATAAGTCAGCGCTTGAGAAGACACTTGAGCAGTTGCGTAGCGAACTTAAAGAAACGAAAGAACAAGGTGAGCAAGCGATCGCTAAGCTTAAATCGAGCTATGAAGAGAAGCTTGGCGAGCAGACTGAACACGCAAGGGCAGAACTTGAGTTAGCGCGCAAGGCGCATGAAGAAGCGCAGGTGCAATTGCAAGGTCGTTTGGATGAAGCGCTTAAGTCTTTGGAATCAGGGAAGGTTGATAAGTCAGCACTTGAGAAGACACTTGAGCAGTTGCGTAGCGAACTTAAAGAAACGAAAGAACAAGGTGAGCAAGCGATCGCTAAGCTTAAATCGAGCTATGAAGAGAAGCTTGGCGAGCAGACTGAACACGCAAGGGCAGAACTTGAGTTAGCGCGCAAGATGCATGAAGAAGCGCAGGTGCAATTGCAAGGTCGTTTGGATGAAGCGCTTAAGTCTTTGGAATCAGGGAAGGTTGATAAGTCAGCACTTGAGAAGACACTTGAGCAGTTGCGTAGCGAACTTAAAGAAACGAAAGAACAAGGTGAGCAAGCGATCGCTAAGCTTAAATCGAGCTATGAAGAGAAGCTTGGCGAGCAGACTGAACACGCAAAGGCAGAACTTGAGTTAGCGCGCAAGGCGCATGAAGAAGCGCAGGTGCAATTGCAAGGTCGCTTGGATGAAGCGCTTAAGTCTTTGGAATCAGGCAAGGTTGATAAGTCAGCGCTTGAGAAGACACTCGAGCAGTTGCGTAGCGAACTTAAAGAAACGAAAGAACAAGGTGAGCAAGCGATCGCTAAGCTTAAATCGAGCTATGAAGAGAAGCTTGGCGAGCAGACTGAACACGCAAAGGCAGAACTTGAGTTAGCGCGCAAGGCGCATGAAGAAGCGCAGGTGCAATTGCAAGGTCGCTTGGATGAAGCGCTTAAGTCTTTGGAATCAGGGAAGGTTGATAAGTCAGCGCTTGAGAAGACACTCGAGCAGTTGCGTAGCGAACTTAAAGAAACGAAAGAACAAGGTGAGCAAGCGATCGCTAAGCTTAAATCGAGCTATGAAGAGAAGCTTGGCGAGCAGACTGAACACGCAAAGGCAGAACTTGAGTTAGCGCGCAAGGCGCATGAAGAAGCGCAGGTGCAATTGCAAGGTCGCTTGGATGAAGCGCTTAAGTCTTTGGAATCAGGCAAGGTTGATAAGTCAGCACTTGAGAAGACACTCGAGCAGTTGCGTAGCGAACTTAAAGAAACGAAAGAACAAGGTGAGCAAGCGATCGCTAAGCTTAAATCGAGCTATGAAGAGAAGCTTGGCGAGCAGACTGAACACGCAAAGGCAGAACTTGAGTTAGCGCGCAAGGCGCATGAAGAAGCGCAGGTGCAATTGCAAGGTCGTTTGGATGAAGCGCTTAAGTCTTTGGAATCAGGGAAGGTTGATAAGTCAGCGCTTGAGAAGACACTCGAGCAGTTGCGTAGCGAACTTAAAGAAACGAAAGAACAAGGTGAGCAAGCGATCGCTAAGCTTAAATCGAGCTATGAAGAGAAGCTTGGCGAGCAGACTGAACACGCAAAGGCAGAACTTGAGTTAGCGCGCAAGGCGCATGAAGAAGCGCAGGTGCAATTGCAAGGTCGCTTGGATGAAGCGCTTAAGTCTTTGGAATCAGGCAAGGTTGATAAGTCAGCACTTGAGAAGACACTCGAGCAGTTGCGTAGCGAACTTAAAGAAACGAAAGAACAAGGTGAGCAAGCGATCGCTAAGCTTAAATCGAGCTATGAAGAGAAGCTTGGCGAGCAGACTGAACACGCAAAGGCAGAACTTGAGTTAGCGCGCAAGGCGCATGAAGAAGCGCAGGTGCAATTGCAAGGTCGTTTGGATGAAGCGCTTAAGTCTTTGGAATCAGGCAAGGTTGATAAGTCAGCACTTGAGAAGACACTCGAGCAGTTGCGTAGCGAACTTAAAGAAACGAAAGAACAAGGTGAGCAAGCGATCGCTAAGCTTAAATCGAGCTATGAAGAGAAGCTTGGCGAGCAGACTGAACACGCAAAGGCAGAACTTGAGTTAGCGCGCAAGGCGCATGAAGAAGCGCAGGTGCAATTGCAAGGTCGCTTGGATGAAGCGCTTAAGTCTTTGGAATCAGGCAAGGTTGATAAGTCAGCGCTTGAGAAGACACTCGAGCAGTTGCGTAGCGAACTTAAAGAAACGAAAGAACAAGGTGAGCAAGCGATCGCTAAGCTTAAATCGAGCTATGAAGAGAAGCTTGGCGAGCAGACTGAACACGCAAAGGCAGAACTTGAGTTAGCGCGCAAGGCGCATGAAGAAGCGCAGGTGCAATTGCAAGGTCGCTTGGATGAAGCGCTTAAGTCTTTGGAATCAGGGAAGGTTGATAAGTCAGCGCTTGAGAAGACACTCGAGCAGTTGCGTAGCGAACTTAAAGAAACGAAAGAACAAGGTGAGCAAGCGATCGCTAAGCTTAAATCGAGCTATGAAGAGAAGCTTGGCGAGCAGACTGAACACGCAAAGGCAGAACTTGAGTTAGCGCGCAAGGCGCATGAAGAAGCGCAGGTGCAATTGCAAGGTCGCTTGGATGAAGCGCTTAAGTCTTTGGAATCAGGCAAGGTTGATAAGTCAGCACTTGAGAAGACACTCGAGCAGTTGCGTAGCGAACTTAAAGAAACGAAAGAACAAGGTGAGCAAGCGATCGCTAAGCTTAAATCGAGCTATGAAGAGAAGCTTGGCGAGCAGACTGAACACGCAAAGGCAGAACTTGAGTTAGCGCACAAGGCGCATGAAGAAGCGCAGGTGCAATTGCAAGGTCGTTTGGATGAAGCGCTTAAGTCTTTGGAATCAGGCAAGGTTGATAAGTCAGCACTTGAGAAGACACTCGAGCAGTTGCGTAGCGAACTTAAAGAAACGAAAGAACAAGGTGAGCAAGCGATCGCTAAGCTTAAATCGAGCTATGAAGAGAAGCTTGGCGAGCAGACTGAACACGCAAGGGCAGAACTTGAGTTAGCGCGCAAGGCGCATGAAGAAGCGCAGGTGCAATTGCAAGGTCGTTTGGATGAAGCGCTTAAGTCTTTGGAATCAGGGAAGGTTGATAAGTCAGCACTTGAGAAGACACTCGAGCAGTTGCGTAGCGAACTTAAAGAAACGAAAGAACAAGGTGAGCAAGCGATCGCTAAGCTTAAATCGAGCTATGAAGAGAAGCTTGGCGAGCAGACTGAACACGCAAGGGCAGAACTTGAGTTAGCGCGCAAGACGCATGAAGAAGCGCAGGTGCAATTCCAGAGGGAACTTGAAGAACAGCAGCGAATTATAGATGCGACCAAAGAGAGTGAGCAAAAACAAAAAGAATTAACTGAACAATATAAAAAAGAACTTCAAGAATTAAGAGAAACCTTAAGAAAAGCAGAGGAAGAAAAAAGGCGTCATGAAGAAGAGATGCTACGTCGTGAACAGGGAGTAAGCGAGCGGGAAATCGAGGTAAAGCATCGTGAAGATGAAGTTACTCGACGAGAAGAAAGGGCGAATGATTGGGAAGAGGAGCTTCGGGATCATACTGAAAAAGTTTCTCAGCGCGAAGAAGAGGTGGAACAACGAATTCGCGAAATTGACCTTCGTGAAGAAGAAATGCGACGATGGGAGGAAGAGTTAATTCATCGAGAAGATGAATTAAGACGTCATGAAAAAGATCTAGCTGAACGAGAAGAAGATCTAGTTGAACGTGAAGAAGATCTAGTTGAACGTGAAGAAGACCTTCGTAGACAAGCACAAAGACTAGCTGATGATCTTGATCCAAGACTTGCTGCTCAAAGAAGGGCACTTGCTGCTCTGCTGGACATCATCTCAAAAAGCAAAGATGACGATTTACTTGAGAAAATCCGTGATGCAGAAAGCAATGAGGAGTTGGAAGATGCAGGGCTTAAACCTAAGTTGGTAAGGTCTTTAGAAGAAGAGGACGCTTACCGAATGCTTATTGCTCCGGCGGAAGACAGACTTGAAGAATTACGCTTACAGAGAGAAGCTAAAAAAGCACGACTGTTAGATCCTGCGCAATATCGAGATGCTTTACGTGAAGATGTAAGAGAATTAAAGAAAGCGATAAGTAACCTGAAGGATATTATTGCGATTGATAAAAATACTCAATCGGATTTAAGAGCATTGGCGGGATTGTCGCCTATTCACTTGTTTAATCCGGGATTTCAGGCG
This sequence comes from Legionella micdadei, assembly GCF_000953635.1. Taxonomy (NCBI): domain Bacteria; kingdom Pseudomonadati; phylum Pseudomonadota; class Gammaproteobacteria; order Legionellales; family Legionellaceae; genus Legionella; species Legionella micdadei. The sequence goes on from NZ_LN614830.1 coordinate 911,079, forward strand.
GCGGCTAAGAAGCATGCGGACGAATTGGGCGGCTATTATGAGAATTTAGCGAAAAACTGCACCACTCTGGTCGAATATCTGAGGGTCTTACGCGCTGACATAAAGGATAAACTGGCTAGCCTTCCCTCTGATCATGATTTAGAACCCTTAGATTTAACTCAAAAACAAGCGATTCAAAAAAGACGGGATCAACTAAACCAAATATTGGATAAAATTCAGCCTGAATTAGATCTTCATGAGCCTCTGCAAAAGAAATTTTATGGGGATCGCAAAGCAAAAAATCCGCTTTTGCAGCAAGGTATTTTAAAAACAATAAAACAGGCGAGGTCGGGGCAATTTAATCTTAAATTTACAACGTTCTCAAGCGATTACGAAGATTTCGATTTAGAGCAGAAAGAGACTTTCTTTAAAGAAGATTTTGTGCCGAAGGCAAAAGATAAGAAAGCGACTTCTGTAATGGTTCAGGATAACTTAAGTAACAATTACTATCGTACTGTTTATGCATTAAAACAAGGCAAAGGCCGCTTGCACACGATTAATCCTGATAAACCGAAAGTGGTAGGAACATTTACCGAGGAACAGCAACAAGCAAGTATGGATAGCCATGCTTATAAGAAGCCTAACCCCACAACGCATACCCCGATCGTTAAATTTACAGTAGCCAAATTTCCAGAGGGGGATGATAATGATCCGGAAGTGGTAACAGGTCGTGTTCAATTTGCTATTGGTATTGCGAGCGAATTGTTATCCCGTTACGATACGCCTCCTACCAAAGCAAATCCTATTCCTTTAGACGGCAGTGATCCACTGCAACTAAAGTATATTTGGACTGCATTAATCGTACTTGGGCAAGAGATGCCTGATATGAAATTCGATCGTCATGCGATTAAAGTGCTTGATCGTACCGCTTTTGATCCTAAACATGGCGAATTAGTCAAACGCTTTTTTGGTAAGTTTGGTAATTACACGTTCGCTGAAAAGTCTCATTTTGCTACGCGTTTCAAAACTCAGCCTGCACTTAGAGATTATATTGCGGCGGCTAAAGAGGCAATGACTAATAAGTTCGGTCATCAAGAGGCTAGAGAAGAAGCGAAGAAGGTTTTAGAGAGAGCGAATCAAACCTTTTTTGCACCGGAGTCAAAACGAACGGTTGAAAAGATCGAGAGTGCATTAGACAAGGGTATTCCTAGATCACATTGATAAAATCAAAGGAAGTTATTTAATCCCCCTCTCCCTAACCCTCTCCCCCAAACTTTGTGCGGGGGAGAGGGGAAAGGTTTTTTCTGATTTTTTTCTCCGTACTTTGTACGTAGGAGCAGAGAATTCCCCCCTCTCCCTAACCCTCTCCCCCGCACTTTGTGCAGGGGAGAGGGGAAAGGTTTTTTCTGATTTTTTTCTCCGTACTTTGTACGTGGGAGCAGAGAATTCCCCCCTCTCCCTAGCCCTCTCCCCCACACTTTGTGCGGGGGAGAGGGGAAAGGTTTTTTCTGATTTTTTTCTCCGTACTTTGTACGTGGGAGGAGAGAAGTTCCCCCCTCTCCCTAACCCTCTCCCCCACACTTTGTGCGGGGGAGAGTAGGGGAGAGGGGAGTTCACTTGTTCATGGAGAATAAACTTTAAATTTGGAGATTACTCAGCTAATCCCACACTTGTTTTCAATATTTGGTTCGGTTAGACCCTGCATGATAACTTCGAGAACCGATGTAGTTTGTTGCAACACATCGTGGTTCCAAAAACGTAATACCTTAAACCCGTGTGCATTTAGCCAGGTTGTACGTGCTATGTCATATTTTTTGCTCTCTAGATGCTGGCCGCCGTCCAATTCAATAATCAGGCGCTTTTCTAAGCAGACAAAATCAACGATGTATGTTCCTATTGGTACCTGCCGCTTGAATTTGTAACCAAGTCGTTTTGCTCGAAGATAATACCAAAGATGCTTTTCAGCATCAGTGCTTTGTTGTCGTAACTGTTTTGCACGTTGTCTTAATGTAGATTTGTCCACTTCTTTCATACCATCCTTTGTCGCGAGAGTGGTTATATTACTACTCAAATTCCTTATATAGGAGGGGTTGCGAGTGAACCAAACTAATGGAACGATGCTTAAGCGAGTTAACAAATTGACAAGCCTCCCACTGGTCACCCAAAATGGGAGGAAGAATAATTCAAAGCGATCAGTTCATGGAATACAAAGACTACTACAAAATAATGGGGCTTGAGCGAGGGGCAAGCCAGGACGAAATCAAGCGAGCCTATCGTAAATTAGCCCGCAAGTATCATCCCGATGTAAGCAAGGAAGAGAATGCCGAAGCCAAATTTAAAGAATTAGGTGAGGCTTATGAAGTGCTCCGTGATCCTGAAAAACGGGCGAAATATGATCGTTATGGCCAATATTGGAAGGAACAGGAACAAGCAGGTTACCGCCCTCAGGGAGAGAAAGCTTATCAGAATTACCAGTTTTTCGATGAAGAGAACGCCACTGATTTCCAAGATTTTCTTGATAGTATTTTGCGTCAGCGCTCCGGTTTCCAATCCAGCACTTCTTACAATCAAGGTCAGGATATTCACGCAAAACTCACGATCAGTTTAGAAGACAGTTTTTTGGGTGCAGAAAAAACACTGAAGCTTCAAATTCCAGTATTCGATAGCCGAGGCCATGTGCAATATCACGAACGCTCAGTTCGTGTCAAAATCCCTAAAGGGATTGGTGATAAACAACAAATTCGATTAAAAGGCCAAGGAGGCAAGGGGCTTCATCATCAGGCAGGGGATTTATATATTGAAATTAATATAAGCCCTCATCACCTATTCACTCTGCATAATAAAGACATCCAGCTGCGAGTTCCAGTAACACCGTGGGAAGCGGCTCTTGGTTCAACAATTCAAGTTCCTACGCTTGCTGGTGCGGTGAATTTAAAAATTCCAAAACTTTCACAAACGGGTAAACAAATGCGGTTGAAAGGCAGAGGATTGCCAGGTAATCCACCTGGAGATCAATATGTTGTTCTGGAAATTGTGATTCCTCAGGTTGAGAATCCTCAAGCAGATAAATTGTATGAGCAACTCGCAAACACCATTCACTTTAATCCACGGGAAAAATTAGGAGTGAGCAAATGACTGAGCAGGAAAAAAGGTCCACTGCAACGGAATGTGAAGAATGGTTTTTCTTATCATTAGCTGAAGTCACTTCCTCATTCGGCGTTTCTAAGGAAACAGTGATTGAAATTATCAATGAAGGAATTGTACCGGCACAAAAGGATGAGAATGACGAGTGGCGGTTTGATAATGAGTCAGTGCGGCGAATTCGTATGGTCCTGCGATTAAATCGCGATTTAGGGGTAAATTTAGCGGGTGCAGCTTTGGCTCTTGAGTTACTCAAAGAGATTGACCGTTTGCGTGCTATGTTGGGGAGCAAAGGATAACACGAGGGTTTGTTTATGCTAAACGTCAAATTGACTGTTGAGAAGAGTCCGAGCGATGCGGACAATGCAATTTTGCGAAAGGGAATAATTGAGTTTAACGTAAATTGTCTTCATGAAAGAGGGAGTCAGTTCAGTGTTTTTGCTCGCGACGACCAAAATAAAATTATCGGAGGGGCATTAATTTGGCAACATAGTGATGCACTTTATATCGACGTCTTATGGATTGAGAGTGAGTTCCGTAAAAAATTGATTGGTAGCCGTTTAATAGAGCAAATTATTGAGCAGGCTAGAATTAAACAGTTAAGCAAGATATTTGTCGACACTTTTGATTTTCAGGCGCTTGATTTTTATAAACGACATGGTTTCCATGAAATCGGCCGCATCGAGAAGTACCTCTTAGGGCATGATCGAATTTACTTAAAAAAAGAAATGGTGGATTAATTAAATACAGAAATATTTAATTTTGTGCTCAAAGTTGCACTTTTAATTAGAAATTCAAGTTAAGTCGTGTTATGGTGGCGCAGCGAATCCAAATTAGAGGGGAAAAGATGAAAAAATATTATTTAAATGGGTTAATCGGATTTTGTCTGGCTATTTTAGTGGGATGTCAGTCATTGACGCACGAAAATTTTTTTAGAGTAGGTCCATCGGATGAAACTATCACGACTTCAGTGCAGTCTGCATTCTCTAATAATCCTGACCTTTCGGCACAACGCATTCACGTTGAGACTCATAAAGGGACTGTCGTGTTAAGTGGCTATGTTAAAACTATCCGCCAAAGCGATACGGCAGGGGATATCGCTGGAAAAATTTCTGGCGTGAAGTCGGTGCAAAATGAGCTTATTGTGAGAAAGTAGTCTTACTTACTTTATAATGTGTTTCATCTTTCAATTATGACCTGTCAACGCCTTGCGAATTGTTCGTGGGGCGTATGGAAATGCTCAGAGCCCTTTTCCATTTAGGGTGAAAATGGCAAATTGCCACCTCGTTCGCTAAAAGCCAATTGTCCAAATTTCAATAAAATTGCCTAATCCACAAAAAAGATTTATTCAAAACTACTTCTGTGTTAAGAATATAAGCCTCCGCTTGAGGCACAACATACTCTTTGGGAAATTAATTTTTTATTGAAATAAGGAAATTGCTATGTCTAATCAAACTGCCAAGATTGTTCGTTTTCATGAAACTGGTGGTCCTGAAGTATTAAAACTAGAGAAGGAACCGTTACCTGAACCTGAAAAGGGGGAAGTGCGATTACGAGTGCATGCAATTGGTTTAAACCGAGCTGAGGTAATGTTTCGTCTTGGGCGTTATCTTGTTGAACCAAGGTTCCCCTCAAAAAATGGCTATGAAGCCTCCGGCGTCGTTGAAGCGGTGGGGCAAGGTGTCGATCAAGGTATGATTGGTAAAAAATTTAGTTCAATCCCTTGTTTTGACTTGGGCAAATATGGTGTGTATGGCGAAGTGGCGATTCTTCCGGCTTATGCACTCGCTTCTTTTCCTGAGACGCTTTCTTTTGCTGAAGCCACTTCTATTTGGATGCAATACATGACCGCTTATGGTGCGCTTGTGCATTATGGAAAGCTTGCCAAAGGGGATTTTGTCCTGATCACAGCAGCAAGTAGTAGTGTTGGCATCGCTGCGATTGAGATTGCACGTGCCGAAGGCGCGATAAGTATTGCAACAACAAGAACTCATAAGAAAAAAGCTGAATTACTTAAGCTGGGTGCAGATCATGTCATTGTTACTGACGAGGAAGATCTACCGACTCGTGTAAAAGAAATCACGCAAGGTAAAGGTGCGAGGATTATTTTTGATCCGATTGCAGGAAAGAGTATAGAAAAGCTTGCTGATGCTGCTGCAGAGAAAGGGATCATTTTTGTTTACGGTAATTTGTCAAACGAACCTATGCCTTATCCTCTTTTCTCAGCTCTTGCAAAAGGGTTGTCAATTCGTGGTTATACTTTGTTCGAATTGAGCACTGTACCTGAATTGCGCGAAAAAGCACAGAAATACATTTTTGATCATATAAAAGACGGTACGTTCAAGCCAAAAATTGCGCGCACCTTTCAATTGGAGCAAATTGTAGAAGCGCATCGTTTCATGGAGTCTAATGAACAAATTGGCAAAATTGTAGTAGCACTACAATAATTCAAAGAGGTCAAACTCGGCCCGAAATCGAGTTTGACAAAAAGCATAATTTTTATTCAAAAGGCGAGAGTGTAATAGATCAGGTCCCATGTTGGATGTGCCAAATAGGATCGTTTCCTGATGGGAGGCTGATCGATTACGCGAGAGTTAAGTTATTACGAGAGCAGTAGGTCATGAAAGTTATCCCACCTTATGTAGCAAACCATAGCATTGCTAAATTCCTTGCCAAAGTTGCAGTAAGGGCTTTGTATTTTGAAGCAAAAGCTTATCCTAAACCGGGATTGGTTAGTTTTATTGATTCAGGTGCCCACCAAGACTTGAATGGTGAAATTCTTTTTCGCAGCCTTTTTACCTTGCGCCATTATTTTTATCAGATTGCAAATCAGGGGTTAGAGCGAAAATCACTTGAAATTTTGGCGCATACTGCATTCAATGCCGAGCAACGCGTGTTGGAAAAAACGAAGGGAATCACTACCCATGGTGATGTAATTTTTTCGCTAGGGTTTATTTGTATTTCTGCAGCCAGATTGACTCAAGAAAATCTCTCGTTCACCCCTGCTAATCTTCATCATCAACTGCTAAATGATCGTCAAAGTGTTCTAGACGATCTCAATACCAGTGCATTTGCGCGCAAAGCATTTGAGGATATTGATGCCAAGCAAGTGACAATTAATGAATATGAGATGATTTTTCAATTATTGCCTGCACTTATCGCTTTATACAAAGAAACTAAATCCATTGATGCGATTTGCTTGTTTGCTTATTTGGAACTTTTGATAAGAATAGATGATAGTAATGTTCTTTTTCACAAAGGCAAGGTAGCCATGGACTATGCAAGAAAAATTGCTAGTGAGATATTGGCAATCGATTGTATTGAAACTCGATTTGTACAAGCTCAGGAAGCTCATTATTCATTTTCGCAAAAGGGAATAAGTCCCCGGGAAATTGCGAATTTGATTGTGATTTTATTGTTCTTAGGGCAATTATTTTGTGAACAATTGTTATGTCATTAACCGCTCAATGTTGAGGCAAACGATCGAGCGGTTTATTTCAAAAAGGACAGTTTCTGGAGCGAATTAGATACTGTAATCTGGTGCCCCACCTTTTTTATAAACAAGAACGGTTCGTTCAAATGACATAAAAATTTCTTTATGCTGGTTAATTCCTCTTGTCTCGACAGTAATTATTCCCTGAGTCGGCCTTGAAATAGATTCGCGTTTAGCCTTGATTTCAGTTTCTGCGTAAATGGTATCCCCTTCAAAAACCGGTTTTAGCAATTTAACCTTATCCCAGGCAAGATTAGCCACCACTTTTTTGGAAATGGTATTCACCGTCATTCCAGTGATGATGGCTAAAGTAAATGTGCTGTTTACTATGGGTTTTTTCCATTCAGTTTGCTCTGCATAATGAACATCGAAATGAAGTTGTGCGGTATTCATCGTTAGCAGGGTAAACCAGATATTATCGTTTTGGGTAATTGTCCTTCCAGGACGGTGTTCGATAATTTGTCCTACCGTAAAATCTTCGAAGTAAAAACCAAAATCTTCACGGAATCGATTATTGCCGAGAGAGAGGTAACTTTGGTTAGCCATTTCTATTCCTTTTGATGTTTTTTGCTAAATGAAGTAATTTCTGAGCGTGGTTATAGATAGGAACATCGATCATTTCCCCATCGTGCTGACAAGCTTTTCCTCCTGCCTGTTCAAAGAGGGCAATGATTTTTTTTGCTCTGTCAATTTGTTCTTCAGTGGGAGCGAACTGTTTTTTGATGGGTGCTATTTGTTTAGGATGAATAGCCAATTTCCCCTTGAAACCAAGTTCTTTAGCTTTTATTGTCTCTGCGATCAATTCCTTCTCATTGGCAAAATCGAAAAAAGGGGAGTCGATAGCGGGTATATGCGTTAGTGCTGCAGCCTGAATGAGTTGCAAGCGGGCAAATAATAAGGCTTCCCAACTCAAATGACAGCCAACATCAACCGCGTAATCAGCAGCGCCAAAGAAAAGTCCAGCGACAGGGGAATTAGTCACAATAGAGGTAAGTTGGTGGATCCCTTTGCTTGTCTCGATTAGGGCAAATAATTTAATTTTTCTCGCTTCCAGATGCAGCGTCTCATAAATAATGTTTAATTCTTCTGCACTTTCTGCTTTGGGATACATAATGGCGTCAAAAGAAAGATTGGTTTGTTTTAAAGCAAGCAAATCAGCCAAACCCGCATCACTGGTGATGTGATTTATTCGTACAATAATAGGTAGATTAGCATGCTCGTTATGCAATAAAAACTGCACGACGTTGTCCCTAGCCTGTTTTTTATCTTCAAGAGGCACAGCATCTTCAAGTTCCAGGATAAGGCCGTTGGCTTCAGAAACTAAAGCTTTGCTGAAACGCTCAGGTTTATTACCTGGAGTAAATAAGAGGGCAGGTGAAATTGATAAGTCCATTTAGTCCTCCTTAAATAAACCCTTGTTCTTTTGCTTGTTGCTGCAACTGATCTTGGAACGCGGGATGAGCAATTTTAATTAGTTGATGCGTTCTTTCAGTAGTCGATCGTCCCTTTAATTGAGCTATTCCATATTCTGTAACCACATAATCGATGTCAAGGCGTGTATCGGTGGCAATTGAAGAGAGTCTTGGTACAATTCGTGATAGGGTACCATTTTTTGCAGTTGAGCTGCTGGCAATAATTGTTTTTCCGCCTTCCGAGTAATGAACGCCACGAATAAAATCCAATTGTCCGCCTACACCGGAAAATTGATGGCCGATGAACTCAGCGTTCACCTGGCCGCTAAAATCAATTTCTATAAAGGCGTTGACAGAAGTCATTAGGTTATTTTGGCCAATAACATTTGGCTCGTTCACATAAGAAACAGGGAGGCAAACCATAGACGGATTAAGATGAATAAAATCATAAAGTTGCTTATCACCAACGGCAAAAGTAAATACGTTAACATAGGGATGTAGTTTTTTATTCGTATTCGTTACAACCCCTTTTTTGATTAGATCAATCATGCCGGTTGTCATTACTTCAGTGTGAATTCCAAGATTTTTATGGCCAATCAGCTGTTCACAAACGGCATTAGGCACTCCACCAATCCCCATTTGAATGGTCGCTCCATCGGGTATGAGGGAAGTAATATAGTGGCCAATTTGCTTGTCCAATTCACTGGCAGGTTTTGAAGATTCTTCCGGTAAAGCAGAGGTATGTTCAACCAACGCATCCACTTCGTTAATGTGAATTAAGGTAGAGCCAGCTGTCCTTGGCATATTTTCATTGACTTCAACAATGAGTTTGTCTGCATAGCGTGCCAACTCAATCGCGTAATCACCATTGATACCTAAATTAAAAAAACCATACTGATCCATTGGCGAAACAGTAACGATAAAAGCATCCAGTTGGGTTATCCCTTTTATGGTGCTTGGGTAGCGACTGAAGCTAACAGGGACAAAGTTAATGTATTTTTTGCCAAGGGTATAGCCCCGCTCTGCGAGTAAAACTTCCCCCTTTGACATCATGGATGAATAAGGTTTGATGATATGAAGTAAGTCTTCCTGGAAAATAGTATGTAAGGCAACTGAGCCACAGCGAAGATAATAGACTTTCACCTCTTGTAAATCTCCTGCTCTGGCCCGCTCTGCTAGAGCACGGCATAAAGCTGGAGGCGTCCCTGCCCGCATACCCATGGAAATAACGGCATGTTCGGGAATTAAATTGACGGCTTCTTCCGCAGAGCATCGCTTTTGTTGATATACGTTGTCGAAGTTCATTTTTTCATCCTTGTTCTTAGGCCTACCTTAATTTCCAAAAGTAAAGGTGTAAATTTCCACTCCCGGTTCTGTGGTTATAATCTGTAATAAGCCGCTAGTAAACTGCTTATTGTTGACAACTTCATAAATTGAATCCCTATTTACTAAAATGCTACTGTTCTTCACCTCTTTCCCTTGATTGTTAACCAGCGGTTTACCGTTTAAAAGAACCTGAACCCTAATGGGTTTTCCAGTAGGGTTACTCATCACCATGAACACTTTTCTCGCTTTAAAATGAATTTTTAGCGAAGCGTTTGAAGTGCCTGCAATAATTTTGTCCTCACTTACTTGCCATTCCCCTTGTAAAGCCCAGGCGTTAAGAGGGAGTTTTTCAGGAAAAGAGTAGTGTGCTATTTTGTCATGGATTAAATAAGGGCTTAAGCTTCTATCAGCACGTGCATAACCGAGATAAGTTTCAGGGGTTTCAAGATATGAATAGGATTGGGTTGCCGTTTGTTTTTCTTGAGGTAATGCATCAATTCCTAATAAAAAGCGAATATTATTTTCAGTAACATCATAAAGACCTTCACCAAAATGCTGATAGACAACTTCCCCCTGTTTATCAATCAAATAATGAGCAGGCCAATAATGATTATTATAATTACGCCAAGTTGTGAATTGGTTATCAAGGGCAACGGGATAAAGAATACCATCGCGTTTCACAGCGTTTCTTACGTTGTCTAAATTTTTTTCAAAAGCAAATTCAGGTGAGTGTACACCGATAATCACGAGCCCTTTGTTACGGTATTTGTGATACCAATCTTCCAAATAAGGCAATGTCCTGACACAGTTAATACAAGAGTAAGTCCAGAAATCAATAAGCACTACTTTTCCTTTTAATTCATTGATTTTCAGTGGAGGTGAATTAATCCAGGCCTCAATATCTTCAATTGCAGGGGCTTTATAAGGAATTAACAATCCGTCCACCAACGAAGTTGAGAGTTGAACCGTTGTTTCTGGTATCGTGAAAGAGGCAGAATAACCTTTTTCTTGGTAAATCATGTACCCTACGCTTGCAATAATAATAACACCTAAGATTTTGCGGAAAAGCAGGGCTTTTTGCTTAAAAAAACCGAAGGTATCAATCAATTTTCTCCCGTAAAAAGCCATAATAAACATTGGAACCGCTGCGCCTAAAGCAAAAGCAAGAAGCGTGAAAAAACTGATGATGGTTGTTTTTTGAATCACTGTCTGCACAATAACCGCAGCTAAAATAGGGCCGGCACAAGGAGTCCAAATAATGGATATCAAACCACCTAAAAAAAGTCCGCTGTAGAATCCTCCTTGAGGATTATTGACCGAGGGAAATGCTGATCCCACTTGAGAGAGGCGTTGGGTTAAGCGGCCAAATTTTTCACTCAAATAAGAAGATATCATGGTGAGGCCTAAAAGTAATAAAATAAGGTACGAGAGATGACGAACCGCATCCACATCAATCCCAGTGTATTGAACTAATTGACGCGAAAAAAAAGCAAACAAAGCAAAGGTGAGGGTAAAACCGCTAATTATTCCTAAGGGGCGTTGTTTAGAGCTGACAAGTGAACTTGCAAGTACAATAGGCAAAATGGGAAGGATGCAGGGCGAAATAATGAGTGCAAATCCTTCAATAAAGCCTAAAAGGATACTGATAAGATCAGATTGCATCGAGTTTCTCTTAATTCATCTATTTCTTAAGAATAGCAGCTTAGAAAGGAAGCATCTTTCGCCACGCTCGCAAATGAGCCAGCTGTTTATCCGCTCTCTCAAGATTGTGGCTCGGATTATCGGGTCTTAACTTAAATGGCATGATTCCGCACTACGAAAGCATTCGCCGTAAAATATCATCTTTATTAATAAAATGGTGCTTTAACGCAGCGAGAATGTGTAAGGCTATCGTGGCTATGAGTCCGTAACCAATCCAGCGGTGGAGTTCTTCGAATAATTGTCTTTTTTCCTCGTTAGGGGCTACTAAATCAGGCATAGTGAGCAAACCGAAAAAAGAAGCAGGTAATCCAGCAGATGAAGTAATAAGCCATCCTGTGATGGGCATAGCGAACATAAACCCATAGAATGCCCAATGTACCGTTCTAGCGGCAATTTTCTCCCATAGGGGAAGCGATAAATTGGGGGTAATGTTGATAAGACGCCATGCGAGCCTGATAATAGCTAGTGCGAGTACCAGCAATCCATACTCTTTATGCCAACCGTAAAGTTTAAGCTTCTCCAGGCTGATTGGTAGTTCAACCATATACAAGCCTAAGATGAGTAATCCAATAATTAAAAAAGCAATAATCCAATGAAGTAGAATGGCTATTACACCAAAATGTGTGTCATTATTTTTAATTCGCATGAGTCCCTTCCTTTGTATTTCAGTCTAAATAGCTTCCTGGTCTACTAAGGACTGCTATACTATCTCTGCCAATAATCCTGATTGAATCCATCCTTTGAGTAGGGATGCTGCTCTCATCCCCACTTCTGATTCATCAAGCCATTCGCAAAGGCCTTCACATAATTCGCTAAATGTTGAGCCTTTTATTAACGCATCAAGTGCCCACGCTTCATCTTTGCCAAGAGAATAGAAGCGATTGATGTATTCGTTTCTCCACAAAACCCAGTGCATGATGCTGGAGTTTTTAGTGGGCGCTTCTGGGGATTGGTTATTGGCTACCGCTTCCCATATTTTTACCGTATTCCAGGCAAAATCCATGCGCTGAAGCGAAGCATGGGGTTTAAACCGGATATCAGGCCAGGTATTCTGGGGGATGACGGCCATTTGTTCTATTTGTAATACAGCATCGTCTGCAGCGTCAAAGCTAAGGGTCATTTTCCACTCAAATTCAGCTAATTCGGCTAAATAGGGTTCTCTGTGTTCTTTTAAATAATCCGCAAATCGATCGCCATACCAGCGGATCGAGCGGTAGGGTGAAGGGTGGTTAGCAATGTAGTTTTCCCCTAATTTATAAAATTCTTCCCTACCTAAATAATTTTCAAGAATAGGGAAATTTGAGCCTAGGGCTTCCAGTAAGCGATAGTGATAAGAATCAAGATAAATTGCTAGTCTTTGAGCTGTTGGAACTTTTTCTGTCGACACGATGGATTGTCCAATTTCCGCTTGACCTTTTAGCAAGTAAGCTTGGAACTGATTTTGTAAGCTAGGCAAATCGGTCATGCTGATAACTCTTTGTTATGTACTCGCTCCATGATTCTCCTCGCTTGATCTAATTCGATTAATAATTCGGTTAAAGGAGGAATTTTGTCATCTCGTTCAATCATTGTTGAAACACGGCCTAATTTTGTAATGGTTTCCGCATAAAGATCCCATACAGGTTGAATAATGGGAGCATCATGGGTATCGATAATGTAATGGCCATAATTCGAATGTCCTGCTAGATGAATTTGCATGATTCGTTCGGCAGGCACTCCATTTAAGTAATCAAGTGCATTGAACTCATGATTGATAGAACTTACATAGATATTATTCACATCGAGCAGAATATAGCAGTCAGCTTGTTGGGCAATTTCCGAAATAAATTCCCATTCAGTCATTTCTGACTGGGTAAATGTCAGATAACTCGAAACATTTTCGATGAGGATACGCTGGCCCAAATAATCTTGCACTTCTGTAATTCGTGAAACGATGTGTTTGATTGCTTCCTCAGTGTAGGGGATAGGCAGCAGATCATGCATATTTAAACCTTGGACACCGGTCCAGCATAAATGATCGGAAATCCATACAGGATCTACACGTTGTGCTAACGCTTTTAGATCTTTGAGGTAGTTCCGATCGAGCGGTTCGGTGCTGCCAATCGACAGGGAAACCCCATGCATAACCACAGGGTAGTTTTCACGAATTTGATCTAAAAAGTACAGTGGCTTACCGCCAGGAATTAAATAATTTTCGGTAAGGATCTCAAACCAATCTATGTTCGGTTTGTACAGCAAAATATCCTCATAGTGATCTGGCCTCAATCCTAAACCAAAACCCAGATAAGGTAATTTTAGCTGTTTTTTTGTCGTGTAGGTCATTTATCAGAATCCAGGTATGCCTAAAGCATACCTGGTACCATGTCTATTATTGAGATTGAGAGCCGCTGCTAGACTCGCTGCTGCTGCCAGCATTAGAAGCTTCAACAGTTCCACCAGCTTTTTCACATTGCTCTTTAGTCATTTGGGTTACACCTTGGCCTTTGCAAGAGTTTTGACCTTTGCAAGAGTTGGTAGCAGATTTGCAGCTGCCTTGTCCCTTACAAGCGTTAACGCCTTTGCAATTAACCATAGTAGAAGATGCATCAGAAGAAGATGCGTATACAGGTGCCATTGAAAACATTGCTGCAGCACCTAGTGCTAGTATTGTACCAGTCGCTTTTACCTTATTCATAGAAAAGTTCCTTTTTAGATTTTACCAAAAATTACGAAAGAGCTATAAGTCCTGGACTAATAGCTATCACAGTGTAGTTAGGAAAAATCGATGCTGTCAAGGAGATGGCATTGAATTTTTTATAATTTTTAGTTGCTCCATTAGGCTTGGCAGCAATTTGTTGAGTCGAAATGTCTTGATAGTATAGGTATAAGGCGTCTAGTCATAGATGTCGTTAATATCAACACAGTTTTGTGTTTTCCAGAGATCAATAATCAAATCATCCAGATAAGAGGGAAAAGGGTAGTATTTGTTTTCATACTGGTTTTCTAATAAAAGTTGGGCAGCCACATTGTGTGCATAAAAAACGGGATCGATATAATTCAACAAGGTTGGGTGCTTGAGAGAAAAATTAATAGCTATTTTATTGCAGAGTATTTTCTTAGTTTGAATTTGATCGCCAATCTCATCATAAGTGCCCATATTGGCAATGTAGGCCGATTGGCAATCACTTTGAGTGACAACTTGTGATAGGACGTTCGCTTTACCAGTCGCTGTGACGATACAAAATGCCTCTCTCAAATGATTGCGGATTTGTGCGGCGTCACTAAAAGGTATGGTGATCAAACCAAGTTTTTTTGCTTGATTCAGTTGAATTTGGGATGATTCGATAACTGAGATATGAGGCGTTTCTCGCAAAAGATAACGCACAATTCCTTTACCCACTTTACCGAAACCAAAGATGACAAAAGATTTGTTAACTATCTCTTCACCGGTTATTTCTTTAATTGCTCTAACAAAACTCTCACCGGTACCGTACATCCCTTCCAATTTTTTTAAATTTGAGTCGTCAACATTGATAATGGGTAAATCAAGGGACATTCTTTTATACTTTTCGCCGCCGGTTTGCGTCAATTCAACAATACCTCGTAAAACTCGTACTTTTTCCATTTCTAAGGTTTCGGCACAGCAATCCAAGGCAATATCAAAATCATCTTGTACATCGCGATGAGATAAAATAACGTTTATTCCAGCCTGTCTAAGGGTGGAGAGGATTTTTTCTTCGGGAGGGACGGGTGTAAAGGCGGTATGGGTAACTGTGAGTTCAGCTCCAGCGGCAATCAAGGATTCTAATTTAACTAAAGTTTCATAAGTGAGGGGCGTATTGTGTAAAATCTTTATCCCTTTCAGGGGATTATTTCTTTGCCAATGCGCGGTCAACCTATCGAGCAATGCTGACCGTTTTTCTTGAAAAATTGTTTGATTGAAATCCTTAAGTAAAGCCAAATTAGGTTGCATAAAAAATTCACCTAAATCCTTGAAGTAAAATCATCCTAGGTAAGTTGGTGGATTTATGCAAGGAAATTCTAATTGATCCAATAGGCGAGTTTTTCCGAGGGTGCGATTAACTTTTTGTTTTCTGGTATAATTATATACAATGTGACTTATTATGAGGCGATTAAAATGACTGGTGAAAAAAAAGAAGAGCAAGTTAAAGATCAGGAAGAAAAGTCACGTGCTGCTGAGAACGCTTTAGCTGCTGAGTTATTGAAGAAAAAACAAACGCAACTCGTGGAAGAGCCTCCTAGAAAAGTTATATTAGATGGCAAAAAGAAAGGTGCTCAAAAAGAGGAAAATGATTTCTTAGATTTTTATAATAATTGGCTTAAAAAATACAAAAAGGACAATCCAGAATTTAAAGAAGAAGAAAATAAAGTTAGTATCGATCAGAATGGCTGTGGATGTATTAACTTCACGGATCCGAAAGCTGAAGAAGATTTTGTTAGGGAGTTAGCCAAAACAAAGACCAACGGTGTTATCACTGACAAAGGTATTCCAATTGCGACTTTTAGAAATGGTGATCTTATTGATCTTCGGACGCAAAAACCATTTCCAGAAGGAGGATATGCTCATCTTGTCAGTCAGCTCGATCAAGGAATCCCATACAGCAAGACTGAGATTAAATTACCCGAGGCTAGCCACGATATGGCCTCGACATCTTCAGGCGAGAGAAAGGAAAAAATGGCTGCCGATAATCAAGACAGCCTTGAGGAGCCTGATGAACCAAAAAAAGACTCTGGGCCTACCTATTGATAATGAGGCAGCTCAAGACAGGCTGACAGCATTGAAGAAAAAATTAAGGTATCCCATATGCCTCGATGGCGGCTTTCACTTGGGGTCTTTTGCCGATTGTTTTATACCATTGCATTAAATTAGGGAATTGTTTTGCGCTAATCGGTGTTTCGTAGAAATTTTCATAGCAATAAAGCCAGGGCCAAATAGCCATGTCGGCAATGGTGTAATCGGTACCACTGATATAGGGATGCTGTTCAAGTTGTTTGTCCATGACACCCATCAAACGCATTACTTCGTCAGCATAACGCTTTTGTGCATAAGGGATTTCTTCAGAGGCATAGCGGTGAAAATGACCGTATTGGCCAAACATAGGCCCAATATGCCCAACTTGGAAGTAGCACCATTTAAGCACATTAAACCGGGATTTTAGCTCTTCGGGCAAAAAGCGATGATGCTTTTCAGCCAAATATTGGAGAATGGCTACGCTTTCAAAAAGATAAAAATCCATTTCAGGGTCATAGATAACCGGAATCTTGTTATTGGGAGATATCCGTGAAAATTCAGGGGTAAATTGCTCTCCTTCGCGGATGTTGATCAATGTTATTTCGTACGGGACTTTTAATTCTTCAAGCATTATAGTGGGTTTAATTCCATTTGGAGTACCAAGAGAATAAAGTTTATACATTTTTACCATCCTTGGATCAGCATTTATCGAGAAATTATTCCTTACTATACCCAAGATCGTTATGAATAGGAATCCAGAGTTAACACTGCTCTCGATGAGATTTCAAAATAATTCTCTAAACCCCATGCGGTTTGATCCAACCCATCAAAAGTGCCAAAAAAAGAAATAGAAAGAGCGTCAGGGATAGAGCAATCCGCCAGGTTAGCGCTTTCACGGTGCGTTTGGTTTTACCCTCGTCACGAACGAGAAAGACAAGGCCGCTACCTAAGGCAAATAAAATAATCAACATGACAACAAAGATGATTGCTTTAGCGAACATTTGCTATACTCCCAAAACTATCAGGCTGGGTACTTAAAAAGATGGTCAGTGTAACCTGTTTTAATCGCTGTTTCACGCTAAATTGGCGTATAGCCATTCTTACTTTTTTGATGGTTTTATTTTTCGCTCGCTTGGGATTTTGGCAATTAGCGCGCGCCGAAGAAAAAAAACACATGTTGGCAACGCAAGCAACTTATGCCAAGCAAGCGCCTACCATTTGGAATGTAGGCATGAATCCACCTGCGCAATATCAGCAAATCAGGGTTAGGGGAAAGTACTTACCTCAGGTTTTTCTATTAGATAATCAGCATTACCAACATCAATTCGGTTACCATGTCTTGAGCCCTTTGATGTTAGACGGGAATAAGGTCGTGCTTATTGATCGCGGGTTTATTGCAGGTGAAATGAACCGGCAAGTATTACCAGAAATTATCGTGCCCACTGACTTAATGAATTTAACAGGCTATGCCTATTTTCCATCCGAAAAAAACTGGGTTCTAGGCCAAGCTTATGAGAAGCGGCAAGCGAAAATAACGATAATTGAGCGTATCGATACAAAAATGGTAGGTCAGATTTTGCATAAATCTGTTTATCCGTTTATCATTCGCCTCAACAAAGAGGCGGCTCAGGAATATGTGCGCGAGTGGTCCGTAGTAGCTATGCCTCCAGAGCGGCATTATGCCTATGCTTTACAATGGTTTGCTATGGCCTCTGTAATTTTAATCCTTTTTATTGCATTGAATTTGAAGAAAAAACATGACTAGGCGCAATTATTTAGTTCTGTTACTACTGGCTCTGCTTTTTGCAGCCCCAGGGATTACAGCTTATTTGTATTATCTTAATCCTCAATGGCTTGGTGCGAATACAACAAATAAGGGTAAGTTGTTGAATCCTCCCCTCTTACTTAGCAATGTTGTCGATGGAAGGGGTAAGTGGCGATTTGTTCTTTGGTACCCTCGAAACTGTGACGCTAAATGTTTGCAAAAAGTAGACAAATTGGCTCGAGTCAGGCTTGCTTTAGGACGACATTTATATGAGGTGGATCAGTGGCTGCTGCTCAATGAAGACAGCCAGCAAATGGAGTCCATGGCACTGAAAACGCTGCAAGAACAAGAGGTTCATGTCTCACGTTTATCAAAGGACAGCTTAACTAATTTGCCAATTCTAGCTAGTAATCCCAAGATATTCATTGCAAATCCTAAGGGCTATTTAGTGCTGGCATACGTTGAGAATGCTAAGCCTGGAGACATTTATCACGATATTAAACGGTTGTTAAGTACAGAGAAAAGTGGGTAACGAATGCAATTTACAGCAATACGATATGCGACAATGTTAGCAGTGCTTTTGGCGCTATTTGTGGTTATGCTTGGGGCTTACACCCGATTAACTGATGCCGGCTTAGGTTGTCCAGATTGGCCGGGTTGTTACGGCCATATGGTTCTTCCTAGTACTGAAAATGAGTTGCAATCAGCACAGAGCCAGTATCCGCAAATTCCTATCGAATCTCGCAAAGCATGGACAGAAATGGCTCACCGCTACGCAGCAGGTACGCTCGGCCTTCTCATCGTTTTTATCACAGGTTCAATTTTCTGGCGCCGCCTTCAAGGTTTTCGAATGCCTTGGCAACTATCATCAGTCCTAATTCTTTTACTCTTGTTCCAAGCAGCGTTAGGAATGTGGACTGTTACTATGAAATTACTCCCTGTCGTGGTAATGGGGCATTTATTGGGTGGGATCTTAATTTTTTCATGCCTAAGCCGTTTGCGGTTACAACTGGGTTCTATAAAACCAAGCAACCTCCCCCAATGGCGTTTTTGGATTTTGCTAGGCGTATTGATTGTTTTTTTACAAATCGCTCTAGGTGGGTGGGTGAGCTCGAATTACGCCGGCATCGCTTGTATTGGCTTTCCGCAATGCAATGGGCAATGGTTGCCCCAATTGCATTTTTCCCAGGGATTTAACTTATTTTCTCCGGTTGGAGCTAATTACCAAGGCGGGGTGCTCGATAACGATATCCGCATGACAATTCAATACATTCATCGCTTAGGAGCAGTCATCACAGCAATCTATGTTTTAACTTTGTCTTTATTATTACTAGCTAGGGGCAACAACAATTATTTACGCCGTTTCGCTGTAATGGCTATTTTACTCGTTATTGTGCAATTTATTCTCGGCATCATGAATGTCATTTATTTGCTGCCTTTATGGGTAGCTGTTGCCCATAATGGTATTGCAGCTGTCTTGATGGCAACACTCTTAATGATGCTCTATCTCACGCAAAGGAGGCATGATGATGGATGCTAATACAGAGTCAGGTTTAAATAAAATTAATTGGCGAGACTACATGGAGCTTTGTAAGCCCAGAGTTGTCGCCTTAATGCTGTTGACTGTTGTTGTCGGCATGTATTTGGCTGTGCCAGGATGGGTGCCAATTCCTACTCTTATCACTTCATTGGTTGGTATCGGGCTTTGTGCAGGTTCTGCCGCTGCAATTAATCACCTGGTTGATAAACGTATCGATGCCATTATGGCTCGCACTAAGCGAAGGCCAATTGCCGGGGGCAGAGTATCAGTACGACAAGCGCTCTACTTTGCAACTACCCTTGCCGCTTTGGGATTAACTATTTTAATCACTTTTGTCAACGTTCTAACCGCTATACTCACTTTTGTAACCTTGATAGGGTATGCTGGTATTTACACTGGCTATTTAAAGCGCGCTACACCGCAAAATATTGTTATCGGTGGACTCGCTGGTGCAGCACCACCTCTATTAGGCTGGACTGCTGTCACTAATCAGCTGGATCCACAGGCATTGCTCTTAGTGTTAATTATTTTTACCTGGACTCCTCCTCACTTTTGGGCGCTAGCAATATACCGAATAGAAGAGTATAAGCACGCTGAAATACCCATGTTGCCGGTTACTCATGGAGTCGCGTTTACTAAATTAAACGTACTTTTATACACTATTCTGCTGTTGGTGGTTACCAGCTTGCCTTTCTTAGTCGGTATGAGCGGGTGGCTTTACCTTGCTGGAGCGGGTTTATTAGGTGTAAGGTTTTTACACTGGGCCATTGTTTTATATCGTTCTGATCGGCCTGCAATAGCCATGCGTACTTTCCGTTTCTCTATTGTTTATTTAATGATGTTGTTTGTCTTTTTGTTGGTTGATCATTATATCTAAGGGGATAAAATGTCTGTTCAAAAAAATCGCATTACCTTGACTGTGGGGGTTTTACTTGCCTTCGCGGCGCTGATTGCTGGCTTATTTATCTCACAACATGTGCCTTTTAAAAAGAAAATCGATGTGAACGCATTTCATGGTACTCTGCTTGAAAAACCTCGGGAAATCGAGCAATTCAGTTTAACTGGCATCGACAATAAATCATTTACTAATGCAAGTTTACAGGGCCAATGGACCATCGTTTTCTTTGGGTTTACCAATTGTGGTTATGTGTGTCCAACAACGATGGCAGAATTGAATAAAATGTACCGTCTTCTTGAAGAAAAAAAGGTTAAACCACTTCCCCAAATAGTCATGGTTTCTGTTGATCCTCAAAGGGATAGTTTGGATAAATTGGATCATTATGTAAGAGCTTTTAATCCTCATTTTTATGGAGCTAGGGGGGATGAGGACGTTGTGAGGAAGATGACCCGAGAAATGGGTATTGCTTATGCCAAAGTTGAGCTTCCTAATTCTCAAAATTCGGAGAATTACGACATGCAACATAGTGCGGCGCTTATGCTATTTAACCCTCAAGGTGAGCTTACAGCATTCTTTACCACTCCTCACCAAGCTGATCTGCTGGCTAAAGATTATCAATTATTAGTTTCATAACTCCAGTCGTATTTAATTCATGCTAACAGTAATTTACCCCTTTCCTTAACCACAAGAGAAGGGGGGGATTCAATTTTAGAATCCAAAAATTAATCTTCTAAATTACGTGCTAGTCTTTATTTATAAAGAATAAAAATAAACCAAGGGAACTTAGATTCATGAAAATTGCTATATTGGCCACAAATCCGCAATTATATTCACATCAGCGCCTAAAAGCGGCTGGCGAGCAAGCAGGGCATGAGGTCAAAATAATTAATCCTCTTTACTGCTATATGAACATTGCTGCTTCCAATCCTAAGGTCCATTATCGCGGCGGTGAACCTTTGCCTCATTTTGATGCGGTTATTCCCCGTATTGGTGCTTCAATCACTTATTATGGTACTGCGTTATTAAGGCATTTAGAGACAATGGGCATTTATACATTGAATGAATCAATTGCAATTTCACGTTCACGGGATAAATTCCGATCTTTGCAGTTGTTAGCTCGCAAAGGTATACCCATGCCTAGAACAAGTTTTGCCCAATCCCCCGATGATACCGAAGATTTAATCCGCATGGTTGGCGGCGCACCTTTAGTGATTAAACTCTTAGAAGGGACACAAGGGAAAGGGGTTATTTTGGCAGATAGCCAACAATCTGCTGTGAGCATTATTAATGCATTTAAAGAAATGTCAGCAAATATTCTTGTACAGGAATTTATTGAAGAGTCTCGGGGTACTGATATCCGTTGTTTTGTGATAGGCGATAAAGTGGTTGCTGCAATAAAACGTCAGGCAAAAGAAGGCGATTTTAGAGCCAATGTGCATCAGGGGGGTAAAGCAATCAAGGTAAAATTGTCCCCACAAGAACGGGCAATTGCTGTGAGTGCTGCAAAAACAATGGGTTTAAAAGTCGCTGGTGTTGATTTAATACGCTCAAATCACGGTCCTTTGGTTTTGGAAATTAACTCTTCACCTGGACTAGAAGGGATTGAAAAAGCCACACACGTTAATATTGCTGCTAAAATTATCCAATATATCGAAAAAAATGCTAAATCTAAAAATGTTAACCGACGGTTCCAGGGATGAATAGAAGGAAATCTATTAAGATTGCTAATGAAACAATTAAAGCGGGTGAATCCCGCTGCGTTAAATTAGCACTGGCAATGTTATATACTTCATCCTCTCTTGAAGTGCCAGTCTATGTTTTTCATGGTAAAAAAGAAGGCCCAGTTCTTTTCATCACAGCAGCAATCCATGGTGATGAGATCAATGGCGTTGAGATCATGCGCCGATTGCATCACTCTTCTTATATTAAACGCCTGCGAGGAACATTAATCACAATTCCTATTGTCAATGTTTATGGGTTGATGCTTCATTCGCGATATCTTCCCGATCGCCGCGACTTAAATCGCCAATTCCCCGGTTCTGAGCGTGGTTCGATGGCTTCAAAACTCGCTAATTTAATCATGACTGAAATCGTAGAGCATTCTACACACGGCATCGATTTACATACTGGCGCAATTCATCGCAGCAATTATCCACAAGTGCGATTTAGTCGTAAAAGTGAGTTATCAGAGAAGATGGCTGAAGCATTTGCAACGCCGATTTGTGTGCCTTCGAGCATACGCGATGGATCCTTACGCCATGCCACGGAAAATTTAAACATTCCAGTGATTGTTTATGAAGCAGGCGAGGCACTGCGTTTTGATGAGTTTGCTATAAAGCTAGGTGTGCAGGGGATACTTAGGGTAATGAATTTTTTGGGCATGTTGTCGCCATCAGCTGGAAAGCATATTGCTAAAAAAAGAATTTCGAGTGCAGTGGCAAAATCCACGTTCTGGATTCGCGCTTCCACGAGTGGTATGGTGGTCGATAGCAAACCTCTAGGATATAAAGTAAGCAGGAACGAACTGCTATGTCATATTGTTGATCCGCTGGGTGACGACCGGGATACCATCTGTTGCCCTTATGAAGGAGTTATCATTGGCAAGACAAACATCCCTTTGGTGAATGAAGGGGATGCTTTGTTCCATGTGGCTTTGTTCGAAGATTTGGACGAATTAGAGTTGCCCACCACTGATAGCCCTGATGAATGGGACTAGAATAAACCAGTTCCTATCATGAATAGCCCATATTTGGCACATTTTTCGCTCAAGTCTGACTGTTTTTGGCAAATCTAACATGTTGGGATAATTCAGTACAAGTGAATTGTCAACATACCCTAAAGATTTTGAAATTGAAATTTTCTAGGAAATTCAAACGAAATTAGGCAATGCAGATTGCTCAGAATCCCGCGAAACTGCTCTCTCCTGCGCTAAGAATTGTAATCGAATAATATTGCCTTTCGCGGGAGAGAGGATTATTCAGTTCAGTTTTTCTTCTGTCGCTGCTCGCTCTTGCCTACTAACCAATCCGGATTAACTTCAAATTCGTTGGCAATACGAGTGAGTAAGGTTTGATCGGGAAGAGTGATTCCATTGATAAAAGCTTCTGCTTTAAATCGAGGAATCTTTAGTAACTTAGAAAAAACTTCGATACGCTCATCGTTGCGTGCTGGTACGCCTATATTGTCTAGTTCCTTGTTAAGGCGATCAGCAAACTGTTTATTTGGCATATCCACCCCAATGTGAATTTTTTATATATCTTCTTCATATAGCACAAAAAAATGGTTTTGCAATCGGGCGTGTCGCCAATTCTACTATCTTGGCCAAAAGGCTTTGTTTTTCTGTGCTTCGCTGCTCATAGACTCTGTTTATTTTATAAGGAATTAATTTTGAATATATTTCTTATAAAATCTAGGGAAATAAATATTGAGGATGTCTATAGCAAAAATCAGTTCCTAAAAAAGTATTTGCTGAGAGAACGGACCTATTATATAAAAATTATTTATAAGTGTTCTCTCCAGCTGTTGTATTAATATTCCTTTTGAGGATGGATTATGCTGGACTTTGTAATGCCCCCCAATTAAACCGGTCCACTAGTTATAGACAAAAATAACAAGTAAGGACTAGTAACATGACTATATCTACAGTTATCGAACCAAACGAGATTATATGTTCTACATCAAAGAAACGTCGTTGGACAGCCTTTGAGAAGCATCAAATTGTTAGAGACTTACCAAAATGGAGTAACCGTATCGTATGTTGCGCGTAAACATGATATACAACCGAGTCAATTATTTTTATGGCGGAAGATAGCGGAGAATGGAGCCTTGACCAGTATAAAAAAAGAAGAAAAGGTAGTTGCTCAAAGTGAAGTGGATTCACTGAAAAGACATATTAAGCAATTAGAGCGGGTATTAGGTCAAAAAACCTTAGAGAATGAGATATTAAAGGAAGCAGTTAAGCTTGGTCGTGAAAAAAAACTCATCTCGCGACAACCCTTGCTAGGACTGGAAGATTTCGAGTGAGGGCTATTGCTCGCACGTTGAATGTTTCGCGTTCCAATTTAATAGAAAGGCTTAATAAAATGAAAAGAAGAAGCCCAACATATAGAAAATAGAAGATGAACAACTTTTACTAACTATTTTAGCAATTACTGATAAACGAAGTAGTTATGGCTACCGACGAGTAACCGCCTTACTTAACCAAGAACTAACTCGCAAACAGCAGCCAAAAATAAACCATAAACGAGTCTATCGAATCATGAAGCAAAATAATTTGCTTTTACCCGCTTATGGCAAAAGACTAAGTAGAACGCATGACGGCAAAATTATTACTCTCAAAAGCAACCTGCGTTGGTGCTCTGACTGTTTTACTATTCAATGTGCTAATGGATAGAACGGGTGGTTTGGCCTTTACGCTTGATACTTGCGACAGGAGAAGTTTTAAGTTATCTCGCCTCTACCGTAGGCATCGATGGAGCAGCCATACGTGATTTAATGCTTGAAGCTGTAGAGTATCGCTTTGGGGTGATTAATCACCTTCCTCATAAAATTCAATGGCTGAGTGATAACGGATCTTGCTATGTCGCCAAAGATACGGTGAAATTTGCTAAAACTTTAGGTTTTGAAGTCTGTACTACCGCGCCTTATAGCCCTAAATCAAATGGTATGGCTGAGGCTTTCGTTAAAACCTTTAAACGAGATTATGTCGCTTTTTATGATGCCCTCAATGCTTATGATTTGATGTGACAACTTCCTCAATGGTTTCACGATTACAATGAAAATGCTCCTCATAAAGGGCTTAATATGATGTCTCCTAGACAGTTTTTAAAAGCTGCTTTGAGGTAAATGGTGGTCCGGTTTAATAGGGGCAACTCCAATCTGCTACCTCTTCTATGCTTCAATTCTAGTGAGGATTTTGTAATAAATAATAGTATTCTTTGCGGCCACTCGCCTTCCTATCTATTAGATCATTTATACTATGGGTTGTTCGTGTCATTTTCTTTTATTATATATATATATAAGATTAGGGTTTAAAGTTAAGTAAGAGTAACAGGTGATCTTTAAATTACTTGAGAAGATGGCCTGATTGATGGTTCACCGCCTGCTCTTCCAGCTTACGGCAGGAGTAGTGTTAAAGCTCAGTGTTATTGGTTTCATTGATCAATACGTTTCATAAATGTATAATATGAATCTTATATAATCTATATGGCTGCTTTAATTTCTTTTTTTTTCCCTAACTAAAATTAAAACACCTTTTAGAGCAATTTTGTTAACAAGATTTAACGCAACCCTATGCAGTAGGTATTTGAAATCTTAGTCCTAAGTGGAAACATCATGCAAGTAAGTAGTGACGGCCAAACCCTTATTAGAGTTAGTGAGAGCGATATTGTCGATGGTTCATGTCAAATTTGTGCTGGCATTACGGTCATTGGTGATTGGGCATTTAAGAATTGTACCAACTTACAAACGATAACGCTTCCTGTCGGGGTCACAGATATTGGTGCCTATGCATTTGCTGGCTGTGTCAACTTAAAAACGTTAACCCTTTCTGTTGGGATCACAGCTATTCGTACTGGGACATTTTTTAATTGTACCAACTTAGAAACGCTAAACCTTCCCGCTGGGATCACAGCTATTAAACTTGGAGCATTTGCTGGGTGTGTCAACTTAAAAACGCTAAACCTTCCGGTTGGGGTCACAACTATTGGTCAAGAGGCATTTGGGGAGTGTAGTAGTTTACAAAGGATAACCCTTCCCGCTGGCGTCAGAAACATCCATCATAGTGCATTTCTTGATTGCAACAGCTTAGCCTTAATTATCATAGCAAGTGATGATGAGACTGAGATAGCGCGAATAACTCACTTACTACCTGAAGAATTAAGAAGCAAAGTTATCTCCAAACGTTTATTTGATGACGTTATTCACTTTCAGGAGCAACAATTAGCCAAGCTTTTGGCTACGCCCCAAACCAATCGTCTTTATAGTTTCTTTAATTATACATCCCGTTGTGTCCCGACAGCCATTTTGGAAGTGAAAAATGAACAGGGTGTAGAGGAACAAAAAGAACAAAGGTGTACCAAGTTACCGAGCGATATCTTTTTGCACCTCAATCAACTAGCAAGTTCGGATAATCGTTATTACCAATACGCACAAGCTGCAATCAAACGTATCCGTTTCCCTACAACTGCTAAAGAGTTAGAAGATTATAAAACATCTCTAGACAAGTTAGTCACTCAGTACATTGAAAAGGCCATGGAACAGGCAGAGCGTTTCCGCGTGCCTAAAACGCCTAGCATGGCTAAGGTAGAGGTTACTGTATGCGCCCCTGCTGTTTGATTGAGTTAGGAGGACGGGTAAAAAAGATTAACTTTAAATAATGGTCCGTCTTGGTGCAAAAGGTGGGTTTAATTAGATCAAAATAATTAAGTAATCTACAGGAATGAAGGAAAAGCTATAAAGCTCATAAAGTTAGTGTGCCGATAAACATAATTAATCCAAATCCCTACAGATTGAAACATTTTATTACTCAACCTACTAATAAAAAAGTGAGGATATAGCTAGTTTTAAATTAAAGCTTGAGCAAGACAGTATAAGTATGACTTCTTTAATTGCTATCCAGAATAGGAGAACTGTGGTTTTTCCTTGTCTGTTGAATCCGCTCTATCGGATTCAACCAGAATATAAATTTACTAAGGAGTTAAAGATCTAGCTCTCTCCTGCTCCTCTTGAGCTAGGCTTGCAGCAGCTTTATTAACAAGTGACACTTCCCCGCCTGCCTTTCTATTCAAAAATCCTCCTATGTAATGAGACACTTCTGCTGGAAGTCTATTTTCAAACAAACCTACCAGGGCTCCTTGTGTATATGCCTTTTCTTCCGGTCTTTTTAATCGTTCTAGCTTAGCAACTACTTCCTCGACAGTGCTCTTTTTAAACATCTCGCATTTTGGAAAAATTGAACTTAATCTTGATAAATCATTGGAATTATTTATTAATGGTATAAGAACTCCAGATTGAATTATAAAATCAAAAAAATTTTCTTTGTCTGAGAAATTATCAGCCATACTCTCAATATCGAGTAAGCTGGTAATTAATTGCTCTCTATTTCTAGATTGAACAATAAGTTGATATAACTCTGTTGTTCGCTCAGGAAACAACTCAATAAGACTGCTAATTTTTAACTGTGACCAATTATCCGATTCAATAATGAATTGATACAGTTCATTTCTTTTTTCAGGAAATATTGCAAGAATCTTGCTCACTTCATACTTCGGATTAAAACCGCGTTGAGTTAATTTTGAGCGGGCAACTAATTGAGACCAATTGTCAGGTCGAGTAGCCACTTCATATAATTCATCTTTTCGCTCTGGGAATAAGTTGACTAAAGTAACAAGGGTTGATGCATGGGTAACTAATGGCAACCAATTTTCTGGTTGAATAATAAGTCGATACAATCCATCTTTTCGTTCCGGAAATTTTTGGACCAATTGGCGAATTGGATAAATATTATCAATTAATCTTGACCAATTTTCTGGTTGAATAATAAAGTCAAAATAATCGTCTTTTTCTACTGAATTATAATCCATTGAAAAGAATAGATCGAAAATAGACACCGATTTATCAAATTTTTCTTGCATTTAAAATTACCTCTTAAGAACTTGGCAAGTAAAGGTATTTCTAGCTGTTAGAATTATCTTCACTATTTGGCTAGCACCAAAGCCAAAGCTCACATTTTTAGAAATTACTTTTTTTGCTTACCCAGGTTGACGAGATATGAGCAACGAATTAGAGGTTAAGGGAGTCATAGAAATATACCTAATTTTATAAATTAATGAGTTAGCTATTTTGATGCCTATCCATTGATAAAACATAGAAAATACTGCACTGAAATCAGTTTTGCGAGTTTTCTCCTAATGACAGCAAAAATTGACTCTGGGGCTGCTTAACTATACCTTTGGTTAATTTTTCGTGCGCGAAAAACCCAAAGGAAAACAATGAAGAATAGAGAGGGTGATTTTTTTTTAACAGTTCTATCCAATGCATTTATTGAAGCAACTAATGAAATTCTTAACCTATATTATGAGCAATCACCAAGAACACAAATTACAGATCAATTTTCAATTATATTATTAGAAATATATCAAAATTTAATGTTAGACATTATGCCAAGTTGTCAATTTCTTGTTAATAAACAGAAATTTTATAGTTTTGCTATTCTTTGTCGTTCAACTTTAGACATAATTATACAAATTAAATGGATTTTAAGTTTAAAAGGGAATGAACAGGCTGAGGCTATAAACCAATTTTTAAGTTTTGAAGGGGTGGGCACAGATTCAAGAGGTAAAAAATTTTATGAGTGGCAAAATGCATTTACCAAAAAAACTACTAGACAAATAGCAATTGAATTAGAAATTGATCGAGAAGTAATTAAATTGCCCCTAGCCAACCACGAAACAGTGGAGCTTAATCTAACAGCATTTGATTACTTGTCAAAAATAACGCATTGGAATCCTCGTCTCATAACGACTTGGTAGGCTTTAGCAAGGAAAACCATATGGGATATAGTTCGGAGTACTTAAGAATGGCTACACTAGCCTTAGAAGTATTTGTTGCTTGTGCAACAATATTTACCGAAATTTTTATGGAGAAATGTCTAAAAGTTGATGCCTTTGTTATAAGAAACAAAACAAGTACAATCAGAATAAATTTTCAGAAGTCCTTTGAACAATATTATGAACAGGACAAAAATTTAGAAACTGAAATTTAAATAAAAATAACCCTAGAACTTAGATTTCATATCCTAATGTCAGATTTGATCTTAATATGAATTAATTGTTATTTTATTTCTCAAATAATATTGTTGACGTTACCAAAATGGTAACATATAATCAAACTATGAGAATAATAGCAAAAAGCCGATTAAAAAAATATTGGGAAACTCCAGGTAATGAGCATCTGAAATCTTATTTGAGTGAATGGTACCATTTTTGTGAAAAACAAATTTGGAGAACTCCTCAAGAAGTTAAAGATACACTAAGGAATGCGTCTATTATTGCGAGCAATAGGGTTATTTTTAACATCAAAGGAAATGATTATCGTATTATTTGTGCTATGGATTATCCCCGGCTTGCAATGTTTATTAAGTTTGTTGGTACCCATAAAGAGTATGACCGGGTAAATGCCTCGGAGGTTGAAAATGATTAAACCAATTCATAATGAAAGTGATTACCAAATTGCTTTAGAAAGAGTAGAGCAACTTTGGGGGGCTAAACAGGATACACCTGAAGGTGATGAGCTTGAGATTCTACTAGTATTAGTGGAAGGTTATGAAAATAAGCATTATCAAATACCTTCATCCGATCCAGTTGAAGCTATTCTCTTTTTAATGGATCAATTGAATTTGACTCGCAAAGATTTAGAACCTTTTTTAGGCCCCAAAAGTAGGGTAAGTGATGTTTTAAATAGAAAACGTAGTTTAACTTTGCCGCAAATTGTAAAATTACATAAGGAGCTACATATACCTTATGAAAGTCTTATTGAGGAGCGTCATTACCTCTAGTAGTAAAGTAGCCGCCCCTATACCATTGTAGATGTAATTACTTGATTTCAATTTTGCTGAGCCATTTTTTCCTCTAAAAATTAAAGATTTCTTTGAGTTATACAGTATTAGCAATATGATCAAATATTGCATATCATCCGCCATAAATTTAAGGACATAATGGCTACCAAAACCAGCCATAAAAAAGGGAAGGGACCTAATTCAGAGGCGGTAGATTTTAAACTCAAGAGATTGCTAAAAATAAAAGTTATTAGATCTGATTACTGTGATAATCTGGCCAAATTAATTAACCGTTCAGAACGTTGATTAAATACTTTATATTTGCAATCGTTGTGGATCGTCACCATGAAAGTCCGGAAAGTCATTATCAACCCTATGAAGAAAATTTGGCTTGTATATTAGGCAATGAATGTAACCGATTAAACGCCATTACTGAGTTCATAAAATATTTACGTAATGTCGATACTATACACAAGTTAATCAATTAAGCTCCCGCCGCATGGAAGAGCCAGCTATTTGCCGTCAAGCACGTCAATCTGATGGATTGGCGTTTAATAGCCATAATGGCTGTTCAAAAATCGTTCGTCATTTTATACCGTATGTTTTTATTAAATTGTTGTTTAGAACCATCTAATTTCGGTCTAAGATACTAATTAGCGAATTGTGAGCCGGCTAATTTATCAATAAATTATGTATCGTAGGCCGTTTCTATGAACGAGGCTGCTTAAATCACATACTACATAAGGAGATGCATGTGCTAAATCTTAAGTTGGTTATATTTTTGAGGAGTTGATATGGCTACTATAAATGTTAAAGGAGTTAATATTTATTATGAGATCCACGGCCAGGGAAACCCTTTGGTGTTAATTGCAGGTTATACATGTGATCACACGTTTTGGGGTGCCATGCTTGATGATTTAGCCAGAAAATTTCAGGTATTGGTATTTGATAATCGCGCTGTAGGTCAAACGAAAGATGATGGTGCTCTTTTTACATTAGAAGATATGGCTGAAGATACGATGGCTTTAGTGCAGCAATTAGGTATTGTACAGCCGCATATTCTGGGCCAATCAATGGGCGGCGCAATTGCTCAAATTATTGCAAAAAAATATCCTGATAAAATTAATAAACTGATTGTATTAAATTCAGCCTCTAAATTTAATACAAGAACAGTCAAAGCAATAGAAAGCCTTTTAAATCTTCGTAAAGAGAACATTTCTTTAGATTTATTAATAGAAACGGGCATGCCTTGGTTTTTTTCAAGTGACTATTTGTCTAATCCTGAAAATATCGTTTCTTTTAAAGAAAATATTAAGAACAATCCTTATCCCCAATCTGTGGAAGACCAAGAACGCCAGTGTAGGAATATACCGACATTTGATTCTCATGATTGGATAAATGAAATAAAAGCTACTGCACTTGTTATTGCCGCGGAGGAAGATATTATTGTTTTGTCTGCAGAAAGCCAACAGCTTGCAAAAGATATCCCAAACGCACAATTCATAATAATACCAGGCGGACATTCAAGCCCATTGGAACAACCCAAGGAATTAAATAAAGCCATATTTAATTTTTTGCTTCCGAGTGACAACAGGTAGCAATGTATCATCGAGCGGAGAGATTCATGCCACGGCAAAGAGAGGATCGAATAGGAAAAGGATGTGCACGCGTGTGTACGAGCGAGCAAAATTTAGATATGCAGATAATTCTTTTCGATGATGTTGGCTGTGAAAAGATTTACGAAGAAAGCGTCAGTTAGTGCAATCTGACAGGCTCTTTTGCTAACAAATAGCACACATACAGCCATCATTTTGCAAATCTTCATGGTTAGTAGTGGTGTTATTCAGTAAAATATTTCTATTTGCTCCAAATTTGGGGCCACCATATTGATCTCTATTAGAAATTAAAGGGCTGGACTCTGACGTATTAAAATAACTTACACCTTCTTTGTCCTTCCATGAACACCTATCTCTAGAAGGACTATCAGCAGAGGATTTAAGGATATCTCCAGCTGTAAGGATTTTATATCCTCTATGCAGCGCCCCTTTTCCATAATCGCTTATGTTATCGTGAGCACCGGCTGTGATTTGAACACAACAATGAACATGAAATCCCATAATTATAATATGCGTAATGTTATTTTCTTTTAAGGCATCATCTAATCCTGTGTCAGCATAACGTGGAACATGCCAGCTATAACCATCTCCAAAACCATTAGCGTCGCCTTTTTCAATAAACAAAACATTTTTATAATTTTTGACAAGCTTCGTTAAACCTTCTCTATTATTTTTATCAGATATAAAGCATACTAATAGCTTTTCTTTCACTGCCCAAGAAAGCAGCCTTTCTTGTTTGTCAGCTACATTTATTTTGTTATCTTCTAAACTACCCTCAGGAGAGTATTCATCTATAATTAATACAGCTATTTTAATTCCTTGACGGATTAATTTAGATGCTTCATCGATTAGAGTTTTACTTGATTCTTCTTGACTTAACATAGTGATATTACACAGAATAAATAAAAATAATTATACATTTTGATAAAATTTAGATCAAATTTTTCTGCTAGCTCCTGCTTTTTAAAATCAAACTTTGCCTTTATGAATGACAGTACATCATAGATAGGTATACTGCGCTGCTCGAAAAGCAAAGCATTTTGGCTCAAGCTAGGGAATTGGGTGCTGTTACTTTATGTATGGTGCTCTAATATGCGAACAAAACCGCTAATCCAAAAATCACTGTCATTCACACAAGGAATTAATGTAAATCGTTCGCCTCCCAAGGCATGCCATTGTTCTTTAGCACGTATACCAATTTCCTCAAGTGTTTCAAGACAATCTGCGACGAATGAAGGACAGGAAACGGCAAGGCGTTTTATTCCTTTTTCGAGTAATTTTGGCAATAGCTCATCAGTATAAGGCTTAATCCAAGGGGTTTTTCCTAATCGAGATTGAAAAGCCATCCCGTATTTATTTTCAGCTAAATTGAGTTTTTTTGCTAATTCACGGGTGGTTGTATGGCATTGTGCCTTATAGCAAATTGGATTGGCTTTTTCAGTAGTGGGGCAACTGGGCATACAAATTTGTGAACATCCGAGGCGGACTAGATGGCGTTCTGGTATGCCATGGTAACTGAATAGCAAATAATCATGATGTTCGATATGAGGTTGAATGAGAGCAGCTTGGGCATCAATAAAACCGGGATGCTGATGGAAATCGCGAATAATAGTGGGTGGTGCTTGTAGTTTATTACTTGCGACTATTTCCATTACTTTGTCAATGGATGAACTCGTTGTTGATGAAGAATACTGTGGATAAAGTGGAAAGACGACTAATTGCTCACAGTCTTTAAGTTGCTTGAGAGCTTGTTCAATTGATGGCTTTCCATAACGCATTCCCAAGGCCACTGTCCAGTCATCACCGAGACGATTTTGTAATTTGTGTTGGAGATTTTGGCTATGAACCATTAGGGGAGAGCCTTTATCAGTCCAGATGGCTTGATAGGCATGAGTCGTTTTTTTCGGTCTAAAGGGCAGAATTACCCCATAAACGAGAGCATATCTTACAAAAGCGGGTAAATCGATCACTCGTTTATCTGTTAGGAATTCGCGCAGGAATTTTCTGACTGCACTCTTCTTGGGGCTACTTGGAGTACCTAGATTAATGAGTAATAAACCTTTTTTCATCGCAAGAAACCACTCCGAACTAAATACGGTTTTCAAGTAAATGCGGGTATAGAACCGCTCTTTTATTTTTCGTTGTCCGTTGTAAACGTGAGCAAATGAGAATGATAGCATATGTTGTGAGGAATAGATGTCATTCAATGAGTAATCGTGAGTGCAACCTCAAAAGACAATGATTCTTCTATTGCAGCACTCAAGAATCGATGTTTTGAGGTTTCTCTGGGAATTGAGCGATGCAGATACAAGCAATGAATGTTTGTGATGATTAGTTTTGAGAGATTAATCTTTCACTTACGCATCAACTGATTCATTTATCGCAACGACGTTTGAGGCATGTAAGCCACGTTCTCCCTTTTCAAGGTCATAGGAAACTTGCTGTCCGGGAACTAGGGTTTTGTAGCCTGTTCCTTGAATAGCAGAAAAATGAACAAAGACGTCTTCACCGCCGCCTTCAGGCATAATAAACCCCCAGCCCTTGGCATTATTAAACCATTTGACTTCGCCTGTAGCCATGACTCCTCCTTTTGCTAAAGCTGATCAATCGTCAACCATTAATTGGTTGAGCAATTGCATTCATCCTTAAATGACAATTGTAAAAACCCATTTTTTATGGGGTAATTTCAACATAGCGTAAAATAGGTATACGCTACAATAGTTTTTTAAAAAAAATTGTGTAATTAAACTGTTCAGTTGTCAAGAACCCAATAAGTATACTCCTATAGTAAAAAATACTATTTTTGAAATAGGTTAGGCCTAGCTTTGTTTTTGCCTGCTAAATTTAAGATAATGCACAGACAATTTTTGATTTGGATAGATTTATGACAATGACAGCACTGCTTGAAGGATTAAACGAGAGACAACGTGAAGCGGTGACCGCACCTTTAGGGAATACATTAGTTTTGGCTGGGGCTGGGAGTGGTAAAACACGCGTATTAGTCAGCCGAATAGCTTGGCTTATTGAACAACAACACTTATCGCCCCATGCGATTTTAGCAGTCACATTTACCAATAAAGCAGCAGGTGAGATGCGAACACGACTGCATAGCCTCGTGGAGGTGCCATTGCTTGGTATGTGGGTGGGTACTTTTCATGGGTTATGTCATCGTTTACTGCGACGTCATTATAAAGAAGCCAATTTACCTGAGCAATTTCACATTCTTGATAGCGAGGACCAGGCAAGAGTGGTGAAACGTGTCATTGCATCACTCAATCTTGATGAGGATCAGTGGCCTGTAAAACAAGCGCAAGCGTTTATCAATAGTAACAAAGATGAGGGCCTACGCCCACAACATGTTCATGTATTGCCCTATGGCCCTGGTCGGACTTTGGTCGAAATTTATAAAGCATACGAGCGAGCTTGCCAAACTGCCGGGGTTATTGATTTTGCTGAACTATTGCTGCGTTCTCATGAGCTGTTGCGTGATAACCCAGAGATACTGGCTCAGTATCGTCAGCGTTTTCAGGCTATCTTGGTGGACGAGTTTCAGGACACCAATACTATCCAATATGCATGGATTCGCTTATTAGCCGGAGGACATACTTCGGTTATGGTAGTCGGGGATGATGATCAATCAATCTATGGTTGGCGAGGGGCTAAGGTCGAAAATATTCAACAATTCTCTCAAGATTTTAAAAACACATTGATTATTCGATTAGAACAAAACTATCGTTCCACCTCCACTATTTTGGATGCTGCGAATGCGCTCATCACTAATAATGAGTCCCGTATGGGTAAAGCGTTGTGGACCGCGGGTGCTTCGGGTGAAAAAATTG
The DNA here is from genome assembly GCF_000953635.1 of Legionella micdadei. NCBI lineage: Bacteria > Pseudomonadati > Pseudomonadota > Gammaproteobacteria > Legionellales > Legionellaceae > Legionella > Legionella micdadei. The sequence continues at coordinate 946,077 of NZ_LN614830.1, forward strand.
TTGTCTATAGTGCTTTCAATGAATTGGAAGAGGCTCGTTTTGTGAGCGAGCGCATCGCCATGGAAATCAGTCACGGGCGCAATCCAGATGAGATTGCTATTTTATACCGTTCCAATGCGCAATCGCGTGTTTTGGAGGAAGCATTACTGCGGGCTAGTATCGCTTATCGTATCCATGGGGGGGTACGCTTTTTTGAGCGGGCAGAAATCAAAGATACCTTGGCCTATTTGCGCCTTATCGCTAATTGTGATGATGATACTGCATTTGAACGTGTTGTGAATTTTCCAACCCGAGGTATCGGCGAAAAGACATTGGAAGAAATACGTTTTTCGGCCAAAAATGAGCAGATTTCAATGTGGAAAGCTGCAAAAGTTGCCTTGCAAGCAGAGTTGTTACCGCCTCGTGCTGCGACATCGTTGATGAAATTCATCACACTCATTGAAAATTTGCAGAAACAAACAAGCCATCTTGAATTAGATGGACAAATAAGTGCAGTGATTGAACAAAGTGGTTTATATGCCCATTTTGCAAAAATTAAAGGTGATAAATCGGAATCCCGATTAGATAACCTACAGGAACTGGTGAATGCAGCCAAGCAATTTCGTTACGAGCAAGCACAAGAGAGTGAGCTACCTTTGCTTGTTTCTTTCTTGGCATATGCTTCTTTGGAAGCAGGTGAAATGCAAGCGGCAGAACACGAACGCTATGTGCATCTGATGACACTCCACTCAGCAAAAGGCTTGGAATTTCCACTGGTGTTTTTAGTAGGGATGGAAGAAGGCGTGTTTCCTGGTAAACAAATTGCGGATGAACCAGGCCGCTTGGAAGAAGAGCGTAGACTCTGTTATGTCGGTATGACACGGGCAATGGAAAAGTTAATTTTGTCTTATGCCGAAGTAAGGCGTCAATTTGGACGAGAAGAATATCACCGGCCTTCACGATTTTTACGTGAATTACCCTCAGAACTAGTCGAAGAAGTGCGAGTTAAAGCGCGGTTTCAGTCTCCTTTATCACAAAAAACAGTACAATCTTCTGCTGCAAATGAAGCAGGATTGAAACTTGGGCAGAGTGTTAAGCATGCTAAATTTGGACTGGGTGTTATTTTAGCTGTTGAAGGATCTGGAGCTCATACGCGCGTGCAGGTAAAATTCGTGGAAGAAGGTGCAAAATGGTTAGTTCTAGCCTATGCCAATTTAACTGTTTTAGAGGATGATTGTGCCTCATGCTGAGAGATGAGAAATCTTCCGCAGAAAACTTAGCATAAAATATTGAATTTAACTTGCTCTGGTGCTACGTTTTGTGGGCAAAATCATTTTGATTATTATCGTAAGGGGATTAGGAGTGAAATTTACAAATTTATTAACAGCGGGTGCTCTAATGTCAGCAATGACGATGCCTGTTGCGATTGCTGCGGATGCGAACAATAATAATGGTACAATGCCTGATGCACAAAAGAAGCAAATTGAACAAGTGATTCATGATTACTTAATTAATAATCCTGAAGTTTTGCTTGAAGCCTCCCAAGCTTTACAGCAAAAGCAACAACAAGCGATGCAAGTTCAAGCACAGGCGGCTATTCAAGAAAACGCAAGCCAAATATTTAATGATAAACTTGCTGTGGCCGGTAATCCAAAAGGCAATGTTACCCTGGTCGAGTTTTTCGATTATCAATGCATCCATTGTAAGAAAATGGCACCTGTAATCAGCAACTTAGTGAAACAAAATCCTAATCTACGCGTCGTTTATAAAGAGTTCCCTATTTTCGGCAAAAGCTCTGATTCTGCATCAAGAGCAGCCCTTGCTGCAGCAATGCAAGGCAAGTACTTGGCAATGCATGATGCCCTCATCAAGCAAGAAAACCGTCTAAATGATCAGGTTATTATGGATACGGCTAAATCCCTCGGTTTAGACATGACAAAATTCAAAACCGATATGTCTAGTCAAACAGTGAACGATGCCCTCGATTCAAATCGTCAATTAGCCGAAAAACTGCATTTAATGGGAACTCCAGCCTTCATTATCGCGGCAACTTCTGATGGCAAGCTGAAAGATGGAAGCACACCAGCTTTTATACCAGGCGCTGCAAGTGAGGAATCCTTACAGGAATTAGTCAAGAAAGAAAGTTCAAATTCTTAACGAATTATTGGAGTTGCCGTCCTGACCGCAGTGAGAGGCTGGTGAGTTGGTTGGATCAAACGACCAACCTGCGTGATGACCACCCTTCACTCGCGGGGCGGCAGTAATTGTGTTAAAATAACTCATCTTGACGTGATTTTTGACTAATTCTTGGGGGTTTTGAACCCCGCCATTCTAGAGCTGTATTCGTATTTTGAGATAAACATGACAAAACCAAGTACTTTTCAAGATATTATCTTAGCCCTCCAGCAATTTTGGGCTGGCCAAGGGTGTGTAATATTACAACCTTTGGATATGGAAGTAGGCGCGGGAACATTTCATCCGGCGACTTTTTTAAGAGCAATTGGACCGGAAGCCTGGTCAGCAGCCTATGTACAACCTTCTAGAAGGCCAACTGATGGGCGTTATGGTGAGAATCCGAATCGAGTACAGCACTATTATCAGTTCCAAGTTGTGTTAAAGCCTTCCCCGCTCGATATTCAAGACAAATATCTTGATTCATTGCATGCCCTTGGGGTTGACCCCTTGGCTGACGACATCCGTTTTGTGGAAGATAATTGGGAGTCCCCTACCTTAGGTGCATGGGGTTTAGGTTGGGAAGTATGGCAAAATGGGATGGAAATATCGCAGTTTACTTATTTTCAGCAAGTCGGAGGGCTCGCTTGTAAGCCAATCACCGGCGAGCTAACCTACGGGCTTGAGCGAATTGCGATGTATGCTCTCGGTGTAGACAATTTATTCGATTTACCCTGGGCTAACACTGCTAATGCCCTAGTTACCTATGGTGATGTTTTTCATCAAAATGAAGTGGAGATGTCAGCTTATAATTTTGAACATGCCAATGTGGATGCTTTGTTTCAGCAATTTGACTATTATGAAGCTGAGGCACAAAAATTAGTTGCTTTAAATCTTCCTTTACCGGCATATGAGATGGTTATGAAAGCCTCTCACTCATTTAACTTATTAGATGCGAGACGAGCCATCTCTGTGACAGAGCGGCAACGATTTATTTTAAGAGTGCGTCATCTATCTAGAGCTGTAGCGCAAGCTTATTATGATGCGCGTGAAGCGCTGGGTTTTCCTATGCAGAAAGGTGTGTAATGGCAAACGATTTTTTATTTGAATTAGGTTGTGAAGAGCTTCCTTCAGGTGCTGTTTGGCCATTGGCTGATGCATTAGCGACAAATTTAATCGCAGCTTTCGATAAAGCACAAATCCGTTATGGGGAGGTGCGAAGATTTGCAACGCCAAGACGTCTAGCTGTTTTAATTGATGATGTGCAAGATGAACAACCAAGCCAAACGGTATCACGCCGAGGACCTGCCTTAGCCGCTGCTTATGACAATAATGGACAGGCAACTCCCGCTTTACTTGGTTTTGCTAAATCTTGTGGTGTTGCTGTCGAGAATTTGACGATTAGCAAAACAGATAAGGGTGAATGGTTGGTTCACGAAGCAATCACCCAGGGCGCAAAAACAAAAGATTTATTACCAACAATGGTTAGCCAAGCCTTAGCGAATTTGCCCATTGCAAAGCCAATGCGTTGGGGGATGGGGGATGATGAGTTTGCGCGTCCAGTTCATTGGGCTGTCTTGCTATTTGGTAACGAGGTTGTCGATTGTCGTATTTTGGGCGTGCAAACAGGCTGTTACACTTTTGGACATCGATTCCATCATCCGCAAGCTGTTAAAATCGATAAAGTGAAACATTATGACTCATTATTGAGAGATGCCTATGTGATTGCCGATTTTAATGCGCGGCGCGATTTAATTGTCTCCCAAGTAAGGGAACTTGCTGACCGGTATAACGCAGAAGCAGTAATGCCAGATGCGCTAATTGATGAAGTGACTTCCATTGTGGAGTGGCCGCAGGCGCTGTTGGCAAATTTTGAAGAGGAGTTTTTAGAGGTACCTCCGGAGGCTTTGATTGCTGCTATGCAGGCTCATCAAAAATGCTTCGCTTTGCGCAACAATGCAGGCCAATTACTACCCCATTTTATCACCGTTGCTAATATTAGCAGTTCAAATCCTTCTCAAGTTGCTGTGGGCAATGAAAAAGTGATGCGTGCAAGATTGAGTGATGCCGCATTTTTCTTTCGCCAAGATAAAAAGCAACCTTTAAGCCGGCATATTCCAAGTACTGCAAAAGTGGTTTTCCAAGCACAGTTAGGCAGTTTGCAAGATAAGGCGATGCGGCTAAAAACGTTGATGGCTTTTTTAGCGACACCACTCGGCTTGGATAAAGAACAAGCTTGCCGTGCTGCAGAACTCTGTAAATGTGATCTCATGACAGGTATGGTAGGTGAATTTCCCGAGTTACAGGGATTGATGGGTTATTATTATGCTAAGCACGATGGCGAGCCTGAAAACGTAGCCGTTGCCTTAAATGAACAATACATGCCTCGTTTTGCTAGTGATCAAATCCCCGATTCGGAATTAGGGTTAGCCTTATCGCTTGCCGATCGCATGGATACATTAGTTGGCATTTTTGCGATTGGGCAAAAACCCTCTGGAGTAAAAGATCCTTTTAAATTGCGGCGTCACGCTTTAGCGGTGGTGCGAATGTTAATCGCTACGCCAACTGAGCTTAAATTAGCCGATTTAATCGCTCAATCACTTAGAATTTATGGCAATACCTTACCCGCAGCCGAACAATTAGTTGCTGAATTAAAGCCTTTTATCCTCGAGCGTATGCAATCCCATTATCAAGGACTCGGTTTAAGCACAGACCTAGTCCTAGCGGTTCGTGCACGGCAGGAGGATTGGCTTTATGATTTTGATAAACGAATCAATGCATTAGCTACTTTTGTTAGCTTGCCAGAGGCAGCAGTGCTATCTGCAGCATGCAAGCGTGTACATAACCTGTTGCAGCAAGCTGAGCACTCTGAAGCTAAAGTTGAGGCCATTAATGAAAATTTGCTGGAAGAAGGGGCAGAGAAGGCGCTTTTTGCTCATCTTAAGGCGATGGAGGAAATGGTTAAACCACTTTATGCAAATGAGGACTATGGTAAAATTCTAACGCAACTTGCGAGTTTACGAGAGCCTGTGGATGCATTTTTTGAACACGTAATGGTGATGGTGGATGAGCAAGCAATTAAAATGAATCGTCTAAACTTACTTACTCGATTACAAAAATTGCTTCAGGGCGTGGCTGATATTTCCTTGTTGCAATTGAATTTATAAAACAGTAATAGATCAGGTCTCCTGTGCTGATGTTTACTCGAACGGTCGAATTTGAGCACAGGTTGCGAGAATAATGACAGAATGTTTCCCTGTTAAAAACAGGGAAACAAAGCTGTTTTTATAGAAAAATTTGCCATTTTTTTCGCAAGATGAGCCAAATACGGCCGTTCCTAAGTGCGGAGAGATCGTTTACTATGAACAAGGTTGTGCTTTTAGATAGGGATGGCGTAATCAATCAGGACTCCCTGCATTACATCAAGTCCACAGAAGAATTTATTCCTATCCCTGGCAGTATTCAGGCGATCGCCCGTTTAACGGCCGCAGGTTATCGTATTGGGGTTGCTACCAATCAATCGGGTGTTTCGCGCGGGTATTATGATGAAGCAGAACTCGCTGCTATTCATGCCAAAATGCTTAATCTAGTGCGTGAAGCTGGGGGCGAGATTGAGGCCATTGAATATTGTATCCACATGCCGTATGAGCAATGCTTTTGTCGCAAACCGAGACCAGGCATGCTTTTGGCTTTAGCTGAGCGTTTTAATTGCCCGTTAATTGGTGTACCCTTTATTGGTGACAGGGTCTCTGACATTCAAGCTGCTGAAGCCGCTGGAGCAACACCCATGTTGGTATTGTCACCTATGACAGATCGTGTTGGTTTGCAAGCGTATCTTCATGTCCCCGTTTTTAATTCACTTGCTCAGTGCGTGGATCATCTGTTGGCTAGTTCATGAGCACGTTAGCAATAGCATATGAATCGGATGCGCTTTTAGCAAAAGCAAAGCAGCTACAAGAGCAGTTGCATCTCGTTATTGATAATAATGCGCAGCAGCAATTGCTTGTTACAGCGGATAAATTAGTGCTGAAAATGGGAAATTTTTCCTCCTTATATGCTGATTTTGCAAGTAAAACTTGGCAAAAACGTCGAGATGAGGGAAAAAAACAGGGTCTTGTTCGGGCTTGCAAGCCAGGATCTGGAGTTAGAATTATTGACGTGACAGCTGGATGGGGGAGAGATGCGGCTGTGTTGGCCAGTTTTGGTGCGGAAGTATTAATGCTTGAGCGTAATCCGGTTATGGCTGCTTTGCTTAATGACGCCTTAGAGCGTCAAGATGAGCGCTCGAAGGAAATTTTAAAACTTAAACTATACCACGTGGATGCTCTAAGTTATCTACAGCATTTGTCAGAGGAAAACTATCCTGACATCATTTATATTGATCCGATGCATCCTCAACGCCAGAAGACGGCGTTAGTGAAGAAGGATATGCAGGCATTGCAGCAATTAATTGGTGTTGATCTTGATGTACCCGCCTTATTAGAGCTGGCAATGTCCAAGACTTTGGGGAGAGTGGTAATGAAGTGGCCACAGCATTTGCCACCCATTCAGAAACCAACGTTAAGTGTTTCAGGTAAAACAGTGCGGTTCGATATTTATAATAGATTTTAGCCACTTAAAGAATGAGACCATTTCTTGCCCTCTATTCAAGTATGAAATGCAAAAAAAATTTGCTTTTTGATAATAAGTTAATACAATTGCCTCACAGATTATCTAATCATTATTGCTAGGAAAACTAAATGAAAAAACATGAAACTGGAAATAAAAAAACTATTGTCGAGGCTGTTCGTAAAGTTTCGACCGAATTTAATCCAAATATAGACGGACCTGTACCCAGGAGAACAAGGGGTAATTTTTTTCAAAACAAGCCCCAGTTAGCTACAATTGTTGAAATTGATGAAGATCCTACAAAAATTCCTGTAAGTTGTAAAAATAGTTAAGGTAAAAGGGAGGAATTTTCCACCCCTTTCATGATTAATGGGTATCAGTCGAGGACAACTAGTTCATTCTATGATACCCTGGTTATCCAAATTCAATCTCAAAGCCGTTGTTTTGGCTGATATTGAAAACTCTGTATGAAGGGCTTTGTTGATATCAACTTAAGCATGCAAGACATAGTCTATGTTTTTAAATATGGTTTATTTTATATCTAGCATTTACAATCTGTTAAGGCTGTCACATTCTTGCTGTTCTGGTAGCCAGCTATCTTATGACATCGACCAACACCTTCACGATTCGCATGGAACCCCGTTTTAGCAAACGATTCGTTAAGTAGAAAAACAAGCAAAAGAAAAATAAGGATGACCTGAGTAATGATATTGATTTTTAAATAGGCATTAATAGGTTTCATATTTTGGAATTCCTTATCCGGGGTAGCTAACTAATAAATATATCATTTTTAATTCGCTAAGCAATAGATCAATCAACCCTTTTTAGATCTCAGTACGCAATTATCGTTTTGCACAACAACCGTTTTTTTCGATGCTCCCCGATTCCACCAACCTCCACCAAGAGCTTGATACAATGCTGCTGTATCAACAAAACGATTAGCCTGGTTTTGAACCAATGTAATGAGTGCTTGTTGATAAGTTTGCTCGGCATTAAGGACTTCAAGATAGCTAACTTCCCCAGCTTTCCATTGTTGCTGAGCAATCGAGAGACTTCTGCGGGAAGCTTGGACAGCCTTTTGGGCCGTTTCTAAATTTATTGCGTCAAACTGAATCGCTTTTAAGGTATCCGCTACATCTTGAAAGGCAGATAAAACGACACTACGGTACTGAGCATCGGCTTGTTTAAAGGCAGCCACCGCTGCACGTTGTCGATGTTTTAGCATCCCTGCAGCAAAGAGGGTTTGTGCTGCGTTTCCTGTTAAAGCATAGAAAAGGGTATTTGTATTAAGTAGCATTTCAGGCGTCAATGCAGCTGAGCCACCGGCAGCGGTTAGTAATAGATTCGGTAAACGTTGTGCAATAGCTACACCGATAAGTGCACTTGCTGCATGAATTTGTGATTCTGCTGCCCGGATATCAGGACGCTGTTCTACCAGTGCGGCAGGAACACTAAAAGGTAGTTCCCGTGGCAAGTTAAGTTGATTCAGATTGAACTTAACTAGCATTTCGTTAGGGAAGTGTCCGCAAAGTACACTAATTAAATGGTGTTGCTGGGCGAGTTGTTTTTGTAGAGGAGGCAGGTTAGCTTCGAGTTGTGCTAAAGCTGCTTCTTGTGCTGCAACCCCTGCTAAGCCAATTTCCCCTGTATTATGCTCGATACGTAATAATTGAAGTTGTTTCTTACCTATGGCGATGCTGCGCAGCGTGGCTTGGATTTGAGCGCGCAAAGAAGCTTCTTGAATGACAGCCATCACAATGTTAGTGGTGATAGTTAAAGCCAACGCTTCCCTCTGAAAAACTTCACTCGCGACTTGTGCTTCTAATGATTCGACTTGTCGGCGATTTAAGCCAAAAACGTCGGGCACATAAGAAACAGTGAGCTGCGGTGTAATCAACGTGTAAAAGAAAGAGTTGGTAGAAACAACTGGTGTTAAAGTATGGGCTGTTTCTTGACGTGTAACATTTAGGTTGGCATCAACCCTTGGCCAAAAAAAAGCGCGCTGAGCTAAAGCAGTCTCTTGAGCAATGCGTAATCCTGCATCCGCTGCGCGCAAATCCGGATTAGCGATAAGCGCTTCTTTGATGAGCTGATTAAGCGTTTCTGAATGAAAAATTTCCCACCATTCAGCAGGGATATCTTTATTCGTCACAAAACATTGACTTTTTCCTGCTGTCGTCGGGGCAGATGCTGTACGTGAAGGTATAGGTTTATCAGTATAACGGCTTATCGTCGGTGGAGGAGGACGCAGAAAATCGGGACCAAATCTGCATCCGCTGACCAAGAAGCTAAGCATAATCAATGCAAAGAAAGGTAGCTTTTGGTTCAAGGATCCCCATGATGGTGTATTTAGCCTATTACCTTTTTTGCTTTGGAAGGTTCTGATCATTACTCTTCCTTACTTTTTGAATTTGCTGCTTTTTTTGCTTTACGAGCCAGGAATCGTTCTTCAATTAAATAGTACAAACCTGGTAATAAAACGAGAGTGAGGGCTGTTGCTGTAATTAAACCACCAACAATGACAGTAGCCAATGGGCGCTGTACATCGCTACCAAGACCATGGGCAGAAGCCGCTGGAATCATACCAATAGCAGCTACGGTAGCAGTCATTAAGACAGGCCGCATTCGTTCCTTAGCCCCATGAATTACTGCTTCTTTTAAGCTGCTGATTTCAGGTTGTCGTTGCCAGCGATTTAAGTTGGCAATCATAATAATGGCATTTAAGACAGCGACTCCGAACAAGGCAATAAAGCCCACTGCACTTGATACATTGAAAGTCATACCTCTTGCCAGGAGTGCAACTAAACCACCAACCATCGCCAGCGGTACTGCCAAAAGAATTAATCCCGGCTGGCGTAAGTTACCGAATTGGGAGAATAAAAGCACGAACATCAGACCAAGCAACATTGGAATAATAATCGCAAGGCGTGCCTGGGCTCTGCGTTGATTTTCCAATTGGCCACCCCAAGTGATTTGATAACGCGTGTGATCATAATGAAGTTCATTTTCAAGTCGTTTTTGGGCTTCTTCAGTAAACGAAGCTAAATCCCGTCCGCGAAGGTTTAGGCGTACAGTAAGTTGGCGTTTATTCATTTCACGAGTGATTACGGTTTGTCCTTCAATGAATTTAATTTTCGCAAGTTGTGAAAGCGCAACTTGAGCGCCATTATCGGCGGTTAGGAGAAGATTGCCAATCGCCTGTGGATTGTTTCTCGTGGTGGGTTGGAATCTTGCCGTGACATCATAGCTTCGATCTTCAATATAAATCTTGGTAATGGGGTTCCCGCCTATGCCCGTTTGGATAACGTCCATAATATCTGAGATATTAATTCCTAATCGTGCAATGGCCTTACGATCTGCATCAATACGAAATTCAGTCATAGGAGGTTCTTGGTCGATGATCACATCCTTTGCACCTGGCACGGATTTCAAAATCCGTACTGCAGAATTGGCAATCTTACGTACACCAATAAGGTTGTTGCCAAAAATTTTTACCACCAAATCACTATGAGCGCCTGCTACTTTATCTAATACTCCGTCAATCATGGGTTGAGAAAATGCAACATGGACTCCAGCTAATTGCATATACCGCTCGGAAAGATGTTTGATCAGATCCTGTTTAGTCCAACCAGATTTCCAAGTGTTATAAGGATGGAGGGTGATTGCGCATTCAATGTGTGAGGGTGTGAAAGGATCTGTACCCTCGTCGTTTCGTCCTACTTGAGAAATGACATGATCCACTTCCTTAAATTCCAATGTGGCTGAACGTATTTCATTGGCCATTTCGGTTGCTTTTTCCAGCGAAATTCCTGGAGGTAAGGTAACCTGTAGCCAGATTGATCCTTCATCTAAGTAAGGTAAAAAATCACGACCAATCCACATGCCCAAAAAAGTAACTAATACAAGAGTTGCGGCAAAAAGACTGACCACCAATTTATTGCGGCCTACTAATCGCCTTAATAAAGCTTCATAGCGAGGCATCAACCAAGTGAGGACCCTGTTTTTATATATTTTTATGGGGTTATGATACGCCCAATAAGCTAAGCCTGGAATTAAGGTTAGAGCCACCAACAAGGCACCAATTAAGGCAAAACCCACTGCAAATGCCATTGGGGAAAATAATTTGTATTCGATTTGCTGAAATGCGAAAAGCACTGAGTACGCTGTGATGATCACCAGAATACCAAAGAAAATGGGCTGAGTGACTTGTAGGCTTGATTTTAGTACTTCTTCTTCCGTTAGCGTCGCTTCTTCATTTGCTTCACGACGGCGCAAAATATTCTCCATTACCACTATCGCGCCATCCACAATAATCCCGAAATCAATAGCACCGAGTGACAATAAGTTGGCGGGGATATTAAAGTTGTACATTAGGATAAAAGCGGTCAGTAATGAAATTGGGATGGTGATCGCAACAATGGCTGCAGCACGTATACTCCCAAGAAAAAAGAGAAGAACAAGCGTTACCATCGTCATTCCATCAAAAAGGGTTTTACCGACGGTATGCACAGTCGCATGAACAAGATCATTGCGATTGAGATAAGGGACAACTTTGACGTCCCTCGGTAGGATTTTTTCATTCAGTTCATTGATTGCGTCTTGGACGCCTTTCATGACACGAGAGGGGTTTTCCTTTTTGAGTAAAAGCACGATGCCTTCAATTACGTCAGGATTATTGTCTTTTCCAACTATCCCATGACGTTGTTTGTGACCCAAAGTCACTTTACCGATGTCTTTAATAAAAACGGGTACGCCATTATCTTGTGTGACTTGAATATTTGCAAAATCTTCTAAACTACGGATTAAACCTACACCCCGTACGACAATACCTTGTTCACCGCGCACCATGATACTTCCGCCGGCATTAGCATTGTTATTGTTGATTGCCTGAATAATTTTTCCCAACGAAAGATGGTATTTTGCTAATTTTATTGGATCAAACTCTAGCAAGAACTGAGTAGTGACACCGCCAAAATTGGCGACATCGGTTACTCCCGGAACTTGCTTTAGCCTTGGAATAACTTTCCAAAATTGCAATTCAGATAATTCACGTAAGGTCCGTGTTTTTGAGTCAAGTGTGTAGCGATAGATTTCACCGATGGGTGAGGTTAGCGCATCTAAACCCGGTTGGGCTCCATAAGGTAGGTTTACATTATTAATGCGTTCCAATAACCGTTGACGTGACCAATAATCTTCTGAACCATCCTGGAATACAACCGTAATCAATGATAAGCCAAAGGTACTTCTTGAGCGCATCACGCTGATACCGGGTGTCCCCATAATCTCACGCTCTAAAGGGATAGTAATTTGCTGTTCAACTTCTTCTGCTGCAAGTCCATTCACCTGTGTGACGACTTGCGAGGTCGTGGGGGCGATATCGGGATAAGCCTCGAGTGGGATTTGTGTCCAGCAGTAATAGCCATAAAAACAAACAAAGACAAAGACGAGAGCGACAATACCACGTCGATGAAAGCATTGTCTAACTATAGTCTCAACCATTGAGTATAATTCCCCCTTTGACTACAACCCGTTCGTTAGCCTTTAGCCCAGAAAGCACTTCAACTTGATTATGCAATTGGGGACCCAGTTCGAGCAGACGTGGTTCAAATTGCCAGGGTGCTACTTCAACAAAAACGATACTATCGAACCCTCTTTGGATAACTGTGGTCAAGGGAAGGACGATCCGTTTGTGAGGTTGGCTTAAGAAAACGGCTTTGCCAAACATATTAGGCCTTAATTGTCCCAATTTATTCTCAAATAGCATACTCACATCAACGGTACGGGTATTTGGGTTGAGCAAAGGGCTTATGTAATCAACCTTAGATCGAAAATGTTGTTGGTAAGCATCGATCACAACATCAACATCTTGCCCAACGTACAGGTGTTTTAGATCTTTTTCTTGGGCGCTTGCATTAATATATACGGTCGATAGATTGGCTACAGTCATGACAGGCGCTGTTATGTCATTCCAATAACTCCCTATTGCTGCATTTAACTCGGTGACTTGGCCGGAAATGGGGGAACGAACTGCCAATAGACTGTCTTTGATATTCGTGTTTTCGACTCGGAGGGCTTTCAATCGTGCATTCGCCCTCAATAATTCGCTTACTGCTTGCTCGTAATCACTTTGAGCTTGCTGTAGATCACGCCGAGCATTAATATTTGAGACACTTAATCGTTGTTGACGCTTCAGATTCGCCTCTGCAAAAATTAAAGTTGCCTTGGCTTTTTCAACATCGCTTAAAGCTTGAGCGAGATCGGCTGAATCAATGGTAAATAAAATATCCCCTGCATTGACTTGATCACCGAGTCGTTTATTGATGCTCGTTATCCGTCCGGAAAGGGGGGGTTGTACTTTAATTAGCTTAGCGGGATCAGCTTCAATAATGGCCGGAAGTGTAAAAGGCGTAATAACTAATTGCTCTACCACCGGTTTAATGACAATGAATCGCCGTAAAGGGGATTCTGGAGGAATAACTAGGCGTCCATCGATGTGGAGTATGGGAGAGACATTTTTTGCTGGTTTAGATCCTTTGTCATAAGTGAGGATTAACCAGAAGGCAAGCATTGTGATGAGAAGGGCTAACAAACTCCAAAAAATGCGCCTGGTAATTAGCGATCTTGATATCAAGTAGATCTGCTCCCTCGATCCATAAAATTTAAGAATCAATTTTATCTGGATTATTTACGATAAATCAAACTGAAAAGTGATAAAAAGAGCTTTATCTAATCCAGAGTTTGCGTCCATTGAGCATACAAGCATTAATTTTTGATGGGTAGTGAGGGGGAGCAAATTATTTTCAATATGACGCTGGGCTATTGCCCAGCAAACCTATTTACACTTTAGGTATTAAAAAGGAGTAATTCAGATAAATGGAAGATAACGAATTAATTTACCCCTAGGTTAGCAGGAGCGGCTTGTTCGGCCGCTTCTTGCTCTTGTCTTAGCCTTTGCAATTCGTTTTTCAAGTTAGCTTGATTAGCGGGATTCTTAAGTGCAGCATCCCTATTGGCAGCGATTTGTGTTGCTTTTTCCTGGGCAAATTTAAGTCGTTGAGGATGTTCTTTAAATAAATCAGTCTTCTCAGGTTTGCCTTTGTCATCGTGTTTATATTTGGGTTCGCCATTCACTTCAATGGTTATTTTTTTAGGGTCAAAACCGGCCAAAATAGCGGATTCATAAGCTTTGCGGCCAATTTCTGCGGCTAATTTGGGATCTGTAGCATTGTTGACACGAATGGTAATGGATTCGCATCCACGAGCTTTCATTTCTTCGGCCATGCTGGTTATCGTTTCATAGATATCGGCGTCAGATTGGAACCATCGCCTAAACTGCGTACTGAGAGAGCCATCCTCGCCTGCCTGGAGAGTTTTACCCGATAGGGTAATGTGAGTTTGTAGTTTCGCTGGGTCAACATTTTTGAGTAGGGCTGAGCCTTTTTTGCCTGTGCCTATAGAAAGATTTTCACCATGTTGGTTGGCGTTTGCTGAAATGGCCTCAATTTCTTTGCTCAGCTGTTTAGAAAATATCGAGTTAGAAGAGATTGAGTATCTTTGCCCTAAGAAGGAAAGGCGATACCATTCTTGTTCAGCTCTTTTAAAAAGTTTGTTGGCGTCATCTTGCAGCGATTTTTCAAATTTTTTCAATTCTTCATTCTGCGATTTAGTCAACTCCGAAATCATTTCATTTTTAATTGCATTGAGTTGGGCATCACTGCAGCCGAGGGCTGTTTTCATTTCATTTCTGAATGCAACACTTTCAGGCCCCTGAGTCTCGTCAAATAGTTTGGTTAATTTATCTTTCTCTTGCGCATGTTGTGCTTTTATCGCGCTCACGGCAGTGTTTTTAGCGTCTAGCAAATAAGAACCGGCATCACAAAGAGTGTATTTCCCGGATTGTAAAAGAGTATTTAAATTGGCCAAGTTGGTGTTAAACGCTTTTTTTGCATTCTTATAGGGATCCGTTTCTTTAAGAGCACCAGCTATTTTATCTTTAGCTAAGGCAGCTTCTGGAGGAGCGGCTGCTTTTAATTTTTCAGCAATCGTTGTCCCATCAGGCGCTTTAACTTTAGCAAAGCCGTCAGCACCTTTTACTCGATTCGATTCGAAATCGTTAAAATTGTTGGTGCTGGGCAAACCGCCGCTGTCTTTAAGACTGCGTATGTAGTGGTTATACACTTTCTTTTTTTCAACGGTACTTTCTGCTTCAAGGTCGCTTTTAACTTTAAGATCAGCCATGGTTCACCTGCTAATAGATTTTGCGCACGTACAGTATATAAAAAGTATAACATTAAATGCTTAACTAAGGCTTAAGCGTTCTCCTTACCAAGCGGGTATTGCTGAGTCGCCAAAAAGTTCTTTCGCTTTATTTTTTACTTCTGGTGAATTCATCGCTTTAACAAACTCTTCCAATTGCGGTTTCTTAGCGCTGTCCCGTCGAATCACAATCAAATTAGCGTAAGGGGAATCTTTACCTTCAATAAAAATGGCATCCCGCGAAGGACTTAAGCCAGCTGGAATAGCAAAAGTGGTGTTAATGACTGCAGCATCAACATCATCTAAAATGCGTGGCAATTGTGCGGCATCGAGTTCTTTGATGACGAGGTGTTTAGGGTTATTAGTAATATCTGCCACTGTAGCCAGGCTAGCATTTTTTAAATCAATTAACCCAGCCTTTTGCAACAGTAAGAGGGCGCGCGCCTCGTTGCTTGGATCATTGGGTATTGCGACTGTGCCCCGTTCTGGTAATTGAGTTAGCGATTTGATTTTATGTGAATAAATTCCTGTAGGATAAACGAACGTTTTGCCAATGGGTTCTAAGTTGTAGCCATGAGCTTTAATAGCGGCTTGTAAATAAGGCAAATGTTGATAAACGTTAGCATCCAGGCTGCCGTCTTGCAGGGCTTCATTGGGTAAATTGTAGTCATTAAATTCAACAATTTTAATGGTTAAGCCATATTGTTTTTGCGCAACATCTTTTGCTACTTCTACTAAGTCTGTTTCAGGGCCTGCAATAGTGCCTACTGTCAAAGTATTAGGTGAAGGCTTGTTGCAAGCGACTAAACTTATTAACAAAACAAAAACACTGAAAATACGCATTAAACTCTCCAGAAATGATGAGTAATAACTTTAGGGGATATTGGCTAATTGTGCGAGTAATGACGCGCCAACCGATCTCCTCCCATTTGAATTAATTGAACAATCACGATTAAGATTAAAATTGTTGCTAACATTATCACCACATTAAAGCGTTGATAGCCATAACGAATGGCTAAATCACCTAAACCGCCTCCACCAACTGTACCTGCCATAGCAGAATAATTAACGAGAGTAATTGCTGTCACTGTGACGGCTTGAATTAACGCAGGAAAAGCCTCGGGTAACAAAATGAGGCGAATCATCTGCCAAGTACTGGCCCCCATTGAGAATCCGGCCTCGATTAAACCATAGGGCAGGGTTTGGTAGACATTGTCGACTAAACGAGCAAAAAAAGGAGTAGCTCCTAAAGTCAACGGAACCATGGCTGCATGGATCCCAATGGAGGTCCCAACTAAAAATCGAGTAAAAGGAATTAATGCAACCAGCAAGATAATGAAGGGAATCGAGCGGCTTATATTAATTAATCCGGAAATAAATCGACTGATCCAAGCATGAGGTTTAATTTTGTTGCTCGTAAAAAGAAGAGTACCTAAAGGTAGCCCTAGCAAGATAGCGAATAGTGTACTGGCAATAACCATGTAGAGCGTCTCACCGCTGGCTATTAGCAAATCATAGAACATTGTCAGTGACATAACCTAAAATCTCCACAGTTAGATTAGCTTCTTCGCAGCGTCCGATAAATCGCTCCAATAAAACTTCATTTGCTGTCAATTCAACGACTAAAACGCCACAGGTAACCGTATCAAATCGGTCGATATTAGCGAGAAGGATATTAATATCCAGGTGTAATTCACGACTCGTTTTGCTTATGAAAGGCACTGTTGCTGTTTCGCCTTGAAAAAACAAACGTAATAAAGGTTTATTATTTGGAATGTTAGATAAACTTGAGCTTAAGCAAGCAGGTAATTGAGGGCTCAATTGTGCATAAAGCATTGATTTTGCTACACTTTCTTGTTTGGCAAAAACATTAGATAGGGCAACAGTCTCGACAATCTCACCATTTTCCATCACTGCGAGGCGATGGCAAATTCGTTTCACTACCTCCATTTCGTGAGTGATTAATACGATAGTTATCCCGTAGAGTTTGTTGATTTTTTTAAGTAACTCAAGGATGGAATTTGTTGTTTCTGGATCTAAAGCAGAAGTTGCTTCGTCACAAAGTAAAATTTTAGGTGAGCAACTTAGGGCACGAGCAATAGCAACTCTTTGTTTCTGTCCGCCACTGAGTTGATGTGGGTAAGCATCAACTTTTGCCGAAAGCTCCACCAAGGGCAGCAATTCATCAATTTTATTTTTAATGGTTTCTTCATCAATCCCCTGAATACGCATAGGGAGGGCAATATTGTCATAAACCGTTTTGGAATTCAGTAAATTGAAGTGCTGGAAAATCATTGCCATTTTATGGCGGGCTTTCCGTAAATTACCGGGGGATAGTTCGGTAATAGTTTCGTTATCCACAATGACTTCACCGCAGTCGGGTTGCTCTAATAGATTGATAGTGCGCAATAAAGTGGATTTTCCCGCCCCACTTTTGCCTATTATGCCAAATATTTCACCTTCTTGAATAAATAAATTAACGCTGCGTAAAGCAACGGCTTCATTATAGGATTTTGTTAATCCGTTTAATTCAATCATCACATCAACCTAGGGTATACAGGATGCGGGGTGCTAAGAAAGTGAGGGAGGTACCCACCCGCTTTAGCCGTATTTACAAGAGCATGGTTTTTAAGCCACACAAATGAGCGCCCGCAAGCTGAGTTTCAAATCGGCGCAAGTAGGGATGATACTATAAAAAATGTTGTTCATCTAGGGTCTGTAGGCAGCTTCAGCAATTCTCGCTTTGAGAACTCAGCCCAGGCAAAGTTTGGAAGCCAAAGATTTTTTACATTTTTTTATCTTTTAATTTTCTCTTAATGTTCAGTATGTACAATTTATAGTCACTTTAGCGTCTATGTTATCCATTTGTTTAAATCACTTAGTAGTAAGAGGTACACATCATGAAAGGTAAGAGCGAATATAATCCAAAACATGAATCGCAATCTGTTCATTTTTTTGGTGGACTTGCAGCCGCTGTAAAATATGTCGTTACTGGTTCCCCTTTAGTTGCACCTCCATTGGACAATAAGTTTGATGCTCCAAACCGTCAGCATTTTCATGATGAATTAGAAAAAGTTTCGCAGAAAGAAGTAGTGAAACAATCTAAGCACGCTCAATATGAAATAGGCATGATGAAAGGACAAAATTATGCTCAGAATGGGTTGAGCCAATCTATGCCGAAGGAAAGCATTCCTGCTTTCATTAAACAAGTTGAAAAGCATGCCGAATTGGACGAAAAGGCAAGATCCAAAGGACAACCACACGCATCACCATATAAGCACGCTAAAGCGAATGTAGCAGCCCATCAAGAGCTTAAAAAAATATTTAAAGAAACGGGTTACACGAGCGGTTTCTTTTTGCATAGCACTGCAGAATTTCAAAACACCCTTATTAGAGATGCTAGTGATCCAAATCGCACTGTTTTTGATCATGCATCCTTCAAATAAGGCTCCACGTTTTCTTTACTACCCCACTTTATGTGCGGTATCCAGTGAGTAAGTTGGGTCATGTTTGGCCCAACATTACACTGGCTGAGTGGTTTCTGATCGGTTACAATAAGAAAATTAAATATACTGGACATTTTTTAATACAGCATCTAACCCTAGACTAAGGAATATTTATGTTTAGTTTTTTACGGAAATACAGCTCCTCACCTCCCTCCACAGATTCTATAAATAAAAATCAAGACTTTACTAGCCAAGACGAGGTCTTGCATAGTGTTAATCCTGAAAAAGGAGAAAAAGGTATTTGTTCACAAATGGCGAATCTTTTTACAAAATATCAAATTAGCTGCAGTTCTCCTGATTTTTTAAAGGGCAGCCCAGAAGAAATTTATAAGGCCTCACTTCAGGAGAGACGACACCAAGAGGAATTATTTGCAAAAGGGGAAGATGGACTTCATAGTGCTTTTGTTGATTGTAAAACACCTTATTTTTCTAGCAATAATCAATTAAAAGTCTCTGATCTTAATGAAGAGAGCCTACCCAAATTAGTTAGTGACACAAGACCCCATTATCTTGTTACCTATCCTATTAAAAATACAGATCAATTTCATCAGGTTGCTTTTGGAAAAACAAAAAAAGGAACTTGCTACTCTTTTAGCGCGAATTTTCCTCCTAAAGAACACTCATGTGACTCATTTAATGACATTGTGGAGGAAATGCATAAATTAGGTGATGAGGACAGTTATGTCACGGTCGCTGTCGCACATGGAAAGAAATAAGAGACATGCCCGCCGCTCTCTTTTACGTAAACGTGCCCGTGCCCAATAAAGCACCATTTCGGGCACGTAAAAGAGTAGGAAGAGGAACTATTACATCTTCGGTTTTTTAAGTTTATGTAATTTACCTTTCTTCAGAAAACAATAACCAAGTCCAAGAACCAAACCATAAACTAAATGGCCGATTAGGGGGGGGATATTGGCTTGTATACCTGCGAGATTCCATTTAGAAAATAAAGGTGCACCGGCAGTCAAAGTAGGCAGGAGAGTCATGGGGCCAGCAATCCACATCGCAATACCGAATAGCAGTCCTAAAAAGACTGCAGACCACCAGGAATGAATTAACCAGCCTAAAATAAGCGCAAAGGCAATACCTGCAATGATACTCACTATAAAATGAACAATTAAACCACCAAGTCTAGTCGGCCAGCCGATAAGACTCCCTAATGTTTCTGTCATTCCTCCAAGAATTAAAAAAAAGGCGAACACAATACCAGCGACCACTCCAGCAACTATCCCATTGCTGATCCCTTTCTTGTCATACATGTAACATCTCCTTATTAATGCTTATTACTGCCTGACTGTCTGCTTAATCTATTCAATGAGTCTGTAGTAAATGATTGTATTTAATAGGTATCTGCGTTTTTAGTATAGACCAAATCTAAAAGATACACCCTTTACTCCATTAACTCTTTGCGATTCTTAAAGTGTTCAAGCGCTTCGGGATTAGCTAGAGAACCAACATTATGCACTTCTTCTCCATGAACTACTTGACGGACAGCTACTTCAACAATTTTTCCGCTGATTGTGTGTGGAATATCTGCGACCTGGAGAATTTTTGCTGGTACATGGCGTGGGGAAGCATTATGCCGTATCGTCTGACGAATCGTATCCTTCAGCGAATCATTAAGCTCCACCCCTTCTTTTAGTTTTACAAACAGCACGACTCGAACATCTTCTTGCCAGTTTTGCCCGATAACAATACTGTCGAGAATTTCGGGAATTTTTTCGACCTGACGATAAATTTCTGCGGTGCCGATGCGCACGCCTCCCGGGTTGAGAACCGCATCTGAACGCCCATAAATAATGAGTCCATTGTGCGGAGTAATTTCGGCAAAATCGCCGTGAGCCCATACGCCCTCAAAACGCTCGAAATATGCATGCTTATATTTTTTTTTATCAGGGTCATTCCAGAAGCTGACGGGCATTGAAGGGAATGGCTTAGTGCAAACCAGCTCACCGCGTTCCTCACGAAGGGCATGGCCTTGCTCATCAAAGATTTCAACTGCCATTCCAAGCCCAAGGCATTGCAGTTCACCACGGTAAACGGGTAGGATGGGGTTGCCTAAGGCGAAACAAGAAACAATATCTGTGCCGCCGGAAATGGAGCTAAGTTGGACGTCAGGTTTAATGTGTTTATAAACGAAATCGTAATTTTTAGGCAGCAAAGGTGAACCTGTGGAAAGAATGGCTCTTAGAGTTTTTAAAGTAAATTGTTGACTAGGGATAACTCCAGCTTTTTCGACTGCAGAAATAAATTTAGCACTGGTTCCAAAAACGGTAATTTTTTCATCATCAATTAACTTAAAAAGTCGATCCGCACCGGGATAAGTCGGCGCGCCTTCGTAAAGGGTTAATGTGACTCCTAAAGCGAGTGCAGAGACCATCCAATTCCACATCATCCAGCCACAAGTGGTGTAAAAGAAAAGGTTATCGGCAGGAGTCAGATCGGTATGTAAACCCAGTTCTTTCAGATGTTGCAACAGGGTGCCCCCAGCACTGTGGACGATGCATTTAGGTTTGCCGGTGGTGCCTGATGAAAAGAGAATGTAGACTGGGTGATCAAAAGGTAATTGCTTAAATTCACAGTATTCTGCAGGTTCAAGAAACTTGTCCCAAACGACAGCGTTCTTTACTGGGCTTAAGTCTGGGTTACTGAAAATAATGGGGCAAACAATCACTTTGGTAAGGGTAGGGATTGCTTTGCTCATTTCGATAATTTTAGTGCTGCCGTCGTGTGTTTTACCCAAATATTGGTGCCCATCGCAAATAAAAAGGACTTTGGGTTCAATTTGTCCTAATCGGTCAAGGGCTGCTTGTGGTCCAAAGTCGGGGGAGCAGGAAGACCAAATAGCACCGATCGAAGTAGCGGCAAGCATGGCAATGATCGTGTATGGAACGTTAGGCATAATGGCTGCCACTCGATCACCGGTGACAACTCCCGCTTTTTTTAGCCCTTCAGCGCAACGAGCAACTAACCCATTGAGTTCTTTGTAGCTTAAAATTTGTCTGTCACCGTTTTCATTAACGCTAATTATCGCTGTGTGTTTGTCGTTACGAGATAATAATTTTTCAGCAAAATTGAATGTCGCTCCGCTAAACCACCGCGCGTTTATCATATGGTCATAATGATTGAGGGGTTCTTTTGCAGGAATAGTGAAAGTGAGACCAAAAAAATCAATCAGTGTTTGCCAGAAATCAGCTGGTTGATTGATAGACCAGGTATAAAGTTCTTGGTAATTCTTAAAGTGTTGTTGATGTGCTTGCTCTGCAAAACGCATGAATTGCCATATTCTGGTTTTTTCTGGCTGCTTGGGTTCCCATACTGATTTCATTGTAACTATCCTTGCTGATTGAGAATTACTTCTTATCGGTTATCTACCAATCCGAATAAATCTTTAGGTATTCATTGACGCTTGTCAATAAAAAAGTGTCATCGCGGCACGGTTGTCCCATTAAAAATGGGACGTCTTTTCCGTGCCCAGCGAAGAATCTCCTTGCAAGGGAAAGCCGGAATGATCTAATTAATCCCTCAGCTCAGTATGATAATGATGCACTCACAGGCTGTTGTTGTGTAATACAATGAATTCCGCCGCCCCCTGCGAACACATCTAATGCATCAATTTGGGTGATGTGATAATTTGGGAAGAGTTGGCAGAAGAGTTGATAAGCAGCCTTATCCTTTTTCTCATCACCAAAAGCAGGCATCACAATGCCTTGATTAGCCAAATAAAAATTAATGTAAGACAAAGTTAGGCGCTCGTTCCCCATATAGGAGGCAGAAGGCTGTTCTACAGTGAAGATTTCAAAAGGTTTTCCTTTGGCATCGGTTGCGGATTTCAGTATCTCTAAGTTTTCTTGCAAAATGGGATAGTTTTCATCCTGCTTATCATGGGTAATCAGGCAAAGCACTTTACCGGGACCGGCAAAGCAGGCTATTTCATCAATATGCCCATCGGTTTCATCCCCAATTAATCCTCTGTTTAACCAAATGATCTTCTCAGTGCCTAGATACTCATAAAGATAATTTTCAATTTCAGTTTGGGATAAATGGGGATTGCGATTGATGTTCAATAAACATTCTTTACTGGTCAGAACGGTCCCTTCACCATCCACATGAAATGAGCCTCCTTCCATCACTAAAGGGGCTTTAAAATGCTGAGCTTGGGTTTCGTGAATGATCGCCCCTGCAATTTGATTATCCAATGCACAATCTTGGTAATTGCCCCCCCAGGCATTGTGGATCCAATCAACTCCCGCTAACTTGCCTTGAGCATCTAATAGAAAAGTGGGACCAGTGTCACGGGTCCAGGAATCGTTAATGGGAAGGGTCATTAAACGAATTTGCTCTCCGCATAGTGATCGGGCTGACTCTTCATCCCCGGGATTAACAATCATGGTCACAGGCTCGTATTGAGCAATCGCTTTAGCCACGCGGGCATAGGCGTGACGTGCACGTTCAAATCCTATCAGCGCCCAAGTGTCTTGGTGACAAGGCCAAGCCATCCAGCACCCCGCGTGTGGATACCATTCAGGTGGCATACTAAATCCTGCTTGTTTAGGTGTAGTCATGGTTATCCTTTTACTTTGTTACTATCAAGGTAAGTTTGCTGAGTAAAAATGCTGCGTAGCTCATTGAGGTAAGCTTGAATTTTTTCGCTTGGTAAATCAGCACTAATGAGCTGTTTCTCGTAAGACAGGAGCAATTTCTTAGTATCAAAATGGGCTAAATTCAAGACATTAGTGACAGTATCCCCGCTCACTAAATCAGTAATCTCAAATTGGCCATCTCCGAGTAATTTTACATCGAGGGAATTGGTGTCACCAAAGAGGTTATGTAAATTACCTAAGATTTCCTGATAAGCACCCACGAGGAAGAAGGCGATATTAAAAGGGTTATTCTCATCATAAGGCGGCAGCATAAGAGTGGTATTTATGCAAGATTTACCGGGATATTCTTTGATTGTTCCATCTGAATCACAGGTTAAATCTTGAAGGATGCTGTGCATGGTGGGCTTTTCTGTTAGTTGCGAAATTGGGGCTACTGGAAAAATCTGGCCAATGGCCCAAGCATCAGGCAACGATTGAAAAAAAGAAAGGTTACAAAATATTTTTGCTGCCATGCGTTCATTTATTTGATTATGCAATTCACTGTCACTCGGGTTGTTTTCATCCAGTATTTGCTGGATTTCAAAACAAATTGCTGTAAAAAATTGTTCAACTTTTGCTTTTTCTTGCAAACTCATGAGACCGTGTTTAAAGAGAGAATGTGCTTCATCCAAAGAGTGGCTCGCATAATTGTAAATTTCAGAGGGTGAGCTTCCCGAAATGGATTGGTAAGTATCCCAAATATCACGGATAACATGGGAGTCTTCATCAGTAATAGGCGGTAAGTTTTTAGATCTTTTGACAGATTCAACGTCGGTAATATTCGTGACCAAAACAGCATGGTGCGCTGTGAGCGCCCTTCCTGATTCTGAAATGAGATTTGGCTCCGGCATGTTGGCTTCTTCACAGAAAGGGCGAAGCGCTAAAAGAATATTTGTTGCATATTCTTTGATGCTGTAGTTCATTGAACAATCCGAACTGGAATGAGTACCCTCGTAATCAACACCAAGACCGCCGCCTACATCGATGGTATTGATTGGGGCTTGCAAATGCCGTAGCTCGATGTAGTAGCGTGCTACTTCTTGCATGCAATGGCGAATATCATGAATATTGGCAATTTGCGACCCCAGGTGACAATGCATTAATTGAAGGCAATCTAGATAGTCCTTATCTCTTAATTGATTCACCACATCCAGAACTTGTTCAGCATTTAATCCGAATTTGGATTTAGCACCCCCAGTGTTTTCCCATTTACCCGCTCCTTTGGTGACTAACCTAATACGTAGGCCAATTTTAGGCTTGATATCTAGGCGTGCTGATTCTTTGAGAATAATATCGAGTTCGGAACGTTTTTCGATGACAATGAAAACCTCATGCCCCATCTGTTGGGCGATTAAAGCAGTGCGTATGTAGCAACTATCTTTATATCCATTACATACAATGGTGGAAGGAGTCTGGCCTAATAAGCCAATGACAGCCATTAACTCGGGTTTACTTCCGGCTTCTAGGCCAACAGAATACCCGGGCGCTTTCAAAATTTCCCTCACTACGCTGTATTCCTGATTAACTTTAATCGGATAAACCAGTTTATAGTTTCCGCTATAGTCATTTTCTTTGATCGCTTCCGCAAAAGCCTTATTTAGCTTCAGAACTCGATCATGCAAAATGTCAGTAAAACGAATCAGCAAAGGCAATTGCAGGCCAGCACGGCTTGCAGCATTAACAATCGTTTGTAATTCAACTCCTTTATCCGCAGGGTTTTTGCTTACTGCGATATTTCCGTTGGGGTTTATGTTGAAATAACCTTCCCCCCAGTTTTCTATGTTGTAGAAGTTATCATCAGATATGGCATTTATTGTCATTAAAGTCGTCCTAAATTGGATTTACGTGGCTTGAGTAACTCCTGATATGTCTCAGGTTCGCGTTGCATTGCAAAAGGGAATAAACGTCCCCATAGTGCGCGTTGGCTAAAATCCAATTCAGCGACTAATACAGCGGGTTCATTACGAGGGGCTTGCGCTAAAATTTCACCCATTGGGTTTGAAATAAAACTGCTGCCATAAAATTCAAGTCCATCTTCACAACCAATGCGATTAACAGCAACAATAAATGTGTTTGCCATAATACCTTGAGCCACCATGACTTTTTGCCACATGGGCTGACTATCAAAGCCGGGAGCTGTAGGTTCTCCGCCTATAGCTGTAGGGTAGACTAAAACTTCCGTCTCTTTTAGGCCATAAATTCGTGATAACTCGGGAAACCATTGATCATAGCAGGTGGGCAGGCCAAAACGATGCCCCGCAAGCGTGTGGACTGGGTAATCAGAGTCTCCGGGCTTAAAATAGTAATCTTCGTGGTATTTTTCTCCACTCGGAATATGCTGTTTACGAGTAGAAGCAATCAATGTACCTGATTCATCAAAGGCAACTGCTGTGTTATAGCCTGCTTTTTCAAAGAGCGATGCAGTAATAGTCACTCCAGCTGATTTAGCCATTGCTGAAACAAAGCGTGCAGTAGGGCCTGTAGCAATATCTTCCATGTAGGGGGTGGGATCAACATCATGACGTGTGCAGAAATAGGGAGAAAGCGTTAATTCTTGTAAACATACAATCTGGGCGCCTTGTTTGGCTGCAGCAAAAATACCCGAAGCAAGCCGATCTTGATGTTCGTTAGGGTTTTCACTCCATTTTTCTTGCACTAAACCTACTTTTAATATGTCTTTACTCATTTGTTATCTCGCTGTTAATTACGCAGTGTCCATAAAGGCCTGTTTCGAAGTGCGTACTTTATCATCAAAATTCTTTTTGGAAAATAAAAGAGTTAATTGCCCAACTTATAGACTATTAAAACTGGGAACTCGAACCGCGATGTGAGGGAGTGAAAGGAGTGCAGCAATTTATCTGCTTGCACTTGAGGGATTATCGAGTCTTTAGCAGAGAGTTAAAGCCATGGATTTGCTTTAAGGTTTATCGATTAAGCTTGATTAGCCATCAATGCATTAGCCACTTTCGACTGATTCTTTTTTCCTAAAGCTTTACAAATCATATCACCAGCAGCCACAATTTTAAAAATATCGACACCTGTTTCAATGCCCAAACCATGCAGAAGATAGAGGACATCCTCGGTAGCGACATTGCCAGTTGCCCCCCGTGCATAAGGACATCCGCCAAGCCCAGCTACAGAGCTGTCGAAACGATGGATCCCACATTCTAAAGAAGCATAAATATTTGCAATCGCTTGCCCATAAGTGTCATGAAAATGCATGGCTAATCGAGGGAGGGGAATAAGCTCTAAAATTTCGTTAATCACTGCTTTGGTTTGCTTAGGTGTGCCTACTCCAATGGTGTCGCCTAAACAAATTTCATTGACTGCGTCAAATGCCAATAATTGACGGGCGACCGATGCAACTTGCTTTGGACTAATACTGCCTTCATAAGGACACCCGAGCACACAGGAAATATAGGCTCGAACGCGAATATGGTGGGCTTGAGCTAAATTAAAAACTGGTTCAAAACGGTGGATGCTTTCTGCGATTGAGCAATTGATGTTGCGCTGATTAAATGTTTCGCTGGCGGCAGTAAACACAGCAATTTCTTTCACACCCACTTCAAGTGCTTTTAGCATACCGCGCTCATTAGGGACTAGCGCTGAATAATGGATATGAGATGCTTTATCAATTGCCGCAAATACTGCTTCATTGTCGGCAAGTTGTGGAATTGCTTTTGGTGAAACAAAACTAGTCACCTCAATGTTTTTCAAACCACTTTCACTCAGTAAGTTAATTAACTCCACTTTAGTTTCTGTGGGCAAAAAAGAAGGTTCATTTTGTAAACCATCACGTGGGCCTACTTCAACAATGGTGACTTTTTGTGGATAGTTCATGGTTATCCCTAAACCGAATTAGTCTTTTAAGGCCAATAATTCAGCCCCTTCATTGACTTGCGAGCCGACTTCATAATAGAGCTCAACAAGTATGCCGTCTTTAGGTGCATGAATAGTATGCTCCATTTTCATCGCTTCCAGAACAATTAAACTATCCCCTTCTTTAACGGTGTCCCCTTTATTTTTTAGAATGGCAACTACTGTGGCGGGCATGGGCGCTGTCAGTTGCCCCCTTTTTGCTGCTGATTGTGCTCCAAAATTTTGCCAGTCAAAGCGTTCGATGATTAGAGGGCCTTGTTCAGTATATAAGCAAATGCTACCGGCTTCATTTGCAACGAAAGACTGGTGGATTTGTTGACCATCGTTCAGGTATAACCGATCGTGATCTATCCAGACACTCATAGCAAATTCCTCCTCATTGAGCTTCAACTTAAGTGTCTTTGAGGCGGAGGGGGTAACCGTAACGTCTAATTGTTGTTCGCCAATCAAATACCGCCAAGACCAATGGCTCGATAAGTGCATTTGCCAAGCAAAACTATGGTGAAAAAGCGCATCATCGTTATTTTGAGTCAACATGAGGTAGTCATAACCGGCTGCCATTAAGACTGCTAAATTCACATTGGGTTTAGGGAAATGGACTTTTTCCTGACTTAAAAAATCAGTGCTTAAATCAGCCTTACTGAAGCGTGGGTGTTCGCAAATCGCGAGTAGAAAAGGAATATTGCTTTTTACGCCGCCGATAGCAAAGTGTTTCAATGCTTGTCTTAATCGTTGTAAAGCCTGTTCGCGCGTTTCACCCCAAGCAATCAATTTTGCGATCATGGGATCGTAATGCTTAGTAATATCTGAATGACAAGCTACACCGCTGTCGATACGGATTCCTTCGCCATCCGGTTCTTTGAGGAAATCAATTTGACCAATCGAAGGAATAAATCCTTGATGGGGATCTTCGGCATAAATTCGGCATTCAATGGCATGTCCCTTAGCAGAAATTTTATCTTGTGTAAGAGGAACAGGTTCACCAGCTGCAATTTTTAGTTGCCATGCAACCAAATCATATCCAGTAATCATTTCAGTAACGGGATGCTCAACCTGTAAGCGTGTATTCATTTCCATGAAATAAAAGTGCTCGTTGGCATCGACTAAAAATTCCACTGTACCGGCACCGCGATAATCAATGGAGCGGGCTACCTCACAAGCTGCTTCAGCAAGGCTTTGACGCAAAGAATGAGGCAAATTAGGAGCTGGAGCTTCTTCAATAATCTTTTGATGACGCCGTTGAATAGAACAATCACGCTCGAACAAGTGGACGACTTGACCCTGGTTGTCCGCCATAATTTGCACTTCAACATGGCGGGGATTGGTGATCAATTTTTCAATGAGCATCGTATCATCAGCAAAGCTGGCCATGGATTCACGCCTGGCACTTGCTAAAGCTTGGGAAAATTCCGCTTCGCTATACACCGCACGCATTCCTTTACCACCACCGCCGCAAGCCGCTTTTAACAAAACTGGAAAACCGATTTGGAGCGCCTCATTTAATAAACGCTCATCGGATTGATCACCACCATGATAGCCTGGGGTGAGAGGCACATTGGTTTTTTCCAGCATCTGTTTAGCTAATTGTTTCGAACCCATGGCTTGCATTGCCGAAGCTGGAGGACCAATAAAAACAATTCCTGCTTCAGCACAGGCTTGAGCGAAAAGTGGATTTTCAGATAGGAAACCATAGCCAGGATGGATTGCTTCTGCACCACTGGCTTTTGCTGCTGAAATAATTGCGTCAATATTGAGATAACTAGCTTTTGCAGGTGCATCACCAATCCAATAGGCGCTGTCTGCCTGCAGTACATGTTGGCTATGTTTATCAGCGGTCGAATAAATTGCAACACTATGGATACCCAATTGCCTTGCAGTTCTAATAACACGGCAAGCAATTTCTCCACGATTAGCGATGAGAATTTTATTAAACATGAAAATCCTTAATTACCTTAATCCCAGATGGGTGTTTCTTTATTTAAAAAGGCATGCAATCCTTGTTGGCCTTCCGTGGAAACCCGTTTTTTCGCAATGAGAGCTGCTGTGTATCGCATCATTTCCTCATCAATCGCTTTATCTACAACCTTTTCAACTAATGTTTTACAAGCACTGATTGCTTGTGGGGCAAGTCTAATAATCTGTTCAGCATAATTCAGAGTAAAAGGCCATAAGGCATCTTCGGTTACACAGTGCTGGACTAACTGCAATCGTTTCGCTTCTTCCCCATCAAAAATTTCCGCTGTCATAAATAAATGTTTCGCAGCACGCTCGCCAATTGCTTTAACAACATAAGGGCTAATTACTGCAGGAATTAAGCCGAGCTTGACTTCAGAAAAGCAAAAGCGTGCAGCAGTTGACGCAATTGCAATATCACAAGCAGCCGCAAGACCTGCTCCTCCACCAAAAGCAGCACCCTGAATCATCGCAATGGTGGGTTTGGGGCTCTTATTTAAGTTGTACATCACTTGTGCAAGGACCATGGCATCGTTTAAGTTCTCTTCCTCACTATACTCTGCCATGCGCTGCATCCAGGCGAGATCCGCGCCAGCAGAAAAATGCTTACCATTTGCTTTAAGTAGTATAACGCGTACCCGTGGATCTCGCACTGCTTCATCGAGTGTTTGCTTAAGGGCGGCTAATAAACGATCGTCAAAAGCATTATGTTTTTCTACACGGTTTAAGGTGATAATAAAAATTCGATCTTGAAGTTCACTTAACAAGTCACTCATCGTATCTCCTTGCATTGCGGAATGCAGGTTACATGCGAAATACACCAAAACGAGTTGTTTGAATCGGTGCATTTAAGGCAGCCGATAGGCTCAACCCTAAAATTCTTCGTGTGTCTTCGGGAGCAATAACGCCATCATCCCACAACCTGGCACTGGCATAATAGGGATTACCTTGCTTCTCGTATTGTGCGCGCAGTTCGGCTTTAAAAGCTTCTTCCTCTTCTGCAGGCCAAGGTGTACCATGCTTGATGCATTTATCTCGATTAATTTGAGCAAGAACGTTAGCCGCTTGCTCGCCGCCCATGACTGAAATCCGCGTGTTAGGCCACGACCATAGGAAACGTGGATCATAGGCGCGCCCGCACATGGCATAGTTTCCAGCACCGAAACTACCCCCTACAATCACAGTGAATTTAGGTACTTGGGCATTGGCTACAGCAGTAACCATTTTGGCGCCATGTTTGGCGATGCCGCCTGCTTCATATTTACTTCCCACCATGAAACCCGTGATGTTTTGTAAAAAGACTAATGGGATTTTGCGTTGGCAGCATAACTCAATAAAATGAGCCCCTTTTAGCGCACTTTCACTGAATAATATCCCATTATTAGCGATAATCCCTATCGGATAGCCGAAAAGATGGGCAAACCCACAGACTAAAGTTGTACCGTAAAGCGCTTTAAATTCATCAAACTCAGAGGCATCGACAATTCTGGCAATGACTTCACGAATATCAAAAGGTTTGCGCGGATCGACGGGGACGATACCGTTGAGCTCATTAGCATCATAAAGAGGCTCACGGCTTTGAATGCGGGTAAGTGTTTCTGGCTTTTTACGATTCAAATTGCTGATTGCGACTCTTGCTAGATGTAAGGCGTGAGCGTCATTTTCAGCATAGTGATCAGCAACCCCTGAGTGACGGCAATGAACGTCCGCTCCGCCAAGCTCTTCAGCGCTAATGATTTCACCTGTCGCGGCTTTCACAAGTGGGGGGCCACCGAGGAAAATTGTCGCTTGATTTTTCACCATGATCGACTCATCAGCCATTGCTGGTACATAAGCTCCTCCAGCGGTACAAGAGCCCATCACGACGGCAATTTGCGGTATATTTTCGGCAGAGAGCGTGGCTTGATTATAAAAAATACGCCCGAAGTGGTCACGATCTGGAAAAACTTCATCTTGTCTTGGTAGGAAAGCACCGCCAGAGTCTACCAAATAAATGCAGGGGAGATGATTTGCCCTCGCTATATCTTGCGCGCGCAGATGCTTTTTAACTGTTATAGGGTAATAAGTTCCACCTTTAACAGTGGCATCATTGACCACAATCATGCATTCGGTGCCTGAAACTTGACCAATACCGGTAATAATTCCGGCTGCCGGAACATTGTCTTCATAAACTTCATAGGCGGCAAGCTGCGACAGCTCGAGAAAGGGGCTGCCCGGATCAAGTAATTGCTGCAAACGTTCACGTGGTAGTAGTTTTCCGTGTTTCAAATGCCTATGTCGGGCTTTTTCATCCCCTCCTTGAGCAATTTTCCTAACCACAGTTTGCAGTGCTTCAAGCAAGCCCTGCATATTTGCTTGATTTTCTTTGAATTCATTACTGGCGGGATTTAACTGACTGATAATTTTAGTCATGAATAATCCTTAAATATGTATCAAAACATTGCTAAGTACTACGACAAGCCATAAACACCAAGTTAACTCCATGAAATAAGGCATTTCTTTTCCTTTAACTAAGCGATAACTCAGAGCGGGGATCGCAGCAATTATAACTGGAATAAGCACTAGAAGAATGACTTTACGGATAACGGTGCCTAAGCCTCCTTGGCTAAAGATTGGCGTTAATTTGATATTAATAAACACATACAACATATCGATATAGACTAATAGCATGTGGGCAAATCGCGCAAAAACAACTACAAGGATACTAAGTAGCAGGTAGATAAGACTTTGTCTAAGCATGTACATCCTTAATCGAAGTAAACAAGTTTTGTTATTATTTCAGGGCATTGTTGTTTGACCCTATATATTTTAATCCGGGCTAGCGGGTGCAGTCGTAGACTTACTGTCATTATGTTAAGACTGTTAATCCGAGCCGGATGTGTGAGCAAGCGGATACATAACCGCTTGCTTCTTGTCCGCTCTCTTCCGGTAGCAGGGCGGAACTCTTTAACTTCTCCATGTCACATCATTTCTATAGCAATTGCTGTAGCTTCCCCTCCGCCAATGCATAAAGAAGCGATACCGCGTATTTTTTGTTTTTGTTTTAACGCATGCATTAATGTCACAATAATTCGTGCTCCGGAAGCACCAATTGGATGGCCCAATGCACAAGCCCCCCCATGAATATTAACTTTTTCATGATCCAGTTCAAGCTGGGTAATGGCAGCCATAGCGACAACGGCAAAGGCCTCATTAATCTCATACAAATCAACCTGACCTGGATGCCAACCCGCTTTGTTTAAAACCTTGCGTATGGCATCGACAGGAGCAGTAGTAAACCATTGAGGAGCTTGGGCATGGCTAGCATGAGCGATAATTCGAGCGAGAGGTTGCAGCCCACGTTTTTTTGCATAAGCAGCAGTCATTAAAATCAAGCTCGCAGCCCCGTCAGAAATCGAGCTTGAATTTGCTGCGGTCACTGTGCCGTCTGCTTTGAAAGCGGGTCGTAGTTGGCTGATTTTGGCAAGTTTGCTTTCGTCAGGGCTTTCATCTTGTTTGACCACGATCTCACCTTTACGATCAACAATGGTTACAGGAGCAATTTCTTCCGCAAATGCGTTATTTTGCTGCGCCTGTAATGCACGCATCAAAGAGCGGGCAGCGAACTCATCTTGTTGTTGACGAGAAAATTGAAAGTGGCTGGCTGTTGCTTCTGCAAAACAACCCATTAATTGACCCCGTTCATACGCATCCTCTAACCCATCTAAAAACATGTGATCTTTCAGCTCACCATGTCCTAATCGGTAGCCAGCACGTGCTTTACTTAACAAGTAGGGTGCATTACTCATGCTTTCCATTCCGCTTGCAAGAATAACATTGGCTGAGCCTGCTTTAAGTAAATCATGGGCTAACATCACAGCTTTCATACCTGAACCACACATTTTATTAATGGTTGTGGCGTTTGCTGAATTAGGAATACCTGCTTTGATAGCCGCTTGCCTTGCTGGTGCTTGGCCAATCCCCGCTTGTAGCACACAGCCGCTGATGACCTCATCAATATCAGCTGGTGACAGTTTTGCTTGGGCCATTGCTGCTTGGTGGGCAACAGCACCTAATTCTGGGGCTGATAAAGGGGATAATGCGCCAAGCATATTCCCCATCGGCGTTCTTTTTGCTGCAACAATTACAATTTCATTTTGTTCCATGTTCATTTCTCCCTTAAGCAGTTTCTTTAAAAAGTTCACGTCCAATTAGCATTCGTCTAATTTCGGACGTACCCGCACCAATTTCATAGAGCTTTGCATCGCGCAGCAATCGGCCTGTTGGATATTCATTGATATACCCATTACCACCAAGGATTTGAATGGCTTGTAGCGCCATTTGTGTCGCCCTTTCTGCGGTATATAAAATCACTCCAGCTGCATCCTTCCGGCTCACTTTGCCCTGGTCACATGCGCGGGCTACCGTATAGAGGTAGGCACGTGAAGCACTTAATTCAGTATACATGTCAGCCAATTTACCTTGGATAAATTGAAATTCTCCGATGGGTTGGTTGAATTGCTTGCGTTCGTGGACATAAGGTAGCACAACATCCATACAGGCTTGCATGATGCCGATGGGGCCGGCCGCTAACACTGTTCGTTCGTAATCAAGACCACTCATCAATACTGTGACGCCCTTGTCAATCTCGCCAAGCACGTTTTCTCTGGGGACTTCACAGTCTTCAAAGACAAGTTCACAAGTATTGGAGCCACGCATACCCAGTTTATCGAGTTTTTGTGCTGTGCGAAAACCCTTAAATCCCTTTTCGATAATAAAAGCTGTGATCCCTTTACTTGCCGCTTGCTTATTTGTTTTCGCATAGACTACCAATACGTCAGCATCAGGACCATTAGTAATCCACATTTTGGTGCCGTTGAGGATGAATTTATCGCCTTGATAAGAAGCATTAAGTTGCATGCTGACGACATCAGAACCCGAATTGGATTCGCTCATGGCTAAGGCGCCTACGTGTTCCCCACTGATCAATTTAGGCAGATAGCGACGTTTTTGCTCAGTATTGCCGTTTAAGTAAATTTGGTTAACGCACAGATTTGAATGAGCTCCATAACTTAATCCAACCGAGGCTGAAGCACGTGATATTTCTTCCATGGCAATCGCATGGCCGAGGTATCCCATGTTTGCCCCGCCGTACTCCTCGCTAACAGTAATCCCAAGTAAGCCCATCTCGCCTAATTTTCGCCATATTTGATTAGGAAAGGAATTCTCGATGTCAATTTTAGCAGCGAGAGGGGCTATCTCTTTTTGTGCAAAATGATAAACGCTATCGCGCAATATGTCGTATGTTTCACCAAGTAGGTACTGTAAACCGGTATGCATAGATGACTTCCTGTTACTGAGTAAGTTGCTGAGCTCCTTGCGGGTAAACATAAGCACGGAGCCTTAGCTATTACAGTTACTAAAGCGGATAGGCTAGACTACACCCAATTAAATTTAAGTTGCAACATCAATTTAATCGACTATCCTACTACCTAAATGTTTAAACGATTTATCTTATACTGGTTGGATTTAAAAAATATTAAATATCAATAAGTTAATAAACGGCATCGTGAAAGTTATAGGAAAATCTTCGAATGGATAGAGAATACCAGCGATTTTCGTATGACAGGATTATTTTTTTCGGTGCTAAAAAAGGAGTATAGCCTATGCGTAAACTTGTGCTCTGGGGACACCATGCTGACGAATACCGTGAAATGTTTGATTTATCAGCTGAGGATATGACTGCTCACTTATTAGAGTATGGCTGTGGACCGAGTGCAGTTAATGCAGAATTAACTGCTATTTCTCACAATATTGTCAGTTGCGATCCACTATTTAACTTAGATAAAGACACTCTTTACAGCAAAACCACCTTGATATTTGCTGACATGGCAGAAAGAGTGCTTAGAGATCAGAAAAAATTTGATTTTAGTCGCTACGGTAGCCCTAGGTTGTTCATTGATGAAAGACGTGAAGGCATGGCAAAATTTTTTGCTGATTACGAAAAAGGCAAAACAGAGAAGCGTTACTTGGGTATAAGTGAATACACCCTTCCTTTTTCTGATTTTTCCTTCGATTTTGCTTTAAGTTCTCATTATCTGTTTGCTGATTTGGATGATCAAGATGTTGATTTCCACTTAAAGGCAATTAAAGAATTGGCTAGAGTTGCTAAAGAAGTTCGTATTTTTCCGCTCATTGATCGCTACAATCAACCTTCACCCTTTCTAGGGCCTGTGCTTCTTGGTTTACAACAGGATAATTTTGGAACCGAAGTGAGGGAGGTTGCCTATCATTTACAACCGAGCGGCAATGCGATGCTGCGTGTATGGGCGCAACAATGCCAGATTTGATCCTATGACCAAAAATCTCATGATAGATTCAAAGTATGATTTTGTCCTTGTTGGTTGACCATTGCGACAAGGTCTTGCTTTGACAACGTTTCATTCGTAGGTTCAGCGGCGGAATTTACTACTGGCCAAGTCACAGCGAGCGTGTGAGCTTGGGTATAGAAAGTTTGAATGCAGGTTAGCTGATCATATTTGTTGTTCCCTGAATTTCCTTGAATGTGAACCAGATATTGATTGATATGATGAGACAATGTGTTGCGTAGAGATTCGTGAAGTAGGGGAATCAATTGCCCATTAATTAAAAAAAGTGCCCCGATTAACGCTTCTGCAGTGAGAGGTTTGCTGCGCAAGTCCTCAAATAAATTGCTTATCTCTTGAATCAATCTTTTATTAGTTTTCCCTTTCCCGAAAAAAGTGAACATAGGACTACGTAATTGAGGATACAGATTACGGGATAACCGCCATTCGATGTGTGAGATAAATTCCTGGATATTCAGTTTCTCGATTTCGCCAACCGTGGTTTTAAGGGAGCCTACCTTTTCTTCTAAGTAATTAGTTTGTTGATCAGTAAGGTTTTTTTTGGCCAAAATAATTCTTAAAATAGTAACATGCATTTCTACGAAATTAGCAGTTAGCCTTCTAATGACCGGATTGTTTTCTTCGGAGGGGGTGCTTAAAGCATACATTTCAAGCTTTGCTTGATTGAGTAACTTCGGTAGAAAAACGTTGGCCTTAAGAAAGGCCATTTCTTTTATCGAATAAATTCGCCTTGGATCTTCGGATGAATAGTCTGAGGGCATGAAAGTTTTTAGTAACCCATAGTAGCTGAGTAGATCAATATTCTCTTTTTCTTTAATGGATTGATTGAATAAAATGATGTAATGAAGAAAGGAAGTTTTAGAGAACAGCAATTTTTCTATGGATAGATAAATTTCATCTAACTGAAGCTTTAACTCATGGATCCTTTTTGCAATATCTGATGACATAACATATTCCTTATGTTAGCTCAAATAAGTCTGAGTGTATTAATTAGCTGATTACCATAATTTAAAGAGCTCCAATCCAATGTTGTATACAGGCTTCTATTTTTTACAATAGTTTTTAAAAAACGAACATTATGTCAATGCAACAATTTTTTTTGATATTTGTCAATATATTTATCGTGGTTTGAACTGTTTTTTAGCTTTTTTTTTCATATTAGACGAAAAACATCGTTTTTAGCTCTAAAATTTTCCTGTAGTATTTTCGAAATCCTAGTTGTGGGTATCCGAATCTTTTTATTGTCAGGAGTTGTCATGTATTCTTCAATTCGACCTTTTTTGTTTTGTTTGGACGCAGAAAAGGCGCATGGTTTTACTTTGTCGGCTTTGCACTGGTTACCCCGATGTTGTTTTAAACAACCTGTGGGTAGGGAAGTAACTGCCATGGGTTTAAAATTTCCTCACCCAATTGGTTTGGCAGCCGGCTTAGACAAAAACGGTGAACATCTCGATGCTTTAAGTAAAATTGGGTTTTCCTTTATCGAAATCGGAACAGTGACACCCTATCCTCAAATCGGGAATCCTAAACCACGCCTGTTTCGTTTACCTAAAGCGGCTGCGATTATTAATCGGATGGGATTTAATAATCTCGGCGTCGACGTATTAATCGAAAATGTAAAAAAGGCAAATTATCGTGGTATTTTAGGGATTAATATTGGGAAAAATAAAGATACCCCTTTAACAAGGGCAGCAGGAGATTATCTGCATTGTTTACGTAAAATTTATCAACATGCCTCTTATATCACAATCAATATTTCTTCGCCGAATACTCCTGATTTACGCTTGCTTCAGCAGCAAAAATTTTTTAGTGATTTGATTGGCAAGTTGTGCGAAGAGCAAAAACGCTTAGCAGATAGTCATCAACGCTTCGTCCCGTTAGTGATCAAATTATCCCCTGATGAGCCGGATGAAACACTGAAAGAAATAGCGAATATTATCGTCGAATTAGGTGTTTCTGGGATTATTGCAACTAATACTAGTTGTGAACGAGAAGGGGTCTCTTCCTTGCCCTATGGAACTGAACAGGGAGGGTTAAGCGGGCGTCCTATCGCAAAACGCGCTACCCATTGTTTGCGTGTATTAAAGCAAGTGGTTGGTAATGACGTGGCTTTGATAGGTGTCGGAGGCATAGACAGTCCAGAAATTGCTCAGGATAAAATAAATGCAGGAGCTAATCTGCTGCAAGTTTATACCGGTTTGATTTATCAAGGACCTGGTTTAGTGGCTGAATTAGCGGCAAGTTTAAGGTAATGTAAAGTTCAGTTTTACGAAGTAAGCTCATTCTTATCAGAGAACTTGGCTCGTAGCTATATTTAGCGTTACAATTCGCCCCATCTTTATGCCAACCTAGTCGCATACTAAATGAATAAAAAGCCTCTCGGTAAAACCGGTCCGTTATATCGTCGTCTGCTTTCCTATGTTAAACCCTTTTGGCTTGTCCTGTTGTTAGGCATATTTGCTAATATCCTTTATTCCCTTATTGATGCAGGTTTTACCTACATGATGCGCCCCTTTCTTGATAAGGGATTAATCCATATCGATATGGTCTTTGTTAAGAAGATTCCTTTTATTGTATTAATAGGGATTACTGTACGAGGATTAGTCAGTTCGTTAGGTAGTTATTGCATGACTTGGGTTGCTCGCTCTGTGGTAAAAGTTCTGCGTCAGCGTGTTTTTGCCCATATTGTGAGACTGCCTGCTGATTATTACGACGAGGCCACCTCAGGACAACTTCTCTCCAAAATTCTTTACGATGTGGAGCAAGTGGCGCAAGTCAGTGCAGATGCTTTAACAGATTTTGTGCAAAACACCTGTTTAGTGATCGGTCTTTTAACCGTCATGTTTGTGATTTGCTGGCAATTATCATTGATGTTCTTATTAACCGTTCCATTTGTAGGATTGATTGTCAGTTATACCAATAAACGTGTACGTCGGATTAGTCATAAGGTGCAAAAATCCATGGGGGAAGTCACTGAAATTGCCGGTGAAGTTATCGAGGGTTATCGGGTGGTACGTGTGTTTGGCGGTGAACAGCATGAGATAGATAAGTTCAATCAAGCCACTGAAATTTCACGCAAAAATGACATGAAAGTCGCGATCTCCAAAGCAATCAATGTTTCTGGTGTGCAGTTCGTGATTGCAGTGGGGATTGCTGTCATTATTTTGGCCGCGATTCAGCTAGCTACAGTCATCACAATTACGGCAGGTTCTTTTCTAGCGATCATCGCCGCAATGTTGCAACTCATTAAACCAATGAAAACGTTAACGACGCTCAATGCGACTATCCAGCGCGGTTTAGCGGGGGCTGAAAGCGTATTTGATTTGCTTGATAAGCCTATTGAGAGTACTAAAGGCACGAAATTAACGAAAAGGGTGCAAGGAGCGATCGAGTTTGAGCGAGTGAGCTATGCTTACCGTCAAGGGCAGCCTGTGCTGCATGATGTGAGCTTTAGTATTGCCCCCGGTGAAACAGTCGCTTTGGTAGGCCATTCGGGTAGTGGTAAGACGACCATTGCCAGCCTATTGCCTCGATTTTACGAACTCAAACAAGGGCGGATCATTCTGGATGGTAAATCAATCCAGGAAATAACCTTAGCTAGTCTACGAGAGCAAATTGCTCTAGTTAGCCAAAATGTCACTTTATTTAACGATAGTTTGGCGAATAACATTGCTTATGGGCGTTTCGATGTCACTCGTGAGCAAATTGAACAAGCTGCAAATTTTGCTTTTGCAGATGAGTTTATTAGGCGGTTGCCCAATGGTTATGACACTCGTATTGGAGAAAATGGTGTTCTTCTGTCAGGTGGGCAGAGGCAAAGGATAGCCATTGCTCGTGCCATATTAAAAGATGCACCAATTTTGATTCTCGATGAAGCCACTTCAGCGCTTGACAGTGAATCGGAGCGTTATATCCAGGCTGCATTAGAGCGAATAATGAAAACTCGAACCACCTTAGTTATCGCCCATCGCTTGTCAACAATTAAAGGGGCTAATAAAATTATTGTTATGAAACAAGGACATGTGGTAGAGCAGGGCACGCATCAGCAATTACTGGAATTAGACGGCCATTATGCACAGCTGTACAGAGTCCAAAAATTAGGTACTGAGCACGAAAAAGTAATCGCATGATGTTACTTAATATCGATAAATTATGGTATAACAAACACCCTTTACGTTGGATATTATGGCCTTTTGCTT
This sequence comes from Legionella micdadei, assembly GCF_000953635.1. Taxonomy (NCBI): domain Bacteria; kingdom Pseudomonadati; phylum Pseudomonadota; class Gammaproteobacteria; order Legionellales; family Legionellaceae; genus Legionella; species Legionella micdadei. The sequence continues at coordinate 985,637 of NZ_LN614830.1, forward strand.
TCAGTTACGGGGTCATTACTTGTCTGCGCCGTATTTATTTATCGTATTTTTGTCAGCACCAATTTCCTGTTCCTATTATTGTGGTTGGCAATTTAACCGTAGGTGGTGTAGGGAAAACGCCCTTAGTGATTGCTTTGGCAAAACAACTCCAAAGTAAGGGACTGCGTGTAGGAATTGTCAGTCGTGGTTATGGTGCTACAATTAAACAATTTCCTCATGAAATTTCGCTTGATGATACAGCGAGCTTAGTAGGCGATGAGCCTCTGTTGATAGCTAAAAAAACAAGTTGTCCCGTAGTCATTGCCCCGAAGCGCGTGCAAGCAGTGCATTATTTGCTAAAGAACCACCAATGCCAGGTTATTCTTAGCGATGACGGTTTGCAACATTATGCTATGGGACGAGCCATTGAAATTGTAGTGATTGATGGATTGCGTCGATTAGGAAATGGTATGTGTTTACCGGCAGGGCCTTTGCGAGAAAGTGCCCGCCGTTTGCAAAGGAGTGATTTGATTGTTGTAAATGAAGGCGAATGGCCAAACGCTTACTCAATGCGTTTGCAGCCAGGTAAACTAACGCAACTTACTACTGGACAAGAAGTAAGTACTCAGAGTTTACCATCGCCTGTAGCAGCTATTGCAGCCATTGGCCATCCACAGCGATTTTTTAAAACATTGCAAAACATGGGATTGGCAATAGTAAAATATTCTTTTCCAGATCATCACCCTTTCCAGGAAAAAGATTTACAATTGGCAGCAAAAGCCGTGGTTATGACCGAAAAAGATGCGGTAAAATGTCAATCTTTTGCACAAGACTCTTGGTATTTTTTGCCTGTGGAGGCAAAGTTAAGCGACTCGTTTTGGCAGGCGCTATGGTCACATGAACGATTACAGGGTTACATTTGAGATGAGACAAATTGGATTGCGCAAGTTGTTTGGATGCTTTATTTTTTTAACGGCAAGTGTTTGTGCCACCGAAGCTGTGGATCCAGCAAAAATAGAGTTAAAGCAAATCGAAAATAATTTATCAAACAACTCATTCGAAGCTTATTGGGTATTTTCTGGTATAGTCACTAACGAAAGTGGTGAGCATTATGATTATTATTTTCAAATACAACGTAAAAACACCCAATTTCACGCGCTTGCTACTCTAATTGATAGCCAAAGTAAGGATGTTTTACTCTTTGAAGAGGGTAATACTACCATTGACAATGCCGATGCCAAAAGTTGGCGTGTAGGGAAAATGTTCATGCAATTTAACCCAATCAACAACAGTTGGGTTTTCGGAGTTAAAACCCATGGAAACAAAGGGTTTAATTTTAAAATTGATATGTTAGCACAAGCGGTTAGCCCACCAGTTAGCCAAGATCTCCGTTCTGGTGTAGAGCTGCTTATTAATCAAACAGGCCGGCTCAATGGGCATTTACAGACTGGTGAAACCTCCAAAGATCAATTTGTTACTGCGCAAAAAGCTTGGTTTAAGCAGATTCGTGTGAAAAAACCGCAAGATAGCCTGCATTCCCTCACCGGAGTTTTATGTCAGTTTAATGACGGAAGCGGCTTTTATGCAGTGAATTTACAAGAACCGGATGCTTTAAGAGGGGCTGTAGCAGGCTGGCGAGATATCCAAGGTTCAGCGATTGCTATGTCCCAGTTCGTATCAGTTAAAGAAACCAAGCAGGAAGGAATCTGGCGTATTCGTATTCCATCTCCTAATGTTCACCTTACCTTACAAGATGCTCTAGCGAAGGAAAATGGTAAGCATCAACTTATTGCGGGTGTCGCCGAAGGTAATATGCCTGGATTTTGTGCAATAAGTAGGGATCAAATCGGGTAAACGATAGCGGCAGATTGCTGTTGGGTCAATTGAACAAGGCTAAACGATTATCGAAATCGTTTATAGTGAATCACGTATTCGTTTTTCCACTGCCAAAGCATATTTGGATTCAAAGAAATTTGGAACGATTTGATTAATTTGCTATTTAACTCATCCCGTTTATCAAACATGGCAGCAAAATCAGTAGTATTTTCTATAAGAGGCGATAAAAGAAGGCCGGATTTAGCCATATTTGCGATAAGACGATATTGCTTTTTTGTACCATTTTTTAGTTCAAAATGAATGTATAGAGGGGTGGGTTTGAAGAAAATAGCTGATAAATAACCTAATATGGTTGGTTTAATTTGAAATTCAGCAAATAACGGTTGGTCTCCTTGGGGGGGAGTAACTGTTTCTCCTAAAAAATGTTCTTCACTGGTTAGTAATTCCATTGGCTCTACAATAGGCGATTCCTTTTTTTGTAGAAATAAAAAATCATTGATCATCTGCATTGGTTGGTAGTTGGTTATTAAAAATGGCCAACTTGAACCGTCTTCTAACGAAGGAATTCTTCCGTCGATCGGCTCTATTTTAAAAATAATATGATCGGGTCTATTTTTTCCCATCAGGTGTTTTTTATTTTTTTCTGCCAAAGAAGCTGTGAAAACTGAATAACTTTGAAACACAGGACGGGGTGACCAAGTATTTTGTGAAGAAATTAAATAGGATTGGTTGGATGAGTAAATATCGGTCGTGCCTGGTAATTCAGGAAACAAAGCTTGGTCGCGCATAAAATTCATAACAAGATTAAAATCCTGTTTTAGCCCATTGCTACCCTTCAACCTATTTTTGAGACCAAACCATGCTGCTGAATAGGTGGATTTGAAATTATTACAGATTGATATATTGGTGTAATGGCTATTGATGTATGACCAAGTATTAAAAGAGACAAGAATAAGACAGAACACCATTTTGGAATTAAAAATAAAAGGAAGTAGGCTGGCTGCGATGAGGATGGATGAACTCGCGATAAATGCGTGGCCAAAATGACGGGTAAAGCCGGTTTTGAAAGAAAGAAACAAAAAAACAAGAAAAAGGCTTAGGATGAAAAATCGATGCATACGAGGCATTTGATTCTTCAAAGCGATAAATAAAAGGATTAGGGCACAATTGATTAGATATAGAATTATTTCCTCATGGATACCTTCAGTTGCCATTGCTTCGCTAAAACCAAAAGTAAGTGAGACAGTACCCTCCAAGTAACCGAATAAATTGCTAACCGATTGCCCTGCGCCAACCCAAAATAGCAAGAGTGATAAAATGGGGATGATCAAGCAAATGAGAGCTAACTGATTTTTTTCATTTATTTTGAAAAATACTGAACTAAAAATCGCAACGAGGGCACATAAAATTAACAGCGATCCTTTAATTAGAGGGAGCAGACCAAAGGGGGCGAAGATGAAGGTAAGCTGCAGAGGCAAAGAGAAGAAAGTTTTCTTTTGATTTTCATAAGAAAGCAGTTTAAAACAAACTAACCCCGCCAATAAAGGATACGAAAAAAAAAGAGAATCACGGACATAAATCATGGTGAAGAGAAGCAGGCCAAATACGATACTCCAGTGCCATTTAATTCCTCTCATGAGTAAGATCATGCCGATCCAGTAAGAAAAAGCCAAATAGAAGCTACCACTCATAGTCATGAAATCGGTACTGGGGTGATAGGCTTTCGTGTAAATAGCAGAGTAGGGGCCCAAGGTGAAAATAATGTCTTTGCCGAAAGAAAGTCCCTGGGCGATTGCTTGATTCAAGCCAAGAGCCCAAGAGGGATCAAGCCCGGGTGCGGGCATTTTAGGGGAAAAGGGTACGAAAACACTTAGGGTAATTACTAGCAGGATAAACTTCAAGAAAAAGTCAGTCAAGTGGGAAAGTTTCACCATGAATGGTCAGCATGCTCAAATGTTTTTGTTATACAGTTTATACTGTACTGAAGAATTCACCAATTAATCTTATTCTTTCGTGAAAATGTGGGTGCCGAAATGACCTGCATAGGCAAAGTATTATAAATGAGAGGAATTTGCTCCGGAGGGGAAAATGAACTTACGTGATTTGCATTATTTTGTGGTGTTGGCAGAAGTAATGCATTTTGGCGAGGCAGCTAAACGTTGCCATGTAAGCCAGCCTACCCTCAGTATGCAGATTAAAAAGCTTGAAGAGGAATTAGGTGTAGCGCTTTTCGAGCGAAATAATAAGCAGGTTATGTTGACTGATCAAGGAAAAGCATTAGTTAGTCGTGTACAGGAAATTTTAGCGCAGGTTACTGAATTGAAGGAATTTGCCCGCGCTGCTGCCGATCCTTTTGCTGGCGAGTTGCGGCTAGGTGTTATTCCTACTTTGGCACCTTATTTGTTACCCCACGTCATGCCTGAAATTCAAAGGAGTTTTCCTAAGTTACGGGTATGGCTAGTTGAAGATAAAACCTATCGCCTGATTGAGAAGTTGACTGCTGGTCAATTGGATGCAGCCATCATGGCAACACCGATTGAAGAGGATTTTAGTAGTCAATTTCTTTTTGAGGAACCCTTTTATTTTGCTGCAGCGCTGAATTCCCCCACAAAGAATAAAACAACCATGCAGATTAATGATTTGATTGATCAACCTGTCATGTTATTAGAGGAGGGGCATTGTTTGCGTGAGCAAGCGATGGCTGTTTGCCGATTAGCCAAAGCAGAAATTCGTGCCGATTTCACTGCAACCAGCTTAGAAACGTTACGTTTGATGGTAGAGTCAGGAATTGGCGTTACCTTGTTACCTGCATTGTCTGTTCAAAAAACAGGAACAGATAATCTTCAAGTTATACCTTTTGTAAAACCCGCACCATCGCGCACGATTGCGCTTTATTGGCGTTCTTGCACAGCGAAGCTAACTTGCCTGAAAGCCATTGCCCAGTTGATTAGTGGTGTGATTCAACCGCTTCTTTAATTTTTATAGGTTGGCTCGTTTTGGCTATAGCCCAGCATCACATTAAGAATAAGTAACATCCAAGGTTAGTGTTTTATCACTCAACTCAGCTTTGCCGTCCTTAAAAAAAGTTTGGGTTGAACTTTGCTTAAAACTGGGTGCTTGTGCTTCTTGCTTTTTCTCTTTTAGTGCCAGAAGGGCATCTATTTGTTCTATAAAGGAAGTGTATTCTTTCAAGACTTCCTCTTCATCTGCTCTTCCTGAGCCCGCAAGGGCTTCTTTACTTTTACTAAAGAATTCTCGCAAATTCATCAGTAATTCAGGGTCTAGTTCTGCCAAATTATCTTGTATCCATTTTTTCAAAAAGAGATTTTTAAATTCCAAATGCCAGGGGAGGGCGAAGTGTTTGGCTTGCTCAACTAAGAATCGCTTGGCTTTATTTTCATCGATTGCAAGAATAAGTTTTACAAATTCCTGATCTAGCCTTCTTACACGCACATGACCGTAATTATCTAAATAATATCTGATCTCATCGTGTTGTTTTTTCTCATCAAGCTTAAATAAATAGCTTTTAATATCATAATTATAAATAGCAGTACTTAGTGCCATTAGTTTTTCCCTCAAGGCACTTTCTATGGCTTGATAGGTGGATTTTTCAACAGAGATTTGGCTAATAACCTGGTTTGAATTACCGGAATAAGAAACGGATTGTTCAGGGATAGGGGTCTCGCTTTGAACGGCAGTCTTGGGAAGTTTCCAGAAAATATCAAGAATATCAATGTAAGTTTGATTACCTTCTCTCACTACTGCAAAGACGGCACGGGCCGTGGGGCGAAAGAGTTTGCCGTTATGTTGAATTAATTTCCCTGGACAAAATTGCTGAATGAGAATGCCTCTATTTTTACTACGGGCATAATAATCGATATCACCTACGTCCTTAGCATAATTTGCCCCTGTTTTTAATGCCTCAAGCAAAGCAGGTAGCTCTTTATTGGCTACCAACATGACCCCTTTTCCTAAAGATTCTTGCATTGGCTTTACAATGAAAAAAGGAATATTTGAAGGTGGAATAAAAGGTTCTGCTGAATCAAGCTGATAAAACCAGGTTTCTGGCTGAATGGGCTTAAGTCCATTCAAATCTAAAAGCGTATTGAAGATGCGTTTATTTCGATCGCAAAGATAAAAAGTATCGATTGCCCCATCAAAAACAAGTTGGGAATTTTTACCTTGCTCCAAGTAGGCATCGTGTTTTTCCTGGATGCATTCCATCACCGGTTCCATAAAACAATCATCAACAAAATGAATTTGTTTTGGATTTGTGGGGATCGGCATTGTCCTGAGGTATTGCGGTAGTTCCCAGTCTGATGTTTCCCAGCGGATTCGGGAGTGCCTAAAACTTCGAAGCTCCGGAAAAATTAGCTCAATAGGTCCAAATTGAGCAGCATGTTTGAGCATGGCTGCTTTATTGTCAACACCGTGTTGTGCTCTTTCAGATAAATTTGAACCATAAAACGCATTGCCTAATTCTAAAATTTTGATCTCGTCATCTACTTTAAAATCAGCAATATGGTAAGAAATTTCAGTTGGCATAGTGATTGAATTCCATTAACAAGATGCGCAGATTGTACATTTTTTATATAACAAGGACAAGCGATTAACGGCATAAGATGGTTTGAACAGGTTGATGGGGGTGGGCTGAAAAGGATTATGTTTACAATCGGGATAACAATGCTTTACCCAAGATATGGGGATTAAAGGACCGAACCGGTAGAAAGAAACCGGTCCGGGTGTTTACGGACTTAGAGCGACGGAAACGCAGGATTAAGCAGCCATAGCTTTAACACGCGCGACTAGGCGGCTCTTAATACGGGCAGCTTTATTTTTGTGAATCAGACCCTTGCCAGCTGCTTTATCAATAATCGGCTGTGCTTTGGCATAGGCAGCACGTGCAGCTTCTTGGTCACCTGCTTCAACAGCTTTAAGCACGTTTTTAATGAAGGTGCGGTACATGGAGCGTGCACTGGCATTGTGTTTGCGCAGTTTTACGTTTTGACGAGCACGTTTGATCGCTGATTTGATGTTTGCCACTTAGAAATCTCCACTCATTCAGATGTCACAAAAAAAGTGTGATCATGCCCAATAAGGCCTATCTTGTCAATATTAATATGCTGGCCTGAATGCATATTAGGCTTTAGACAGCAAATCTTTCTAATAGAAGAATAGACAAAAATCCCATAAAAAACTCGCGGTGATGAGGGGAGTTTCCTTAATCTCATGTTCATGTTCTTCGGTTAATAATTCTTCAGTTACCAAATAGAGCAGGGCAGATACACCAAATGCGAGTAATCCATCTGTGAAGAATTGAGGCAATTGTGATAATGAGACTGCACCTAAAATACTGCCGATAGGAATTAGTAAAGCGAGCGCAAAAGTTATGAGTAATTTTGTTTTGGGACTAACTGCACGTGTGCCCAATGTTGATGTCAACGATAGGCCTAAAAACAAAATTTCTAATGCCAGGGCGATGGCAATCAAAATTCCTCCTTGTTTTCCAGCTAAAAAAGCAACGCCAATAAGGATGCCGTCGATGAATAAATCAATCCCTACAGCACACACTAAGCCTAGGGATATGCCGGTTGATTTTGCTTCCTCTTCGCTAAGCCTATTGGTTAATTTTTTAAGGAATAGCATTAAAATAACTCCCAGACCAAAACCAACGATCAAGGCAATTGGCTCGTTATCAGCCCCTAATTTGGGAAGCAATTCTTTAGCAACCGCTGCGAAAACCACGCCTGCGGCAAAATGTTGGGTCGCGCTGGTTAATTTATTACTTGGTTGATAAACACTCGCGCCTATCCCCCCGATAAGCATTCCAATTGCTGGAAGGAGAGAGTAAAGGGCAATATTTAGAATCGAAGGTTCCATAAAAATCCTTATTAGTGGGATGAAGGATTCATTAATAGGTATAGATTAGCAAAAATATCAGTTAAATTTTATTAAAGCTCTCGGGCACTGTAGTTAAAGAGTCTTTGCTAGGTAAATAGTATTAAACCTAGCGCTTTGAAGTTTCTTGGGTATATCATAGGGGTTTATTTGTGAATACCTTCGAATTATGTCTGTGACTGAAACCATGGTGCCCAAACGACAAAGTCTATTACGTTCGACCTCCCTTGTATCGCTTATGACTTTGTTATCGCGAATGGTAGGATTCATGCGGGATATGGTGATCGCGCAATTGTTTGGTGCGCAAGCAGGAATGGATGCGTTTTATGTCGCTTTTCGAATCCCGAATTTCATGCGGCGGCTTTTTGCTGAAGGGGCGTTTTCCCAAGCCTTTGTCCCTGTGCTTGCTGAATATCAACAGACCCGTCCTTTTGCTGATGTTCGCCTTTTTATCGCACGCATAGCAGGTCAATTAGGTGCGGTACTTACCTTGGTGACGGTTATTGGTGTGATGGCTGCCCCTATTATTATATTTTTATTTGCGCCAGGATTTGGAGAAGGTAGTCTACGTGCGACTCTTGCTACCGAGATGTTGCGTTTAACTTTTCCTTTTCTGATGTTGGTTTCAATGACTGCAATGGCAGGTGCCATCTTAAACACGTATGGTTATTTTGGTGTTCCCGCATTCACCCCTGTGTTGCTCAATATTTGCATGATTTTAGCGGCAATTTACTTAAGTCCGCATCTTGAAAACCCTGTAGTTGGATTGGCATGGGGCGTGTTAATTGCGGGAATAGTTCAATTTCTATTCCAGATCCCCTTCCTTTACAATCGCCAATTATTGGTAAGGCCTAAAATGGCTTGGAATGATCCTGGTGTAAGACGCGTATTAAAATTAATGGTTCCTGCTTTATTTGGGGTATCTATTGCGCAGATTAATTTGATGATTGACTCTATTTTTGCGTCTTTCTTAAAAGTAGGCAGTGTAACCTGGTTATATTATACAGACAGACTGACGGACTTTCCGTTAGGTGTTTTTGGTGTTGCGATTGCAACGGTTATCCTGCCTCATTTATCCAGGCGTCATGCAGAACAAAGTGTTGAGAATTTTTCTCGTGCCTTGGATTGGGGGTTGCGTTCACTGATGCTCATTGGTATCCCTTCCGGTTTGGGGTTAGCTTTGTTTTCCATGCCATTAATTGCAAGTTGTTTTACTTATGGCAAATTTTCTGCAAACGACTTGATTCAAACCCAGAAAAGCCTAATTGCGCTTGCCTCTGGAGTTCCTGCATTCATGATGGTTAAAGTTCTTGCTTCCGGATTTTATGCCCGCCAGGATATCAAGACACCCGTGAAAATAGGTGCATGGGCAATGGTTGCAAATTCAATCCTCTGTGCATTATTAATTTGGCCTTTAGCTCATGCAGGCCTTGCTTTAGCCTCTGCTCTAGCAGGTTATGTTAACTGCGGCTTATTATTTTTTTTACAAATACGGCGTGGCATCTATAAGCCTTCATCGGGGTGGTTGAAGTTTACCTTGCAATTACTTATTGCTAATGCGGCGATTGCTTTCTATTTGTATAGGATGGTAGGTACCGTAGATTATTGGTTAGAGCTTTCGGCGCTGATGCGTCTAATCCAATTGATGCTTCATGTGTCAGTTGCAGTCGTTATTTATGTAGTCTGTTTAGGCTTGACTGGGGTTCGTTTAGCGCAATTCCGTGGCCACATGAAGGAGTAAAAATGCCTAGTGATCTGTTTTATACAATTCATTCTGAAAATGCGATTCCACTTTGTTTTATCAACGAGGAGCAATGGCAAGAAGGCGTTGATGCCATCACAGCGAATGAGCGAAATTCCCTTTCAGGCCAAGGTTTCACAGGTAAATTGGGTGAATACTGTCTGATTCACGACAATGAAGGCCATATCAGCAAAGCCTATATTGGTGCTGGTGAGGGTAATCAAGTTCTAGCCATTGCAAATGCTGCGATCCAATTGCCTGCAGGGTGTTATGTCTCACAAGAGGATTTATCACGCACTGCCGACGTGACTTGGTCCTTGGCGCAATATAACTTTAGTGAATATAAAAAACAAGATTGGGTTCCGCGTGTTTTAGTGGTCAATAAGGGGACATTGCCTGCGGTTATAGCAGAGGCTGAAACCATCTTTTTGGTGCGCGATCTGATTAATCGGCCTACTAATGATCTAGGACCTGAGGAATTGGCAATTGCTTTGGCGAAAGTAGGGAAGCAATACGACGCCCATTTTAAACAGTGGGTAGGAAACGAATTATTGGTTTCAAATTTACATGCGATTCATACGGTTGGCCGAGCCTCAGCTAGAGAACCCCGCTTACTTACTCTAACTTGGGGAGATGAAACTCATCCGCGCTTAACTTTAATTGGCAAGGGAGTTTGTTTTGACAGCGGGGGGCTTGATCTTAAACCATCGTCTGCAATGCGATTGATGAAAAAAGACATGGGGGGGGCGGCTCATGTAATTGGTTTGGCACAGTGGGTGATGTCAAAGCAGTTGCCTGTTCATTTGCGAGTATTTATTCCTGCGGTGGAGAACTCAGTAGGCTCTGATTCATTCCGGCCGGGTGATATTATAAAAATGTACAATGGCTTGACAGTTGAAGTTGATAATACTGATGCAGAAGGGCGGTTAATTTTGGCTGATGCCATTGCGAAAGCAAGCGAAGAGAAGCCTGATTTGCTGATAGATTTTGCAACCTTAACCGGTGCGGCCAGAGCGGCAGTGGGCACTGATATTGCCGCGATGTTTTGTAATAATGATGAAGTAGCCCAAGCAATCATGGAATCATCAAAGGCAGTGGACGATCCAATTTGGCGCTTACCGCTCTTTGCTGGGTATGAGGAGCTGCTTAATTCCACGGTAGCTGATTTACTTAATGCAAGCCCCCTACCTTTTGCTGGTGCAATCACGGCCGCTTTGTTTCTACAGCGTTTTATACCTAAGTCGTTACCATGGGTACATTTCGATATTATGGCTTGGAATATTAGCACCAGACCGGGAAAACCTGAGGGTGGAGAAGCTATGGCTCTTCGGGCGTTAATGCATTACCTTGAGAAGACCTATAGCGAGGTTAAGTCGCGTCCATAAGTAACGGCAGTGGGTAGGGGTTGGGTCTTTCGATCTTGTCCAAATCGAGTTTGTGTCAGGCGACCTTGTCGCCTGTCATGTATCCGGCTCAGATTATCGGGTTTTAAATTAATGATATTGGACGTCGACGCGGGAGTCAGGTTATCTCATGCGTCTTTAGTTCACATTGTTTAGCACGGTATTCCCGGTAATGTGAGCGGCTTAATTCTTTAGCAACTTCGTTATTGGTGACGATCTCGATTACTCGGCGAAAACGGGAGTAAAAAATGGGAATCTCAGTTGCTAAGTTGAAAAGAATGTCGTCAAACCCACGTGGCTCACTGTGGTAACCAATTTGAATTGGAGGAGGTGGTTCTGGGCCTTCACCTTGTATGTTATGTGGAATAAAACTGTTGTCTTTAAATGTCCACAGTAATTCGTCTAAAGTTTCAGCCTCTTGTTGATTATTGCAATACACAAAAACACGATGGCCGCGAAAATAAGCTTTTTCCAGCAAGCGACAAGCAAGCAGCAAACGAGCTTGCTCATCGCCATTGGCTAATAAATAGAAATCAACGCGAATTGATTGCATAGCGTAACAGTTGAACAAGTAAGGGAACAGGGCGGCCAGTGGCAATACGCTTCTTACCCGTAATCCAGGCAGTACCCGCAATATCCAAGTGAGCCCAACGATAATTTTTGGTGAAGCGGGAAAGGAAACAAGCCGCAGTGATTGCTCCGGCATTGCGATCAAAAGAGGCATTGATCATGTCAGCGAAGGGGCTTTCAAGTGCTTCTTGATATGCTTCATCTAACGGCATACGCCAAATTTTATCATCCGCGTCTTTACCTGCTCGTAAAATCACTTCTGCCAATTCTTCATCTTCAGTCATAAAGCCGGTGGCCACAGAGCCAAGTGCAATGACCATGGCTCCTGTGAGCGTAGCGATATCAATGACTAATCGAGGCTTAAATTGCTCTGCATAAGTGAGTGCATCGGCAAGGACTAAACGACCTTCGGCATCGGTGTTCAATATCTCAATGGTTTGTCCAGACATGCTGGTGACGATATCACCTGGCTTTACCGCAGACCCGCTCGGCATATTTTCAGCACTGGCAACTAATCCGATAAGATTAATCGGAAGTTTCATCATAGCGCATGCTTTTACAGTGCCAAATACACTGGCAGCACCCGACATATCATATTTCATTTCATCCATCATGTTTGCAGGCTTTAATGACAAGCCGCCAGAATCAAATGTGATCCCTTTCCCGACTAACACAATCGGTGGTGTATCACCGCCCCCACAGTAATTAATTTCTATTAAACGCGGTTCTTGTTGGCTACCTTGGGCGACAGCGAGCAATGCTCCCATGCCCATGCTTCGCATATCCTCAGGGCCCATAACTCGTGCTGACAAATTTTCATGTGATTGAGCTAAAGCGGTTGCTTGTTCGCCTAAGTAAGTGGGGGTGCAGACGTTAGGGGGAAGATCAGCTAAGTTGCGAGTGAATTTAACTCCTTCAGCAATCGCTTGTGCCGAGTGAATTGTACTGCTTGACGCACCAACAAGGTAAAATTGCACCGATTCCAATTTGTGCAGTTTATTGTTCTTGGTTTTAAAAGCAGATTGTTGATAAAGTTGTGCCTCAATTTGCAAAAGCATTTGCTGTAGTTGCCAATCAGCCTCATGGTCAGAAATTTGAGGTAAGCAAAAAGTCGCTGAAGTTATCCGCTGTTTAATGAGTGCGGGGATGATATCATTTAGGTATTTTCGTAGATTTTTGCCTTTAAATTCAGCTTTGTTGCCACAGTGAACCAGCACTAAGCTATGCGCCTCAATATCACCTTGCCAGATGGTATCTCCAGCTTCACTGAGTTTAGCAAACAAACGGGTAATGAGTTTATTGTGGTGCTTATCCAGTTTTTTAGCTAAATCAGGGAATTCATCATCAGCAAAAAGACCGAGCACAAGGCATTCATTGGCTTTTAGGGTAGGAGCTTCAAGAAGACTGTAGTGCATGTTGCTTTCTCTAACCAAAAATGGGTAGTTTACCTGGGGTTTGTTATCAATGCTACTGTGCTTTTTGCTGAGAACCTTAGGCAAAGTCGATTTCAAAAGGTATAATGAAGCCCTTAAAGTGCACTTTTATAAGGTAGCGAGCTAGGTCGTGTTGATTTTTCGTTATTTAGCCAAAGAAGTTTTTGTAACTTTAGCGGCTTTAACAAGCATATTGATGCTGATTTTCATGTCAAATCAGTTTGTGCGTTATTTGAATCGCGCCGCGAGTGGTCAAATACCTGGCATGATCATCATGAAATTGATGATGCTAGAAATGCCTAATCTTATGGGATTACTCCTGCCCCTTGGGTTTTATGTGGCAATATTGGTGGCTTACGGGCGTTTGTATGCAGAAAGTGAAATGCCTGTGTTGCATGCTTGTGGGTATGGACCAAACCAATTACTTAAGCATACTTTGGTGATGGCTTCCGTGGTATTTGTATTAGTGACTATCCTCATGACTTGGGCAAGCCCAATAATCAACACGCAACGCACAATCTTGTTGCGTACTTCAGGGATCCAAACGCTCGTTCAACTTATTGTTCCTGGGCGATTTCGGGCAGAATCCGGGGGAAAAAAGATTTTTTATGTTGAATCGATGAACCGTGATCACACAAAAGCGAAGAATGTTTTTTTAGCTCGCCATGTTATGAAAAATAACACGCCGCAGTGGGATATTTTATGGGCAGAACAAGCTTTCGCTGAAACTGATCCTAAAACATTTGAAGATTATATCGTTATGCAGCGAGGGCATGCTTACGAGGGAACAGCGGGTTTAAACAATTATCAAACAGCGGAGTTCGAGCAATTTAAAGCGCGATTGCCGCATCCCAAGATTGATGATTTAGATAAAGATTTACGGACAGCGCCCCTAGCCAATTTATTGCCGCTCAGCAATCCTGATAACGCTAAGGCCGCGGAGTTACAATGGCGCTTATCAGTGCCTATTATGGTGTTTGTGCTCACTCTGGTCGCAGTACCACTTAGCCGTGTTAATCCACGCTCTGGTAAGTACGCCAAACTATTACCCGCACTTGTCCTTTATATTATCTATGCAAACTTTATCTTTGTGGCGCGTGATTGGTTGGCAGCGGGCAAAGTGCCATGGTGGATTGGTATTTGGTGGTTACATCTTAGTATGGCAATGATAGGGATAGGGTTGATTTGGCGTAATCGGGTGAAATTATCGTGAAATTACTTGATCGCTATATTGCCAAAACTGTACTCGCCACTATTTCTTTAGTGACCCTGATGCTCGCGGGGTTGCAAATATTTATTCTTTTCGTCAATCAGCTTGATGATTTGGGTAAAGCTGATTATGGCATTGTGCAGGCAACGTTCTATGTGCTCTTGCAAATGCCTTATCAAGTGTATTTATTTTTCCCTATGGCCAGCTTGCTAGGTTGTTTGATTGGTTTAGGCATCATGGCTAATCACCGTGAATTGGTAGTCATGCGGGCTGCAGGTATGTCGATAGGCCAAATCACCCTTGCTGTGCTTAAAGTCGCTATGGTAATTATCTTGTTTGTCACGATAATCGGTGAAACGATAGTTCCCAAATTAGCGCATTTAGCTAATGATCAAAAAATGCAGGCTTTAAGCGGGGGGCAAACCCTTCGCACGGCTTCTGGAGTTTGGCTACGGCATAAAAATGATTTTATTTTCATTGGTGCCATTCTCCCTAAAAATAACCTAGTATTAGTTTATCAGTATCGTTTTGATGAGGAACATAACTTGCGTGTGGCACGGATGATTAACCAGGTTAATCTGGTGAACAATCGCTGGGTTGCCTATTCTATTCAAGAAACCGATATTAACAAAGAAAGTACAATGTCTCGTTTTATTCCATCGATGTTATGGGACGTTAATGTCAAGCCAAAAATTCTTAGCGTAAGCAGCAATGAACCTGACGAAATGACTTTGCATGAATTAAAGCAATTTTTACGTGACCAAAAAATAAGTCATCAAAGTGCTTTAAATTATCGTTTGGCGTATTGGCAACGAATAATTCAGCCATTAACAACAGTGGTTATGATGATTCTTGCTATTCCCTTTATTTTTGGCCCCTTGCGCTCATCGACTATGGGTTCTAAGTTATTGGTTGGTGCAACGGTCGGATTTGGTTTCCATATTATGAACCGTTTTTTTGGTCCTATAAGCCAGGTTTTGCAATTGTCACCTGAGCTTGCGGCCATCGGCCCCACGTGTATATTTGCTTTGTTGGGGCTTTATTTGATGCGGAGGATGAGGTAGTGGTTATTTTCCGTCATTTATTTGAAGTGATGTTAAACCCTTTTTTTCTGGTTCTATTGTTTTTTACTGTTCTTCTAGTGTTACTTTGGTTCATTGGAGACCATCGTTTTATTCGGGGGGGGCTAGTATTAGTTCTTGTTTTGTTAATTTTTTTTAGCACGGGCTGGTTTGTCCAAAGTTTAACTCGCAATCTGGAAGATGAATATTCGCCAATAACAAAAATTAATCCTGCCATCCATTGGGTTGTGGTACTCAGTGGTGGCCAGTCAGATAGGATTGACATGCCAGCAAATTCGCTTTTATCGAATGTAAGTATCAAGCGTTTGCTGGAAGGGCTGCGGTTATACCGACAATTGCCCGCAGCCAAATTGTTATTATCTGGAGGCGGTTATGGTTTTGAAGTGCCCGAGGCCAATCATTTATCCGAAATTGCTTCCTGGTTTGCTATTCCGCAAAGCGATATTGTATTAGAAACAAAATCGATAAACACCGCTGACCAAATTAAAGCGATTAAGCAAATAGTCCACAAAGAACCTTTTTATTTAGTGACTTCTGCAATTCATATGCCTCGTTCAATGCAACTTTGCCAAGCTCAAGGGTTGCACCCCATTGCGGCTCCCACAGACTATACACTCTACTGGAATGATGAGCGCTGGGCTAAACGTTACTTACCTAATCCCCATAATCTATTCTACTTAAGCGTGGCAATGCATGAGCTTCTGGGAAGGGCTTGGTTAAAAATGCGTGGTGAGTTATAGGCTGTCTAACAGCTCCTTTTCGTTGCCAGTATTGTCATAAGAAGTGCAAATTTTTACTAACTCTCGAAAATTAAATAGAATGGGTATAATCCTTAAGCAAAATTGGGTAAAATAGGCCATTTTATTTTTTCCCTGTAGTAAACCATGCCAAAACGTACTGATATCAAATCCATCCTCATCCTCGGCGCAGGTCCTATCGTTATTGGTCAAGCATGTGAATTTGATTATTCAGGTACACAAGCAGTAAGGGCTTTAAAAGAAGAGGGTTATCGAGTCATCCTTGTAAATTCGAACCCAGCGACCATTATGACAGATCCCGAACTGGCTGATGCTACTTACATTGAGCCGGTGCAATGGCAAGAAGTAACTCGAATCATTGAAAAAGAACGTCCGGATGCTTTATTGCCTACAATGGGAGGGCAGACTGCACTGAATTGTGCCTTAGATTTAGTGCGCGAGGGTGTTTTGGAAAAATATTCAGTGGAAATGATCGGTGCTACAAGAGAGGCAATTGACAGAGCTGAGGATCGTGACAAATTCCGCCAACTCATGAAAAAAATTGGTTTAGAAATGCCTCGCTCAGCAATAGCACACAGCTTGGAGGAAGCGTTTCAAGTCCAAGCACAGCTAGGTTTTCCTGCCATTATACGCCCCTCATTTACCATGGGCGGCAGTGGAGGCGGTATAGCTTATAACCGAGAAGAGTTCGAAGAAATTTGTACTCGCGGTTTGGATTTATCTCCCACAAGAGAATTACTCATTGATGAATCGGTATTGGGATGGAAAGAATTTGAGATGGAAGTCGTGCGCGATAAAAATGACAACTGTATTATTGTCTGCACGATCGAGAATTTCGACCCAATGGGAGTCCACACAGGGGATTCCATTACAGTTGCCCCTGCTCAAACTTTAACGGATAAAGAATTCCAGCGTATGCGTGATGCTGCGATCAAGGTTTTGCGTGCAGTGGGGGTTGATACAGGCGGTTCGAATGTCCAGTTTGCCATTAATCCCGAAGATGGCCGTATGCTTGTCGTGGAGATGAATCCACGGGTATCAAGAAGTTCTGCTTTAGCTTCCAAGGCGACTGGCTTTCCTATTGCTAAAGTGGCAGCAAAACTTGCTGTAGGATATACCTTGGATGAATTAGAAAATGAAATCACCGGGGGCAAAACACCAGCTTCGTTTGAGCCGAGTATCGATTATGTTGTGACCAAAATTCCTCGATTTAATTTTGATAAATTTCCTCAAACACCAAACACGCTCACTACGCAAATGAAATCAGTAGGTGAGGTAATGGCGATTGGTTCTAATTTCCAAGAGTCACTGCAAAAAGCTATTCGTGGTTTGGAAATCGGCCGATCTGGCTTAAACCCGCTATTCAAAGAAGGAGAAGATATGGCACGATTACGTGGTCATCTCCTTGAACCAACTCCAGATCGATTGTGGTATATCGCTGATGCTTTCCGTCTTGATATGTCATTGGAAGAAATTCATCAGGAAACAAAAATTGATCCTTGGTTTCTCGCTCAAATTCAGGAGCTTGTCCTGATAGAGCGCGCTGTCACTGGGAAGTCAATACTTGAAATTAACGAAAACACCATGCAGCAGTTAAAGCGTCGCGGCTTTGCTGATGCGTTCCTAGCTAAATTATTTTATTGCAGCGAAGATCAAGTGAGAGCCCATCGCCTGAAATTAGGTGTGGTTCCGGTTTACAAGCGAATTGACTCTTGTGCTGGTGAATTCCCTAGCGATACAGCTTACCTTTATTCAACTTATCAAACTGCATGTGAAGCTCGACCAGATAAGGACAAAAAGAAAATCCTCATTTTGGGAGGTGGACCGAATCGCATTGGCCAAGGAATTGAATTCGATTATTGCTGTGTGCACGCAGCGATGGCTTTAAGGGAAGCGGGCTATCAGACTATTATGGTCAATTGTAATCCCGAAACGGTATCCACCGATTTTGATACCTCTGATCGCCTTTATTTTGAACCGTTGACGCTGGAAGATGTTTTATCCATAGTGGCTGTTGAAAAGCCTGAAGGTGTGATTGTCCATTATGGTGGCCAAACGCCGCTTAAATTAGCTCGTCAACTGGAGGCAAATGGCGTTACCATTATCGGTACTTCCCCCGATGCAATCGATCAGGCAGAAGACAGGGAACGATTTCAGAAATTAGTCACTGAATTAAACCTCCATCAACCTGCAAATGGTACGGTGCGTAGTGAAGAGGAAGCCATAGAATTAGCCAAGCGAATTGGCTATCCATTAGTTGTTAGGCCTTCTTATGTTTTGGGTGGGCGTGCTATGGAAGTGGTTTACCAAGAAGATGATTTAAGACACTATTTAGCGCATGCTGTAGAAGTTTCTAACGACTCTCCTGTTCTTTTAGATAAATTTTTGAATGATGCGATTGAAGTGGATATTGATGCAGTTTGTGATGGTGAAGAGGTCATGATTGGTGGAATCATGGAGCACATTGAGCAAGCAGGCATCCATTCAGGGGATTCAGCTTGCACGCTGCCTCCCTTTAGTTTAAGTGTTGTAGTCCAACAAGATCTCATCGAACAAATTCGACAAATGGCATTAAAACTGGGGGTAGTGGGATTAATTAATGCTCAGTTTGCAATCCAGGCAGATGACATCTATGTGTTGGAGGTAAACCCGCGTGCTTCGCGTACGGTTCCTTTTGTTTCCAAAGCAACGGGTCTTCCACTAGCAAAAATTGCTGCGCGTTGTAAAGTGGGTCAAAGTTTAAAACAACAGGGTTTAAGCCAGCACTATCCGATGCCTGCTTTTTATTCAATTAAATTGCCGGTTTTCCCGTTTATTAAATTTTCCGGGGTCGATTCAATTCTAGGTCCAGAAATGAAATCAACTGGTGAAGTGATGGGGATTGCTAGGCGGTTTGGACAAGCTTATGCGAAGGCTCAGTTGGGCGCCAGTTGCAATATTGTCAAGAGAAGGCGGGCATTCGTATCTGTACGAGATGCAGATAAGACGAAAATTGGCGAAATAGCCAAGAGACTCATCCAGCTGGGTTTTGAGATTATAGCAACACGCGGAACAGCCTTGGCCCTTCAGGCTGCCGGTATAGATTGCCGGCGTGTGTTTAAGGTTGCGGAAGGACGACCCCATGTTGTCGACTTTATTAAGAACAACGAAATTGATTTTATTGTGAATACAACGGAGGGAAAACAAGCTACAGCTGACTCATTTGCAATTAGGCGCAATGCATTGCAACATAAGGTTAGCTATACTACAACTTTATCTGGTGCCGAAGCAGCTTGCTTGGCAATGAAATATGAAGACCGAGAAACGGTTACTCGATTACAAGATTTACACTAGAGGTGGATATGCAAAAGCATCCTATGACAGTTCAAGGAGCAGAGGCGCTCAAAATGGAATTACATCGTTTAAAAACCGTTGAGCGCCCGCGCATTATCGAAGCCATTGCTACTGCCCGCGCGCATGGTGATTTAAAAGAAAATGCTGAGTATCATGCTGCACGTGAGCAACAAAGTTTCAACGAAGGTAGAATTCAAGAATTAGAGGCAAAATTGGCACATTGCCAAGTAGTTGATATAAGCAAACTACCAAATAATGGCAAGGTTATCTTTGGTGCTTTTGTCAGTTTACTGCATGTGCAAACCAATATGGAGATTACTTATCAGATTGTGGGTGAAGATGAAGCTGATATCAAAATAAACAAAATCTCCTATAGTTCACCGATTGGGCGTGCGCTCATTGGCAAGTTGGTCGAAGATGTCGTTACCGTAGAAACGCCAGGAGGGTTGGTAGAGTACGAGATTATTAATGTCGATTATATTCTACAAGAGGAATAAACGCTCAAATTATTTTTTTAAATCAGTAGGTTGGGTCAAAACGGCCAAACCTACTCCGCTAGTACAATGCTTCTTGGACATGCTCCTGGCAAACTCAGCCCGAGCAGGAAACGGCCATATTTTACATGTCTTGCGACAAAACCTTTATTCAAATTATGGGAACTCGAGCTATTATCACTCCAGGCTTGTACCTTACTTAGGGAAGATAATAAAAGGGATTAGGCAGTTTAAACCCTCTTTGTGCGTAACCTCCTTGTAAATCGCTGTATTGATCCCCAATGGAGGCAATCACCGTATAGCCCTGGTTAGTAATTGATTTTCTTGCCTGCGATTTAAAAGGAATGATTGTTGGTTGGCTGTAGCTATCTGGGCGAAAATAAAGCCCCGCCCAGTGGTTATAGCCGGCACGTAAGAGATTTGTTCTCGTTGCTCTTAACATTGAAATAGGCCTGCCTGTCACAAAAAAGACAGCGACATGATGTTGGCGGGCATTATTGTAGAGAGACAGCATCGATTTAATGACTGGGGCATCAGCCGCCAAGAGGTTCTTCTGGACTTGGGCACTATCTGAATTAAAATGCCGTTTAGCCATTCTTGGGTAGTTACTTAAGCTTGTTTCATCGATATCAAGAACAATTGCTAACTTCTTTTTTCTATTACCAAGCTGTTCATTGGCCGCTGCTTGCTTAAGAATATACTCTTGCGCCTGGGCAATCACACAAGCAAGTTCTTTTTGATAGGCGCCAGTGTCGTGATAAGCCTCAAGTTCTTTTTTTAGAATACTTAAGTTAAGTGGTTCAGCGAAAGACAGTGAAGTAAATAAAGCAAAACTTAAGGCAATGAACACTTGATTAATGAACCTAAAAGGTATTTTTTTCATTGGTTATCCATTAAAAGAATTTAGCCGGCATTATAAGAGGAAAAATCTGCCTGTCAATTGTACAATATGATTTCGTATTGTCTATAAATTGTAAACACGAAAATAACATCTGTTTCTACATTGAAATTGGATTCCAACTTAAAAATAGGGTATCATTCGCCTTTTGCTTTAAATAGAACTAATTTGGTACTATATTACTAAATAGGACTAAAATAGTACTGATTAACCGGTCAATCGTAAATAAGACCGATTTAGTACTAGATAAATTGATCTGGGGGTGGTAGTATGCTGCGCATCAGCAAATTGGCCGATTATGGAACAGTTGTGATGGTGTATTTGGCAAGACGCGCACAAACTCTTTGTAATGCGCGTGATATTGCTTTGCATACACACCTCAGTATTCCGACAGTCAGCAAATTATTAAAACGGTTAACTGCTGCAGGATTATTAACTTCAGTACGCGGTGTCAGTGGTGGTTATCGTCTGCAACGCCCCGCTTCTGAAATTTCTGTGACGCAAATAATCTCTGCACTAGAAGATCAGCTCGGGTTAACAGAATGTAGCTTGCATCCTAATGAATGCTCATTACAACAAGTGTGTCATGTTCAAGGTAACTGGCGATTAATAAGTCAGGCGATAGAAACCGCACTTGATAGTGTGAGTCTGGAAGTGCTGGCAAAACCATCTCTCCCGACGGCAAACGTTGAGCGCATTAAGCAGTTAGCAAGTGGAGTGAGTCATGGCTAAAAGCAGTGAGCAAATTAATTCTCTACTCGAAAGAGAATACCAACATGGTTTTGTAACCGACATTGAGGTGGAGACTTTTGAACCTGGTTTGAATGAAGAGGTCATCCGCCGTCTATCCGCAATAAAAGGTGAACCTGAATTCTTACTCGAATGGCGTTTAAATGCATTCAGGCACTGGCTAACTATGCCTCATCCGAATTGGTCAAGTGTGCATTACCCGCCCATTGATTACCAAACTATTTCTTACTACTCTGCGCCAAAATCGAAGAAAGACGGACCTAAAAGCCTTGATGAAGTCGATCCAGAATTATTAAAAACGTATGAAAAACTGGGTATCCCGCTTAAAGAACAGGAACTGCTTGCTGGTGTGGCTGTTGATGCAGTGTTCGACAGTGTTTCAGTTGCAACGACCTTTAAAGCGAAATTGGCAGAAGTTGGCGTAATTTTCTGTTCTTTTTCTGAGGCTGTTCAAAAACACCCGGATTTAGTGCGCCAATACCTAGGTTCAGTCGTACCTTATCGCGATAATTTTTATGCAGCGCTTAATTCAGCTGTTTTTAGCGATGGTTCTTTTGTTTATGTGCCTAAAGGCGTGCGTTGTCCTATGGAACTATCTACTTACTTCCGCATCAATGCCGCTTCAACAGGACAGTTTGAACGCACTTTAATTATTGCAGACCGTGATAGCTATGTCTCTTATTTAGAAGGATGTACAGCGCCCATGCGAGATGAAAATCAATTGCATGCTGCTGTTGTTGAATTAGTTGCTCTTGATGGGGCGCAGATAAAATATTCAACTGTGCAGAACTGGTACCCGGGGGATAAAGAAGGGAAAGGAGGAATTTATAACTTTGTAACCAAGCGCGGGGCTTGTCGTGGTAAACGCTCCAAAATCTCTTGGACACAAATTGAAACGGGTTCCGCGATTACCTGGAAGTACCCAAGCGTTATTTTGCAAGGGGATGATTCAGTTGGTGAGTTTTACTCTGTCGCATTAACGAATAACTATCAACAGGCTGATACTGGCACTAAAATGATTCATTTGGGTAAAAATACCCGATCGACCATTATTTCCAAAGGAATTAGTGCTGGCCGAGCACACAATGCGTATCGTGGTTTAGTCCGCATCGCTCCCACCGCGGCTAATGCACGTAATTATACGCAATGTGATTCGATGTTGATGGGATCTCAATGTTCAGCACACACTTTTCCCTATATTGAGGTTAAAAATCCAACAGCACAGGTAGAGCATGAGGCAACCACCTCAAAAATCAGCGAAGAGCAATTATTTTATTGTCAGCAAAGGGGCATCGACATGGAAGATGCTGTGTCGATGATTGTGAATGGTTTTTGTAAGCAAGTATTGAAAGAATTACCTATGGAATTTGCAGTCGAGGCAACGAAGCTATTAGGTATCAGTTTGGAAGGGGCAGTAGGTTAATATGTTAAACATTAAACAATTAAGTGTCGCAATTAATGGGCAACCTATTTTAAAAGGCATTAACTTGGACGTTAAGCCAGGTGAAGTGCATGCCATTATGGGACCGAATGGCTCGGGTAAAAGTACTTTATCAAAAGTGTTGACTGGTCATCCTGCTTACGAAGTAACTCATGGCGAAATCAGCTATTTAGACCAAGATTTGTTGCCAATGGCGCCTGAAGAACGTGCGCGGGCAGGTATTTTTATGTCGTTTCAATACCCCGTTGAAATTCCAGGGGTTACAAATATTAATTTTCTTAAAGCCTCAGTGAATGCTGTACGCAAAGGGCAAAATAAAAAGCCGCTTGATGCCATTGAATTTTTAAGTTTTATTCGCGAAAAATGCCAACTGTTGGATATGGATGAAAGCTTTTTATACCGCAGTATTAACGAAGGTTTTTCAGGTGGTGAGAAAAAGCGCAACGAAATTTTGCAGATGATTGCGCTTGAACCTAGACTAGCTATCCTTGATGAAACGGATTCTGGTTTGGACATCGATGCATTACGGATTATCTCCCAGGGCGTGAACACGATGCGCTCACCTGAGCGTGCGATTATTTTGGTGACCCACTATCAACGCTTGTTAGACTACATTGAGCCTGATTTTATTCATGTGTTAGCCGATGGACGAATCGTTAAGTCAGGAGATAAATCACTTGCTATTGAGTTGGAGAGAAAAGGGTATAGCTGGCTTGAGGAGACGGAGCAAGCATGAGCGATGTCATTGAGTTCTATCAGCAACAGGCTAAAGGATATTTTTCGACGATTCCTTGGTTAGCTAAGTTACAGGAAAAGGGATTGGCTGAGTTGCAACACTTTGGTTTTCCAACTCGTCATCAGGAAGATTGGAAATATACTCTGGTGGATTCGCTTCTTTCCCTGCGTTTTACTCAGCAACCCTCCAATCAAACAACACAGGTTAAGACAGGCATTAAATTGCCTTTAAATATTCACGTACTGGTGCAAAATGGCCAAGTCTTTAATGAAGCCATACCGATTAGCGATTTACCCCCCGGTGTTTTGATTGAATCGCTAGCTACTGCTTTGGAACAGCATCCTGATAAAATAAAGCCTTATTTAGGCCAAGCTTTGCATCATGAGCATGGTTTTCAGGCTTTAAATACAGCAATGTTACGGTGCGGTGTAATTGTTTATTTGCCTGCCGGAGTATGCATCGAAGATCCGATTATCCTTTCTCATTGGCAGGATCAAGAGAATCAAGCGGTTCATAGTCGTTTTGTAATCATTGCCGGGGAAGGCAGTCAGGCAACGATTGTGGAGGACTACAGTGGCGTTGGGGCTGGTAATTATTTCACTAATACGGTCACTGAAGTGTTTGCTGCTAAGGATGCCAGATTGGCGCACTATAAAATTCAGCGGGAAGCGAAATCAGCTTACCACATTGGCCATCTGTCAGTGAAACAAGCAGGAGGCAGCCGATTCGAAAGCCATGCTTTGAACTTAGGGGGCAAGCTGGCGCGCAGCGACATTAGTCTACACTTACAAGAGGAACATGCGCGATGCTTGCTAAATGGTATCTATGTACCGACTGAAGGTCAACACATCGATCACCATACTGCTGTTCACCATCAGGTACCAAATTGCCAAAGCGAACAGGATTATAAAGGTATTTTAATGGGGCGCTCTCGAGCAGTTTTTAATGGCAAGGTAATCGTCGCTAAAGACGCGCAGCATACTCAAGCCCACCAGCAAAATAAAAACTTACTGTTGTCTGCGCAAGCCGAAATTGATACTAAACCGCAATTGGAAATTTTTGCTGATGATGTCATTTGCACGCATGGAGCAACAGTGGGGCAATTGGATGAAGAAGCACTGTTTTATTTAGCAACGCGAGGCATAGGCCGTCGTGAAGCAAGCAGCTATCTAATTCATGCTTTTGCTGCCGATAATTTACGGCTTGTATCCAATCGCATTTTGGCTGATTGGATGGCTACTTTATTAAATGAGCAATTGGGGTAAAAAAGATGAATACCGTTACAGCCTTAATTGACACGTTAAATATCGAGGCGATTCGCCGCGATTTTCCAGTGCTTAATCAGAAGATAAATGATTACCCACTGACTTATTTAGATAATGCCGCGACTACGCAGAAACCACAAGCCGTGATTGATGCTATAACGCATTATTATTCCCATGATAACTCAAATGTACATCGTGGCGTACATACTTTAAGCATGCGTGCTACACAACAATATGAAGCTGCGCGAAATAAAGTTCAGCGGTTTATTCACGCTAATTCGGCAAGGGAGTGTATTTTTGTTCGTGGCACAACCGAAGGCATTAATTTAGTTGCCCAAAGCTTCGTGGCACCAAGAATTCTACCCGGTGAAGAGATTCTCATTACTCACATGGAGCACCACTCGAATATTGTGCCATGGCAAATGGTGTGTAAAAAAACAGGTGCCCGCTTAAAAGTTGCTCCTATTTCTCTTGACGGTGACGTGCTGTTAGATGAGTTTGAAAGAAGTTTGAATGAGAACACAAAGTTTGTTGCCATTTCCTATGCATCCAATGCCTTGGGAACAATAAATCCAGTGAAACAAATGATTGAAATGGCGCATGCCTACGGGGCATTGGTGCTCTTAGATGGCGCACAGGCAACAGCACATTTGCCCGTTGATGTCCAGGATTTAGATTGTGATTTTTATGCGTTTTCAGGCCATAAAATGTATGGGCCGACCGGTATTGGTATTTTATGGGGTAGAGAATCGCTATTGGATGATATGATGCCTTACCAGGGGGGGGGTGAGATGATCAATTACGTAACCCTTGAGGCCACTGAATATGCTTCGTTACCCCACAAATTTGAAGCGGGAACACCTAATATTGCAGGGGCAATTGGGTTAAGTGCGGCTATGGATTATCTTTGGTCTTTAGACATGGAAGCCATTTCAGCTTATGAAGATCGATTACTTGATTATGCTACGGAAGCAATTAAATCAGTTAAAGGATTTAATATCGTTGGCACAGCAAAGAAAAAAGTGCCTATTGTTTCGTTTGTACATGGCAAAATCCATGCGCACGATATCGGTACTATTTTAGATAGTGCAGGAATCGCGATTCGTAGCGGCCACCATTGTGCGATGCCATTAATGGACTTTTTGGATGTGGCTGCCACAGCGCGAATTTCGATGTCTTTTTATAATACGACGGAAGAAATTGATCGTTGCGTCCAAGCATTACACAGGGTAAAAGAGGTATTTGCATGATGGAGTTACGTGAGCTGTATCAAGAAATCATTATTGATCATAATCGAAATCCTCGAAATCATCATACCATGGCAGATGCAACTGCAGAGGCTAAAGGGTTTAACCCGTTGTGCGGCGATAAGTTAACCGTTTATTTAAAGGTAAAGGACAGTAAAATCACTGACATCAGTTTTCTTGGTTGTGGTTGTGCTATTTCTCAGGCCTCTGCTTCGCTCATGACGGAAGCTTTGTGTGGTAAGACAGTGCAAGAGGCACACGAGCTATTTAATCGCTTTCATACTATGCTCACCAGTGATGATGAGTCGCAAGAGTTCGCTTTAGACAAGCTTGCTGTTCTTGCGGGAGTCAAAGCTTACCCAGCGCGGGTTAAATGCGCTACCTTAGCGTGGCATACCTTGGAAGCTGCACTGAAGAAAGAGACAGTCACTGTTAGCACGGAGTAATTATTATGTTTGGCTTGAAAAAGAAACAGGATAATGAAACTTTAAAAAACAGTGTGATTGCAGCACTTAGGACGGTATTTGACCCTGAAATTCCAGTTAACATTTATGACTTGGGTCTTATTTATGATATTGCAATCAATGAAGAGAAGCATGTCCACGTTCAAATGACTCTGACCACTCCTGGTTGTCCTGTAGCACAGACATTTCCAGGTACTGTAGAGCAGGCGGTTAACCAAGTTGAAGGGGTGAGTGACTGTACAGTGGAATTAGTTTGGGATCCGCCCTGGAGCCAAGAACGAATGACAGAAGCAGCACGCCTTGAACTGGGGATTTTTTATTGATGAATAATGAACCCCTTTGGCAGCCTTCCGCCTCCATTGAAACGTTGCGCCAACGAGCAAAATTATTAAATCAAATACGAAGTTTTTTTTACCAGCGTGATTATTTGGAAGTAGAAACGCCAACCTTGTCGCGTTTTGGTATTACTGATGTTTATTTATCGAATATTGTGGCGACTTTTAGAGGTCAGCCTTATTACTTACAAACCTCCCCCGAATACCATATGAAACGTCTATTAGCGGCGGGTAGTGGTCCAATTTTTCAATTGGCAAAAGTATTTCGTGACGATGAACTAGGCCGCTGGCATAACCCTGAATTTACCATGCTGGAATGGTATCAACTTAATGTGGATCACCATGGGCTAATGGATGAGACGGATGCGCTACTTCAAACTGTATTGCAGTGCCCTCCAATGCACAGAAAAACCTATCAGCAAGCCTTCTCAGAAACCTGTGATTTAGATCCGCTGGCTGCGTCGCTTTCTGCGCTTAAAAGAACATTACAACGGTTTGAGCTGGATAATGTGTTAGCACCAGACGAGCAAGATCCTGATCAATATTTGTTTTTGTTAATGAGCCATGTTGTCGAACCCGCATTAGGGAAAGAATCTGTGCCGGTGGCAGTGTATGATTTTCCTGTGTCGCAAGCCGCACTTGCAAAAATTAATCATGGTGTTGCTGAGCGCTTTGAAATTTATTTCAAAGGCGTTGAACTGGCGAATGGTTTTCATGAGCTTACTGATGCGAGTATGCAAGCAGCACGCTTTCAAACCGATTTGATAGCTCGGCGTAAAAAAGGGTTGCCTGAGCCTGCGCCAGATGAATACCTATTACAAGCCTTAGCGAATGGTTTACCCCCTTGCAGCGGTGTTGCCTTAGGAGTGGACAGGCTGTTAACTTTAGCGCTAAAAGAACCCGCTATTGCCAAGACATTATCTTTCGATTTCACCAGAGCTTAAGCCTAATCTTGTGAAATTGATTTGAAAAGATTAACTCAGTGCAGGACAAAAAACAAAATTACTTTTTGCCTCCAAGGTCAACATCCTTCTGTTCATCCGGTGTTGTTGCATAAATGCCTTACCTTACAGAGAAATGTTAAAGAGTTGCCTTTATTGTTCATAATTCCTTAAGAATACCCCAGTACAATCAGCTATTCTTTTAATAATATTTTCATAGCATGCGTGTAATCAGTAAATTCATTTTAGATCAGTTGAAAGAGAATCCTGAAGTTATAAAAATCCCAGCGGAACATTTCGGCACAACTTCATTATTCAATTATTTTGGGGATATATTACCCTTAGCAAGTATTGCTTATGAATGGGGTAATATTTTATTGTCCCAGAACAATTTTCAAAAATATAGCTTAGAAAAGCATTCTTGTTCTCTAGCCACATATTTAATAGAAGAGTTTTCCCTTTCTCCGCGGAGTGCAATTGGCTTATCTGAACAGCTAATTAAAAAAATTGCGTTTCACCAAGGTCAACTTGATGAAATGATACTTCATAAATCTTTTGAAGGATTCGATACGGCAAAACTTTTAAAACTCAGTAATCAATGGTTACAAGAAACTCAAATAGCCTCTATTAATTGGAAACAAATGGCCTATGTGGTTGTTACTAATGGCGTAGCGTACGCGATCCCAGGGGGAGTTGCGGCTAAACTAGGATTTTATGGGGCTTATAGATTGTTGGGGAGTTTCATCACATCTTCTGAAAATAGTCTTTCTCTGGATGATAGCAATGATCAGGTTGAGGAGCAAAAACCTCATTATAAGCGCTCATAAAACAATTACCTTTGATAGAGTATCAATTATGTTAATTTGAATTAGAATATGATATTTTCGCCTCATTAAATCATATCGGTTTTGGGATATAATAATGGGTTGGAATGAGGCAAAAATTCAATTTCAAATTGCGCTTGAGCAAGACTATTTAAATTCTTCTATAAGCAGGCATTTTTTTAATTCAGAGAATTCCAAAAAATCTGTTTTTTTCTGCAAAGGAAAAAGATTTCTAAAAAGCATTGAGGAGCTGAGAAACTTTTTCAATCCGGAAGCAGAAATACTATTTGAAGATATTTTAAATGCAGCAACAAAAATTTTAAAAAATCCTGAAGAAGGCCACCAAAGCCTAATAGAAAACATAGATCATTTAAAAGGAAGAATAAAGAAACGAGAAGAAGTAAGATCATGTACTGGGGTGGGTAATTTTTTAGCAAATTCTATCTTTGCCGCTGTAGGCAGTGCACTTGCAATGGCAGGAATATACACCGTTTACAATAGTATCGCCCTTTTAAGCACTGGCGCATTTGTGCTTGCTTCAGGACCCATGCTTTGGTTAGCTATCGGCATAGGAGCTATTTTAATAGGACTTTTTATCGCTGGAATGACCGCTTATGACGCCTACACGAATTATCGTTTTCATAAGGAAAGTCAGATTAAAGAAATCGAAGAATTTGCCAATTTGCTGAGCCCTCATTGCTCTGTTGACGAGGAACAATTAGACGGGAGTTTGGCAGAGAAGGAGACTGATTATTTAGCCCACACTTAGGAAAATTGAATGGTTTTCTATTGTTTTTGATTAAATCATGATATTTTGCTTTTAGCTTTAACATGAAATTGTAAATGAAAAACCATGCCTTCAAAAACCATTATTTCATTTAGTGATGCGGAAGCATTATTTCAAAAAGAACTGAATAGTTATTTGCATGACGCTTTATTCAGGAGTAGTCTCACTTCGCGTGCTATTAAGAAAAAACATGACATCGTTATTAAGGGTAGAAAATTCTTAAAAAGTATTTCGGAATTAAGTGGTCTTGATTACCTGCAGATGGAAGGAGATTGCACGCGAATCCTAATGGATGCGGTTCGTGTTCTAAGAGTCCCTTCTTCAAGGGACAATTACTTTCAACTTTGCATTAAAGTCGATGCTCTTAAAGAAACTTGGCAACAAGATAAAAGCGTTAATTACGCTGCAGCCGGCTTAAATATAGTTACCAATTCCTTCTTTTATATTGCAGGTGTGACCGCTGCAACAGCAGGTGCAATGGCTGTGGGAAAAGCGATAGGTGCGATTGTTTTTGGGGTAGTATTAGCAATGAGCCCATGGGGGCTGCTTGCTTTAGGAGTGGGTATCACGCTCGTAGGCATTTACATAGCGGGTTTAACTGCTTCTAAAATTCACCAAGGTTATAGGTTTTGTCGGGATCACCAAATGGCAGAGATTACTGAATTCGTTGATTTTATAAATCCTGATCCTTCTCGCTCCTTGCGGGCAGAGGTTATGGATTCAGAGCCTCATCAATCTGAAACAGCTACATTGGGCTACCAGCAGGACTAACTAATCAAACCCTTATTCAAATTCATGAGCTAAGGCAGTTGTTAACTCCGGATAATGAAATTGATAACCTGAATCCACAAGCCGTTTCGGCACAACGCGCTGTCCTTTAAGCAACAAGCATTCGCCCATTTCTCCGAATAAAGTCTTTACAACAACAGGGGGAATTGTCAGGAACAAAGGACGATGCATGGCTTTGGCTAGTGTGCGTGCAAATTGCGCTTGGCTAACTGGTATAGGAGCCGTGATATTAAATGAGCCAGTGAGTTGTGGATTATCTAATAAAAATAAGTAAGCACCTATGACATCATCGATATGCACCCAAGAAATTATTTGCTTGCCATCACCCAGAGTAGCCCCTAAGCCCATATAAAAACTGGGGAAAAGCTTCTTGAGCATTCCTTCTCCTTTTTTTAGTACAACGCCAAAACGGGTGATAGTGACAGGTATGCCATAATCGATGGCCGGTTGGAGTGCGTTTTGCCAACGAATACAGATCTCACTGAGGATGTCGTGAGGTTGGTTAAAATTAATTAGACTAGTTTCATCAAAAGCCTTAGGATCATCATTATTTTGCATCCCGTAAATCCCCACAGCATTTGCGCAGTAAAAATGGGGTTTTGCTTTTTGGTTCATGGCCCAATTGATTAAATCGGTGGTTGTACTGACACGTGAGTTAATAATTTTCTGTTTAACTTTCTCACTCCAGCGAGACCCGCTAATGTTATAGCCGGAGAGGTTAATGACCGCATCGAAAGAGTGAGGATCTAAATCCGCTAGTTTTTCCCATGTGCAAACTTTTATCTTTTTTGGGAAGCATTTTTTTAATTTGTCTTCGTTTCGTCCAAGAGCGGTAATCGTATGCTTTAAACGGAGGGCATTAATTAAATTATGGCCAATAAACCCACTGGCTCCTGCAATCAATATATTCATCCTGATTCCCTTAATAATTTGATTCGCTGTATACCAGCATAGCTGGGCTCGCTTTTTTTCTCAATGTATGGAAGGGATCTTAACTGCGGTTTCTAAGCAGGTTTTTCTAGTCGACACAAATTTTGAAAATGGCATTGCTGACAAACTGAGACGCTTACTGGCAGTGGTGGGCAGTAGCCCTGGCTGAATTCGGTTGCTAATTGTTGCAATTGAACCTTCCAAGATTCCCTGTACTCAGCCCAATGTTCATCTTTTTTGATAGGGGTTAGACCTGGTAAATTATGATTTTGTTCACTTAATCCTTTACAGCTAAATTGGCCTGTTTTTAATTGGGCAAATAAGAGTGCATTGATGGTTTCATCCAATAAAGCATAAAGTAAAAGCTGAGGTTCTTTGGGTCGTTCCTCTTTCCAGGGAAGACTTTGGGGAAAACTGCTTTTGTAATCGATAACCCATTTTTTACCCTCCTCGACTTTGTCGAGCCTATCAACACGAACGCGAAAGTCCATTCCTGCTAAATGAATCATAAATTCTTGTTCCAATGCTTCGATCTCGAAAGATGGGCGCAGTCTTTCCCAGTGTAGACAAGCATAAACTAAACGTTTGAGCCTTGAAAATTCAACTTCTTGTAATAATGATGAGAAGGAAACGTTCCGCTTAGCAATTACAGGTTCTAACGATTGCTGAATTGCTTGTTCAATACGTTCCTCTAATTCGTCTTCCCTGAGATTTAAAAAGGATCGTTGGTTTTTTAAATCCTTCCAGAATAATTCCATGATTTTATGAATAATTTTCCCTCTTTCTTTCATATCAGTCCCATCAGAAGTTTCTAGGGGAGTTTTAGCATGTAAACGATGTTCTGCGAAAGCGCGGAAAGGGCATTTTGCTTGATTTGCTAAAATCGCAGTACCTCCCGCTGCTTTCTCGCTAGGAGCTAAAGGTATTTGATAATTTTCTACATTATGAACTAAAAATGGGGTGGTTACTGGGTTAGCAGTTTCGATTGCAGGAAATGGGGGTAAATGTGCTATTAAAGGACTCGGCATATTGGGTTTATCGTCACTGAACCGAGGGTAGCTGTAAACCACATGATCGCTGCTGTTAGTGAACCGGTTTAGTGTTTTTATGGCTAATTGCAGTTCGCGCTGAAGGCATGCATGTGGCATCAATTTTTCACGTTGCAATGAAACAGGAATGTAGGGGGAAAGTCTAGCATTTTTTGGTAAAGATTGGTCAGTCAGTCCAGTCACCCACAAGCTATTAAAAGTACATCCTGCTGCCTCCAATAGTCCAAGAATTTGAATGCTGGCTTCAGCCTTTTTAGGTTGAAAAATGGTTGATTTTGCCAAATGAATTAATGCAGATAATGCTTCGGTTTTCGTCATCTCTTTTGAAATGAATTGAAGAGCTTTAAATTCATCAAATAAGGATAAAAACCGCTGATAGCATTGGTAATTCGCCGAGTTTAGCGGGTACTCGCCAGGGAAGCCTAAGGCAGCCAAGCGTTTCTTAAAAATAATTACCCAGTCTGAAGAGGGGTTTTTTTCAGGATATGGAGCGATGCCCCTTATTAGTTCAGCTAACTTTGGGGTGAAGCGATCGAGCTCTTTAAGAAAGGCAGTTTGCTCAAAACAAGGTTCTTGCAACACCTTGCTTTCCTCCATAAGTTGAGCACGAGCAAGCATTTCTGTCTGCGAATGGCCAAGATAAGAGGAATGAAGCAGAAGGCGTGCTTGCTCAGCACTGAATTGATAACCATCAAGGTCAAGCCAGCAAAGTGCATGAGCCACTAAGGGGTAATCTGCTAAAGATTGACCAAGGGAAATATTAAATTGCTCTGGTGAGAACTGTTGCTGTAGAAGTCTTAGCAAACGTTTTGCTTGGGCTTTTAGATCAGGAACGACAACAGCGATTCGTTTTTCTCCTTTAGAAAGGCGTTCCGTGATCCAGCGCAGCAATTGTTGATATTCATCCGTTTCATCTTGAGCAGCATAGAAATGAGGGCTACTGGATTTAGCCTCTAGGTCATAATGATAAAGTTGACAATCCTCTTCGGCGAAATACTGCTGTAATGCACGCTGCTGTGGCGTGTAATCATCAAAGCAAGCCCACACTATAACTTCATGGTGCGAATAGTTTTTATGTGTAAGTAAGTAATTGGCTAATTCAGGCTCTGTAATTGCATCGATTCTTTTAAGTTCTTGCAGGAACTCCATAGCCCATTGCTGAAATTGGCGTGTTTGTGGTGTGGATGCAAAGGAGGGATGAGTCAAATCAATTTGCCAAAAATGGCAACGAGTCCATGTTTCTATTACGGCTTGTAGTAAGCCTTCATTAACAAGATAGAGGTGTCTTGTAAGAATTTGTCGCCAAAGATAACAAAACTGTGACGCTGATAACAGGGATGGATGAGAAATTTTAGGATAGGTATGGCTCAATTTCTTAAATTCGGTTTGCAGAAAAGCAGAATAGGGGAGGCATTGCGGTTTATCTTGTACGGGGGTGCCATTGATAGTAAAAAAACCAGTAATTAATTCATTACTTAGCCGATTATTAGGCGTAATAACTGTCGCCCCATTGTTCATAAGGGTAAGCAAGTGTTTTTTGGAAAGAGGGTTATTCATCATTGGGTGAATCGGACTTAGTATGAGTTTCAGTATTGAGGCGTTGTTTATCGGCAGTAATTAAACCTGGCAGAAAATGTTTGTTAAAGTAAATGGAAACCAGGCCGCTGAGTGGGATAAACCAGGTGCCTATCACGATAAGGAGTGAAACGAGGATGGCACCGTAAACAACAAAGTAATCTTGCCAATGCTGAAGGCGGCTTGAGAAGAGAGGATCAGTGGAGTAATAATGAATCAAAACGAATAGACTCCCAAGGATTAACGCAACACAAGCAAGCAAAATACCAATGAGGAACGGACGGAACCAATGACTTTTCTTAGCTAAGGCTTTACCGAATAACGCCCCAATTAAAGCACCGATGATCAATGAGATGAAAATGGAAGGGAGGAGGGGCAAAAGCCCTTCATCCCGTAGCGACAGTAAAGTGTACTTAGTAAACAGCGTAAAGAGAAAAGCATAGATCGCAAAAAAAATGGCTCCAGCAATTCGGGGACTAAATTGGGCAAGTTTGTTGTTAGGGTCAGTATTCATTATTTTTCATCACTTAAATATTCTTCTCAAGTCTAATGAACAATATGCTTTCTGTCTTGTTCTTCGGGCTTTGGTTTGATTTCCTCATGGGGTTTTTCGGTATGCAGTTTAGTCATGGGTTTTAATTTCTCAGATTTAGAGTGTAGTATGTCGTAAACGAGGTGCCCGCGTAAATACATTGCTGCTAAGCCTGCTGCAATTGCAAGCCAAAATCCGGCGACAAGAAAGCTGTAAAGTAGGATAAACAAGTAGGTAACGAATAAATTGCTGAAACTCAGTTCTGCAAAGGCATGAGGATGATGTTCTTTAAACAAGTAGAAGAAAATTAGTGCGTATATTGGTAAAGCAGCGAGTACCATCATGAAACCCCACAAAAATGCTTTGCGGCGATAAGGTTGCTGGCTGTAAATGATGCGTTCTCCAAAAAGTGCACCGAAACAACTTGCTAGTACTACCGCTAGTAATATTGCTTGAAAAGTAGGTAATATTTGCTCTACACCTACTGCATAAAAAATTACATCAAAAATAATTGTGGCAACAATTGATAATAAACCAAAATAGACTGCAGAAAGTAAGCGCGGATTGGTAATGGATAAGGCTTCATCATTCTTTTTCATTCTTTTCTCCTAACGGCTAGTGTTTATACTTGTTTTTATTGTATAATATTAGACCATATTGGACATTTATTTGTTTTACTTTAAATTTTTCATAAAATTTGTTGAAGCGAGTTAACAATTTGATAAACTTGCGAACATTAAGTATTTATATTGCCAACCATGGTTTTTTTTTACGACTACAACAAAATCACCCTGGGTGAATCGAGTCATACAGGCCACATTGTTTATAAACATGCTAGGTATCGTGACGAAAATGATTCATTGAGGATTATATTTAAAAGGAATAAGTACAATGATCCCCGATTTTCTCACTTTGAAGCTGGGTTCACGGCTTTAGCAAGCCGGTTTTTACGTCCTAATCTAACTCCAAAACAATTTTTAGTAAAAAATAATCGTCAGCAAGTTGTTGGGGTGGCCTCAGAGCATGTCGTTTATGCGATAGCAAGACGTGAAGGTTTGGGGAATTTTGTAGAAATTCGTAAAAATGTTAGGCCTAGTCCTGCTGAAAGCAGTCGCAGGTATAACGGAAAATATACTTTTATTTCCAGAAAAGTGACTAAAGCTGAAGGAATTCCAATTGCTTTCTTCAATCAATACCCACCAGGTTTTTTTGGCGTGCTATGGCGACTAAGGCAAGAAAAAAAAATTGATTTCGATATGAATTCGTTAGCGAGCGTTTTGACCAGCGCTTACAGTTTAGAAGAAGATGATTTCCATAAGGGAAATTTTGGTTTTTATATCGTAAAAAGAATGGGGGCGGATGGAGAACAAAAATTAACAGTTGTTTTTTTTAAAATTGATAACGATCTGATGATGGCTGATAGCGTGATGTCTCGTTGTAGCTCGCGGATTGTGAATTGGCGTCATGGCGAGCATGCTTTTGAGGTAACGAAGCGGGATCTTATCGCTTTTCCTAGGCTTTTTGATTCACAAAATTATTATTGGCCAACCTCCTCGCGTTTTCTAGCGAACCCAATTGATAACAAAGTCTATTCAAGTGCTGAGGAAATTCGTGCCTTTATTGAGCTTGGAGAGGATTTTCAATTCCAGCAAGCTAAGTGGCGTGAATTCTATAAACATATCTTGATTCCGCAGTCCATCATAAAACAAGCATTAAAGCAGTCTTTTGATAAAGAAAATGCCCAGGATAGGGCTCAATTAGCCTTAGTTACTCATGCTGTCATTTCAAGGCAAGCAAAACTAAGGGCTGTCCTTTTTACAATTCCGGAATTTCGGGAGTTCGTACAAACGCTTAGTGCCGGAGATATTGCAGCAATGCAAGAAGAAATTCTTGACGGAATAGACGAGCCAAAGCATGAATCTTTGTTAAGTGAAATTTCCGCTAACATGGATCGTTATAAATCATTATGTGAAACAGAGGTTGTTAGTGGGGATACTCCTTTGCATATTGCGATTCGGCTAGGGGATTATCGTTTTCACGAGACTTGGCAATCGTTCAGCCAATTTGCTGAAGCGGCGAACGATAGGGGAGAAAAACCGCTCGATGTTGCCGTTGCAAAGATGAAGAGAACAGTGCCGCATTCTTATCGAGATGCAAGACAAGATCCCTACCTCATTATTCGATCCCTTTTAGAGCAAGGGGTAGAGAAAACAGATTCCTATCGATTGCTTAATAAACCTAAAAAGGAACAAATCAAATCTTACTCCTTTAAAACAATTCACATTAATAAAGCAGCTGTAGCAAATTCAACTACAAAACTCTTGAAAGTCATGCGGGGGGTCAGCGAAGATCACAGCCTTAGCCTTAAAATGAAAAAAGAGATCTCCCTTGTTTGCCTCAAAAAATTCATTGATACACAAAGGAACAACCCTCAATATGAACAGATATTGTTAGAGATGAAAGAAGCTTTAAATGGTTATAAAAATCCACCCGCTCCCGAGCTACAATTTATTCGTCAATTGAGAAGTCATTTATGGATAATTCGCAAAATAAGAGGTTTTCTCGGAGGAACTGCAACACAAGTTGCGTTCAATGGATTAATTAATGATGAATTAAATCGGTTGCACCCCAGTTGTTTTTCCTGTTTCTCTTTCTTTTTCAGCAAACCCAATCATGATTTAGTGCTTTATAATCCTGAATCTCATGATTTGAGTATTCGTGTTTGAGTTAATAAATTCTTAATTTAATGTCATTATAATGGACACCCACTAATTTTCTCTGTAATTAATAAAATGAAACTTAATAGCTATGTTTATGAATTATTAAAGATTTTTGGCAACGAATCAGGCGATCTAAGATATCGCTATTACAGAGAGGTGGATGTCTCTTCGCATTTAGTTTTAGAGCAAGATCAGTCTATGGATTATTTTCTCCATAGAACGCATGAGTTATTAATCATGGTTCCCCACCCAATCTTGGCTAAAGAGTGCTTACATTGGCAAATTAAAGAAACGTATCGTTTAGTGAATACTGCGCTTGCCTCTTGCTCCCCTTCTTTAGATCCATTCCGTGAGCAGCTATTCGCATTAAAAAATAAACTTGAAAAAGATGATTACCTGGCTGAGTTTTTAAAACAAATCAGTATGAGTAACGATAGTGATTTAGTCTGTTCAGGACATGGTGTCTATTACAGTTGGCACAACATCATTGATTTAGCAAATTATGGTACTCATACCGAAGTGCTATTCTATTCCGGATTAGGCGGTTCATTAAGCCAAAGTTTAGGAACAGATATAGAAAACGAACAATTTGACCCTGAGAAAGTTGTTGTTCGTGATGAGCGTGCAAAAGAGGAAGTGGATTACCCTTCAATGTTTTTTTTCAGCTCTACGGGCAGGCAGCACGTGATCCCGGATTTTACTTTGGAAGATTGCCATAAATTACCTCATCCAAGAGTGATTGAACCTGAAACTGGACGGGTGGTTTATGATATGAATCAAGTTCCAAGAGAAAGAAGCTCCTTTTCTTTATCTACTGTAATTCAAAAATTTCCCAATCGAAAAATCCATTGGGCCGCTTGTACGGCGGTTGTTCTTCCTGATGGAAAAAAAGAGGGGCCGTGTGCGGATCTAATTTGGAGTAAAAGAAAAGAGGAGGACTTTTCTCAGAGCCCGGCTAAAAGAAAGAGGGAAACTGAGTCGGCTGATGAGCAAAGTTACCCAATGCAAAGCATATGATTTAACTGTTGGTTATTAAGCAGCTTCCAAAATTGCGGCGACTCCCATGCCGCCAGCTGTACAGATGGAAATCAAACCTCGGCCGCTTCCTTTTAGGTACAACATTTTTGCAAGGCTTGCAACAATGCGGGAACCAGTTGCTGCGAAAGGATGCCCTAAAGCCACGCTACCGCCTTTGATATTCATTTTTGTTCGATCAATTGCGCCCATCGCAGCGTCGCGATTGAGAACCCATTTACAATAATCTTCCGATTCCCAGGCTTTCAAAGTGCAGAGCACTTGGCCTGCAAAGGCTTCATGAATTTCATAAAAATCAAAATCTTGAAGAGAGAGTTTATTGCGCTTTAGCAAGTTGTTCACTGCAATGGTAGGAGCCATAAGCAAGCCTTCCCCATGAACATAATCCACTGCGGCAACCTGTGCATCGACAAAACGAGCAAGTAAGGGATAGTTATATTTTTTCGCTGTCTCTTCACAAATTAAATAAACTGCAGAAGAGCCGTCAGTGAGTGGGGTGCTATTGCCAGCGGTTAAAGTACCAGAACCGCTGAAATCAAAAGCTGGCTTTAGGCCTGCTAATTTCTCTAGGGTAGTCTCTTTACGCAAAATACCATCGCGCTTTAAGCCATAAAATTCACAAACGAGATCGTCATAAAAGCCATCTTCATAAGCTTTCAAACCATTTTTATGGCTTAAAAAAGCGAATTCATCTTGCGCTTGCCGAGTAATACCCCATTCCTTAACCATCTTCTCGCAGTGTTGTCCCATGGATAAACCTGTCCTTGGTTCTACAACAGCAGGGAATTCTGGTTTGATATCGTTTAGTCGAAAAGAAAAGAACCGTTTTAATTTAGATGAAAAATCTTTTGCATGGTGTAGCGCAACCAATTTTTGCGCAAAAGAACGACGAAACATGATCGGTAAATCGCTATTTGAATCCACTCCACCAGCAATGCCGTCATCGATTTGATAGTTGGCGATTTTCAGGGCTATCTGTAGGGTTGTTTCTAAACTGGTACCGCAGGCCCTTTGTAAAGTATATCCTGGTGTATGGGGGTCTAGATCAGAGCCGAGAACACATTCGCGGGCTAAATTCCAATTAAAGGAGCTATTCATGACAGCGCCAAGACCAACATCACCAACCATCCTTCTTTCAAGATGCATTTTTTTAACGAGTTGTTGTAAAGAGGCGATCATTAGATCTTGGGTAGAAACATTCTTATAAGTAGTCATCGATTTTACGAATGGCGTACGAATACCGCCTGCAATATAGACTGGTCTTGTTTTCACTTTGATAGCCCTTATTATTTGTTTTTAATCAATTTTTCTTCAACTTCTTTTTTCATGACAATAATCGAAATGCGGCGATTATTGGGATTTAAAGGATTTTTCTTATCAAGTAAAACGGTTGAAGCAAAACCTGTGACTTCCATGACTTTATTTTCTTGTAATCCGCCTTTTAAGAGGGCACGCCTTGCTGCGTTAGCACGTTGGGTTGATAGTTCCCAATTAGTCTGGGTCAAGTCTTCAGGATTATCATAAGGATTAGCATCAGTATGGCCCTGAATGCTGATTTTGTTTGGTACGTTGTTTAACAATTTTGCTATCTTATCAAGAATTTGCTGCACGTTAGGATCCATTTGATCGCTACCGAGTGGAAACATTGGTTTATTTTTATTATCAATGAGTTGTATCCGCAAGCCCTCAGAGACGATATCCATTAATAACCGGTCTTTTAAATCAACGAGACTGGGATCATTGTGGACTGACAGGAGAATATTTGTTTTTAGTTGCTGAAGTTGTTTCATTTCGTTTTGCGACGCTGTTGATACTTGTCCGTCATGCTTATCTAAATTATCCCCGCCACCATTGATTGTCTCTGCTCGAGAACCCGTACTATCACCCCCAATAAAGGCTATACGAAGAGGTTGTTTGAAATACTCACTGATGCCGTCTTTTTGTGCTTTATTCAAAGAGGCAACAAGCCACATGAGTAAGAAAAAAGCCATCATTGCGGTAACAAAGTCAGCATAGGCAATTTTCCAGGAGCCTCCGTGATGCACATGCCTATCGTTTGTTTTTCTTTTAATGATAACGATTTTTTTGTCATTATTGCCAGCCATAAAAGTCTCCATCAAGCGCTATCAGTAGCTTCCGTTTTAACCGGTTTAATCTCCTCATTCAGCTCATTAAATGATGGCCTTGCTGTGGTGAATAAGACTTTTCGACCGAATTCAGTGGCAATCAGCGGGGGGTTATTACTCACGCTTGCGAGTAAAGTAACCTTAATACAGTTCATCATCAGCAATGTTTCATTTGCACGTTGCTCAATGGCAGTGGCTATGGGGCCAATAAAACCATACCCTAATAGGATTCCAAGAAAAGTTCCAACTAACGCTTGGGCAACTAAGACACCAAGTTCTGCAGGGGGCAGGTTGATCGATTCCATTGTATGGACTACACCTAAGACGGCGGCAACAATACCAAAGGCAGGCATGCTGTCGGCGAGTTTAGTGATGGCATTAACTGGAATAAGTTCTTCCTGATGGTAAGTGGCGATTTCATTTTCCATGAGTGATTCAAGTTGAAAAGGTTGCAGATTCGAGGTAATGACGAGTCGAAAATAATCACAAATGAATTCAATGACATGGGGTTGAGCCAAAAGTCGAGGATAATTACTAAAGATAGGGCTATTTGCCGGCTCTTCTATGTCATTCTCCAATGCCATTAGCCCTTCTTGACGGCCCTTATTCAATAAGGCATAAAGCAGCCTTAATAAATCCCGGTAAATGATTTTAGCTGATTTAGGACTGCGAAAAACACCAGGTAATGCTTTGATGATGGCTTTTAAAACACTGGAACTATTCCCGATAATTAATGAACCTATCGCTGCTCCTGCAATTATCAATAACTCAACAGGTTGGATAATAGCGGCTAAGTGGCCTCCAGCTAGAGCAAACCCACCAAAAACCGACAGTAAGATCACAACTGATCCAAGCAAAATAAGCATTTAATATCCCTATCAAAGCTATTTAATGGAAATTAACTATATAAAATTGTCCCTTAGGACAATAGCATCAGTCTACTTTCTGCTCTGCTTGAGCAGAAAGTAGAGAAGTTATTTAAGATAGTCATGAACCACTCGACCATAAGGTAATATTAAATCAGTCAGAACGTGAACCGCTTTCACAACTTTTTTCACGGGTAATTGAGCAAGCGGTGCCAAGGCATGATATTGCAAATCCAAGCGCGCAGGCCCTGTCCATGCCCCTTTAACCACGACGTTTTCCAGCTGATATTCGACGAGTTCGCAAATGCGGGTTGTTCCGTCAACATGTGGAATTATTTTGAGGAGGTAAGAAGGGGCCGTCATTGATTTCTGAATCGCTTCCGAATCCAATTGTTTATATTTAAATCCCATGGTTGCTGTCGCAACACGGCAACTTCCATAGTTTAATATGCCAACTAAAGTTTCTTTTTCTACACTCAATCGTGGCTGAGCTAATTTTTTGGGAAACCCCCAAATCTCACGGCCGCCAGAAATAGGAGGCATATCATCCAAATACATTGCGTGGGTGTAAGAGCCTGGTTTTCCTTTATAACGAACAGGGATAACTTGGCCAGATTCAGTATAATCGCCAAACCCGGTTGAATCTGGCATGCGAATGACTTCAAAATTCACTAATGGTTCTACTACTTCCAACGGTTCAGGTACAATTTCTTTAAGGGCATCCATGTCTGTTTCGTAGGTAATAATAAAATATTCCCTATTTTTGAAATGATAAGGGCCATGCGGGTAAGAAGGACTCGCGTAAGGCATTGCGAAGGCATTTTTCCGTATTTGTGCTTCATCCATTTTTGAATTCTCCTATTTAGGGATGCCAAATCGATTGGTTTTTATTGGTTTACTCCATAAACCAGCCATGACTAGCCACCAATGATTGTCCAGTAAGTGCATTGGATGGGAATGAGGCAAAAAATAAAGCAGTCTGGGCGATATCTTCCACTGTGGTGAATTTGCCGTCTACCGTGTCTTTAAGCATGACATTCTTGATAACATCTTCTTCACTAATGCCTAGTTCTTTTGCTTGTTCAGGTATTTGCTT
This sequence comes from Legionella micdadei, assembly GCF_000953635.1. Lineage (NCBI taxonomy): Bacteria > Pseudomonadati > Pseudomonadota > Gammaproteobacteria > Legionellales > Legionellaceae > Legionella > Legionella micdadei. The sequence continues at coordinate 1,027,780 of NZ_LN614830.1, forward strand.
ATCCACTAACGGAGTGCGTACATAACCTGGACAAATGACGTTCGCATGAATGCCGTATTCGCCTGCTTCTTTAGCAACAACTTTGCATAAACCTAATAACCCATGTTTTGCTGTCACATAAGGGGCTTTTAATTTAGACGCTTCCTTGGAGTGCACTGAACCCATATAGATGATGCTGCCTCCTCTTTTCGCGGCATACATGTGTTTCAAGCAGGCTTTTGTGGTTAAGAAAGCACCATCGAGATGGATTGAAATTAATTTTTTCCAGTCCGCATAAGCGAGTTTATCCACTGGATCGATAATTTGTATCCCTGCATTACTGACCAGCACATCAATTCCGCCAAACTGTTTGGCTACTGCATCAACCCCAGTGTTTACTTGATCTTCGTCAATAACATTCATCTCAACGGCCATTGCTTGACCTTTTTTTCCTTTAATTTCATCAGCGACCGCTTGGGCTTGTTTGAGATTAAGGTCGGCAATGGCAACTTTTGCACCTTCACTCGCATAAAGAAGGGCGATTTCTTTACCGATTCCACTGGCTGCACCTGTTACTATGGCAACTTTGTCTTTTAATCGCATGATTTACAGTCCCTGTTTAGTTATTGTTTTAGCAGTATAGCAGTGTGTTTTCTATTTTGCTTTACTCTCGATAAAAATTGAAGAAACCCTGATTTTGCCATTTGCGATTTCAATTATGATGGCAAAATCAGGGTCGAGCTAAACTTCAACAACGATTAGTAGTAATAATATACGCCATTTCTCCAATAACCATTTCCCCAGTAGCCATTTCCCCAATAAGCATTTCTCCAATATCTCCTATCTTGGGCTTGGCCGATTTGATTACCAATTAAGGCGCCTAAACCACCGCCAACCACAGCACCGCCACCTTTCCCTACGGCATATCCAATTCCTGCTCCAGCAGCACCACCTGCAACTGTCCCGACTTGGGTATTGGTGCAAGAACAGAGGGTAAGAGCAGATAGACCAGCAAAAGCGAAAGTAATGATTGTTTTTTTCATAGTTATTTCCTTTGTTAGTATTGTTTGTTTCCCTCAAAAAACATAATAGTACAAAAATAAGCAAAATGTTTAATAAATAATCAAATCCTGTGTCAGAATTGCTTTGGTTCACTTTGGGGTTTTGGTGAGGATGAATTCTTAGCTTTTATCCTGGCGGGACTAAATTTAAGTTGAGAAATTATTCGTCCACCAGTAGTATTGGCTTATCGTTTTCAGAAATAGAGGGCGTAATGTTTCGTGGGAGTATAGTTGCATTGGTCACGCCGATGCTTGATGGTAAAGTGGATGAACCACGTTTACGTGAGCTGGTTGAGTTTCATATCGCTGCAGGTACCCATGCCATCGTTCCTGCCGGAACTACAGGAGAAGCTGGGACCTTATCTCACCAAGAAAAACTTTTGGTGATCAAAACCGTTGTTGAACAGGTACGCGAACGCATCCCGGTTATCGCGGGAACCGCAATGAATGCAACCAAAGACTGCATTGAATTAACACGTGAAGCAATGGAGTGCGGTGCACATGCGGCCCTTATCATGACACCTGCCTACATTAAACCAACTCAAGAAGGCCTTTATCAACATTACAGCGCAATTGCTAACTCAGTGGCAATTCCGATCATTCTTTATAACGTACCAAGTCGTACAGCTTGTGATATGTTGCCTGAAACGGTAGCTAGGCTTGCAAAAATTTCCAATATAGTGGGAATTAAAGAGGCTACAGGGCAAATGGCTCGTTTGCAACAAATACTGCGAACATCACAAGGATGCATTGATGTGTACAGTGGGGATGATTTGACTGCGGCCCAGTGGATGTTAGCTGGAGCGAAAGGGGTTATCTCTGTAACAGCGAATGTTGCACCAAGGCAGATGGCAAAATTATGTGATGCTGCTTTGGATGATGATCATGCGGGGTGTGTACGAATCAATGAACAATTGACGAAACTCCATGAATTATTGTTCGTGGAATCCAATCCTATTCCTGTAAAATGGGCATTAAGCAAAATGGGATTGATAAATGATGAATTGCGGTTACCCCTGACGAGCTTATCGATAGAACACCATCAAGCATTAGAGCAAGTACTCCGTACTTTGCAACTTGCTTAAACGAGGATAGTTTTAGTGAAAAAAATTGCTTTACTTTTAATTTCAGCGCAGCTTTTAGCAGCTTGTTCAGCCTATACTAGTAATGGTGAGAAACAATATTTACAGAGCAGAAATGGGCCTAAAGTTGTGGTGCCTCCTCCGTTGACGGATGCGAACATTAGCCATTTTTACGATTTGCCAAATCAGACTCAGAGTGCTCAAGTGGGTATTGTACCTCCCTCAGATCCAGTGAAGCAGGGCAGCTAAGGTGGAGTAATCGCTCGAGTACCCCATGTCCATGTTGAGTCGAGCGACTGTACCTGAGTGCAAGCTATTCTCGTAAAATGCACCAGATACGGCTCTTCCCGGGGTTGGGCACTTACAATGTGGGATGATTATGTCAATAGACGCAGACGGATTAGCTTATATCCAGGATTTATCGAGACGTATTGTGGAGGCACAAAGCCAGATACGGATCTTAGATAGCATTAAATGGGATGACTCGATCAAACAGGATTTTTTTAAACACAAGGGCAAGCGGCTACCTACTGTGGATCAAGATTATTATCAAAAAAGGCCATTACCCTTTGATGCCCATGAAAAACAAGAAGAATTTCGTTTAATTTTGCGTGATGCGCAAAATCATCTTGGGCAATATACCCCCATCACCCGACTAATCAAACGCCAGTGCGAAGAATACTCGCGGGCAGCGCATATGCTTGCAGTACGGGGTACACCGACGTTTTGCGAGTTAGCCATGGAATTATATGGAAGTCCTAATGATGCTTTCTACTCTGGAGGGCCTCGGCTTTCTGAGTTAGGAACGGTTCTTTTTGATGTGTTAACCGCGCTTGATGTCCAGCTTAAATCAGATGCTGATGTTAAACGCTATTCACCACAACAAGCACAAGAGATTTTACAAGATCGGCTAAGCCATTTTTTTGATCAGCATCCTGGAAAAGTTACTGTGCAAGTCAGCGATGATATGGTAGCTGATGCTGCAGCGGGTGCGGACACTATTAAACTAAGCCAAAAAGCGATGTTTAGCGAACGGGATTTAAAATACCTTGAAGTTCATGAAGGTTGGGTGCACGTTGGCACCACTTTAAATGGTTCAATGCAGCCTTATTGCTTCTTTTTATCTAAAGGCTCGCCTTCTAGTTCGGTCATGCAGGAAGGTTTAGCGGTGATCACTGAGGTCGTGACATTCTCTTCATATCCAGCAAGAGTTCAAAAAATAACCAATCGAGTGATTGCTCTTGATAAGGTACGGCAAGGAGCCAATTTCCTTGATATCTACCATTATTTTATGGATTGTGGTTTAACTGAAGAAGCGTCTTATAATCAAGCGGTACGCATTTTTAGAGGAAGTACACCTGAAGGCGGGCCTTTCACAAAAGATTTATCTTACGCAAAAGGATTTTTGTTAATTTACAATTTCATGCGTTTTGCAATCAGTCAGCGCCGTATTAACGCGATTCCTTTATTATTTACCGGCAAAATGGTTTTAGATGACTTGCCATTACTGAGTGAGTTAAAAGATCGTGGGTTATTGACCCCACCAGTCTACTTGCCCCCTCCATTTCGTGATTTGGCCGCTCTTGGTGCATGGATGAGTCTCTCCCTTTTTCTGAATAAATTTAGCTTAAATGAAATTCAAAAGAATTTTCGTTTTCTTTTAGTTTAATTTTTATCAGGAGTGGGAAGGCAATGGGGCTGTTAGTTGATGGAAAGTGGCAGAATAGTTGGTACGACACAAGCAAAACGGGTGGCGCTTTCAAAAGGGAAGCTTCTAAGTTTCATGGCGCTATTTCTAACGACCCTGATGCAAATTTTCCAGCGGAAAAAGGACGTTACCATTTATATGTTTCGCTTGCTTGTCCCTGGGCACATCGCACCTTAATTTTTCGTAAGCTAAAAAAGCTTGAAGATATTATCGGAGTGTCTGTCGTTCATCCGCATATGTTAGATAAGGGTTGGGAATTTAAAACGGGAATGGAGTCCACAGGTGATCAATTGTATGGTTTATCTTTTCTTTATGAACTTTATTGTAAAGCAGATAGCCATTATACGGGCAGAGTGACAGTACCTGTGTTGTGGGATAAAAAAACAAAGACCATCGTTAGCAATGAGTCAGCAGAAATTATTCGCCAATTTAACCGAGCATTTAATCACTTAACCGGGGATAAACAGGATTTTTACCCAGAAGCCTTGGCTAAGGAAATCGATGAGATTAACGATCTAATTTATAGCGCCGTTAATAATGGGGTTTACAAGTGCGGGTTTGCTACTACGCAAGAGGCGTATGAGAAAGCGTTTAATGAACTTTTCACCGTGTTGGATAAGTTGGATAGCCATCTGAGCAAACATCCTTATTTGGTTGGAGACCAGCTCACTGAAGCAGACTGGCGTCTCTTTACCACATTGATTCGCTTTGATGTTGTTTATTTCAGCCATTTTAAAACAAATAAGCGGCGGATCAGTGATTATCCATTTCTACAGCCTTATCTCATCAATTTGTATCACTATCCAGGAATAAACGAGACAGTCAATTTTACCCACATCAAACAGCATTATTACTACAGCCATAAGGCCATTAATCCGACCCAAATTGTTCCTTTAGGGCCTGAGCTTAGATTTTAACGGTACCTTGGTCAAACCGCGTGGTTAGGGGTAAAAAGCTATTGTTTTAACCTTATTTGTGCTTTAATAATTATTATCTGATGAAATTTTAGAGTTTTGTTATGACCTTTGTAATTACCGAGAGCTGTATCAAGTGCAAGTACACTGATTGTGTGGAAGTTTGTCCGGTGGATTGCTTTTATGAAGGGCCAAATTTCTTAGTGATTCATCCTGACGAATGTATTGATTGTGCTTTATGTGAGCCTGAGTGTCCTGTTCAGGCGATCGTTTCTGAAGATGATTTGACCGAGGATCAGCAGCAATTCAAGGAAATTAATGCTGAGCTTTCTAAAGTTTGGCCAAATATCACTTCCAAAAAGGAAGCTCCCGAGGATGCCAAAGAGTGGGAGACAGTGAAAGATAAACTTCAATACTTACAAAAAGAGTGGGAGAAGTAGTCACTGCCGTTGATGATGTTGCAGCACATTGTCAGCGCGTATTAAGCGACAAAGGAAGACTGACCACAGCGATCCCTGGCTTTATTGCGCGTCCAGCACAAATTGAATTATCTGCCGCCATAGCCCAAACAATCGCTGAACAATCAATTTTAGTCGCTGAGGCTGGAACAGGAACAGGAAAAACGTTTGCCTATCTTCTTCCTTGTCTTCTAAGCGGTAAAAAAGCGCTCATTTCAACTGCCACCAAGACTTTGCAAGATCAGCTTTTTCAAAAAGATCTTCCCATGCTTGTCCGAGCTCTTGGATTGTCTGTACGCGTGCAAAATCTAAAGGGTAGAGCCAATTATATTTGTCGTTACCGTGTGGATTTGCATGCCCAGGAAGGACGTTTTGTTAGTCCGCAATGCGTCCACGAAATTATGCATATACAGGAGAAATTGCCGCAACTTACTGAGGGAGAGCGTGCAGAGCTGCCTGAAATTAATGAGGATTCGCCAGTTTGGCCTTATGTTACCTCAACGGTGGATAATTGTTTAGGAGGTGAGTGTGAGTACCACCAAACGTGTTTTTTAGTTAAAGCACGAAAGCGGGCGATGGAAGCTGATGTTGTTGTTATTAATCACCATTTGTTTTTTGCTGATACTCGCCTAAAAGAGGAAGGCTTTGGCGAACTTTTGCCAGGTGTTGATGTGGTTATTTTTGATGAAGCCCATCAAGTCACTGAAATTGCAACCAATTTTAATGGACAACGTGTAAGTACAAGGCAACTTCGCGATCTTGTCGATGACATATTACGGGAATGGCCAGTACTTGATTTGGCGAACCAGCCGTTAAAGCATTTAAGCTTAAAAACGGATCAGGTTATTGATCAATTGTTGTTAGCCTTGCCAAGCAATGAGGAACGTATTGCCTGGCATGAGGTTAAACGTTTTAAAACGTTCGCCCCAGCTTGGAAAGCTTTGCTTAATTTGGTTGAAGAGCTTTTAGAATGCATGGATTCAGCAAGCATTGAGGCGACCACAGGACTGGTTCGTTGTCAGAAGCGGTTGTGCGACTTGAAAGAGTTACTGGTTCATTTTGAGCAAACAGATAAAGTACAAATTCGATGGTTAGAGCGGTTTAAACATAGCCTGGTTTTTCATGCGACTCCCTTTGATATTGCCGATGCATTTAGCAAACTATTAACACGCCAACAGGCGGCTTATGTGTTCACTTCAGCCACATTAACCATGGCTTCCTCTTTTGATTATTTTATTAAACCCTTAGGTCTCTTTAAAGCGAAAACACTTGCTTTACCCAGTCCTTTCGATTATCAACAGCAGGCATTACTCTATTTACCCCGTAACTTACCGGATCCGAAATCTATAAATTACTACGAAATACTGCTGGAAAAATCGTTACCTGTCATTAACGCTTGCGGTGGTCGTTGCTTTTTCTTATTTACCAGCCATAAGGCTTTAAAATTGGTTGCTCAACGACTTGCCAATACTTTAAACTACCCGCTATTAATTCAGGGTGATGAAGCAAAACCAATTTTATTAGCCCGCTTTCGCCAACTCGGCAATGCAGTATTATTGGGAACATCCACTTTCTGGGAAGGGGTCGATGTCAAGGGAGACGCTCTATCCTGCGTCATTATTGATAAATTACCTTTTGCAAATCCCTTTGATCCAGTAACCCAAGGCAAAATGGCGTATTTAAAGGCGCGTGGTTTATCTGGTTTTGATGAATTATCTTTACCCAGCGCAGTTTTGTCCTTAAAACAAGGTGTTGGTCGATTGATACGTGATGCTGAGGATCGCGGGGTGTTAATGATAGCGGATCCTCGTTTAACAGGCAGAGACTACGGTAGGTACATCTTCGCGAGTTTACCTTCGTTGCCGAAAACCCGTGATGAACAAACTGTATTGAATTTTATTGGGAAGTTGGCTTTACAAAATGAATCTGTTAGCAATTGATACCTCAACAGAACGTGCTTCTGTTGCTTTAATGAAAAATGGAGATATACAAAGTGAAGAGCAAGGTGCACAGCGCGACCATGCCCGGTTAATTTTACCGGCCGTTGAGCGTTTACTGGCACAAGCCGAATTGAGTTTAAGCCAGCTTGATGGAATTATCTATGGGCGAGGACCAGGCAGTTTTACTGGACTGCGTATTGCGTGCAGCGTAGCCAAAGGCTTAGCTTACGCGCAGGATTTGCCTTTGTACCCAGTGAGCAGCCTTGCAGCTATCGCAAACGAGATTTTAAAGCAAAAAGGTACATCTCAACAAACCATATTGGCTGTATTGGACGCTCGTATGAACGAGCTGTATTGGGCCTGTTTTGATGAGCAATTCCCTGATGCTGAAGAACAGGTCACAGCGGCTTCAGAAATTCGTTTGGACAATGATAAGCCCTTGATTTTAGCGGGGGTAGGTTATGAACCTTATTTGTCGCAATTCTCCCCAGCTATTCAAAAAAACATAGAGCAACATTGCATAACATACCCTAAGGCAGAAGCGATGATTCGTGTTGTTTTAACCAAAAAAATACAAGCGGTGAGTGCTGCTGAAGCTTTACCTGTTTATGTTCGTAATCAAGTGACTCAAGGAGAGCCTCGTGGATAAACGTTTGCTTGAAATCTTGGTTTGCCCGCTTTGTAAGGGCAAATTACTGCTTAAAGAAAATGAATTAATTTGCCGTTTTGACCGCTTAGCCTATCCGATTCGAGATGGGATACCGGTTATGCTTGAGCAAGAAGCGCGATTAATTCCCTTAGAGGAAAAAGAACAATTATGAGCATCGATTTTCATGTCGTGATTCCTGCTCGCTATCAATCTTCCCGATTACCAGGAAAATTGATGTTAGAACTTGAGGGGCAAACTGTCATTGAGCGAGTATACAGGCAAGCGCTTAAAGCCAAACCTAAATCAATCATTATTGCTACGGATAGTTTGGAAATTGCCAATCATGCGGCTGATTTTGGTGCACAAGTCACAATGACTGCCGCAAGTCATCAAACAGGTACAGACCGTATTGCAGAAGTGGTTGCTAAAGGCCAATTTGCAGGACAAGATATTATAGTCAATGTGCAAGGTGATGAGCCACTGATTGCACCTGAACTGATCTCACAAGTTGCACACAGCCTCTATTATTCATCTAATCAAATGGCGAGTTTATGTTGGCCTATCGAGAGTATTGAGCAATTGCATAATCCCAATATTGTTAAGGTGGTGCGGGATAAACATAATGATGCACTTTACTTCTCAAGAAGCGCGATTCCTGCCCATCGGGATGACTCAAAAAGTATTAAACAGGTCTTTCGCCATATTGGATTGTATGCTTACCGAGCAGCTTTTTTACTTGATTTCGTCAGTTGGCCAGTTTGCGAACTTGAAGCCTGTGAAGCCCTAGAACAATTGCGAGCGCTTTGGGCAGGGTACAAAATTAGAATTGATGAAGCGTGCACAGAGCCACTGCAAGACATCAACACTCAAGATGATTTAATCTCAGCGCGGAATTTGCTGAGAGAAATAAAAATTTCGTAATTGATCAGCCCTTATCAGGAAACGGTGATATTTGGCACATCTTGCGAGAAAACATGTACTCAAATCTCACCATTTGTGCCAAATCCAACATAGGGACCTGATCTATTACTTGAAAATAGAGAGCGATAATCTCTCTGACTTGGATTATGCTGCAGAGGCAGCTGCAACACAATATAGTTCATCAAGAATGCGGTTGCCCGTATTGACTAATTCCTCTTCTGTCCTAGAAGGCCAGGGTGTTTTAGGAATAGGTTTGAAAAACCGATCCTTAGGATTATCCTCAAATTTGAAATAAGAACCAACATAGTGTTTCAAGGCTTGCAAAGGTTTTAGGATGTTAACCCGAATCCATTGGACAAAATCGGGTAGGATGCCGTCGGACAGGCTTTCCATTTGAGTATTATGGATAGTGCGATTTACATTTTCGATAATATTGGATAGATATCTTTGATCCACGCGCTCAAGCAAGCGATTATAGGTTTCACGTTGATCAATGATGATTATTCCAATTTCATTTAATTGCTCATCTTCATCTAACATCATAAATAAATTATGATTGATATAGCTTTTGTTAATCTGAGCAAATTGGAATTGCATGGCTAGTAACTTAAATAATCGCGGATCAATCTCATCTAAGTACTCCATACAATGGGCAAGTTTGAGGTAATTTTCAGCTGTGCCTGGAATTTTTAGCAAGGCTTCAAAATGTTCTTTATCCTCAGGATAAGTTTCGATAGCCGCAACCACATGCTTTTGAAGTATGCGTGTATACTCTCTCTGCATCGTTTCAATGGCTAAAACTGATTTTTTATAACTAACTGAGTCTAAACGTTTCTCAATAATTCTTGCGCTTTCAAGCACTTGATCCCGTTCTTGTAATTTCTGTTCAGCTGCCTTTATCGTTTCTACAAGTGTATCTAATGATTTTCGTAGTGAGGAAGGGGGAGCCGATTTCAATTCATTAAGAGCTTTTATAACTTCTTCAACAACAGTAGCAGCTTCCAGGGTTTTTTCACTTACTTCCGCTTTATAAGGGTTAATGTCATTAAAGTGTTCAGTTCGGGGAAAGCGCCTCATTATTAAACTTTGTACACATGGATGGTAATCCTCAAAGAGCCTTAGATTTACTTCGTCAGCTTGTTTCTTAAGTGCTTTGATTAAGCGTTCAACTTCTGTTTGTATTTTGGATAAGTTGGTCTCTTGTGTAAGTCTAAGCTGCTCGAATTTTGTAGAATAAGGCCTAAGTGTTTTGTTTACAGCCCCGGATGGATAATAAGTGAGTAAAACTTCTCGAGTTGCTTCAATTTCAGTACTTAAATCGTGTACTAACCAATATCTAGCTAAACCGTAACGTTCTTCTAATGCCAGGATTTGATTCAATGTCCTTGGATAGAGCCCATTTTCACCTATGAATTGGTTTTCTATGAGAGTAAATTCAGCAAGCACTTTTTCTTGAAGATCAGTGAGCTTATCCAGGCGTTCAAGTGGAGATGAAACCAGTTCGATTTTTTGCTTATTTTCATTATAGCGGGCGAATACCCTTTTTAATTGAGATCCTAGCTCATAATAGTCGTTGATAATTTCATACCCATTCGTAACTTCTACAATTTTGCCGAATTGGTTGCTGAACAGCATGAGTTTATCTTGTAAAAGTCCTCTGCCACTTGAAAGCTTTGATTCCATTTCTTCAAAGACTCGCTCAATCTTTTTCTCTTTAGCGAGTTGAATTTCTTTTAGGGTGTGAAAACCTGTAATTTGTTTCACTTCAAATTGCTTTAATTTACAGGTCAAACTGCGAAACATAACGATTTGCTTTCTAAGCAGCGACTCATCGATTTCATTGCGATTAGTTTGCAGTAAGTCAGTAATAAGTTTTTGGGCTCCTTTAAGAAAAGGTGCTGAGGTAGCTGGAGAAGCAGGTGCGTTGAATAGTTCATTCAAAAATTCATTGATGGCCGATCGATCAAGGGCATTAATAGTGGGCTTATTAAGTTCATACCAGTGCGCTTTTTCTCCCAGATGCTCAAGTAATTGGATGCGAAACTTTTCAATCCCTTGGGTGTCTAAATGCAGATCTTCTGCTTGCAAATTCACCAGAATTTCTTCAATAAATCCGACAAGCCGTTTTGTAAAAAATAGGGTATCTTGATCCGTTTTTCCCTCTAAATGGATTGTGGAAAAAGTCATAAGAAAATATTCAAGTGCCTTTTGCGCTTCTTCTCGTGCAAAACGCAACTCTTCTTTTAGTCCAGCAAGGTCTGGTGAAGTCGGTTGAAGGTTAGCTTGTCTTTCTAAGATATTTGATCGCAATTTTTCCCTGGTTTTATTTAAATCCATCATTCTAAGAATTGCGTTATTAAGTTGATCTTGAGTTTCTATACTAGCCGATAATGAAGTTATTACAGGACGCATTTTTTCAATTAATTGCTGCGAGTCATGATTTAATTCTTTTAGCTGGATTAGCCATTGGTTAAGGGAGGCGTCATATTGTGAGAGCTGATCAAGATTACTGAAATCTAAAAGAAAGCCTTCATGAAAACCTGCTTCTTTTTTGAGCTTAGCTTTAAGGGCTTCAATAACTTCGTTAAGGGTGACCTGCTTAAGTTGTGAGTCAGATAGGAGACTACTATGATGATCTGCAATAACAACGCGACGATGGTTCTTCCTCATACATACGCTTTGAAATTGTTCTCTATTTATACATAATTGGGTCGGAAATTGATTGATTTTTTCTTTATATGAACTAATTTCTTCTAACTTTCTAACCTTTTCTTTTCTTTTGCTCGATTGCCATGTTTCTTGAAGTGAATCTAATTTCACTAAAAGAGTAACATTCGTCTCTTCAACACTAGTTTTGAAGCTTTGGAGTATTAAATTGAATTGCCTAAGAGGTTGGGTTTCAGTGGCATACTCTAAAGGTAGAACCCAATTAATTTTCTCTTTTGCTGCCACTCCTTTCAAGAATGCCTGACTTTGTTGGATAAAAAGTTCTACGAGATTGTTTAATTCTGCTTCGAGCTTCTCGGTATGGCCTGGCTTAACAGCCTCATCACTACAATATGTTTTTAAACCCTCAATTTTTAGTTTGAGTAAAGAAGTGAATTCTAGAGGTAAGAAAACTAAAACAACCTGCTCCATCTCTGTAATTAGGTTTTCTAATGTTGCTAGTTCTAGCATAATTTCTTTATAATTTTTACCCATAGAAGCGCACCTATTTTCTATTTTTTGGTGCGACAAAACTATCACTAGAACCTTAAGAAAATCTTAAAGAAATGTTTCAAAATGTAAATAAATCGATTGATGAACACAATTATCCCATTGATTGCGGATAAGAACCAAGCAAGGTCATCATGACGGACATTGAGGTTAATTCATTGAGGGCCGCTTGAATATGTGATTCTGATTGATGGCCTTCAAAATCGATAAAGAAAAGATAAGTCCAGTTGCGGTGGCGGTAGGGGCGTGACGCAATTGAAGTCATATTAATTTGATATTTTCCAAAAGGTGCGAGTAAATTCACCAGGCTTCCAGGTTCATGGGGTGTGGAAATAACTAGTGATGTTTTGTCGCATCCGCTAGGACCGGGAAGTTGCTTCCCTAGGATGATGAAGCGGGTTGTGTTATTCGGATAATCTTCAATGTGCTGATGAAGCTTTTGTAATTTATAGATTTCTACAGCATTATCGCCACAAATGGCAGCCGAATTTGGATTTTCTGTTGCCATTTGTGCTGCCAAACCATTACTGGCCACCTCTTGCAGTTTGACTTTGGGGTAATGAACTGACAACCAGTGCCGGCACTGCGATAAGGCTTGTTGATGCCCATAGATTATTGATAAAGGCTGGTTAGGATCAATTCGTGCAAAATGATGACGGATACGTAGGGCGATCTCACCACAGATTTGTACATCCGAATTAATCAGATTATCAAGGGTAACGTTAACCATGCCTTCCGTACTATTCTCGATAGGTACTACGCCATAATGAACATTCCCATTCTCAACCAGCTTAAAGACTTCAGTTATGGAAATTTCTGGAACCGAATTGACACTTTCACCAAAATGTTTAACGACCGCTTGTTGGGAAAAAGTGCCTTCTGGGCCTAAATAAGCAATAGATAAAGGTTCTTGCAAAGCAAGGCAAGCGCTCATAATATCACGGAAAATTTGCGCTACTTCGCGATCAGGGAGCAGGCTAGTATTCTTCGCAACAATAGAACGAAGAATTTGTGCTTCACGTTCAGGTCGATAGTAGACAGGAGTAGGTTGTAATTGTTTTATTTTGGCAACTTCAGCAGCCAAATTAGCACGTTCACTGATGAGTTCGAAGAGTTTCTTGTCGATTTGGTCGATTTTAGTTCGTATATTTTTCAAGGCGTCTTCGGTCATGATAGTTCTACTCGAATTGCACAAAAAGCAAGAGATTACGGATAGAATAGCATTGCTAGCAATAAGACGACAATGCTGTGAGTTTAGAATCCTAGACCAGTAATCTCATCATAAAATTGGTTCCCCGCTTCAACTAACATTTCTTCTGTTTTGCATGCTCTCCAAGTTGGTGTAAAAAAAAGGCTTGAACCAAAACAGCATTCCATGAGGTGTTGAAGGGGTTTAAGAAGGTGGATACGAATCCATTGAACAAAATCATAGCGAATCCCATCAGAAATATATTCCATATTTTCATTATGCATAGTAAGTTCTATGGTATGTATAAGCTTATCTTTATAGAGTCGTTGCTCATGTCGATTGAGAGCTTCCATTTGTCCGGTTGATAGTGGATTTTTATCTTTAGTACTCTCTGTATTTGTTTGCAGGAAAGTTCCATTTAGATATTTTTCATTCAACCTCTCAAAGCTAAATTGCAACGATAACAATCGACATAATCTTGAATCTATTTTGTCGAGAAGAGGAGTAAAAATCTTCTGAGAGGAAAGGAATGTGTGCCTTGTCCAGAGTTTTTCCTTCAAAATCACTAATTCAGCAATATCCTCAGGATTATTTGCGCAGGCAGTGTCGATATACTTATCTAGAATTCGGAAATATTCATTTTGGAGGACCTTCACGATTTCGAGTGATTTTAGGTAAATTTTTGAACTCTTGCGATCTTCAATGAGTGCCTCTTGCTTTAATTTCTCATAAGAGTTTAACGCATTAGTTGCATTAGTGAAGGCTAATAAGGCTGATGCACATTGCTTATTTGAAGTCGTGAATGTGCCATAGGAAACAGCTGCACACCGAATTGCATTAACCGCATCCTCCCTCTTGGCCGCTAAATTACTGGCAAGTGAGTTTGTTTCATTTAATCTTGGAAGAGGCAATTGTGCGCGTTGAATTAAAGCATCTAGGATTTTTTTGTAAGCAGGATTTAATTGTTCTCTTGGCACTTGCCCGAGCTGCTCGAAAGTTTGTGAAGTGAGTTCATTTTCCTTACGGAATGTAGCCAAGGGGGTGTTTTCTTGGGCTTTTTTAGTTCGTATTTCCTGACATTTATTTTCGAGGAGGTCCAAGGTTTTTTGGGCTTCTTTACCTGCACTTTCATCCCCTATCTCTTTTGATAAACGCAAATAGGCAGAAAAGACAGTTTTGGCATTTTGAATCACCTTACGTAATTCAAATTTGAGTTTTACAAAGGTTAGTTGATATTGATTGTCCAAATTTAAACTCGAAACCAGTATTTTTTTATAAAGGCCGGTTTCTCCTTTTAACTCTTGGTATACGTGCTCAAGTTTCATTGCAATTTCACGTTGAGTTAACGTAAGCTTTTCTACATGTTCCAAGGCAAAAGGGGGCGTAATATCGGATTTTTGGGGATTGCACTGGGTGAGTGCAGCTTCAAACTCATCCTCTATAGCACGTAACTGAGCGAGAAGCTGGTGTCCTTCTTTAACATCATCAAAATCATCGTAGGGCTCGATGAATAAATCCAATTTAGATTTTAATTCTCTTTTCAATGTTTGAAGAGTCAGGTTTATTTCAGCGATTCGTTGCTTAACTTTTTTAGTTTGGAAAAGATATTCTTTTATTCCATTGATTGGGAAATCTTCTAACTTAAATCTAAGGCTTCGTAGAGCAATGAGTTGCCGTTTTATTCCATAGGCTTCGACATTTGCATCTGAAGGGTTATCTAATAATCTGCCCAAAGCCGAAGATGCATTATTCCATAATCCATTTAAAATTTTAGGTGAATTCTCCCCAAAAGGCATATTCATGTTAGGTTTAGTGGTAGCCGTACTAAATAAATTATTCACAAAGGCGTTAATTGCATGTTGATTCAGTTCTGTAGGCACTTTTGAACTGAATAACGGGACAGTGAGATTTAAGTGTCGAAGCAGTTTTCCATGAAATTCAACAAAATGAGCATTGGCTGAAGGATTGATTGCCCGTAGCTCATTGAATAATCCCTCTAAAAATTCTTTTAGTTTATTTTTTAAGACGAGATGAGTTGGGTCCCCTGTGTTTTCAAATTGAATCATGGAGAAAATTGTCAAGAAAGAAATTAAAGCTTCACGTAACTCATTCCTTGTTCCACTTAGAGAAGCTTTATTAGTTGTTATTTCGGAAGGTAGAAGTAATTTTTTTCTCTTCGAAATAGCGGCTCTTAACCCTTCTTTCTCTTCAATTAAATCGCTTAACTTAGGTAATGCATCCTGCAACACGGCATGAAGTTTATCCTCTTGTGTGGAACTTTGTTGCCACGTTGATTCGACGAGACTAATTAGTTCATTTAATTCATTTATTATTTTATTGAGATGGATAACCCATGGTCGAATCAGGTAATCATCTTGAAACAGAAGCAAATCAGGTGGTTGTGAGGAATTGTTTTGATGTGAAGCAGCGAATTCATCAAATTTTTGTTTTAGTACATCATTAGTTTGTGACAAAGCATCATTTTTTTTACCACTACCCATGTGAACACCTTACAACAAATTTATAAAAAACAAAGAATTATTAGCAAAATTATGTGTTAATCAGTACGTAAAACCTCATTTCTTTTCTTACGTAAATAAAGTAAGAAAGCGGGAAAAATCATAATTAAAATCCCACTACCAAAAACCAAGCGAAAACGACCAGCTCCTCCGATGTCCATGCTGCTCTCAGGGGGGATAAAACCAATAAATAACGTGATTGCGCAACCGGCAAGGCCTAAAATACAAGTTAAATAATAGCCAAAGCGGCCACCGGGAATAGTAAATGGGCGCGGTAAATTGGCAAACTTGCTTTTTAACTTCCAAGCTGCAATAAACATTAACACATACATAATGATATAAAGTTCAGTACTTAAGGCCGTGAATAACCAATAAATGGCATTAATGCTTGGGAAGAGTAAGAAACCGCTACACAGCAACGTGACAAGTACTGCTTGAAGGATCAAAATTCGCGAAGCGATCCCATGTTGATTCAAACGGTAAAGCCAATGGGGTAAGAAGCCATTATCAGCAGCAAGTAATAAGCCTTTTGCAGGAGAAATAATCCAGTTGACCATGCTACCTAAGCTGCCCAATAACAACAAAATGACAATCACTGGCATGAGGGCGGTTAGATGATAAGCTTGAAAGAAATTGGTAAAAGCGCGCATTACACCGTCGACGAGGCTGATTTTTTCCTGTGGTAATACGAACGCAATGGCTAATGAACCGAGAATCATTGTTGTCAGAATAAGAGCGACTGAAAAAAGCATGGCTTTAGGAAAATTGCGCTGAGGATTATGCACATTCCGAACATGTACCGCTGCCAATTCCATGCCTAGAAACGAGGTCATGATCGCCGTAAGTGAAACCCAAGATTGACTATCTTGCCAATGAGGGATCAAGCTATGGAAATGGAGATCAATCGATATGGGATTTCCCTGTATAAGCCAAATGATTGCGAGTAAGATGATAAAACCCATGGGCAAAATCATACCAACAATTGCACAAAAGCTTGCAAAGGCGGCTGAGGCGCGTAATCCAGCTAGCCCTAGGAAAGTAAGCGACCAAAAGACAATTAAAATGACACTTATCAAATAGTATTTATTTTGAGCTAATGCTGGATTAATAAGGTAAGCTAACGTGCCGGCAATAAAAGAAAGGATGGTTGGATACCATACCATGGTATTAATCCATTGAAGCCAGATTGTAAAAAAGGCTGCTGTCTCGCCAAAAGCATGTTGTACCCAACTGTATACCCCGCCTTCTTCTTCTGACCAAGCTGAAGATAATTCTGCAGCAACCAAGGCCACTGGAATCAGAAAAATAATCGCCGAAAAAATGAAGAAAAAAATCAATGATGAACCAAAGAGCGCAGTAGCGGGTAAATTGCGGATACTGTCAATCGCTCCGGTAATGAGTAGTACTAAAGCAAAAACTGAAATTTTTTCGGAAGACCAGGCTTTCATCATCGACAGTTCCCAAGAAGCCAATTTGGCAAAAAGGTATGCATTATAAGGGAATGATTGAAGTCATGAAAAGTATTTTTTGTTAAGGGCTTGTTGACAATTGGTTTTGCAGAGCGAAATTAAGAGAAATTAGCTCAAAATGGAGCTCAGAACGAGGCGGATAGAGGATCCTAATTTAACGGGTCTAAGTTCCAATTTGAGCAATTTAGTTAAATTTACATCTGTGAAATCAAATGTCAACAGTTCCTAATATCTATTAACTAATTGCCATGTACAGTGATAATAATACGTCGCTCCGTTGCGTGATTTCGATGTTCGCACAAGTAAATTCCTTGCCATTGCCCAAGCGCCAGCTGTCCTTTAGTGATGGGTATGGTAAGGCTAACACCAAGCAAGGTATTTTTAATGTGGGCTGGCATATCATCCTCGCCCTCTAAAGTATGCTGATAAAGTTCCTCATCGTCGGGAATTGCTGAGCTAAAATAAGTTTCTAAATCTTTCGGCACATCAGCACAGGTATTTTCGCTGATGGCAAGTGATGCTGAGGTGTGTTGTAAAAATAGATGAGCCAAACCCGTTTGAATTGCAGGCATGGTCGCCAAACTTTGTTGCACAGTATGGGTGATGAGGTGAAAACCACGTGACTTTCTGGGCAAAACACAGGTGGTTTGCCAGTACATAGGTAATTTATCCATGACGATAACCATCCCGGCACGCAGGAGAGTTTGGGATGCTGCCACTTTTATCCCATTCTTCTGGTGTGTATAAATGCATACTCAAAGCATGTAACCCTTTATTTCTTTCTTCTATCAACAAATTATTGATCAACCGATGGCGAGCGATTTTCGTCAATCCAATAAATTTTTCAGTAACAATCGATAGTTTGAAATGAGTTTCTGCGCCCTCAGGAACATGATGGTTTTTCGACTCATCCACAACCTCTAAGAAGATGGGCTTCAATTCTTCGGAAATAAGCTGAGAAATACGTTCTTTTCTAGTCATAGGGCAGATCACATATTGATTCAAACTTTTTAAAGTATACCCGTTGCTAAACTTGTTGTCATATTTTAGTCTATCTGTTCAGATACCTGGTGGAAATAAGCCAAGCTAGGTTTTCTTCCGGAAAAGAATGTATAAATCGTTTACGAATGTCGATTTACTACTTCAAAGCTTCTCAGGACAAATTTTCTTCAATAGGAAGGGGTTCCTGTTTGTTTACCTATGTTCAGGAATAGTCATGCCAAAAAAAATAAAAACCGAGACGAGTATAGAAATTCACGAAGAGACGCTGGAAGTCGCAAATAAGCATTCTTGGATAGCCGATTTAAGTGTGGATGCACTACAACAGAAGCTAATTTTTACTCAATGTGTATTCAATGCGCTGCCCCTAAGCAGATTACTTTTTGAATTAAAAAATAAGTACACAAGTTTTGAATTTGTTAATTCTGCTGTTCTTGGCGATACAAACCAACAAAGTCTAGACATAACACTCGAATTTGATCGTTGTCAGATTCCTAGCGATGCAAACACATCTGATTCGATGCACTTACTGTTCGCTAAATTAGCCAACATGCTGAAGCGAGCTAAACCCAAAGAACTTATCGTCGTAGACTCTCAAGGAAAATATGACATAGGAAGTTTACCTTGGAAGGCTTTAATTGATAATCTGCTTCACACAAATTCTTCTTTTACGCTTGATATACGTGATGAAGAGGGTAGGCCTTTTCGTTTACAGCTCAACAAACATGGACAAGTTTCTCGACTGAAGGAATTGCTAATAAGCAGCAATGAAGGTGAGGAATTAACAATTCCTTTGCCGGGTAGGTCACCGCTAACTATTTCTTTTAGCAAGGGGAAATTATCCATTAAGCAAACAGATGCTTTGGAGTATTCTTCTGAAACTGAAGGAGATAAACAAGCAGGGGATGCAATCGTTAGCTCACATATCCTATTTTATTATTTAACCCAGGCAGCCAAGCTTGCTAAAGAACACGATTTCTCTTTAGAAATCAATGTATTCATTAACCATGGGGATCGATTTGTTTACAATTATGATGCCAAAACATGTGAAGGGGATTGTCAGATCGATCTAATCAGTTCTGGTTTCGAAGCAGAACTAGCGGTAGAGCAAGAGGAGTTGGTCGCATCTCGATTACCCAGATTACTTGCAAATTTGCCTGGCGTAACTCAGTTCCAACTGTTCTGCTTAAATTCTCAACTCTTAAGGCAAACAGCATTCGTTAGGGAATTGCTTAGCCCTGTATTTGCGAATTTAGAAAAGCTTGAAATAACTGGAAGTTTTGAAACTCAAGAAAGTAAAGCACTTTTTCTCCATGCCTTAAGAGAGTTTAATCACTTACGTGAACTGGTCATTTTAGGGCAATTGTTGTCTGATGAAGACATGACGGATATCGCCTATCTATTAAAAGGGAAGGATAAGCTTAAGGAGGTTACTTTAAATGGTTGCAATATCACCAATGAAGGGATGAAGCGGCTGGCTGAAGAACTTCAAAGGTTGAGTAGATGCGGTTATACGAAATACCTCAATAAGCTAAATATAGCGAATAACAACCATCATAATTCACATGGGTATAATGAAACTGCTTTGAAAGATTTTCTTAAGATACTCAAATTATGTGTTCCAAGGGAAATTGCCCATGATTTTGAAAACAATAAAAAAATAGCTGCTTTGATGAGTACTTTGGGAGAAGATGCCCAATCTTATGAGCATCCCGTTTTTGGGTGGGGTTTAAAACAACTTGTATCTAAACGGAATATATCAAGCTCTGTGGATACCCACTCAATTGCCGGAGATGAAAGCGGGTATTCGCCACGAGATTATACCGACAGTGAGGATGAGTTTTTATCCACTGTCAGTATGAGACGATTAGGTTCACAAATCAGGCATTCGCTGCCAACCCAGGAACGGGAAAAACTGGATATAAGAGAAGAAAAAAATGCCCTGGCAGGTATTTCTAATCGATTAGTACAACGGCGCCAAATAATTAAGCATAATCGATACCGTATGAGTTATTGTTTAGGAGAAAGAGCCGAGGAAGAAAGAGCAGAGCCCCCTAAACCATTCCGTCAGAATTAACGATTCACGGAAAAGTAATATTCGTTTATCTCTAAGGCCAAGTTTATGGCATACTTCCTTCCTTCCTCATCTCAGGAGATTAATATGAAACAAAAGGGATTAACACTTATTGAGTTAATGATTGTCATTGCTATCTTAGGCATTCTCATTTCGATTGCGATCCCTGCTTATCAAGATTACACCGTTAGAGCTCGTGTAGCTGAAGGTTTAAATATGGCCCAGACGGCAAAATTAGCTGTCGCTGAAGCGGCAATGACTAATCATGCTTTACCTGACTCCCAGGAGGCAACCCACTACACCAGCCCCGCGCCGACTGCAAATGTTCAATCGATTGTAATTGGTCCCAAAGGAGAAATTACTATTACTTATACTGAGCTTGCAGGTAACGGGACTTTAGTGTTAGTTCCTACTCTACAGGCAAATGGGGATTTAACGTGGGCATGTAATAAAGGAACACTAAAAAGACAATATCGGCCTGCAACATGTAGAGATTAATAGGCAAATGAGTAACTGACCCAACACCAGTGGGAAATAAAATCCAAGGGTTGGGTTACGCCTTCCTAGGTAACCCAATCCTTCCTCACAACAGGTTTAGGACGATTAATCGAAAGTAGTACGCAATGCCCCATGAATGGGATTGATGATATAACGGCGAAACCAACCCGGGCAGACGTTGCTATCCTGGCAGCTCTTCACGTAAGCTCTTGCGCTGCCTACAATAGTCACATCAGGTTTGCAATTGGTCATGATTTCCTCATTACTGCCAAAGGAATCCCCCATGGGATAGCCACTTTTGTCCGTCACTTGCGCGCCACCATGCCACGCTATGGCAATGGAACTGATGAGGAGGCTTAAAACAAACACAAAAGTACTTCCTTTCTTGTACTTGTTATGAGTATTCATGCGTATTCCCTTTTTAGCGATTCAAGAAAAAGTATACTCTTACTGGTCCAAAATACTAGATTTAGAAGCGCTTCAGCAGAGCATCCTTAGTTCTATCTGACTATTCCGTTGATCATGAATTTTCTGATACGTATAATTATGCCACTTTTATTAGAGTTGTAATATGAAGATTGCTTTTTTGGTCAGTAGTGTAGGGGATGCTAATTTAGCATTGGCTACCATCGAATCAATGGAAAAACGAAATAGTGAACACAAAGCTATCCTTGTTGCCTTAACCAAACCTGCAAAAAACGCAATCGAAAAATTTCAATCTTTATCCGTTATTGAGAAAAAAAGTCTTCCGCAAATTATTAATAGCGAGGATTTTCCTGTGGAGACGCGTTGCTCAAAGGAGCAAGTTCAGACTATTGTCGGGTTTGTACAAAAGGAGCATCAGGTTGATTATGCTTTTATAGGGGTGCCATCAGCAGATAATGAAATTCCTTTTCAAATTGCTGAGGCATTGGAAGATACCCCTGTGCTTGTTGCCTATGAATTCATGTTTAAACCTGAGCCACACTCTTTATGGAAATACTTGCCATTATTAAAGCACAAACCAAATGTTCAATGGGGTGTACCGCTTAATACGGCAATTGACGATTTTGAACTCGATGCAAAAGTGCATGTAACGGGCCATTTGAGTATTGATAGAGCTCTTCAAGATGAGCTGCCCGCATCAGCTGTTTTGGAGAAAACCAGAGAAGAATTAAAAATCGCCCCCGGTAAATCACTCGCATTTGTAAGCAGTACCACCCAGCCTGTGGAAACGAGTGATGCAGTATTTTTAAAGTGCTTATTTGACGAGTTGCCTAACCATCCAAATATTCAACTACGCCTTGGTTTACATCCTGGAATTCAAGATTTGGATAGTTATCTGCAAAAAATATTATCGATTTATAAAGCTTACCCTGAAGTAGAAAAGCAATTTAAAATTATTCTACCTGCTGCTTTCATAGCAAAACTTAAACATCCAGATTTAACAATCAATAACCCAGAGTATGAGCAGCTATTCTTAAGAGTTGAAGTGAGCGGGGATGCCGCTGCCGCTGCAGCGGAAGGGGTCATGCAAGCAGTACCCGGCGCTTTAACTAATAAAGCAGCGATGGAGGGTAAACCTGCTTTTAGTCCTTCAGGAAAACCCTACTTACCCTCAAACCGTTTTGCAGAGAACTTAGAAGGCTTTTTTGCCCTGAAAAAACAAGCCCCCCTTACACGAGAGGACTTAAAGCTTAGTGAAAAAAGTGTTGCTGAGAGGTATACTGATCTCATTTTAACCCCCTAGAGAGGGATCTAATTTCGAGGAAATAAATTAGAGTTTATGGCTAAACAAATGTGCATGCGCTGTCATATTTCTGGCAAAGTTCAAGGAGTATGGTTTAGAGCCTCCGCCAAGCAACAAGCCGATAAGCTTGGCATTAACGGATGGGCGCGTAATCTAGCTGACGGAAGGGTTGAAGTGTTTGCTTGCGGCGAGGAAGGCCAACTCGACCTTTTTTACGATTGGCTAAAACAGGGGCCTCCCCATGCTCAGGTCACAGAACATACCCGTCAGGATTTACCCTGGAAAGAATATCAAGGCTTTGATACTTTTTAGGGGCATTGCCCCGGGCTTTTGCACAGTCATTAAAAAAAGGATAATCTAATTCTGTGAGTTGATGATAGGTGATATGGGATCACCCTCATTGACCACTATCTGGGATGTTCTCGTAACTTTAAAGGATTATTACTATGCGACTTACTAATAATATCGGATTTATCCTTCTTGCAATTTTTCTAATCTTGGTTGCATTAACAACACTTGCTCCAGGCATTCCTATTCCACCGGTTGTCACCGCCATAATTGCTTTAATTTCTGCCATTTTTATTTTGATAGGCAGATAGCTTAGGGTACAAAAAATCAGTTCATAGCATTTCTTCAGAAAGCGAATCCAGCGAAAGGATTCGCTCAGACGAATTACACATTGCAGACCTTACTAGATTTTATGGGTGCAGGTTCGTCCTGATTCTGTGTTTAGGGGATTTCTTATTTGTTTCTATTCTGGCGAATTCTGGATTATAGGCAAGGATTCTTATTTCTATCGGCCGCTTCCCAACCATTTGTTTTACCCTTTGGGTCAAGCGTTTTTTTAATTTTCGTTTTCGTATTGTATAGTTCAATTTAGTGGATATCCGCTTTTGTTTTACCCTCTTCGCTGAAGCAGTAAGCAGAAAGAGGCCTTGCTGTAAATAAGCAAGTTGTATCTTTTTTAAGTTATTGCTTTTTAAGTTTGCGGTTAAAAGATTCAAATAGTTTAAAAGCTGCTGTTTCTCAAGGGCAATTTTATTTTTAAAAAAACCTAACTTGCTTAAATACATAACAACCTCCTTGTGTTTTGGGTATAAGCAATGGTCTTTAGCTGAGTATAATTAGAAGCTAGTAGACAAATTTTTGCCTGTCAAACGAAGAATTGCTCTAAGAAAGCTGTAAAATTTGTTAAATTAGTATATAATTTATCCATTTGACATTAAGAAGGAGTTTTAAAATGTTCAAAAGGCTTTCAAATTGGTATGAATCTTTAGTCTCAGATCCATCTAGCGAACCTAAGCCCACTTCTCAATACAGCTCGCAAGATGAAATGCTCAGGGCTGTTGGAAGAGATGATGAAGCGGGACTTTGTAACCCACTCACTAATATTTATGCTAAAAAACAAATTGCCGGTTCTAATCCCCGTGAAAATTTTTCTTCTGAAACCAATGTTGACGTTTACCTCAAAGCAGTTGAGGAAGAGGATCACCAACAAAAATTACGAGAGGAAGGAAAAGATGGCAAACACTCCGCTTTTGTTGATACGCAGACTCCTTATCAAGTTAAAACATTTCCAGCAGGGAAGGAAATTGAACTGGATGAAGTACTCCCCACACAAGGGCATGCAATCATTACTTATCCTGTAGAAGGTAAGGATGGAGGAGATGATTATCACCAAGTTTATTTGGGTAGAAGACTACCTTCCGGGGAAGGCAAATCTGAATGTATAAGCTTTGATTCATCAAGAAAGGGCGGTGGTGTAAAAGAAGGCTCTTGCAACGAACTTCTTAAAGAATTTCTAGAAAATGTATCCACCCGGCCTGAGCTTAATCGTCCTTCCAAAAAAGTCACAGTAGCAACGACTTCTTCCACTCTTTTTCACAGGAAAGACCGTAAAATCCAAGACGAACAAGTTGATGACAAACCTCTTTTCGAGCATAAATAATAAAATAATCAAATCCCGTTTTATAGCTTGCAATAAAACGGGATAGTCGTGGTATCTAATTACCCGCGATCACTGCATCTGGCCCCAAATTTGGGAACATATTCTTCCGAAGGTAAGCATTGATTCATAGTTGATTCAGCAATACCTTTGGCGTAATGAATGAAAAATCCTGCCAAGTTCTCATTCCGATACTGTTTATATTCGGGATCCAAATACGCTTTATAAAATGCTTTTGCATTCCTCATTTCCTGTTGATAGGAGAGAGCATGCGGCCTATTAGGCGGCAAGTAATTGGTATCATTTTCGATTGCTTGCATAAGCAATGCTTTTTTAGCTTTGGGATGTAAAGGAACTTTCGCCGCATCATGGCCATCATTTACCGCAGATACTGATACATGATGTGCAGAATCATCCAATTCTTTAAGTTTGGTATCCAATTCTTTCCTTTCAGGGCAATGATAACCTGGATATTCAGACCCCGTGTTTTTTCTACGCTTCCACTCATTATGTGCTTGGGAAAAATTCGCCCATATCGCTTTGGTAACACCAAAAAATGTCACCTGATCCCCAATACTTTTTGCTTCATCAGGAGTTTTTACTTCTTTTCGCTCTTTCATTTTGACCTCTACTACAACACAGTTATCATTTTGGGAATAGTAAGATCAAAAAATTAACAGAATATTAATTTACAAATTCTTTACACTTACTTCATTTTTTGTCAGTCATATGAGTAAGAAATGCAGAGGCTGTCTTCTAAAGGGCGTGATTTATCTTGGTATGTTTCTGGAATTTGGGCTGGATATTCATCAAATGCTTGTGATAGTCTTGGGGTGAATTATTTAGGAGAGAATTTCTTATGAAAACAAGGATATCTGCCATTATTGTTCTATTTACTCTAATCGTTTCCTCTAGTTTATTATCCGCATGCCAAAAACAGTCAGGTGATAGTTCTTCTTATATCCATAGCGGAAAAGGATACGGTGGGGCTGCTGGTGGTGCTGGTGGTCTTGGAGGTGGTGGTGCTGGCGGAAGTGGCGGTAGATAATCGTTGTTCGCAATGAGTAATTCCATGCCGTAAAGGCTGGGGTTTGTAAGGGACAAACCAGCGATGAATGTTCAATTTTACACACTTTGACGAATGCTAGTTTGGGACAATGAGCCAAAACTTGGGATCTTAATTTAAGGTCTATGTTTTGGCTCGACTTAAACTGCTCTTAGAATCAAATTCAAACAATTAGACAATTAAGTTTTAAATCCGATAAAAAGAGCTGCGAGCTATTGCCTATGAACTGGTTTTATCTGTCCATAAATTTATGTAGAATCAGCAAAATAATAAAGAGGAAAATAGGTTAATATGGAATCTCGATGTCATTATAGAATAGGCAAGTCGATTTTATATTTATGCATACTGTTATCAAATTTATATTTAACAGGATGTATTGACCTTGCTGCGACACAAAGCCTCTCCAAAGATAAAAACTATGTTTTCAAAAGTAAAGCCCGCGTTTTCGTTATGCGTGGTGGCTTAGGCGGTATTTTTAGTACCGGAATGAATCAATTGCAAAGCACCTTGGAAAGAAAATACAGAATAAGAACAGAAAGTACGGTTTGGTACAAAGTTGATCAATTAAGCAAATACATCATCAAAAATTATGGGACTAAGGAATTACCAGGACCGATTATTCTGGCAGGACATTCTTTGGGGGCAAACGAACAAATTAAAGTGGCTAAAAATCTTGCCAAGGCAAACATTCCAGTAGACCTACTCATTACCATTGATGCTGTTTCACCTCTGGAAGTGCCTCCGAATGTTAAGCATGTACTCAATATATACAAGCCATCTTTCGTACCGATGTTTAGTGGATTGCGAGTAAAGGCTATGGATCCTAAGCGTACAACAATTGAAAATCTTAATGTATCAACGCTTAAAACCGTTGCGGTGAACCATTTTACTATTGATAAAAATGAAGAGATACAGAATTTAATGGTCAATCGTTCATTGGCTGCTATAAGCAATGCAAATAGTAAAACTGCTTCATAATGTGAATGCAGTGATGAATAATAAAAATAAGATGTAAATCTAGCCTAGGCTTTTGTAAAAGTGTATTTATTATGAAAAATCCCCCTAATAATTCTCCAAGAATTTGCGTTATTGGTGCTGGACCTTGCGGTATAACTACTGCAAAAAATTTATTACAACAGGGTTTAACTAATTTCACCGTATTTGAAAAAAATCACCGTTTGGGAGGAAATTGGGTTTTTGACGAAAGCAATGATCACTCGAGTGTCTACGAAACAACTCATATCATTAGTTCAAAACGGCTCTCGCAATACGAAGATTACCCAATGCCGTTTGAGTATCCTGACTACCCGTCACATACTCAAATTCTGAGTTATTTTGAAGATTATGCGCAGCATTTTGGTGTTAATGAGTATATTCAATTCAATACTTGTGTCGAAAAAATCGTCCCTCTGTCGGAAAGGGAATGGATGGTTACTTATAAGAACGAACAAGGCACATATGAAGAAGTTTTTAATTACGTTCTAGTCGCAAACGGCCATCACTGGGATCCTATAGTTCCGCAATTTTGTGGAGAATTCCTAGGCGAAATACTCCATTCCCACCAATATAAACGAGCTGCACCGTTTAAAAATAAAAGAGTGCTTGTCGTAGGAGGGGGTAATTCAGCTTGTGATATTGCCGTGGAGATCTCACGCCATTCGCCGAAAACTTGCATCAGTTTACGCCGCGGCCAGCATATTTTTCCTAAATTCATTTTTGGTAAACCTACTGATATCATGTTCTCTTTTGTGAATTGGATGCCTTATTGGCCGAAGCAATTATTAGCTGCTGCCATAATCCGTATTATTCAAGGGCGGTATCCAAAGTATCATTTAGAAAAACCTAAATGCAAACCACAAGAAATTCATCCAACCATTAATTCCGAACTGCTTTATTACATACGACACGGTAAGATTTTACCGCGTCGAGCCATTGATCGATTGGATGGTAATACAGTTCATTTTGTTGATGGTCGGCAAGATGAATTTGATGTCATTATTTTAGCGACAGGCTACCAGATAAGTTTTCCATTTTTTGATAAACAACTCATCGATTTTAGTACCTTAGTTCATGTTCCTCTTTATCGAAAAATGATGCACGCTGATTTTAAAAATCTCTATTTTATTGGTTTGTTTCAACCGCAGGGTTGCATTTGGCCTCTTGCTGATTTTCAAGCCAAAATTGCAGCTAGAATTATTGCCGGCAGCTTAGATCGCCCAAAAAATTTACCTATAAAAATAAAAAGGGAGATAAAAAAATCGCGTTCTAGGTTTAAAGCAAACATAAGACACGCGATTGAAGTGGATTATCCCTCTTTCCGTCGGCAACTCTTGCGCGACTTGAAAAAAGCGAAACCCCAATCACAACAAGGTGTTGAACATTCAAGTTGCTATTCACCTAGTCAACGAAGCGAGCAAGCGCAACCTTCCACTGAATCGAGCGAATACTGCTAGCTCTGCCTAGGGTCAGTAGACAGTTGGTTTACTGTTGTAAATGAAGATGGCCTGCTCAAATTACATTTAATTTGCCTTGTTTTTCAACTTTCGAAACCAATTGCCAGCAGACCCTAGAGCAAAAATCAAAAAACTATGCCCTTAACACCGATTTGCTCTCAATATCCTGAGATGTCCGGGGCAGAATATTGTTAAATTACTCTCTTCTTCTTCTAATTGAAAAAATAAAATCAATATGTACAATAGTTGGTTTTTTTGAGATTTATAGGAAACTTAGATGGCCCCCGGAACGATACATTATTGGCAAGGACTGATAGGCGATGAGGAGAAGTTAGAGGAATACAAGCCAATTATAGAGAAGTTGGTAAGAGGGGAATATAAATCGCTAGGATTAGAATGGATAGTAAAGCCGTATGTTTACAGTGTTAGGGCGAGTCAAGGGAATCGTTTACTGTTTGCGAATGCGGAAGTAAAAGGCCATCCGTATATTTTGTTTTTGAAAGACATAGGACATCAATATCACCGGAGTCCATTTGTGGTGATTCCTGGATATTGCGAACGCTATTTGGAGAAATATCGCCATTATTTAGAGGAGGTGTTGGAGCAATCAGGGCAAGAGGAAGGTTTGGTTTCTAATTTGCAGGGTAATAAAGAAGGGACGGGGATAAAATGGGTAGGCCTTGAGTATTACAATCAGAATTTCATTGAGTTAAACAGTAAACAAGAGGAAGCGTTAAAGGCGAAATTACCGTTGTTAGTGAGTGGCCCTCCTGGTTCAGGGAAGTCGTGTGTGTCGTTATTTTTAATGAATCCGTTGCTGAATGGTTTGCCGTTAGAGGGGAATAATGGTGTTTTGTATGTGACGCAATCATCGCGCTTAGTTGAGCAGATGCAGAGGGGTAGTGCGGAAGGATTACCGGCTGAAGCGGAGGGCCGGGTTGGGTATCAATCGTATGAGTCGTTGGCGAGAGTGCTTCATGGAGAAGAGTTAGCGGGTAAAACACTAGTTGATAAGGAGGAGTTTGCAGAGTGGTTTAGGCACTATGTTTCGAAGAAGCAGGAAGAATTAAAAGCGCGAGAGTCCACCCAAGGTTGGCGAAAAGGGAAATTGGAGGAATTAAAGGAGAAGGGCAGCCAAGTCTATCAAGAGTTTCGGATTTTATCGGGATATGATGAAGCGGGGTACCTGTCCTTAGGAGGGAAGCAAAGTATATTTCATGATTCAGAAGAGAAGGGATGGATTTACGCGGCGTATGAAGCGTATCAAATATTTCTTAAATCGGAGAAGAAAGTTGACCTTGCTTTTTTCCCGTTTGTTGTGAAAGGTCGTTATGAGATGGTGGTGGTTGATGAATCGCAAGATTTGTCCTATTTGCAGCTTCGCAATTTGCTGGAATTAGCGAAGGCTGGTCAAGTATGCCTTTGTATTGATACCCGTCAAAGTTTAAATGATTCTAAATCGAAGCGCCCTTATATAGTTGAGACGTTGCGAAAGATGGGCTATGAGGTGAGTCACATTGAGTTGCCATTCTCGCATCGTTGCCCGGAGGTTGTGGTTCCATTTTTGAATAATGCGGTGGGTATCCGCAATGTTTTAACGGGTGGTAGCGATGATAAGTTGGGGCAATCGAAAATCACAGGTTGTTCTGGGAAAAAGAAAGCGGGCAGTATCCGATGGGTTGAAGGGCCTGATGAAGAGACCCTGAAGTTTTTGCATGAGTTAGCTAAGACGACGCAGTTTGCGGTGGTAACGCAAGCGGAATATGTGGAGGAAGCGCGCAAGCTGTATAAAACGGAAATGGTATTTACCGTTGAGCAGATTAAAGGGTTGGAGTTTCGGACGGTTGTTGCGCACAAAATACTTGAGCCGACAGAGCTTCTTCGTGAAGCAGATGATATTCTTGAAGAGTATTTGAAAGTAAACCCGGATGTGCTTTTGGATAAATCGAAGGCGGCCCACCGGGCGAAGAAAGGGCAGGGTGATGAGCGCTTTGGCCCTCCGATGAACCAGTTTTTCACGGCATGTTCGCGTGCAACCGAGCATTTAATCATCAACCAGAAAAGGCATCATGCGTTACGGCATTTATATCAATTGCTGGGAGTGGGGTTGCCCAATAAAGAAGAAGCTCAAGAAGTAACGTTTGCAGTATCGACAAAAACGGAGGAGGAGTTGCGTCGAGAGTGGTTATCCAAAGCCATTGATTTTGTGAAGCAAGGTTTGCCGCAAGCGAGAGAGATTTATATTCATAAATTGGGGCATAAACCGGAAGAATTTGAGGCATTTAGAAAAGAGCATGAGATTAAACTGGCATCGGTGGTAAATCCTGTGGCTGATAAACCCGGGCTTAAAAACACGCAAGCGGCTGAACAATCGCCCGCACAAGAAGACAAACGGTCGAAAAAAAGCAAGAAAAAGAAGAAGCGTACAAAAAAGTTAGTGCAGGCAATAGCGATACCCCAAGCGGTCCGCCGAGCTCCCGTTCTACCCCAAATAACTTCTTCTTCAAGTACAGCGGTAAGTTTGCGCCAAGCGGGTAATTCAGCTTTTAACCTCGTTGGCGGTTCAACATTTTTTTCTTCTAAACCACAGAGAACACCTGAGGAATATGTTCAAGGCCTTTTTAACAGTTTGACAGAGAGCAATTTAAAATTATTCTTTGCCTGCGATGAAGACAAGCTTTTTAGGTATTTATTTACCGTTCCGATGCCAGATGGGGAGTGTCTTTTCAGGCATATTCTGCTGGATAGCAATAAAATGAATGTTTTTGTTAGTTTTTTAGATTCTAATCCTGAGAATTATTATAAATTCAGTGGAGAGCGTTTTTCTAAGCCTATTCCAGGACATCCTGATAACCTAACACCTCTTGAATTGTTGGTAACGACGGGAAGTGTGACCGGCGGTACTGTATTTCTCACGAAGCATGTTTTCCCTCATAACCCTTTTTTCTATCTAAAGCTGTCGGTTAAACAGCTTTTGTGCCCACCTGATCGCGATTGGGAAAGGATATTTAACGCGGGCAATTTTTTCCTTCGATTAATGGCAACGAAAGAAAAATGTGAATTACTGAAATTAATCATGGAGACCGATTTATATGAAGAACTTTGCAAACCGGATGCGATAAATGGAAATAATTGGTTTCAATGGTGTGCGGAAAAAGAACTTTTTAAGTTTGTAAAATTAATTATGAAAAATCCCCTATTCGATGTAGAAATTCTTAAAAAGGAGAATAAAGCAGGGAGAACATTAGAGTCTGATTTAGAAAGTATGCCCAAATTAAAGGAGATGATGAAGACTAAGGCAGAAGTAAACAAGGGTATGTCTAAATCGGAGCGCTTAAAAAAACATTTTATGAATTATATGAGCGATGATCTTCTAAGTAATTTGCTCTCACTTGATCTTGCTGCAATGTGTAAGAAATTATTTACATCGCTTAATTTTGATCCAGATAAAGACGAGTATTTTTTAACTACTTTCCTTGAAGATAAAGAAAGGGCTGCGCGACTTGAAGCACTTATCTCTAAGCAACAACGATGGAATAAGTTTCATGGGGAAATGTTCTCACAAAAAATTCCAGGAAAAAGTATAACGCCTTTTGAAGTGTTGTTTAATTCACAAGATGGTCAGTGCTTTTTAGAGAAAATTCTATTGAACGAGTCGTTATTTAAATACCAATTAGAACCATCCTTGATTTGCCCGCCGTATCAAAATTGGAGTGAGCATAGAGAGAAGAATAGTCCTTTATACCGGCTTTGTACTTCTACATTTGGTAATTCTGTTTTTGGAAATGAAATTCTTAATGAGTTTTGTAGAAAGGCACATCTACTTAATCAATTAACAAAAAAAGATAATGAGGGCAATACCTGGTTTCATTGGGCACTAGAAAATAGCCTTGATGTGGATAAAATTATTCCAGTTTTCTTGCAGGCAAGACAGTTTGTTCCTGGTATTGATAATGTGAGAAATAATAAGGGTTATACAATACTTGAATTGGCACAAATAAAAATACCCGAGATAGTCTTTCGATTACAGGGATGTAAGGAAAACAACAGTGGCGATTCAAAGGTGATAGAGCTAAGCAATTTATCATCAGTTCGCCCTTGTTAACAGGGCAACAGAGTTGTCATCCCTGAAGTTGTCATGTTAATTCGAACAGTTGTAAACGAAGTTGTAATGTAAAATAAAAGTCTTTTCTAGACAGTAAAGATAGGCCACAATTGTCTAATTTAAACGTGCTGAAAAGCGAAGTATTTTCAGGATGAATCAGTGACACGATTTTTATTTTCCATTCCTTTATTTTTAAGCGCCTTGCTGCTTTTTGTTATCCAACCGATAGTTGCAAAATTATTACTTCCTGTGTACGGGGGCACCCCTGCTGTCTGGACAATATGCGTGTTGTTTTTTCAAACCATGCTTTTGCTTGCTTATGGTTACGCTTGGGTGCTGAGCCGAATTGCCAATAATTGGGTATGGCGCTTAGTGCACGTTTCGCTGGTTTTGCTGAGTCTAACTGCTCTTCCATTAACGGTATCCCCCACTTTTAACTTAACCTCACCTGATTTGGCGATTTTGTGCCATTTAATTACTCATTTAGGTTTGCCGATTCTAGTCATCGGTGCTTCTGCACCTTTATTACAATTTGCATACAGCCAGACAAAGGCGAAATACGCAAGTGATCCTTATTTTTTTTATGTCGCATCGAATGTAGGAAGCTTGTTTGCTTTATTGGCCTATCCTTGGATAATTGAGCGCTATATTGGCTTAAAGCTGCAGTTCCATTATTGGAATTTGAGTTTTGTTATTTATATGATTGTCTTATTGGCTGCACTGTTTATCCCAAAACAGCAATCATTAACCCCTGAGCGTAAAAAAAATAAGGCAACTTGGTCGATTCGCTTACGCTGGATTAGCTATAGCTTTATCCCTTGCAGTTTAATGTTAGGTGTATCTTTTTACATCTCCACTGATATTGCCGCAACCCCTTTATTTTGGGTCATTCCTCTTCTTGTTTATTTACTCTCTTTTATCATTACTTTTGCGAAAAATCCCCTCATTCCTCACGCATGGGTTACCCGAAATACCTTATTTTTTATTATTTTTCCTGTCATTGGATTTATTGTAGGGGCCAACTTATTAACGGCTTGGGCGCTTATCCTATTTCATTTAGCAAGCTTGTTTATGCTTGCGCTTTTATGTCATGGTGAATTAGTACGAATGAGGCCAACAACTAATCAACTCACCAGTTTTTATTTTTGTATTGCCTTAGGAGGCAGTTTAGCTGGTTTGTTTAATGGGGTAATAGCACCACGTCTTTTCGATGGTGCTTATGAATACCCTTTGGTTTTTGCCCTTGCTATGCTTTGTTTTTCTTTACCCCGATCATCTGTTTATACCTCAATTATTCTCTTTGTTTTATTGTTAATTAATTGTTTTTTGCCTGAACATTGCTGGATGAAAACACATCATATCCTGGCGATTTTAGCACTGGGTATCCTCGTGATTTGGCCTAAAAATAAAATCAATCTTTTTATGGGAATGGCGATTTTATTTGTTTTTCTGTTTAGCCCTTGGTTTAAATCAATAGAAACATTAACACAGCAGCGCAATTTTTATGGTGTAAAACAAGTGCTTTCCCTAAGTAATGCGCACGTATTGGTAAGCCAGAATACCTTGCATGGTTTTCAACTGAATGGATATAGTCAGCAAGAAAATGCTGCAATGGCTTATTATGGTTCTGTATTGCCCGTGGTTCGCCGTCTTCAGGGGATATTCCCTAAGCTTGATGCGACGATAATCGGGTTAGGTACTGGAATGATGGCCTGTCAGTTTCGCAATCGCGATAGGCTCAAAATCATTGATATTGATAAACAGGTTATTCGCATTGCAAGCAATAATCATTATTTTACTTACCTACATGATTGCCCACCGGTAATATCGCTCCATGAAGGAGACGGACGAAAAATTTTAGAACATAATCAAGACAGGCGTGCGCATCTTTTAGTGATTGACGCCTTTTCTTCTGACGCAATCCCCACTCATCTATTAACACTGGAAGCCTTTAAATTATATCAACAAACCATTGAGGAGAATGGGGGCATCTTAATTAATATCAGTAATCGTCATTTGCATTTGCTTCCTGTTGTTATTGCTGCAGGCCGTGAACTGCAATTGGTTGTATTGCATAAAAAACAAGAGGGAAATGAGACTGAAGGAAAGTTGACAGCCGAATGGGCACTGCTTACAGCAAATCAACCCTTAGCCCTCGAATTAATGCGGATGGAAGGCTGGCGATTTGCTGCAGGAAACGATAGCCGATTATGGACAGACGATTACTCCAATATTGTACCTTTGATAAGGTGGGGATAGTGGGGATCAACGGCCAACCCGTTTTGCTTTATTCCACAGTTCAATCATCAATTCCGTAGGTTGCCCCTTCAGCGTAGTTAATCCTTGCTCTTTTGCAATTGCTTGAAGAGAACACATCCGTGCCGTAAATTTCGTGACGATTTGGGCTAAGGTAAGGTCGGGATCGAATCCTGCAAAGAGGCATAATGAAATAGCGGTGTGCAACAAGTCACCTATTTCTTCTTGAATACGGTATTTCGGTTCGTTACCGGCAATCGCTTCTTTAATTTCTTCGCATTCCGAAATTGCTTGCTCAATAATCATCTCGTGATTAGGCCAGTCGAAACCGTAATCCCGTGCTTCCCTTTCGATAACAATGAGCTCTTGCAAAGGACTATTGAGTTGTTTAAACAGATAAACCATATTCCATTGGTAGTCAGTGGGTTTTAAATTAAAAAGGGGGGAAAACCCATGTTTTTGATAGAATTGGTACGTTTTTAAATAATTCTCATCCTTCTCGCCGGGTGATAAAGTTTCCACGGTCATTGTTTTTGCTTGTGCTTTGACAGCGTAAGCCGAGGCTTCTTGCAGTAACAATCGACCAATTCCTTGGTGTTGATATTCACGCATCACCCCCATCCAATAAATGTTACTATTAGAAGGGTAGGGAAAATTGAGGCTTAAAAGGCCAATGTAAACCCCATCAAGTTGAGCTGCAAAATTGATGTTTGTACGTACCCCTGAAGTATAAGACGCATTTGCTTCAGGTATGCCAAAGTACTCGGGTAAATTCGCAATGATTTTGCAGCATAGTTGCTCTGCTTTCTCTGGTGAAATCAAATCTATTTGGTAGCCCATAGAGTGAATTTATCTCGTAAAGTAAAGTGGATTTTCAACGCAAGGTGCTTGATTATAGATTATTATTGACGAAGTATCGAACTTCAAAGAAATGTATAAAAATTACAGTTAAACTAAAAATAGATCATGTTGGTAGAAGATTGAAGATCACTGTCTTCGTCTTCATCGTATTCCGTAATTTCTATTGTTGAAGTTCCAAGAGAAAAATTAGACAACGTTTCTTTAGGTAAAATAGAAGACACCTTAAAAAAATTAACCTTTTTTTGGCACAGATTAGACAGATATTCTCCGATATAGATTAAGAGGCTAGAAATGACTGCAAGAAAATCATAAAAAACCGTTTTAATTCGCACATTGCTCTGGATAGCCTGTTTATGCTCAGAGCATACAAATTCTAGTTTCCGTTTGAAATGTTCATAGTGAGCGGATTGGGCAGTCTGGGGTAATTCAAAATGCTCATCAACTAAAGTTTTCAACTTAATATAAGCGCTTTCTAACTCCTTGGCATAAGGGTTATTTTCGGCTTTCACTTGTTGAATAGTTTGTTGAATTATATCTAATTTATCTCTGGTTATTTGTTCAGGGTCAAGTAAATTTTTTTTCAGATATTCATAGTAAGTGAGGGTTAGAGGATGAAAAGCTAGTCTTTCTTGTACTGAGTCCGACAAACTTAACTCTCGGTTAAAGTTATCCAATAGTTTGCCGAGATCCGGGTGAATCCGAATGCCTTTCACTGCCGGTTTTACTCGAGTATCCACATGAAGCATAAATTTATCTGGCTCAGAACCATATAGAGTGGAGGCTTCTTCATAAATTGCATAAGCGGCAGCTGCTAATTTTGTTTTATTTGCGGGATTTTCTGGATCACGCAAAAAATTGATTAATGATTCTCTGAATTGCTGAGTCAATCGGTACATTAGGTCAATCAAAATTAACTAGGAGTTGTAAAATATACCAAGAAAATATTAAGTTAAGCTTAACTAAAGGAAATAAAAAATAGGTTTTTATTGTCCAGAATGTTGATTTTATCATCACGCTTAGATCTAATCAAATCTAGGTTAGGTCTAAACGACCTTACCATTATGCTATTGAAATTAATGATTTAGATGCTTTTGAAGTATTTTATGAAAATCCGACAATGTCATGAGGAACATAAGGTGATTCAAGTAACCGTATTTCTTCTTTTGTTAATCTTATCCCTAATGCGTCTACTGCATCTTCGAGATGGTGAGGTTTTGTTGCACCAATGATTGGTGTGCTTACCACCGGATTTTTGAAGAGCCAAGCAAGGGCGACTTGGGAGGGGGCGATGTCTCTTTGTTGGGCAATGCGGTTGACTTGCTTAATGATTAAATTATCCGCTTCTTGAGTTTTATCATAAAGTTTTTTGCCAACGTAATCGGTTACAAAACGCGCAGTTTCCTGACTCTCAAGCGGTCGAGCTAATCTTCCCCGGGCAAGAGGGCTCCAAGGCATTACCGCGATTTTTTCAACTTTGCAAAACGGGAGCATTTCGCGCTCTTCTTCACGATAAATCAGGTTGTAGTGCGGTTGCATGGAAATAAATCGATGCCAATGATGCTTCTCGGCTAAATAGAGGCACTTGGCGAATTGCCAGGCGAACATGGACGAAGCGCCAAGGTAGCGGACTTTTCCTGCCTTCACAATTTCATCAAGTGTTTCTAAGGTTTCTTCGATGGGTGTTTTATAATCCCAGCGATGAATTTGATATAAATCGATGTAGTCTGTGCCTAATCGGGTCAAACTTTGGTCGATTTCATGAAGAATGGACTTTCTTGAAAGACCACCGCTATTGGGATCCTCTTTATTCATGGGAAAAAAAACTTTTGTCGCAATAACCACTTCGGTTCGTTTCGCAAAATCTTTCAATGCTTTCCCAAGAACTCGCTCACTAGCTCCAAAGGAATACATATTCGCGGTATCAAAAAAATTAATCCCTAGCTCAAGTGCTTGTTTAATAAAAGGACGTGAATCTTTTTCGTTGAGAACCCAGGAATAATGGCCGCTGGTTGGATCACCATAACTCATGCATCCTAAGCAAAGTCTGGAGACTTTAAGATCAGACTGACCTAATGTGATGTATTCCATAAATGATTATTTCCTTATATTTCGGCTAAATTCCCCTTTGTTTCCAGCCAAGTCTTGCGATCTGCCGCCCTTTTCTTGGCAAGCATCATGTCCATCATTGCCATCGTCGCTTCTTCATCATCAAGAGTCAATTGCACTAATCGTCTGGTATTGGGATCCATGGTGGTTTCACGTAATTGCATGGGGTTCATTTCACCTAATCCTTTAAAGCGCTGAACATTAATTTTGCCTTTTGTTGTTTGGGTGAGTTCAGCAATTATTTTTTCTTTTTCTTCATCATCCAAGGCATAATGGACAATTTTGCCCGCATCAATTCGGTACAAGGGCGGCATGGCAACAAAAACATGGCCTGCCTGAACCAAAGGTTTAAAATGCCTCAAGAACAGAGCACATAGAAGTGTTGCAATATGTGCGCCATCTGAGTCGGCATCGGCAAGAATACACAGTTTACCGTATCTTAAGCCGCTTAGATCTTCTGAACCTGGATCAATACCAATCGCCACAGAAATGTCGTGAATTTCCTGTGAAGCCAACACTTGTGAAGAATCAATTTCCCAGGAATTTAAAATTTTCCCTCGCAACGGCAGAATAGCCTGAAAGTCTTTATTACGAGCCTGTTTAGCTGAACCTCCTGCAGAATCGCCCTCTACCAGAAATAACTCTGCTT